>JBJEMA010000060.1:0-3033 GCA_051879435.1 Lachnospiraceae bacterium
CGAATTAAGTAATCTGCAATATCTTGATTTGTATTATAACCAAATTAGGGATATCAGTGCATTAAGCAGTCTGACGAATCTAAACAATCTTGAACTTGGAAAAAATCAACTTGAGATTATCAGTGAATTAAGTAATTTGACCAATCTGGAATATCTTTATTTGCAAGATTGTCAGATATACGATATCAGTGCATTGGGAAATCTTACGCAGTTGAAGGAACTAAGTCTGGCATTAAATGAAATCAGTGAAATCAGTGCATTGGGAAATCTTAAGCAATTGAGGGAACTGAATCTGACTATGAATGAAATCAGCGATATCAGCGTATTGGGCGGATTAACAGGAATACAAAGACTTTCTTTGGGAAATAACCATATAACTGATATTAGTGCATTGCAAGGATTAAGGGAATTGACATATCTTGATCTGAGTTATAATAAAATCAGTGACATTAGTTTATTGTGTGAACTGACGGAACTGGAGTATCTGGATTTGGCATGGAATTCCATTTATGATATTGAGGCATTGTGTTCTATGACAAAACTTCAGACGCTCAACCTGCTCTTTAACTATATTGATGATGTTAGTGCCCTGAGTGGTTTGACAAGCCTGGAGTGGATCAATGTGATGAATAATGAAATCAGCGACTTTAGTCCGTTAAGCGGATTGTATAATCTTCAAGTCATATATCCCTATGGGAATAACTGTAATGATTATTCACCAATTTCATTTGTCCCGGAGATAAGGAATTCTGTATTTGATTAGGGGGAGAAGCAAATGAAAAAGAAATTATTGAGGCAATTGCAAATTGGTTCGTATTATGCTATTTTATTAGGTAATGAAACAAAGAGAAATGCAGTGAAAGAGACTGGATTCATGGGTGGCAGCAGAGAGGTTGTGTCAGAGGCTGAAAGCACAACCGGCAGGAGATGAATTGCGGAACACTCCGGAGCAGGTTATTGAAATAGAAATGATGTGTATGATTTGTGAAAGCAGATTTGCTTTTCAAACAAAAACAGATTCGTTTTTGCCAGGATAATCCGTAAGCATACGTTACATGCAAGAGTGGCCAGACTGAAAAGGTCGGCAATGCGGGTGGTACCGCGGATTGAATCAATAATCCGTCCCGAAGTGCATCATGCACTTTGGGACTTTTTTATTTTAGAAAGATTTTCAGGAGGCAATTCGCAAAAACACCGGAAACAAAGTATCAATGAAATAAAAAAGTATTCAAAGAATAAGAAAGGTAGGAAAGAATGAGTACAATTTACAGAGACGTAACATTGAATCAGGTGAGTGAAAATGATATCGGCAAAACCCTTCGCGTTGCCGGCTGGGTGGAAAACATCCGGGACCATGGTGGCGTATCCTTCCTGGATTTGCGGGATATGTACGGCGTATTGCAGGTGGTAATGCGTGACACTTCCCTGCTGGACGGTATCAATAAAGAGGATTGCGTTTCCATTGAAGGAAATATGCAGAAGCGAAGTGAGGATACCTATAATCCGAAAATTCCTTCCGGAACCATTGAATTGGAAGCCGCAACCGTTACGATTCTCGGAAAGGTTTACAAGCAGCTTCCGTTTGAAATCATGACTTCCAAGGAAATCCGGGAAGACCTTCGATTAAAATATCGTTATCTTGATCTTCGTAACCAGAAAGTGAAGGATAACATGATTTTCCGTTCCAATGTGATTGCATATCTGCGTCAGAAAATGACGGAAATGGGTTTTTTGGAAATCCAGACACCGATTCTTTGTGCATCTTCTCCGGAAGGCGCAAGAGATTACATCGTTCCTTCCAGAAAATACAAAGGCAAATTCTATGCACTTCCGCAGGCCCCGCAGCAATATAAGCAGTTGCTGATGGTGTCCGGATTTGATAAGTATTTCCAGATTGCACCTTGCTTCCGTGACGAAGATGCCAGAGCGGATCGTTCCCCGGGAGAATTCTATCAGCTGGATTTTGAAATGAGTTTTGCGACGCAGGAAGATGTTTTTGCGGTCGGCGAAGAAGTCCTTACCGCAGTTTTTGAAAAATTTGCGCCGGAAGGATATGCCGTAACACAGGCGCCTTATCCGATTTACTCTTACAAGCAGGCTATGTTGGAGTTCGGTACGGATAAGCCGGACCTTCGCAATCCGCTTCGTATTATTGATGTAACCGAAATTTTCCAGACCTGTACCTTCAAGCCATTTATTGGAAAGACCGTTCGTGCGATCAATGTGCATGCAAAACTTTCCAAGGGGCAGCATGAGAAATTATTAAAATTTGCCCAGGGAATCGGTATGGGCGGTCTCGGTTATCTGGAAGTTCTGGATGATATGACATTTAAGGGCCCGATTGATAAGTTTATTCCGGATGAGAAAAAGGATGAAATCAAGGCATTAGCAGGATTGCAGGCAGGAGATACCATTTTCTTTATTGCAGACAAGGAAGCAAAGGCCAATCTTTATGCCGGTCAGATTCGTACCGAACTGGGTGAAAAACTTGATCTCTTGGAAAAGAATGCATATCGTTTCTGCTACATCAATGATTTTCCGATGTATGAATATGATGAGGAAGAAAAGAAAATCGGATTTACCCACAATCCGTTCTCTATGCCGCAGGGCGGTCTGGACGCACTTATGAACAAGGATCCGCTGGATATTCTGGCATACCAGTATGATATTGTGTGCAACGGCGTGGAACTTTCCTCCGGTGCGGTTCGTAACCACGATATGCAGATTATGGTAAAAGCATTTGAAATTGCCGGCTATGACGAAGAAGTGTTGAAGAACAAATTTGGCGCACTTTACAATGCATTCCAGTTTGGTGCTCCTCCACATGCAGGTATGGCACCGGGCGTTGACCGAATGATTATGCTTCTTCGTAACGAAGAGAATATTCGTGAGATTATTCCGTTCCCAATGAGCGGAACAGCGCAGGATCTTATGTGCGGCGCACCAAACGAAGTTACCGAAATGCAGCTTCGGGAAGTGCATATTAAAATCAGAGATTAATCCATTGTGAAAGCGAATCCCGGGATGCGTGGC
>JBJEMA010000060.1:3133-6736 GCA_051879435.1 Lachnospiraceae bacterium
GCATATTAAAATCAGAGATTAATCCATTGTGAAAGCGAATCCCGGGATGCGTGGCATGGTTTCTTTGGAAAATGCAGTGAAGAAATTCTAAGATGCGTGGCGCAGGTCTCTTGGAATGTAAAATGGAATGAACAGAAAGGAGCCGGATATGGCAAATGTGATAAGCGACGAAACCATTGAATATGTTGGTATTCTTGCAAAATTGGAACTGGATGATACCCAAAAAGAGCAGGCAAAAAAAGATTTGGCGGAAATGCTGGATTATATTGACCAGATGGGACAATTGAATACGGATGGTGTGGAAGCAATGAGCCATATTCATCCTTTTCACAATTTCTTCCGGGAGGACGAAGTGACCAACGGAGATGACAGGGAGAACATTCTTCGGAATGCACCGGAAGAAAAAGAGGGACAGTTTGTGGTTCCGAAGACATTTGATTAGAAGGGAGGTATCACATTGAACGAATTGTTAAAATTATCCGCAGTGGAACTGGGAAAGAAGATTCAGGCCAAAGAAGTGACGGTTCGCGAAGCCGTACTTGCCGTTTATGAGCAGATAGAGGAAAAGGAAGATACCTTTCATTGCTACATTACACTGGATAAGGAAAATGCATTAAAAAAAGCAGATGAGGTGCAGGCGAAAATAGATGCCGGAGAACTTACTGGACCTTTGGCCGGTGTTCCGGTTGCCATCAAAGACAATATGTGCACCAAAGACCTGACCACCACATGTGCATCAAAAATTCTCTATAATTTTGTGCCGACCTATACTTCAGAAGCAGTGCTTAATCTGGAAAAGACCGGAGCCGTCATTTTGGGAAAAACCAATATGGATGAGTTTGCCATGGGAAGTACAACAGAGACTTCCGCATTTGGCGTAACGCGCAATCCATGGAATTCAGAGCATGTTCCGGGAGGCTCTTCCGGTGGCTCGGCGTCAGCCGTAGCGGCCAATGAATGTTTCTATGCGCTGGGTTCCGATACCGGTGGCTCCATTCGTCAGCCGGCGGGATATTGTGGCATCGTCGGTATGAAACCGACCTACGGAACGGTTTCCCGCTATGGCCTTGTAGCATATGGTTCTTCCCTGGACCAGATTGGCCCTATGGGAAAGAATGTTACGGATGTTGCTACGATATTGGAAACCATTGCCTCCTTTGATTCCAAGGATTCTACCTCCGTAAAACGGGAGGATACCGCATTTACCAAATCCCTTGTGGAAAATGTGGAGGGTATGCGTATCGGAATTCCAAGAGACTACTTTGGCGAAGGACTGGATCCGGAAGTTAAGCAGGCGGTGCTTGGAGCAGCGGAAGTATTAAAGGCGAAAGGTGCCATTGTGGAAGAATTTGACCTTAGCCTGGTAGAATATGCGATTCCGGCTTATTACACCATTGCGGATGCGGAGGCGAGCTCTAACCTGGAGCGTTTTGACGGTATCAAATACGGCTATCGTACCGAAGAGTACCATGGCCTTCACAACATGTACAAAAAATCCCGTTCCGAAGGATTCGGCGAAGAGGTTAAGCGGAGAATCATGCTTGGTTCCTTTGTTCTTTCCTCCGGCTATTATGACGCATATTATTTAAAGGCGTTAAAGGTTAAGGCGCTGATTAAAAAGGCATTTGATGAGGCTTTCGCCAAATATGATGTGATTCTCGGACCTGTGGCTCCGACAACAGCACCGAAACTGGGCGAAAGTTTATCCGATCCAATGAAAATGTATCTGGGTGATATTTATACCATTTCCGTGAATCTGGCAGGACTTCCGGGCATCTGTCTGCCGTGCGGACTGGATTCCAAAGGTCTGCCGATTGGGCTTCAGTTAATCGGAGATTGCTTTAAGGAAAATGTTTTGCTTCAGACCGCTTATACTTATGAGCAGGCAAGAGGCGAATTTGCGATAGCAGGAAAGGAGGCTCTGTAGCATGGCAAAACAATATGAAACCGTCATCGGACTCGAGGTTCATGTGGAACTGGCAACGAAGACCAAGATTTTCTGCGGATGCTCCACAAAATTCGGTGGTGCACCTAACACACATACCTGTCCGGTCTGTACCGGAATGCCGGGTTCTCTGCCGGTACTAAACAAACAGGTGGTGGAGTATGCAGCAGCAGTAGGAATAGCTACCAATTGTACGATTACGCAGAATTGTAAATTTGACCGAAAGAATTATTTCTATCCGGACAATCCGCAGAATTATCAGATTTCCCAGTTATATCTGCCAATCTGCCGGAATGGATATGTGGAGATTGAAACGGAAAATGGACCGAAGAATATCCGCATTCATGAAATTCATATGGAGGAAGATGCGGGGAAACTGGTGCATGATGACTGGGATGATGTGTCTTTGGTAGATTACAACCGTTCCGGCGTTCCTCTGATTGAGATTGTATCGGAACCGGATATGCGTAGTGCGGAGGAAGTGATTGCATATCTGGAAAAACTTCGCATGATTATCCAGTATCTCGGCGCATCGGACTGTAAATTGCAGGAGGGATCCATGCGTGCGGATGTCAATCTTTCCGTTCGCGAGGTTGGTGCTGCGCAGTTTGGAACCAGAACTGAGATGAAAAATCTGAACTCCTTTACTTCCATCACCCATGCAATTAATGGGGAAAGAGAAAGACAGATTGATCTTTTGGAGGCCGGAAAACCGGTAATTCAGGAGACAAGAAGATGGGATGACAACAAGGCGGAATCCTATGCGATGCGAAGCAAGGAGGATGCGCAGGATTACCGTTATTTCCCGGATCCTGATTTGATTCCGATTGCAATCAGCGATGCATGGCTGGAGGAAATCCGGGCGAAACAGCCGGAATTCCGTCCGGAGAAAATGGCACGCTACAAAGAAGAATATCAGATTCCGGATTATGATATCCAGATAATTACGGAAACCAAGCACATGGCGGATGTTTTCGAAGAAACGGTTGCTCTCGGGGCACAGCCGAAAAAAGTATCCAACTGGCTGATGGGCGAATCCATGCGGCTTTTGAAGGAAAAAAATCAGGATGGAACGGATTTGACCATTTCTCCGAAAAATCTTGCAGCGCTCATTAAACTGATTGATGACAGAGTAATTAACCAGACAACGGCGAAAGAAATTTTTGCCATTATGTTTGAAAAAGATATTGACCCGGTGAAATATGTGGAAGAAAACGGACTGAAACAGGAAAGTGATGAGGGGGCAATCAAATCCATTTTGGAAGAAGTCATTGCGGCTAATCCGCAGGCAGTTGCCGATTATCATGCCGGAAAGGAAAAAGCGCTTGGCGCATTGGTGGGGCAGACCATGAAACGGACGCAGGGAAAAGCGGATCCGGGAACCATCAATAAACTCCTCCGGGAGATGCTGTAATCATTATTGTTAAATTCGAAAGGTTGTCGTCCTCGTGATTGATTCCGGGGAAGGTGACCTTTTTCTTTTTTGTATGACTGGAAAAAATTCGTTTTATCGGGAAAAGGGTCTTTGGGGATTTCCTTGCAAACATCGGAAAAAAAGGATTGCGATTTGCTAAAATAATGATATACCAATACAAAGACATACCAATACAAAGATATAACAATACAAAGATATAACAATACAAAGATATAACAATACA
>JBJEMA010000060.1:6836-16346 GCA_051879435.1 Lachnospiraceae bacterium
AGATATAACAATACAAAGATATAACAATACAAAGATATAACAATACAAAGATATAGCAATATAAAGATATAGCAATATAAAGATATAGCAATACAAAGATAAATTCGGGGAGAAAATAACATGTCGCTTCGTTTCGTGATTGGTGCATCCGGTGCGGGGAAAAGTACCTATTTACAAAAAGATATGATAGAAAAATCCATGGCGGAACCAAAAAAGCAATTTACATTTTTGGTGCCGGATCAGTTCACCATGCAGGTGCAGAAGGACATTGTGTGCATGCATCCCAATAAGGGAATCATGAACATTGATGTTCTTAGTTTTGGGCGTCTGTATTACCGGGTTATGGAAGAAGTAGGAAAAAAGGAGCAGATTCTTCTTGATGATACCGGGAAAAACCTTATTTTGCGCCATCTGGCACTGGATATGGAAGAACAGCTTCCAATCATTGGCAGAAGCATGAGAAAGGTGGGTTATATCCATGAGGTAAAATCGGTAATTTCCGAATTCATGCAATACAACATTTCCCCAAAAGATGTGGAGAAAATTATGCAGACGGCAAAGGACAAGCCGGTCCTGCGGGGAAAATTGGCCGATCTGAAAAAACTATATGAGGCTTTTTTGCAATATCTGGGAGACAAATATCTGACTACGGAGGAGACGATGGATCAACTGGCCATGGCATTGCCATCTTCGAAGCATTTCCGCGGAAGTGCTGTTGTTCTGGATGGGTTTACCGGATTTACCCCGGTGCAGAATCGGGTTATTCGCACCCTGTTGCAGATTTGCGAAGAAGTGATTGTTGTAATGACAAAGGATGGGGAGAGTGACCTCTTTGATTTAAGCCGGAGAACCATGGCTTCGCTGGAAAAAATGGCAAAAGAAGAAAATGTGACCCGCGGCCGGGATATAGTGCTGGGAGAAAAGCCTGTGGCGCGGCTTAGGAAAACGCGGGAACTGGCATTCCTGGAGGAAAACATTTTCCGTAATTACGGGGCGGTATATGAGCCGGATTTGCCCGGTTCACCGTCGTTGGAAGAAAAGCAGGCCGGAACGGATTCCCATAAAGTGACTGCCGGAACTAAGAATATCGGTTTGTGCGGTAATGCTTTTGATGCTGCGGATGTGGGTGAGAAAGGGATGGCTGAGCAGACCGGAACGGAAAATGAAATCGGTTTCTTCGTAGCGGATACGCCGCGGGAGGAAATGCGAAAAGTTTGTCTGGAAATCCGCAAACTCATAAAGGAACAACAGTATTCCTATCGTGATATTGCCGTTGTGTGCGGGGATTTGGAACAATATGGCATTTATGGAAGGGAAATGTTTTCATTATATGGAATTCCGGCATTTGTCGATAACAATCATAAATTACTGTTAAATCCGTTTACGGAGTTTTTGAAAGGTGGTCTGCAGGTAATATTAAAAGATTACTCCTATGAGAGCATCATGCATTTTCTGAAAAGCGGTTTTACCGGAATTTCCCCGGAGGAGATTGATCTTCTGGAGAATTATTTGTTGGCGTTGGGAATTCGCGGGAAAAATCGCTGGGGACGCAAATTTGTGCGCTACCCGGCATATATGAAGAAAGATTTGGATGCATTGGAAGCAGTGGATGCGATTCGCCAAAAAGTTCTGGATATTCTGGAGCCTGTTCGGAAAATTGAAAAACTTGCCACGGCAGATGCCAAAACGGAAGCGGTATACCAATTTATCGTGAAAAATCAGATGTTTGAGCGTCTGGAGCAGCAAAGAGAGGAATTTGCAAAACGGGGAGATTACGCCCGGGAAAAGGAATATGGACAGTTATATCACTATGTGATGCAGTTGCTGGAACAGATGGCGTCTCTACTCCGGGGGGAAGAGGTAAGCCTGGAGGAGTATATCCGTATTTTGGAAGCGGGACTTACGGAATTGTCCATCGGCGTACTGCCTCAGGGAGTGGACTATGTCCTTTTGGGCGACATTGAGCGAAGCCGTCTGGGGAATATTAAGGCCCTGTTTTTTGTGGGCTGTAACGATGGAATAATTCCAAAGGCCAATGCGGGTGGCGGTATTATTTCAGATTTTGACAGGGAGTATCTCCTGGAAGAGGGGTATGAACTTTCCCCGTCTCCAAGACAGAAAATGCAGATGCAGCGTCTGTATCTCTATATGAATATGACCAAGCCAAAGGAGCATTTGTATCTTTCCTATGCCCGTATGGATGGAGAAGGGAAATCCCTTCGTCCGTCCTATCTGATTGACCTCGTAAAGGAAATGTTTCCGGGTAAGAAAACGGAAGATTTCAGCGAAGCGGGTACCTGCGACAGAATATGCGGCACGAAGGATGCGGAAGGCTATCTGGCAGAATTGCTTCGTCTCTATGCAGACGATATGCTGCCTCCCGATGAAGAAGCCGATTTTTATGCCTTGTATCATCATTTGCGGAGTGTGGATGAAGAACTGGTGAATTCCCTGACGGACGCCGCATTTTATCAATATGAACCAAAGCGACTTGGAAAAGCAGTGTGCCGGCAGATTTATGGAGCAGTTCTGGCCACCAGTATCAGCAAATTGGAGCAATTTGCTACCTGCGCATACGCCCATTTTCTGGAGTATGGCATGCATCTGAAAGAAAATGAACGCTATGCCTTTGAGGCAATGGATATGGGTAATATTTTTCATCAGGTACTTCAGTTGTTTTCCTTGAAACTGAAGGAAAAGCAGATGGATTGGCGCACATTTACCGAAGAAGACGGGCGGACTTTGCTCCGTGAAATTTTGCAAAATGTAACTGCCGACTATCGGGAAAGTGTGTTGTACCAGAATGGTGAGACGACCTACGGGATTATGCGGATGCAGCGAATTCTGGAAAGAACCATTTTCCAACTGCAGTACCAGATTAAGAAGGGTGGATTTGCTCCGGATGCGGTGGAGGTGGAATTCAAAAATGTGATTTCTCTGAAGGACTGGCGAATAAAAACGGCCCTTGATTCGGAGGATACGGAAGATATGGAAATCCGTGGTAAAATTGACCGCCTGGATACCTGCCGGAAGGGGAATAAACTGTATGTGAAAGTGGTGGATTACAAATCCGGTGAGAAAAAGATAGATTTGCTGCAACTCTATCAGGGAACGCAGCTACAATTGGTCATTTATCTGGATCAGGCGGTGCAGAAAGTGAAAGCAAAACTGCCAAAAAGCGGAGAGGATTCCACGCTGGAGGTGGTGCCGGCCGCCATGTTTTATTATCCCGTGACTGACCCGATGCGGGATGAGTCTACAAGAGAAGCGGCGGAAAAAGACCTGGATCTTTGGCTTCGCAAAAAACTGCGGCAGTCCGGACTTTATCAGGAGGATTCTGAAATTATCCGGATGCTGGATGCGGGAAATGAAGTGACCGACGCCGGGCGAAAGGACAGCCTCAGTTATTCGTCGGATGTCATATACTGTGAGCGCAATAAAGATGGAACCTTATCAAAACGAGGCAATGATGCTATTTCCGCGGCCGATTTGTCCACCGTTATGGGATATGCCAATTGGAAGGTGGCAGAACTGGGGAATGCCATCCGAACCGGCAACAAAGCGATTGCGCCCCGTTCCAAAGAGAACTGTTCCTATTGCAATTTCCGGGAAATCTGTGAATTTGATATGCAGACCCGTGGCTTCCGGCAACCCGAGGAGCAGAAAATGAATAAGGAAGATGTGCTTGCAGTCATGGGAGAAATACTGGAGAAAAACCGTAGCGACGGAGAAACCATGGAAAATAAGCCGGAAGAATAAAACGCCGGTCGGACGGAAAACGCCGGCGAACGAAAAATGCCGGCGAACGAAAAATGCCGGTGAACGAAAAATGCCGGCGAACGAAAAATGCCGGTGAACGAAAAACGCCGGCGAACGGAAAATGCCGGCGAACGGAAAATGCCGGTGAACGAAAATCGCCGGCGAAGAAAGAGGAATGAGATGTCCAAAGTGAAATTTACATCAAGCCAGAAAAATGTGATTGAATTCCGAAACCGGAATCTGCTGGTATCTGCAGCGGCAGGCAGCGGAAAAACAGCGGTACTCACGGAGCGGATTAAGTGTCTGATTGCCGATCCGGATCATCCGGTGGATATCGACCATTTGCTGATTGTCACATTTACGAATGCGGCAGCAGCGGAAATGCGCGAACGTATCGGAAAACTGATTATACAGCATCTGAGCGAGCATCCGGAAGATCATAATATGCGCAGGCAGCAAACCCTGCTTTATAATGCGCAGATTACCACCATAGACAGTTTCTGCCTGTTTGTGATTCGTAATAATTTTGCGGCAATCGGATTAGATCCCGGTTTCCGCACCATGGATGATGGGGAAGGCAAACTGCTGAAGATGGATGTAGCTAAAGAAGTGCTGGAGTCACATTTCCAAAAACTTGTAGCAGGGGATGATCCGGAATTTGGAAAACTGGTGGAATGTTACAGCGACAAGAAAGGGAATGCAGACCTGCTGGACCATATTCTGAAGATTTTTTCTCATGCGGAGAGTCATCCTTTTCCGGAACAATGGTATGAGTCGGCGGCAAGGGATTATCAGGTCTGCAAGGAGGAAGAATTGGAGAAATCCCCATGGTTTTCCGAATTGTTGCGAATCAGTAACTTCATGGCCGGAGCAATTCTGGGAGAAATTCAGAAAGGATTGGACATTTGCCGTCAACCGGACGGACCGGCGCCTTATGAATCCTGGTTTATAAGTATGAAAGATGCAATGGATTTGTTTCGGGCGAAGGAAACATATGAAGAAAAATACCGGATTCTTCACGCCTTGGAAATTGTCGGTTTAAGTAAGGTGAAAAAAGGTACGGCAGATGAAGAACTGGTGGAAGAGGCAAAAAAGGTTAAGGAAAATGTGAAGAAGCGTTTTGATACGCTTAAGGAGAAGTTTTTTGCCAAAACCATAGAACAGATTCTGGAAGAACAACAGTATATTGCACCTTATGCCGGAAAACTGATTGCACTGGCAAAGGAATTTGCGGATTTGTTTGCGATGAAAAAGCGGGAGAAAAATGTGATTGATTTTTCCGATATGGAGCATTTTGCACTTCAGATTCTGGTGGAGAAAAGAGAGGACGGAACTATTCTTCCTTCCAAGGTTGCAAGGGAATATCAGGATTATTTCGCAGAGGTTATGGTGGACGAATATCAGGATAGCAATTATGTTCAGGAATATATTCTGCAAAGCGTAAGCCGTGACAATAATTATTTCATGGTGGGGGATGTGAAGCAGAGCATTTACCGTTTCCGTCAGGCCTGTCCGGAAATCTTCATTCAAAAATACGAGCATTATGATGCCTGCATTGCAGAGGAGGCAGAGCAGCAGGGCGAAGAGCAACTACAGAAAACCGAACCAATTCAAAGCACTGAAAGAATGCAGTTTGCAGAGCAACCGCAGAGTGCAGAACCGCAGGGCGAAGAGCAACTACAGAACGCAGGCGTTCATATTGATTTAAATCAGAATTTCCGTAGCCGGGAAGAAGTGTTACAAAGTGTCAATGATGTTTTTGAAAATATAATGACCAGAGATATTGCCGGCATTTCTTATGATGATAACGCAAGACTCTATCCGGGCGCAACTTATCAGGCTGTGGAACATCAGAGTTTTCGGATGGAACTTCTTCTGCTGGACAAAGATGAAGTGGAACAAAAATTTTCCTGCGCCGACACCGTAAACGAAACGGAAGAAAGCGGAGAAACGGAGGAGTCCCTCAGTGCGCGGGAGGGAGAAGCCTGGCTCATTGCGTCAACCATTCGTAAAATGGAAAGAGAGAAATTCCGGGTTACGGATAAGGAATCCGGAGAATTACGGGGAGTAAAATACAGCGACATTGTGATTTTACTTCGGTCCATCGGTGACCTGGCAGAGGCGATTAAGAATGCCCTGGAAACCGACGGAATTCCTGTGAGTATGCCGCTGAAGACTGGTTACTTTCAGACAACGGAGGTCAAGGTTATTCTAAATCTTCTGAAAGTATTGGATAACACCGGCCAGGATATTCCTCTTTATGGATGCATGCATTCCTATTTTGGGAAATTTTCCGATGAGGAGCTTGCGCAGATTCGCGGTTTTTGCCCAAAGGGCTTCTTTTATGATGCGGTGCAGGCGTACCGTTCTTCCCGGGAAGGTGACGCGGCGCTTCAGGCGAAAATTGAGGGATTTTTTGCATTTCTTCAAAAGTACAGGGAAATGGCACAGTATGTTACCATTCATGATTTACTTCAGAACATAATGCTGGATACGGGATATCTGGACTATATGACTGCATTTTCCTGCGGTGCAAAACGAAGGGCAAATCTGTTGATGCTTCTGGAGAAGGCAGCTGCATTTGAAAAGACCAGTTATCATGGACTCTTTCATTTTATCCGTTATATTGAACTCCTGAAGGAGCAGGAGGTTGATTTTGGCGAAGCGGGAACTACGGATGAGAAGGCAAATGTGGTCCGTATTATGACCATTCACAAGAGCAAGGGCTTGGAGTTTCCGGTCTGTATTCTGGCAGGCTCGGCAAAGAAACGGAACAAGAAGGACGCCCAGGGGGCGATTTTGTGCGACGCGGAGGGGGGAATAGGATTTGATTACTATGACACCGGGCGTCGAATGAAATACAAAGGCCTGAAAAAACTTGTTATGAGCCAGAAGATAACATTGGACGGGCTTGCAGAGGAAATGCGAATTCTCTATGTGGCAATGACCCGGGCCAGGGAGAAACTGATTATCACCGGCGTGGTCAAAAATCGGGAACGGTTGTTGGCAAAATATACGGATGGAATGACGGTTGGTGACGGAGATATCGCCGTTGCAGACAGTCATTTGGAAATGCTGCTTCTCGGTTACGCCAAAGGTGGCCATATTTCGGAGTATGTTCATCCTGTCTCCATGGAAGGTCTTCGTGAGGAAGAAGTTAAGAAACAATTACATAACCAGCTGAAGCAATTGGATTTGACGGCGGTCATTTCGCCGGATCCGGCGCTGGTTGCAAGATTGGAACAACAGACCATGTTCGTATATCCTTATGAAAATCGCAAGGGGCTCTATACAAAGACAACCGTGACAGAATTGAAAAAGCATGCCTATGAGGATGAGGAAAGTCGTCCTATGTTCGAGGATGTCCGCACTGCTTATGTACCTGCCTTTGCCAAAGAAACAGAGGATGTTCCGGGTACGAGAAGAGGAACGGCATATCACAGAATTATGGAACTCTTTCCGTTTGAAGAATTGCCGGAAGAAGGGCAATGGCCTGATTTTCTCCGTAACATCATAGATAAAAATGTGAAGGAGGGAATAATATCCGGGGAAGATGCTTCTTTGGTGGACCCTGCCATATGTGATAAATTCCTGCACAGTCAACTGGCCGGACGAATGATTGCAGCAGCAAAACGAGGACAGTTATTTAAGGAACAGCCCTTCTTTATGGGAGTGAGCGCGAAAGAACTGAATGAGCAGTTTCCGGAGGAGGAGACGATTCTTGTACAGGGAGTCATTGACGCCTATTTTGAAGAGAACGGGAGCGTAGTTATTATGGACTACAAAACCGACCGGGTGAAAACGGCAGATGAGCTGGTAAAACGCTATCATGCGCAACTGGAGATTTATGCCAGAGCCATCACCCAGATTACGGGTAAGCCGGTTTCCGATTTGTATATATATTCTTTCGTTCTGGACCGGGAGATATTGCTCTGACCTGTTGCATCATCCGGGATGTTTTATTTATTCTTTCGTTCCGGACCGGGAGATAATTCCGTAAGCATAGGCAGTCTGCACGAAGAAAAGCGTCGATTTGTTAAAAAAATATCAAAAATTTGTTTAAAATGAACAAAAATTTAAACTCAGATAGAAAAAAATGTACTTTTTGGTATAATTTTATTACGAATGCGCTTTGATTCGGGAGGAAGTATGTTTAAAATAACGGAAGAGATAAATGACATATTGGATCTCGGTTATTCTTTGTCTACCGAGCAATTTTATCTTCGGTTATTCGATCTGGTGATGGAAGGTTGCATGAAATTTACCGGAGCGGATGCGGGAGATTTGTTTATCGAAAGCAATGGTGAATTTCAGCATTTAATCAGTATTAACAACACGGTTGGATATTATATGGGGAGAGGTGCGGAAGCAGTTGCGGAAGCCGGGCTGGACATGAAGGAACATAACCTGATTGCCTATACCGCTGCCAATCGTAAGATTAGTAATTTCCCCGATATTTACCAGGAAAAACAATTTGATATCATACATATTAAAGAATTTGATGCCGAACATGACTATCGTACCCGTTCCCTGATGGTTGTTCCGGTATACAGCCCGGGAGCAAAAGTTCTGGGAGTTATGCAGCTGGCCAATTGTACGGATGATGATGGCAATGTAATCACATTTCCGAAGGAATATGAGTCTATGGTCAATTCCCTGACTTCACAGTTGGCGATTGCAATCACTAATATGAATCTGATTCAGGAACTGGAGGAACTCTTAAAATCTTTTGTTTCTTCCATGACAACCGCAATCGACGCCCGGACCCCATACAATGCCAATCATACCGTGCATGTGAATCAGTATTGCATGGAGTTTTGTGAATTTATTAATGCTTTACATACAAAGGGTGAGTTCCCCTGTTTTATTTCCGAAGAGGACAGGGAACAGCTTTCCATGGCGGCCATGCTTCATGACCTGGGTAAGATGATTACCCCAAGAGAAGTGATGAATAAATCGACCCGTTTGGGCAGTCGCTACGAAGCCCTGTACAGTAAACTGGAAAAAATAAAATTATTGATTAAAATTGATATTTTGGAAGGACGCAAAGAGCAAGACCGGTGGAACAAAGAGATTCGAAAACTGGAAGATTTTATGGGGCGTCTGGACGATATTAACCACAAGGAAGCACTTTCCGAGGAAGACATCAGGAAGGTGGAATATTTGTCCAAGCGGGTTTATAAGGCAGAAGACGGAGTGGAAATTCCTTATTTTGATGCCTATGAATTGGATTGTTTAAGTATTGTGCGCGGTACTTTGACAGCGGATGAAAGAAGCATTGCAGAACAGCATGTCGTTTATACCGATAAAATGCTGGAGAAGATTCAATTTAACGAACAATTCAAGAAGGTTCGGAAAATTGCGGTTTCCCATCATGAATATCTTGATGGCTCCGGCTATCCGAATCATTTGCAGGGATATGAACTGGACATGCTGACCAGAATCCTTACCATTATTGATATTTACGATTCCCTTACATCTACGGACCGTCCTTACAAGGGTCCGATGACAGTGAAGGAAGCAATGTCTATCATAGAGGGGATGGCAAAAGAAGGCAAATTGGATATGGAACTGGTTCGTATCTTTAATGATTTTGTTCTTGCGCGTAATTAGAAGATGGAAGGGGTACAGAAAATCGCTGTACCCTTTTTTGATGTGCGCCTTGCGGCACACGTTTCTAATGGGTGAAAGTCCCAAATCCGCCCTAGTAGTGGGAAGGATACAGCCAAGACCAAGGGTGTCCTATTCATA
>JBJEMA010000061.1:0-4404 GCA_051879435.1 Lachnospiraceae bacterium
CCAAGAGCAAACAAAATTCCTCCGATGGTTCCCAAAATCATAGCCACAAATGTACTTTTCTTCATTATTCGATACCTGCCTTTCTTCTTGCCTCTGCTGCTGCACTCTGTGCTTTCTGCATATTTTCCTCTACAATCCCGTTCTGATTTACCAAATGCTCTTCCCGCTCTGCTTTACCGGCTTCTTCTCTTGCTTTCTGTTCTGTAGCTAATCTTTCTTTTGCCTCTTCCACAGTCTCGCCTTCCTGAGTCAGAAAATTATCTACAAACTTATCTGCAATTTTGTTGAAACCGCCGACTGCTCCGTCCTCGATTTTTTTATAGCCGCCCACAACACCTTCTTCAATTTTCTTGTATCCCCCAACTAGATTCTCAGCAATTTTTTCATTTACTTCTACTAACTTTGATTTTGCCATTTCTTTTTATCTCCTTTTCTAATTTATTTTGTTCATTTGATATTGTAAGGATACCTTGCTTTTGTTTATTCTTTGTTTGACTTTTATTTACGAAATATTAATTTCATTTTTTTACATATTTTTTGTCCAGCCTTCTATCATAAATCATAAAGTAGATCATGAATCCGGCAACCGGAACAATCAGTACAAACAACAGCCATGGAATCTCACACCAAACTTGTTTTTTTCAATACCAGGTTACTGACTGCTCCAAATCCTACATTGAATAATCCTCCACCTATCAGGCAGACAAGAACATTCATGGCAGTGGCATTGAGTGGTGTCAGCATCGGTATCATCATAAAAAACAGCATACCTACACAAAGTGATACAACGATGGAAAGCCACAATTTTTGCTTCGCTGCAACACTGATCAGCAAATAAATGGGAACAAATACGGCAACCAGAAGTAATTTCGCCAGAAGACACATGATTACCCCGCTGACGCCCGCTGCACCCACCTCAAAGGGTAATCCGGAAATTGCACCACCAAGCATTGCTCCGATAAAGAAACACAGAAACATCAAGATTCCACCGGTAAAACCCACCAGGGATTTGGAAATGACATAGTCATTTTTCTTTGCACGAACAGTAAAGAGATTTTTCGAGTATCCGCTTCTGAAATCATCCGTAACAAAGATGCAGACCAGTACTGCCACAAAAAAGTAGAGCATGTTAATGTTGCACATACCTATCATACTCATTTCAGCTGAACCTTCACTGGCGGGCGTTCCTATAATCTGCCATGTATTATCAAAACCTTCCACAACCGTTTCAACTCCCGTCTGCGGATCAACCGTAACAGAGCCATCCATCATAGTTGTCATTACTAAAATCAGTATCGGCATAACAAGACAAATTCCCGCCATGATATAAAGCAGCCGCATGGTAAACATTCTCCGAAAGTCCACTTTCAACATGCTTTTCAGCCTTTTTCCAAAGCCATTATGTTCGAATTTCAGTTCCATGTTATCAAACCTCCTTATTTTCTGTAGAAAAATGCGACTGCCCTTCAGCAGCAGAGGATTTACCTCCCTTTTCGTTCATAAGATCAATATAATATTCTTCCAGTCCTATCTTGGCTGTTTTTATTTCGCTAACCAATATGTTGTTTTCATACAGGTATGTCACAATATCTTCAGGGCATTTAGCATCATATACACGAATATATCCGCTTTCATCCTCTTCCACGCGGGAATACTTGCAGGAAAGTAAGGCCTTGGTTCTGCTCATTTCTTTTGTCTGAAGCGCAACATAGGTTCGGCAGCCCGCCTCCAGTTCTTCGGCTGTCATTTCCTTAATCATTTTCCCGCCACGGACAATCCCGTAATGCGTTGCTATTTTTTCCAGTTCGCCTAAAATATGCGAAGAGATTACAACGGTACATTGATATTTCCGGGTAATTTCCACCAGCACTTCTCTCATAATTCGCATACCATCCGCATCCAAACCGTTGATAGGCTCATCCAATACGAGCAGGGTAGGATTTCCGAGAAGTGCCATGGCAATTCCGATTCTTTGTTTCATTCCAAGAGAACAATTCTTATATTTGTTGGATGCAGCACCTTCCATTCGAACCATTTTCAGAACTTTAACGACTTCTTCCTCTGCATTTTTAATGCCGAGGTTCGCTGCCTGAAGCATCATATTGTTCCATACACTATAATCCGGGAAGCATCCGGGTGCTTCAATTAAAACTCCGATTTTTGCTCTTATGTCTGCATCGGTATAATCCTTTCCAAACAGCTTAATCTGTCCTCCGCTTGGAACCAGAAGTCCACATATGAGCTTTTCCGTTGTTGATTTGCCACTTCCGTTCTCACCGATAAATCCATATATGGAACCAACAGGAACGGTCATATTTATTCCGCAAAGTGCTTGTTTATCTCCAAAATTTTTGGTCAGATTTTTGATTTCTATTGCATTCATATCTACCGCCTCCTGTTAATACACATCGCTCTTGGAGAGGATGCGTGTTCCTAATAAAGTATAAATAATCGCCCACACCACGGAAACCACAAGGCATACAAGTACGGTTACAATGTTGCTACTCAGGCATGCATAGACCGATGAACCGTACAGGAATATATTAAGTGCAGAATTATTTCCGATGATTGCTGCAACGCCGATAATCAGTATACCCGTACCAAAGAAAAAGGACGCAGCAATGGAAATACCGAAATATTTTCTTAATATCGTATTGAGAAATGTATAAAGACTCGCCCAACCAAGGCTCATAATCATCTTTCCTAAGATTGCGCAGACCAGCGATCCGGCATTGACTTCAAATGACATTCCCACAAGGAAACCGGAAACCACTCCACCAATCAAGTAGGTAATACACATACAAACCATAGAGAAAGCACCTACTATTGCCTTGGACATTATATAATCCTGCTTTTTTGAATGAGTGGTAAATAACTGCTTCACATACCCGCTCTTATAATCATGTCCTATAAAGATAGAGACCATGATACCGCCAAAGATAAATACCATATTCATATTGGCATAATCTGCAATAGTGTTTACCACATACAGAGGCTTCTCTGCCGCAATAATCTGCCATGCATTCGTGTACAAAGGCTCGGTTATTGTTCCATCAGGAGATGGCACACTCGTCATGCCCAGCACCATCGCAGAAATAAGCGCAGATATGATGAGAAATATATAAAACATGGGAGTATGGAATAATCGATAAAAATCAACACCCAGCATACCTTTGAGTCTCTTAAAAAAGCTCGGCGACTCAAAATTTAATTCATGTGTAGCTTCCATATTACTCTTCCTCCTTTTCTGACATTAACTCAATATAATATTCTTCCAGACCTATTTTATTCTTCTTAATCTCACTTACAACATGTCCGTTTTGAAGCATGTATTCTACAATTGCTTCCGTGTCATTCACATCGTATACACGAAGATAATTCTCCTCTTCTTTTACATTGTCATATTTTTTCCGCAGAACAGCCTTTGCTCCCTCCATATCTCTGGTTTTGATAGATACAAACACATGTGCACGACTATCCATATCTTTTGCAGATATTTCACATATCATTTTTCCTTGACGAATGATGCCATAATGGGTGGCAATCTTTTCAAGTTCGCCAAGAATATGAGAAGAAATCAGCACAGTACAACCGTATTTTTGAGTAATGTCAACGAGGATTTCTCTCATAATCCGCATGCCATCGGTATCCAGACCATTAATAGGTTCATCAAGAATCAATAAGGCAGGATCACCAAGAAGTGCCATAGCAATACCGATTCGCTGCTTCATACCCAGCGAACAGCTCCTGAATTTGATTTTTGCTGATTCTTCCATCCTGACAATCTGAAGCACACGATTAATCTCATCAGTGCGGTCTTTAATACCTAGATTGATAGCCTGCATCATCAGATTATCCCATACACTTGAGTTTGGAAAGCAACCTGTATTTTCAATCAATGCACCGACTCTTACTCTTACTCCGGCATCTGTATAATCCCTGCCAAACAATTTGATTTCTCCAGCTTCTGGAACAAGATGACCACAAATTAACTTTTCTGTTGTGGACTTTCCGCTTCCATTTTCTCCGATAAAGCCATATATCGCTCCAACCGGAACGGTCATATTAAGATTATTTACCGCATACATTCCACGAAAGCTTTTTGAAAGGTTTCTGATTTCAATCGCATTCATTTATACCATCTCCATTTTCTGGTTTATTTTATGCAACAAGAGTATCACATAATTATTTGTGCAATGTTTAACTTTTGTTTATGAAATATTAAACTGCATTTTTTTCTGATATATTCTCCTTTGTAGATTCATATATAGTTTCCATCACACTTGCAAAATAGTTCTCTGCCTTACAAACTTTGCTTGAATAAATATCCTTTTCTATACACTTTTAAACAGTTCTTCACTAAATATCAGAATTTGCACTACAATCATCTTTTGTCTTGTTTTA
>JBJEMA010000062.1:0-15293 GCA_051879435.1 Lachnospiraceae bacterium
GTAAATCCGGAAAGGAAATAGTACTGTGTCTGTTCCGGTGTAAGAATAGATACCGGAGGAAGTACACCGAATGCATCTGCTGAAAGGAAGATTACATTGTCAGCTGCAGGACCGGAAGAAACGCCGTTAACCTTTGAAGCAATATTTGTAATGTGCTGAATCGGGTAAGAAACACGAGTATTCTCTGTTACGCTCTTATCATCAAAATCAATCTTTCCGTTTGCATCTACAGTTACATTCTCAAGAAGAGCATCTCTCTTAATCGCATTGTAGATATCCGGCTCAGATTCTTTATCAAGACCGATAACCTTTGCATAGCAACCACCTTCGAAGTTGAATACACCGTTGTCATCCCAACCATGTTCGTCATCACCGATAAGAAGTCTCTTAGGGTCTGTGGAAAGTGTTGTCTTACCTGTTCCTGAAAGACCAAAGAAGATTGCTGTGTGCTTTCCGTCCATATCGCAGTTTGCAGAGCAATGCATAGACGCAATACCCTTTAATGGCAAGTAGTAGTTCATCATAGAGAACATACCCTTCTTCATTTCTCCGCCATACCATGTGTTAAGGATAACCTGCTCACGACTTGTAATGTTGAATGCTACGCATGTCTCTGAGTTAAGACCAAGTTCAGCATAGTTTTCAACTTTTGCCTTAGAAGCATTGTATACTACGAAATCCGGTGTAAAATTAGCAAGTTCCTCGTCTGTCGGTACAATGAACATATTCTTAACGAAATGTGCCTGCCAAGCTACTTCTACGATGAAACGTACAGCCATTCTTGTATCTGCATTTGCACCACAGAAAGCATCAACTACGAATAATCTCTTGTTAGAAAGTTCTTTCTTTGCGAGATCCTTAACAGCAGCCCATGTTGACTCTGTCATCGGGTGGTTATCGTTCTTATATTCATCAGAGGTCCACCATACTGTGTCTTTTGAGTTCTCATCCATAACAATATATTTGTCTTTTGGAGAACGACCTGTGAATACACCTGTCATAACATTAACTGTGTCAAGTTCCGTATTCTGTCCTACTTCGTAACCTTCAAGACCAGCCTTTGTTTCCTCTTCGAATAATAATTCGTAAGAAGGATTGTACACGATCTCAGTTGTACCTGTGATGCCATACTGTGTTAAATCGATTGTTGCCATTCTTTCCTTTACCTCGTTTCTTATATATTTTTGTATATTTGTATTGATACAAATTTCTTTTTGATTATATAACAAGAAATAAATATCGTCCAATTATTTCTTCTATTTTTTGTGCTTTTTTTACTAATTTTGCAAGATTTAATATGATTGCCCCGATTTTTACATGACATTTACCCCATATCGACCTGTTTTTCTTTAATCTTTCATTTATATAAACTCCGTTGCATATTTCCGCATCCACACCGGGAAATGATTCCTTTGGCACCTCTCATTAGCTCTTTGTTCAATTGCAACCGTTTCGAAGAAGGTCTGCCACATATCCGAATATGCATCCTTCTTTTCTGTGTCTCTGAGGTATTCTACCTCATCTTCCTGCAAAGTTTGCAGATAGAAGGAATCGTTCTTGGGATGAACCGCAGCCAGACGACGGTTTTCATCTATAATAATAAAATTCTCCGACGGCATACGGTCTTCAAAATGACCGGCCACAAGTTCAACAACATTGGATTTTGGTTGTATGACGGAATAGTATACCCCGTTTGGCAATTTACGGAAACGGACAAATTCCACAAAAGAATGCATCTCATTACCCACCTTTCGGTTGAGTTCCATCATACGCATTACTTCCGGTCTGGTAAGCATATCCGTAACCTTAGGGCCAACAGAGAATCCCAGAATCATAAACCGGTAAATTGCATCCGGGGCATCCGGTAATACAGACATGGCAGCACGATAAATCCAAACATAGGCTAATTTGGATATTTTTTCCTTTACCGCCCGGGTCACCTTTTCCGCCTTTTGTTCCACCTCTTCCGAATAATTGCCCTTATTTTTTTGTGGCGCATAATGATATTCATTCAGAAATGTCACATCCAGACAAGAGGCTCTTTCAATTTTTACATTGGCATGCCCCACTTTTGTTGCCAAAACCCAGGCATCATATATGGTTGCCATTATTTCTTCATATTCTTCTCCACAAACAAAAATATCCATACACTTTCCCATCTCTTCATAATATTATGTCTGCATTTGTTAAGTCTGTTTTGTCTGCAAAAAGTCATAAATTGTCATCTGCCGATAGGACTCCTGTTGGTGGGCAATTTGCCAATTTTCTTTTGCATTATCCCGCATAAGCCGGTCCAGAATATAATCCTTTTCCATTTTTGTAGGATACATCATCTTTCCGTTACACAAAACAAAATAATGTGCCCGCTTTAACACAACTCCCATCTTTTTCAAATTCTCAAAAGTGAGGCTGCCATATCTTCTTGCCTCCAGAATTCTAACGGCAGATTTTGGACCGATTCCCGGCACCCGGAGAATTTCATCAAAAGGAGCTGTCTGCAGTTCCAGAGGAAAATGATCCAAATGGCGAATGGCCCAATCGCATTTGGGATCAATCTTTTCCTCCAGAAAAGGTTTTTCCTCGGACAAAATCTCATTTGCCAGAAACCCATAATAACGGAGAAGCCAATCCGCCTGGTACAGACGATGCTCTCGCAAAAGAGGAACCTGCGTGTCCATTGCCGGGAGCGCCGGATCTTCATTCAGCGGTATATAAGCAGAAAAGAATACCCGTTTCAAATCATAATTCTGGTACAATCTTTGCGTGGTCTGCAGAATCATCAAATCCGTCTCGTCGGTAGCTCCGATTATCATCTGGGTACTTTGACCGGCCGGAGCGAAGGGGCGTTTTCCGACACCCTGTAAGGACAGATGTTTTTCTTCTTTCAAAAAGGGAGAATAATAATCCAGTTTATCCTCTACGGAAGACTCCGCTTTGTTTTCGCAAGATGTTCTCCATGCAGATGAGGAAAGAGCAGCATTTTCATGAGGTGAACCATGAGGCAGCAATGCACACGCAGTATTTCCGCGAGATGAACCCTGAGACAACAATGCACACGCAGCATCTTTATGAATTGTACCTGACTGTAATTCCTGGCGATGATTATTCTCATGGAAAATACTGTTTGGCAGATACCGGTTAATGCCGCTGCGTTCCATTCGTAAATCCTTTCCTATGGCGCTACGGTGGGAAGCAATTGTCCCGGCAACTTTACCCATAGGACTGAGAATCGTATGAAAGTCCTTATTCGGTGCCAGTTTCTTCAATCCTTCCTGCGTCGGCAATTCCATATTGATGCTGATACGGTCCGCCAATAGCCCGGCCAACTCCAGCAGGGAATCCGGTGCTCCCGGTATGGTTTTAATGTGAATGTATCCGTTAAAGCGATGCTTTTCACGAAGCAGATACAAAATCTCGCACATCTTTTCCATCGTATAAGCCGGATTCTGAACCACCCCGGAACTTAAAAATAATCCTTCAATATAATTTCGCCGGTAAAATTCCATCGTAAGACTGCATAATTCCTCCGGTTCAAACATAGCCCGTTCCACATCATTAGACACCCGGTTCTTGCAATATTTACAATCATAAATGCACTCATTGGTCATCAAAACCTTCAATAAGGAAATACATCTACCGTCAGCGGAGAAGGAGTGGCAAATTCCGGCGGACACACTATTCCCAAGGTAGCCTTCCTTTCCGCTACGGCTTACGCCACTTGAAGTGCAGGCTACATCATATTTGGCGGCGTCAGAAAGGATTCGCAATTTTTCCTCTGTGCTGTATTCCATTTTCTTATGTACGGAATAAATTTCTTTCTTGTTCATATTGTATATTATACGAACATTTGTTCGATTGTGCAAGGGGTAAATTTAAAAACCTCCCGAAGGAGGTTTTTCCATGATTGTTCTATTATCAAAATAAGGCCTCGCAGACTTTCCCGCGGGTTCTCTTTTCTAAATAAGACCTCGCAGGCTTTCCCGCGGGTTCTCTTTTCTAAATAAGGCTTCGCAGGCTTTCCCGCGGATTTTCTCTTCAAAATAAGGCCTCGCAGACTTTCCCGCGGATTTCGATACGAAAAGTTCTTTCTACGCAAAGCATTTTCCTGTGTGGGCCTGGGCGCAGGTACTGACTTTTGTGCATTTGTAGCAGATTTCATTTTTGCAGGTATCCTCTTCAAAGAATTCCCGGATGTTCTGCAAAGTTGTATCTGCAATATTGGAAAGGGCCTCCCGGGTCAAAAAAGCCTGATGGGAAGTCACAATCACATTAGGCATGGAAATCAGGCGTGCGAGGGTGTCATCTGCCACAATATGCCCGGAAAAATCATGAAAAAATACATCTGACTCTTCTTCATAAACATCCAGACAGGCGGCTCCGATTTTCCGCTCCTTGATACCCTCCAAAAGTGCCTCGGAATCAATCAGGGCACCACGGGAAGTATTAATCAGCACCACGCCCTTTTTCATTTTCTGAATCGAGTCCGCATTTACCATATGCACATTCTCGTCCGTCAGCGGACAATGGAAGGAAATGATGTCACTCTGTTCCCAAAGTTCCTCGAGTGTCACATAGTGAATCTCTGCATCCTGCGCCGGGAATTTGTCATAAGCGATGATATTCATCCCAAAGCCACGGCAGATATCCATGAAAATGCGTCCGATTTTTCCGGTTCCCACAATTCCAACCGTCTTTCCGTGAAGGTCAAATCCGGTTAAACCATTCAGACTGAAATTGAAATCCCTTGTTCGTATATACGCTTTGTGAATCCGGCGAATGGAAGTCAGCAAAAGAGCCATTGCATGCTCAGCGACGGCATAGGGCGAGTACGCCGGCACCCGGACAATGTGAAGTTTTCCAAAAGCATGTTCCATTGCCACATTATTGTATCCTGCACAGCGAAGGGCAAGAAGTTTTACACCGCAGGATACCAGCCCGTCAATCACAGTTGCGCTCACATCATCATTAACAAATACGCACACTACATCACAGCCGCTTGCCAACCGGTAAGTGTCTTCACACAATTTCGTCTCCAGATATTTGATTTCATAGTCGAATTCCTCATTGGCCAGATCAAAGGATTCCTTGTCATAATCCTTCGCATCGAAAAAAGCAATCTTAATTTTCTGTTCCATATTCACATTTCCCATCCTCTCTTTTTAGTCGTCTTCCTTTCCTGTTCGCTTCTCCAAAATGCAGCCGAAGTTTCGGAAGCACATTTTAAGTGCGCTGTTTGCACCCATTTCGGAAGCGCAATTTTAAGTGCGCTGTTTGCACCCATTTCGGATGCACAATTCTAAGTGCGCTGTTTGCATCCATTTCGGAAGCGCATTTTTGAAATGCCACCGGATGACCAATCTTATCTCTAGTATTGGCATTTTTCTCTCGATAATTCATTACGGCAATCTAAATTGCAGATATCGAAATATTTCACATTTTTCTCTGCATCATACCGATTCCTATTCTTTAATATCTTTCCCGTGTTCACTTTGGGTTTCCCGGTTATATCGGAATTCAATGGATTTTAACCGGAGACCGTTGCTCTTTACATAGAGCCGGAAAACATGGAAACGCTCCAGCGCCTCGAATTCCCGGACAATCTGCACATCCTTTCCCCCGGTTCCCTGAAAAGTAAAACTATGCAACGGAAATCCGGTATAGTAAAGGGTACATGGAAGCTGCGCCAGTTCAGACAGTTCCGATGCTCCTGTGAGAATCACATCATAAATCCCCTTCCCCCGGATATCCAGAGCGAAGACATAATTGGTGTCCCCCACCGATTCCTTATAAGTCAGGTCAATCACTGCCGAGCCGTCTACTACATGGTATTCCACATTTTTCATCGCCTCTTCATCCGGATCCACAGGCTGATGGATAATTTCCACTTCCGCTTCCTCCCCCAGCATGCGCCGGAAAGCACTGCTTTGCATTACAAACCGGCAAATGTTCATGGCGCATCGTTGCAGTTCGCCGCGGGACAGAATTCCCGCCTGCAGAGAAGCCAAAGTATTGTCGCCGGTGGCGTTGGCCGCGCCATTTGGGCAAACCATATACAAATCATTCTGCGCCCGCACCATGGATGAAAAATTGGTATGCGTCGGCTCCTGTCCCCGTTCGTTGATATTCGCCCACCAGTCGGTCATAACAATGCCGTCAAATCCCCACTCCCGGCGGAGAATGGTGGTATTTAGATCATAGTTGCCGGCGGTCCACAAACCGTTTACCTTTCCATAGGTTGTCATTACGCTGTCTGCAACCCCCGCACGAACCGCCATCTCAAAACCTTTCAGATAAATCTCCCGCAGGGCTCGCTGGGAAATAACGGAATCAACACTGTGGCGGTGATATTCCTGGTTATTGCCGCAAAAATGCTTTACCGTTCCGGATACGCCGCTACGCTTTAATCCGGTCAGTTGGGCAATGGCAATGGAACCGGTCAAAAACGGATCTTCGGAAAAATATTCAAAATTGCGGCCATTTATCGGGTGGCGATGAATATTCATCCCCGGCCCTAAAAGCACATCCACCTTCTTGCTTCGCATTTCAAGGCCCAGGTAACCGAAAAGTTTTTCATTTAACTCCTTATTGAAACTGCTTCCCAGAACCAGACCATTCGGGAGGGAAAATGCCTTTGTCCCTGAGTCCAGACGCATTCCGGAAGGTCCATCATCACAGCATACTGCCGGGATTCCCATTTCGCGAAGCGCCGGGGAAACACCGCCAAAAGCCGCAGCAGTACCGGGTGTAACAAGACTGCTGCCCATTCCCTCTCCACGAATAATGCAGGAAAGTTCTTCATCACTCATCTGTGCCACAAACGCCTCCATAGTGGCATTTCCGTCACGGACATCCACCAGGCGAATGCCCCGATTTCCCGTAGGCGTAATGGCCGCAGGCACCTGAGCCCGGCGCCGGTCATACATTTCCACCGTATAAGTCGGTGTCTTTTCAAAAGCCACTTTCTGTTCCCCGCTTCGATGAAAACGGGAAAATTGCTCATAAGGCGCCAACGCCTCCTCTAATTCTTCTAACACCCTGATTTCATCCAATTTGAAATGAAAACATGGGAGCGCCGCACGAACGCTGTTTCCAAGGCAAATGGTATACTCCCCTTCCTCCAGCACCTTGCAGTTGCGATGCCCGGTAACACCACTGTCATCAAAGGACGCCATATCCTGCAGATGAATTTCCAAAGACACCTGCGCAAAACCGCCCACCGGAATCTCCGGCGTTTTTTCAAAGCCAATCAGAACGCGTTCTGCTGTACCCAGTTTGCCCACAGGAGCCTGTCCGTAGACCTGCAAAACTTCTTTCCCCGGATATGTACCGGTATTTTCCACTTTTACCAAAAGCTGCAGAATCAGATTATCCAAATCCCACTCGCAGGATTCCACCTGCATTTGAAATGTGGTATAAGAAAGACCGAAACCAAAAGGATAGCGGACCTTTTCCTTCGCAAATGTTTCAAAATAACGATAGCCCACAAAAATATCTTCTGCATAGATCAGGGAATCCGGAGCTCCGAAATAAGGGGTAGAAGGATAGTCCTCAATGGTATATGCAATGGTATCCGGCAGTTTTCCGGAAGGGGAAACCCTGCCTGTAAGCAAATCTGCCACACCATGGCCGCCAACCATGCCTCCCTGCCAGACATACATTACGGCATCCGGCGCCACTTCATCCACAAAGGTCATATCCATCAGACCGCCTACATTTAACAGCACCACCATTTTGTCAAATGCTTTTCGAACGATGCGAAGCATCTGCATTTCTTCCTCCGTCAATGCAAAGGAACCCGGTTTTGTGGTTGCATCCCGGTCCTCGCCCGCTGTTCTGGCCAGAATAACGATGGCCGCTTGGGACCGCGCCGCCGCTTTATTGGCAATTTCGTCGGAAAGAGGCATTTCCTGCTGGGACCAGGGTTCCTGTCCCCAACCATACCCGAGCACAATAGGATTTTCCTTTTCCCAGTTTTCGTATATTGCAACCAGGTCTTCATTGACCTTAAGTTGTCCGCCGGCCCGGATTCCGTCCAATATGCTGACTACATAAGAAACATTTACCATTCCACCGGAACCGGTGCCGCTTTTGTAATAATGGTTTTGCATTCGCCCAAATACAGAAACGCAGCAATTCTTTTCCAGAGGCAAAACCTGATTTCGATTTTCCAAAAGGACACAGCCTTCTGCCACCATCTGTCTCGCTGTTTCTTCGTATTCTTTCCAATCCAAAATTTTTTTCATATATTACCACCTTTCCCGTTAGAATGAAAAATGGGACAAACGAGTGTCCCACATTCCTTACTGCTGCCGCTGCTGTCTTTCCCGGATTTCTTCCCTGTCCAAAATATCCGGATTCCTTCCTCAATGCACCATTCCAACCGACGGATTTTCCCGGTTGTTCGTATGCCAATATGGATGCGCGAGCACTTAGTCTTTTACCAGTTTCTCTCTTAATACATCCGATAATTCCCCCAGAGAATTGATGTTAATAATCACATCTTCTACAATGGAGAGATTCTTCTCACTTGCACCCAGCGTATCTACCGCATGGGCCGCAACCTCTTCGGAAATTGCGGACACAGTAGAAATGGAATCAATAATGGTGCGGTTGGCATTTTCCAGTTCCTCCACAATGGACTGCAATTCTTCTGCCTTCTGGGACACGGAATCGGAATTGCGTTCAATCTCCCGGAAACTGTTAACTGTTATCTCCGTTGCTTCACTCTGTTTCTGAATCATGGCAATCACTTTGCCGGTTTCATCAATTACCGTTGCAATGGATTTGGAAATCTGGTTAATCATGTCATTAATTTTTACGGTTGCCCCCTGCGTCTGATTGGCCATCTCCGTAATCTCGGTTGCAACAACGGCAAATCCGCGACCGGCTTCTCCGGCGCGGGCCGCCTCAATACTGGCATTAAGCGCCAGCAGACTGGTCTGAGATGTAATCTCCTTGATAATGTCAATAATGGAGGTCATCTGCCCCATATCATTTTTCAGATTTTCCAACTGGACGCGGACTTCAGAGCCCATCTCCACAGACGCATTTACCTGCTGAAGCAAATGGCTGATATTGTCATTCCCGTTATCCAGGGCATGTCTTGTAGCTCCAACACTGTTCATGATTTCATTGCTTTCCTCCGCAACGCGATTGACACGATTCTGGATTTCTTCTGTCTGAAGAAGCTGCTCCTGAACCGCATCGGATGTATCGTTGGAACCACAGTTTACCTCCTGCATCGCCTCCTTGGTTAAATCCAGGGAACTACGCAGTTCATCGGTCTGGTTATTGACCACTTCCACTTTTTCCGTAATCTCGGCCGCCACGGTCTTAACCGTATCTAACACTTCCATAATCTGTCCCTGTTGTGAACTTATGGCGGAAATACGGTCCCGATTGATTCCTGATGTAACTTTTGCCGCCACAATGGCATATGCCGCCATAACGGCAATACCAAGAATCTGAATTTCCATCATGGCCGAATCCGAAGATGTATAATAGCCTCTTTTGTATAACATAATTACGGATAGAATATTTACTGCCACTACGCCGCTACAGGCAATTATGTTGAAACGCACGTCGCTATATGTCATAATTGCAAAAATCATTGGTACCACATAGAAAAATGCCAATAAATTATTTGTTGTCAAAATAATGACAATATAGAGTATCGAGAAACCAATCCCGATAATATGCTTGATTAATTTGGAATCCTTTGCCTTTTTATAACAAATAAACTCCATAATCACCGGAACAAGTGCCAGAATAACAATCATAAGCACATAAGGTACGGTTCTTGATTTTTTTACAACCTCAAGAATATATGCCAAACTGATAATTCCCGCTTCTACCGCATGGCAGATCATAGCCGCCTTGTTGCAACTGGCAAGCGCCTTGTCAACTCCTTTGTTCATTTTTCCCTCCATTTGTTTGGTAACTAATCACTAATTATTCTTTGGCTTATCCGCAATTTTACTCCGGATGAAAAATATGATTCTTTGTTGGATTTTCTGCTATAAGCCATCTTTCATTATAACAGAAAAATTCCTATTCAAACAATAAGTAATCTGTAATGTCAACGGGCAAATCGGTATTGTATTGGTGCCGGATAATGTCCCATTTCAACGGGTTATGTTTTTCAGCCATTTGTATTTTACATAGTGATGATAAACTGCAGGAATTTTCACAAATTCATCCAAAGTCAAAACAAAGGCTACCCATAGTACCGGCCATTTCCACACAAATGCAGCCAGCATTCCCAGAGGAACCACAAAGCCCCACAAGGTAATTACATCACAGCACATACCGAATTTGGTGTCGCCGCCGGCAGGGAATATACCGGCAATAATGGTGGAATTCAGGGAATTTCCGATGATATAATAAGCTGCCATAAGCAGCATTCCTTTCAAATAGACAGCAGCCTGCGGAGATAATGTAATCATCCGGAGCACAAGAGGAATCAGAGCAATAATCACCAGTCCGGAACCAACACCAATCCAGATGGACAGGCGAACAAATTTGCCGCCAAAACGCTTCGCTTTTGCAATTTCATCTCTTCCGAGAGCTCCGCCGATAATAATGGATACGCCGGCCGCAATTCCCCAGCAGAGGCTGGCAATCATGGAACGGACAATACCTGCAATGGAATTAGCTGCAGTTGCATCGGTTCCCAAATGCCCCATTATAACCGAATACATGGTAACACCGCCGCCCCAGCCAAGCTGATTAATCAGGGTCGGAAAACAGTATTTCCAATAATCTGCGTGCATCTGCTTGTCACCGGCAGAAAAAATGCAGCGTAAACGGACGCTTGGGCATTTTTTCCGAAGCACCACAATACCCACAAACGACACTTCAAATATTCTTGCAAATACGGTTGCCAGCGCCGCACCGGTAATCCCCATAGCCGGCATGCCCAGAAATCCAAAAATAAAAATAGCATTTAACAGAATATTTAAAACCACAGATAGAGAACCGATGAGTGAGCTGGTTCCCGCCCGGTCGCAAACCTTCATGACGCCAAAATAAACCTGGGAAATGCCGGTAAGTATGTAATATAGCGAAGACATCCGCAGATAAGAAGCACCCTTTTCAATCAAAACAGGATCTTTCGTGAAAATATACATAATCTGTGACGGCAGCAAAAAAGTTGCCACGGTAAACAGAAAGCCGATCAGCAGCACATACCGCATGGTCACCGCCAGCACCTTTTCCACTGCTTTTTTGTCCCCTTTTCCCCAATATTGCGCCGCCAGAATATTCAGACCGCTTACCAGCGCCCCATAGAACAGGCTGAACACAAAACTCACCTGGGTGGCAAGGGAAGCTGCAGAAAGAGAATCCTGATCCAGAAATCCCAGCATAAATGCATCGGAGGCACTTACCAGGGAACCCATTAAAAACTGAAAAGAAATGGGTGCCACTATTTTCACCAATTGTCGGTATACCGTCCGATTCTCCTGCTTTTGCTCTTCCTTTGTTAAAATTTGTTCCTGTATGTTGCGTTCCCGATCTGCTTGTTTCTTTATTTTCATACATCGAATCCCTATCTGTTATAATGTATTATGTTTATTGCCTGTTTCGGTAATATATCATTTTGCGGTATTCGGTTGGTTTTTAAGTGTTTCGGTAATATATCATGAACTTCATTCATGATTGCATTTCGCTGCTCATTATATCATTTTTGCGATATTCCGCCGGTTTTAATTGTTTTGGCTTTGAATCACAAATCCTCCAAACAATTGCAACATTTTATCCGAATAAGTTTGTAATTCACTTCGTAATTCATTCGCCTGCTCCCGGTCTTTGGTGCAAAATGAAACAAGTGCTTCCGCAATTTGTTTCTTCTGCCCGTCCACATACGGCAATGTGTCCTTCACCTTTGCATATGCCTTAGCATCCGTCCATTCCAGCATACGCTGCCATTTTTCCAAAAGCAGGTTATGCCCCAGTTTGTATTCCCGGCTAAAATCGTAATAATACTGCCAGAGCATTACCTCCGACCATGTTTCATATTTTTTCTTTCTTTTCTTTGCATATGCTAATGCACTCATTTCATCTGTCTTTGAAATACTGCCTGCCGGCTCATTCTGCGCCATGTTGTCCTGCCGGTGCTTTTCATGGTCTTGCAAATCGTTCTGCGCAACATTGTCCTGCCGGTGCTTTTCATGGCTTTGTAGTTCTTTTATTGCACTGTATTCCTGCCCCGGCATCAGGGAAATTGCAGAAACATATGCCTCTGTTTCCAACGAAATTATTTTCCCAATCACTTCTTCCCCAGGCAGTTTTGCCAGATTGGATTTCAAAAGAATTTCCTCCACATGATGATCCAGATAATAATCAATATCGCTGATGATGTCCATGGCATAAAGGCGCTTTGCAAAAAATTCTCCAAGTTTTGCGGAAAGTTCCTCCATTCTTGAAAAAACATCCTCCGGGCAGGTTGCCTGCTGCCCCTCGTTTTCAAACGCCCCTTTAGTTTGCATTTTTGCCTGCTGCGCCATGCATCGGTGCATTTCTTCCAAAAGACGAAGCAATTCTTCGCCGCCGTCTGTCCCGGCCACACTTTTTCGCAGCCATTTATCATGAGGCACATAGCGACCGGCCATATGAAGCTGCAGTTTTAGTGCTGCCTGTATTCCGTTTGCCAGCATCAAATCTGCCGTAAGAATATCATTTCGCTTTCTCATACGGAAATAATTATATTGTAAATTTTGGGAAAAAATTGCCATATCTTCTGCCATCTGCAAAAGAAGGAAATAACGGGGATATCCACATTTAAGTTGTTCCCGAATCCGAGTGAAAATCCCTTCCTCATCGTAAAATACTTCTCCGTTCACTGCCGCTGCCAGCCCATACTCATTTATGCGGGAAAAATATGGCTCTTCAAAAGGATAACCCAATAAATTGTTGTAAAATTCCTCAATGACAAATACGCCCCTTCGACCGGCACCACTGACTTCACGGGCTCTGCGAAAACCCATTAATTCATCCGGCAATTGATCATAACACGCCTGTAACTCTGTGCCGATGACATCATAGGTTTCCCGGGTCACCCACATGCAAAATCCCGGTCCCCAATCATGATCCCGAGAAAATGCATCGTCAAAACCATAACAATCCGATCCTTCCCCTACCAGACCAACGGCTATTTTTGATTGGTAGTCCGGAAACTTTTCTGCAATCATGGGTTTTCCGAATTTTTCATAGTACAAACGGCAGATTTCCAGACCGGTTTGTGGTTGTTCCTTTGTTTGTGGTTGTAGTTCCGGTTGTTGTTCTTGTGGTTGGTGTTCCGGTTGTTGCTCTTGTGGTTGTTGCTCTTGTAGTTGTGGTTTCGTTAAGTGATCCTGCGCCTCTGCTCCCGACATCTCCAGGCATTTGTTGTAATTGTCCAGCATTCTCTTATACTGCGAATTTTGACCAAAAGAATTTTCAATAATATACATCCCTTCCCGAAATAAAGAAAGGGCTTCCCGGTATTCCTTATTCTCAAACCGGCACATTGCCAGGGCCGACAATGCTGCTGCATAATGGGAATCCAGACAGTTCATATCCCGAAAACGGGAAATGCTCTCCTTTGCATGAATCGTCGCTTCCTCAAAGTCTTTCATTGCCACCAGGGTATTGGCAAGATTGGCGTGGGTAACCGCAATTTCAAAGTCCGCATTTTGCTTCGTGACAATTGCCAGAGCCTTGTCCAGGCATTCTTTCGCCTGTTGGTAGCGTTGCATTTCCTCCAGCAAAAGACTTTTGTTATTGTAGAGCCCGGCCACATTTAAATCTTCCGGCGAAAGCTGTTCCCGGTATATCTGCTCCACCATCCCATAATATTGCAGGGACAATTCCAACTCCCCAATGGAACGGTAGCCGTTGGCCACATTCAGCAGCGTAGTGGCAAATGGGACAGAATTTTCCAATCCCATCTCCTGTCCAAGTTTCATCGCCTGTTCCATAATGCTGCGCAAATGTTCCGCCTGAGAGGTCACGCGATAGTATCCAATGAGTTCATTTAAAATTGTCATTTGCAACGGGCAGTCCCGGTGCACACGGGCCTGTTCCAGACAGGAAAGCATATAATGTTCTGCCTCTTTCGCCTGATTTGCTTCAAACAGGGCATCGATGTGCTGCAGTATTTCCTCCACAGAAGGATTTGCCTCGGATTCAGCTGCCGACACTTCCATCCTGTTCTGTGATTCCAGATACCAGCGGTAGGTTGCAGCCATTCCTTCCTGCAAATCAATCTCACCCAGTCCGATTCTTTTCATGGCAGCATTGGAATACCATTCGCTTTCTTCCTGATAAAACGGAAAAGGAAGCGGCACCTGCTTTTCAAGCAACTGGGGAATCGGAACCGGGAGCACGGTCAGAGAAGGCAAAATACCTTTCAGGCACCGGGAAAATTGGGCATAATCCATTTTCTCCCCGCAAACATTCAGTGCCCGGCCAATCTCATTTTCACATGCAAATAAAATTGCCTTCGCTACATCCTCCACATGAGTCATTTGAAAAAATCCGGTAGCCGGAGAGTTATCCTCTCCCACCGGTTCAATTATCTGCCCGGCCGCCTGCATCCAACGAAAATAAATGAATTCCCGAGGAGCGTAATTATCCGGTCCATAGATAAACGCCGGACGAATGGAAACGGCCTGAATTCCCCGTTCCCGGCAAACCTCTTCCAATTCCTTCTCAAGAGCCACTTTGCCGCTGATATAAGTTCCGACTTCACCGGGAAAATGGCGTTCCTCAAAAGGGCTGTCCTCGGTCATCTGCTTACCGGTTCCCCGCTGATAAACATCACAGGTACTGATGAAAATGTACTTCTTCAAGCCTTTCCAAAGTGCAGATACCATCGTCCTGATATCTCCTTTTTCATAGGCACAGAAATCAACAACAATATCGGGCTCCAGTTCCCCTAACAAAGCACGGGCAGACGCGGTAGTATCCTCTTCTGCCTGCATTCCGTTTGCGGCATTCCCCTGCAGGGCAGATGTGCCAGGCATCCCAAGGGCGTGTCGATCCAGAAAAATCCAGTTCACCTCATCCTTTATATCTTCTAAAATTCTGGTTCCGCGATTCAATAATGTCAGCCTATGAGTTTTTTTTGCCATATTTACAAAGCATTTTCCCAAAAAATAGGTACCGCCTATTACCAAAATTTTCATGTTTTTCTCCGTTTCTATCCTAATCATTATTCCTTCTAATCATTATGATTTCTAATCATTATGATTTCTAATCATTATTCCTTCTATTCATTATTCCTTCTATTCATTATTCCTTCTATTCATTAT
>JBJEMA010000063.1:0-4360 GCA_051879435.1 Lachnospiraceae bacterium
CCTTCATAACTACGATTCTTGTACCAAGTGTCATAGCTTCTGTCTGGTCATGTGTTACATAGATGATGGTTGTACCCAATCTCTGGTGTAATTTTGCAATTTCAATACGCATCTGTACACGAAGTTTTGCATCCAAGTTGGAAAGCGGCTCGTCCATAAGGAATACCTTAGGGTTACGAACGATTGCACGACCCATGGCAACACGCTGTCTCTGTCCACCGGATAAAGCCTTCGGCTTACGATCAAGAAGAGAAACAAGGTCAAGGATCTTAGCTGCTTCTTTTACCATCTTATCGATTTCATCAGAAGGAACTTTTCTTAACTTAAGACCAAATGCCATATTGTCATATACGCTCATGTGTGGATACAAAGCGTAGTTCTGGAAAACCATGGCGATATCTCTATCCTTCGGCTCAACATCGTTAACTAATCTGTCACCGATTCTTAATTCACCGGAAGAAATATCTTCCAAACCGGCAATCATACGAAGTGTTGTTGATTTACCACATCCGGAAGGTCCTACGAAAATGATGAATTCCTGATCTGCAATCTCAAGGTTAAAGTTTTTAACTGCTTCAAAACCATTCGGATAAACTTTGCAGACATCTTTTAATGTTAAACTTGCCATTTTTGCCTCCTAAAATACATATTTTATAATTTTTATGCTACGGCTTCTTTTCTCCTTCCAAGGAAGAACAAATTACTGCCGTCCCCAGCACATCTAACCTAAATTATACTGATTTTTCTCATTTTTTACAATTGTCCACTTGTCAAAATTCCCACCTTTTGATTGGTACAAATGCCCACACATTTTCGCAGTGCAAAAAAAGTTTCGGCAGTATGCCGAAGAAATTACATTTTCCTTCGTCATACTGCCAATACATTACCATCTGCGAATGGAGAAATCATAATCGTAAGAATCCGAATACAAATCTTCATCCCGTTGCAATTCCATCTGGCGTTCCTGATAAGATTCTTCTGCCTGTTGTTGTAACTGCTCCTGAATCTGATTTTCCCACTGCTGGGCTTCATCTTCCTCTGCGGAACCTCCATTTTGTTCTTCTTCTCCTTCATTTCTGCCACCGCTTTGGTTGTCATCTTCATTGTTCTGGTTGCCGGAACCATTTTCCTCCTCTTCTTCCCCCTCGCCCTGCTCTTGCTGTTGTTGCTCTAACAATTCCTCCAGGCGTTCAATCTCGTCGTCAATTTCCTCTTTCAATCGCTGCGCCTTGGAATTGTGTCCCCGGCCTTCGTCCTTTGCGCACTCCTGCTCCAGCAGAATATCCCTGGCCGTATACAGGGTTTCCAGCGAGTCCGGAATATTTTCTATGGCATCGTAATCTCCCGGCAATGTGGCAATATAGGAAAGTGCTTCATTTATGCGGACTTTACATTCTTCTCCTGCAGGAATATTCTCCTGCAGTGCCTTCTCATATTCCGCAATGGCTTCCTCGTACCGCCCCCGCTGATATTCCAGATTTCCCTGATTATAATATGCAATATAAGGCTGGGGATAATTCAGATATTGCAATACTTCGTAGCTCCCATCTGTATTATCTGCCTCCAGTTGCTTATTGGTAAATTCGTTGTACGCATATGTGAAAATCAATTTTACGGAAACAAGAAATACCACTGCATACAAAACCGCACCTGCAATCATAAGAATCCGTTTCCAATTCACTTTTTTCATAACACAGCCTCCATTTGAACTGTATTTTTATTCCTTCAATCAAGTCTTAATATTCATGATTTAATTCTTAATATTCATGATTGTTGAAATGTTTTCATTTACCTTGCGCTTACGAAATCCATTCATCCCATGATTCAAGTCACAGGTGTTCCTGACATATCCTATAAAGCCAGTTTTCTGCGGTAAATGATATAATCTGCCAGCAAAAGTCCGAACAATGGAATCAAAAGCCAATAATAGGTATCTTCATAACCTTCCAGGGAATCACTGTCGGTAACTTCCATTTCCCCTGTCATAAGATTCTTTATATCATCCAGATCATCTTGAAATTTCTCTTCAAAATCCTCCGGCGAAGTGAAATGATAATAAGACACTCCCAGGTCCCGGGCGATGGATTTCAAATTGCCCTCGTCAATCACAGACACTGCTTTCACCCGGTTGTAATTATCATCATAGTAGTAGAGATAATCCATATCTTCGTAATCGTAGTATTGCGTCACCTGCATTTCTCCGCCCCGGCTGGTTCCGTAACCGAGAACTGCACCGCCATCCACATATTCCCCAATATCTTTATAAGATTCCAGTTCCTCCTCACTGGTAATCTCTCCGTCGCTGATAAAAAATACTATACGAACAGAATCTTCGTCATTGGATAAAATGTCCTCCAGGAGACGAATCGGCGTATTCAAAGAGGTACCGTTGGCGCTCATTTCACTCATGCCGTTTATGGAGTTGATGGCCTGCATCACATTTTCCTTATTGTTGGTAAATGGTATTCGCTGTTGTGCGTTATTGTCAAATGTGACAACCCCGAATTCTGCGCCGGAGAGAGCATCGATAATCAGTTCCACATCCCGTTTTACGCCGTCGATTCGCCGGTTATTCCCGTCGTAATCCTCCGCCATCATACTGATGGTATTGTCGATGACAAAAAGCACATCCATGTTGGCTTCCATGGTTTTCACCACTGGTGAGCCCACCATAACCCGAAGATTAATGAGAAACAAAAGGAGCACAATAAAAAATTGTCGGATAAAATTGCCAATCCCTTTACGACAAAGCGCCAGATAAATGATGCTGATGACTGCCATAACTGGAATCGGAAGAATCGGATTGATAATCATGTTCTATTCTCGCACTCCTTTTAACAAAACACATGTAATGCCCACCATAATCAGCAGGCCAAGAAAGAAATACTGCGGCTCGTCGATAATCTGCACCTTCTCCTCCGTCATTACAGAAGAATCCGTTGCACGAATTACATCTGCCAAATCGGAAATGGCATTACGATCCGAAGCTTTGAAATAGTCGCCGCCGGTGCTCAAAATATTACGCCGGAAAGATTCTTCCTCTACCACCCGGTCCGGAACCACTGCAAATACAGGAACATTATGATTTTTGCAAAGGCGGGTGGCTTCCTCCACAGTAACAATGGGCGTTCCATTTAATTCATTGTCCGTTGTGAAAATCAGCAACCGGGTGCGGTCCGGGTCTTCCTCCAAATCATTAAAGGAAAATAAGGCGGAAGCCAGCCCGTCTCCGATAAAGGAACTACCCCAGTCACACAGGGTTCCTTCGTATTTGTACCAATAGGTGTAATAATCAAAATCATCATAATCATAATATAAAGACTGACGATCAATATTCTGGGAAAAGGATTCCTTAAGCTGTTCCAGAATTCTTACCACATAATCGTAATCGGTGGTTAACGGCACCAGCAGAACGGATTTGCCATTAAAGATACTGACTCCAAACCGCTCTCCTTCCAGATTTTGCACCAGTTCTTCCAATTCATCGCAAATTTCCAGATTTACCTCATCCATGGAGTCGGAAATATCCATGCACAAAATAATATCCCGGTTATGAATTTCCGTAACGGTCACTTCCGTTCGGGAAGGCCGGGCATACATGAGAAGGCAGAACGCCATACTGCCCAGTAGCGCGCCAAAAAGGAAAAAGCGTAAAATTCGAAAACGCAGCAACACATTTTTGTAATATGGCATTTCCTTTATCAAGTCTGCATTGGCAACTCTTTTTCCCTTTTTGAATTTATCTTTTCGACGGAAAATCGGTATCAGTGCAAGTACGAAAATTACACCAATACACACATAGACCATCCATGGATTTCTCATCTCCATTGCTGAATCATCCTTCCTGCCTTTTCAATGGACCGAAGCACATCGCTTGTGGTTCGGATTGCAAATTCCGGCACATAACATTCTTCGATCATCTGCTCCACCACCTGCATGCGCAGACTGCGGATTTCAGCCAGGGTCATGTTGGTAACCTGTTTCCCTGTCATTTCATAAACAAAACCGCGGAAAATTCTGCTCAGTTCCAGATAGCCGTCACGAACGGCGATTTCCTCATTTTCACATTTCTTCGCCAGTTCCTGTAGGGAAATGAGATAACGGGAACGAATCTTCTCCATACTCTCCTTTGGCTTCATTTTCCGGATTCTATTTTTCATCCATCCCTTTTGCCGCATAATCAGCCAATACACCAAGTATATCAGCGGCGGTAGGACGATTAAAATTGTGGTTGGTATAATCAGCGCCTTGGAATAAGACGCCAAATTTTGCAGTACAACCGATGTTTCCATAATTCCTGATTTGTCCTTTCGGCCAAGGTTAACTTTATCTTTTCCTCATCTTTTGTGCTCCGGCGTTC
>JBJEMA010000063.1:4460-14841 GCA_051879435.1 Lachnospiraceae bacterium
TTTCCATGAAACCGCCGGCTCTTGTGCTTCGGCGTTCTTTCCATGAAACCGCCGGCTCTTGTGCTTCGGCGTTCTTTCCATGAAACCGCCGGTTTTTGGCTTTATTTTCCTCTGCTCTTCAGATTTCTGTGCTGGTGAAGCAGTGCCACAATGGCGTCCGGAATCATTTTCTCGGAGCGGATTCTGGTACAGCTGATTCCATGGTGTAAGAGTTTGTGATCATTTTCCTGTTCTAACTTCCGGCGAAATTTGATTTCCTCCTGTTTCAGCCGTTTCCGGTTTGTAACAAAAGGAGGAATATATTTGCCCGCATCAAGATCAAATGTCTTTTTTCCGGCTACATAGGCATCCTCTACACTGAGTACCAGAAGATCATTTCGCTGGCTCAATTTACGCAAAATGCCATCGGAAAGATTACGAATCCCCATTTCGTCCGTAACCAGAATCATGACCATACTCCGGTTAACATTCTGCAGAATAAACTGGAGACTCTTTTCCAAACTGTTTTCTTCTCCAGTTCCACTGCCGCTTTGATAAAATGCCAGAAGACGCTCCAGAGAATAAAGACCGGTCTTTGCCTGAAAAAAGGAAATGCCCTTCTCCGTATCAAAGACGGCTCCCACATTATCTCCGTTTTTTGCCGCCATATAACCAATGCTGCCACCGGCAAGAAGCCCCAGTTCATACTTCTTCAAATCCGTTTCCGTATCTGCCGTCATGGAGAAGGCATTGTCAAATACCAACATGATATTATGCTTCTTCTCCGCCACAAACTGTTTTACCAGGAACTGTCTTGACCGCGCCGATGCCTTCCAATCGATGCTGCGCACATCATCTCCGGGAACATATTCCCGAAGGTCTTCGAAATTCATACCATTTCCCTTATAAATGGAGCGATAACTTCCGTCCAATAAACAGCTGGATTTCTTCGAAGCATAAATTCCAATATTCGCTTTTATCCGAATCCAATAATCTGTCATCATAATCATTTCCTCACAGAAAATCATTCCTGTCCGTTTGCGACCGCTTATCCGCACAAACCATTCCTATCCGTTTGCGACCGCTGAATTACGGAGTTGGAATAGCGCCAAGAATAGCCGCGATAATCTGTTCTTCACAGATGCCGTCTGCCAGCGCTGCAAAATTCAAAGTTACGCGATGACGAAGAACGCTGTAAATCATTCTTTTCACATCATCCGGTGTAACATAATTTCTTCCGAAAATGAGCGCCACTGCCTTGGAAACCTCCATCAGTGCAATTGCCCCCCGGGTACTGGAGCCCAATGTTACATAAGAGGCAAGGGCTTTGTCGATATACTGATCCGGCGTTCTGGTGGCCGCCACAATCGAAACAATATAGCGCTTGATTGACTCGTCAATATAAATCCTCTTGGTCAGTTCCTGAAGATAAACCACATCCTCCAGTTCCACGGCACCGGAACGGTCGTTAAATACCTGCTGTTCAATCCGATTCAGAATTTCCACTTCATCCGGCTGGGACGGATATACCAATTTCTCTTTAATGATAAATCGGTCCAACTGTGCCTCCGAAAGCAGATAAGTTCCTTCCTGTTCAATCGGATTCTGCGTTGCCATAACCATGAAAACCTCCGGCATGGAGAAATTCTCACCTCCGATGGTAGTCTGTTGCTCCTGCATAACCTCCAACATGGCACTCTGCGTTTTTGCGCTGGAACGGTTAATCTCGTCCAAAAGCACAAAGTTGGCGTAAACCGGTCCAAGCTTTGTTTCAAACTGGTTGGTTTGAAGATTCAGAATCTGAGTACCGATAATATCACTTGGCAAAAGATCCGGCGTACACTGAATTCGGGAAAACTGTCCGTTTACTGCCTCGGTCATTACCTTCGCCGCCGTTGTTTTCGCCAGTCCAGGCACAGATTCAATTAAAATATGACCGTTGCACATTAGAGAAATAAGAAGAGACAGGCCCAGTTCTTTCTGCCCCACCATTTTACTGTAATAATAGGTGTTAATTTTCCCTATAATATCTCTTGCTTTTGCAATTTCTTCTTCTGTTACCGCAACTAAATTAACCATAATATGTCCTCCCTGTTTTTCAGATTATAAAACCCGTTTGTAAAAATCAACGCAAATACGCGTAATTTGTAATCGATAATTTTCCGCAATGCGTCTGTTTTCATACAGAAAAACTCCCGCAGTATACAATCCGTATTCTGCGGGAGCCACTATAATCTTTGCCCCGATATTATTGCAGTGGCAAACGCATAGGCGTATAACGAATTCCATCCTTTTCTTCCTCACCGCCCAGAGCTTCAAACCCAACTTTCTCATAGAATCCGACCGCATAAGGCGCAGCATTTACAAGGCAGCAATCTTTTTGATTATACTCCCTGATATACATGGCTACATAGTACACCAACCGGCGACCCACACTTTGTTTGTGATATTTTTCATCCACAAACAAAAGGGAAATAAAATTCTCGTTACGCAAGGTAATCATTCCAATGATTTTCCCCTGATAAAGAGCCAGAAAAAGTTTATAATTTCCCATTTGAAACATTTTATAAAGCGTCTGATCGGAAATAAATTCCAAAAAACTCTGTACACCACGCTGTGAATAGGTAGGTGCTTCATATTTTTGAAAGGTACACCATGCCAGAGACATGGCCGTTTCCCATTCATTTTCTTTTGCCGCGCGAATAACAATGGAATCCAAGGCTAGCAAATCTCCGCACCGCTTGGCATATCCTTTTCCGGACAAACCAGCGCAAGATTACCATCTGCATCTTCTGCACAAAGAAGCATACCCTCTGATTTCACACCGGCTAATGTGGCAGGCTTTAAGTTACAAAGAACCATAACCTTTTTCCCTACCATCTCCTGCGCGGTGTAATACTGCTTAATACCGGAAACAATCTGTTTTACCTCGCTTCCAATCTGTACCTGTGAACAAAGAAGTTTCTTGGACTTTGGCACTTCTTCGCACTTAATAATTTTTCCAACACGGAATTGCATTTTATCAAAATCACCATATTCGATTTCCGGCTTTGCTTCTATGTCAATCACCGGCTCCGCATCGTCCTCCGTCTTGTCCTGTGCCGGATTTTCTGCTTTACGCTGTTCGAACATTGCTTCTGCCTTTTCGAGAACTTCCTTTACATCCAGACGGGCAAAAAGAATTTCCGGTTTTTCCGTAACCTTCTGACCACTCGGATATGAACCAAAGGTGGAAAGGGTGTCAAAATCCCGAAGCACAGCATTAAACTGCGTAGCAATTTTCTCTGCTGTAGACGGCATAAACGGCCAGAGCAGAGAGGCGCCCACCAGAATACTCTCCGTCAGGTTGTACATAACGGTGGCAAGACGATCCTTTTTTGCCTCGTCTTTTGCCAGTACCCATGGTTCCGTCTCATCAATATATTTGTTGCATCTCTTGAAAAGAGTAAATATGTCGGAAATGGCGTCGGCTACATGAAGCGTTTCCATCTTTGCTTCCACCTTGTCATAGGTGCCGCAGACAACTGCTTTCAGGTCCTCATCCACTGCCTCTGTTACATTTTTATTTTCCACAACACCACCGAAATATTTGTTTGTCATGGAAATGGTACGGTTTACCAGATTACCCAGCACATTCGCCAGGTCGGAATTAATCCGCTCCACCAGGATTTCCCAGGAAATGGTTCCGTCGTTATCAAACGGCATTTCATGAAGCACGAAGTAACGCACTGCATCCACGCCGAAAAAGTCTACCAAATCGTCGGCATAAAGCACATTCCCCTTGGACTTGCTCATCTTGCCGTCTCCCTGTAAAAGCCAAGGATGACCGAATACCTGCTTTGGAAGCGGCTCGCCGAGAGCCATGAGGAAAATTGGCCAGTAAATGGTATGGAAACGGATAATGTCTTTACCAATCAAATGCAAATCTGCCGGCCATAACTTTTTGTACTGTTCTGAAGAGTTGCCGTCAGCATCAAAACCGATTCCTGTGATATAGTTAGTCAACGCATCCAGCCATACATAAACCACATGACGGTCATCAAAATCTACCGGAATACCCCATTTGAAAGAGGTACGGGAAACGCAAAGATCCTGTAATCCCGGAAGAAGGAAATTGTTCATCATCTCATTTTTACGGGACACCGGCTGAATAAATTCCGGATGGGTATTGATATGCTCAATCAGGCGATCCGCATATTTGCTCATCTTGAAGAAATAAGCCTCTTCCTTGGCCGGTTTCACTTCTCTTCCGCAATCCGGACATTTGCCGTCCACCAACTGACTTTCTGTCCAGAAAGATTCGCAAGGAGTGCAATACAGACCTTCATAGGAACCCTTGTAAATGTCCCCCTGGTCATAAAATTTCTTGAACATCTTCTGAACCTGTTTTTCATGATATTTGTCCGTGGTACGAATAAAGTGGTCATAGGAAGTGTCCATCAAATTCCAAAGGTCCTTAATGGTGGTGGAAACATTATCCACAAATTCCTTCGGCGTTACGCCGGCTTCCTGTGCCTTTAATTCAATCTTCTGGCCATGCTCGTCGGTTCCTGTCTGAAACCAAACATCATAGCCGTCTTTTCTTTTATAACGTGCAATTGCATCTGCCAACACAATCTCATAACTGTTGCCAATATGGGGTTTGCCGGAGGTATAAGCAATCGCTGTAGTGATATAATATTTTCCTTTATCTTTCACTTTTTCACCCTCCAAATTTCTATTTATTATCTTTTAAAACCGCTGCTTTCGCCGCAGTTTTGTCTTCTCAGGCCATGTTTCAGCCGTTCTTTCCGGAACCGCTGCATTTACCGAGCTCTTTCTTTCCGGACTTCTTTTCGCGGAAATTTTTTCTTCTCAGGCCGGCCCTGTTTTACAGAGCATCCTTTACCTGCCGGTAAATACCCTTGCCGTCAAGCATATACTTCTCCATCAATGCAGCAGCACTTCCGGACTCGCCATACTGATCATAAATACCGATTTTCTTCACCTTGCAAGGATACTTTTCACAAAGAACATCACAGACTGCACTGCCAAGACCGCCGATTACGGAATGCTCCTCCAGCGTAAAAACCTTTCCCGTCTTCTTTGCGGTTTCAACAATAATATCCTCATCAATCGGTTTAATGGTATGAATATCAATAATTTCCGCATCAATGCCGTCTTTTGCCAGCATCTCTGCTGCCTCCATGGCGCTGTTTACCATGATTCCCGTAGCAATCAGGGAAATGTCTTTTCCTTCCCGTACCTTGATTCCCTTGCCCCATTCAAATTTGTAATCCGGGCGGTCGTTGATTACAGGTACCGCGCTGCGTCCAAGACGAATGTAAACCGGTCCGTTGTAAGCTGCGGCAGCGCGGACAGCGGCTCTTGCTTCCACATCATCTGCCGGGCAGATTACCACCATTCCCGGAATGGCGCGCATCAAAAGAAGATCTTCGATGCATTGGTGAGAGGCTCCGTCTTCTCCAACGGTTATACCGGCGTGAGAAGCACAGATTTTCACATTTAACTTCGGATATCCTACGGAGTTACGAATCTGTTCATAAGCACGACCGGTTGCAAACATGGCAAAGGAGCTGGCAAATACGGTTTTTCCACAGGTAGCAAGACCGGCAGCAATACCGATCATATTGCCTTCCGCAATACCGGCGTCAAAGAAACGCTCCGGATAGACAGCGGCAAATTTACAGGTTTTTGTTGCACCTGCAAGATCCGCATCCATAACCACAATATCCGGATTTTCTGCACCCAGTTCCACCAGAGTTTCTCCATAACTGTCTCTTGTCGCGATTTTCTTTAATTCAGCCATTATGCTTCACCTGCTTTCATAAGTTCTCCTGCCTTGGTCAACTCTTCCATGGCAATTTCATATTCCGCGTCATTTGGCGCTTTTCCATGCCAAGACGCCTGATTTTCCATATAAGAGACACCTTTTCCTTTTACGGAGTTGGCAATTATGGCCGTCGGTTTTCCTTTGTTGCTGCGTGCCTTTGCAAAAGCTGCGCGAATCGAGTCAAAATCATGTGCATCCATGGTTTCCACATAGAAATTAAATGCTTCGAATTTTTTATCCAGCGGAGAAATGGAGCAAACCTCTTCCACTTTTCCGTCAATCTGCAGTCCGTTGTTATCGACGATGATGCACAGATTGTCCAAATGGTGGGCACCGGCAAACATGGCCGCTTCCCAAACCTGTCCCTCCTGCACTTCTCCGTCACCTAAAAGAGAATACACCCGGTAATCCTTTTTATCCAATTGAGCTGCCAGCGCCATGCCAACCGCCGCGCTGATGCCCTGTCCCAGAGAACCGGTGGACATATCAATTCCCGGCGTATGCTTCATACTCGGGTGCCCCTGCAAATGAGAGCCTACTTTTCGAAGGGTAATCAAATCCTCTTTCGGGAAAAATTCCCTTTCTGCCAGAATCGCATACAATCCCGGAGCTGTGTGTCCTTTGGAAAGTACAAATCTATCACGATCAGGATCCATCGGATTCTTCGGATCAACCCGCATTTCTTCCATATATAAAAATGTAAAAATGTCTGCTGCGGATAGCGAACCTCCCGGATGACCGGCTTTTGCTGCGTGGGTCGACGAAATAATACCCTTGCGGACTTCATTCGCTATAATCTGAAGTTCCTTATTGTCCATGATTATCTCTCCTTTTTCTGTCATTACTGGTTTTACACCATAATCGATTAGATTTTACCATAACTGATTTTATTTGAGAAGAAAATCCGCCAAATATTTCTGAACTCGTATGTTTACACTACCCTGCAATTTCAGTTCGGAAACTGCCAAATATTTCTGTCCTATGCTATTTACCTGTGGTATGATGGAACTGTTATGGATAGTTTAATTTTCAGTTTAAATGCTACCATTCCCATCTTTCTGGTAATGGTACTGGGATATGTTTTAAAATATACTTCTCTGATGCCACCCCAATTCGTAAGTTATCTGAATAAATTCAATTTTCAGGTGACTCTGCCTGTGCTGGTGGTGATGAATCTTTCTACTGCAGATTTTTACGAAGTGTGGAGTACAAAATATTTCTTTTTTTGTTTTTTCGTCACTCTTTTCTGCATTTTAATCACCTGGGGTTTTGCCAAACTGGCCTGGCGTAAGAAAGGCGCAGATGAGCAGAAAGAAATCGGAGAATTTGTGCAGGGCGCTTATCGTGGAAGCGCTGCGGTTCTGGGCATTGCCTTCATCGAAAACATTTACGGCACTTCGAAAATCGGTCCACTGATGATTCTCGGCACGGTTCCGCTTTATAATATTATGTCCGTTCTTATCCTCTCCGTTACGGCCACAAAGGGATCCAATCCGGACAAAAAAATGCTTCAAAAATCCGCAGTGGAAATTCTCACAAATCCTATTATCATCGGAATTGTTCTGGGATTGGTTCTTTCCCTTCTCCGGGTGCAGTATCCGCCGATTGTGGAAAAGCCATTGCAAATGATTGCCAACATTGCCTCCCCATTGGCACTGATTGGACTGGGCGGCGGTTTTGAAGGGAGAAAGGCCATTACAAAAATCAGACCTACTCTGGTTGCCACATTTATCAAGTTGTTTTTGTGGCCGGCACTGTTTTTACCTCTGGCCGCTTATCTGGGATTTCGGGGAGAATATATCGTGGCGCTGATTATTATGCTTGGTTCTCCAACCACAGCCAGTTGCTATATCATGGCGCGAAACATGAAACATGAAGGCACGCTGACCTCCAGCATTGTAGTGTGCACCACATTTCTCAGTTCCGTCTCTCTGACGCTGTGGCTGTTTCTTCTCCGTTATTTCGGGTTGTGTTAAGCCATCGGTTTTCAACGGTTTTACGGGTTGGTCTGCCTTCGGTTTTCGCGGATATTCCGGGTTGTGTTAAGCCAGGGAAAATGATAAGATTCAGATTCGAAAGGTTTTATTTATGGAACACATTCAATATAAGGAAAATGAAATTCTGCACAAAAAAGGGGATCCGGTGGAAACGCTGGATTTAATTCTCCAGGGGCGCGTTATCATACGCGAGGGCAGCACCTACACCATCAAAGCGAAGGAAGGGGTTGTTCTCGGAATCTTTGAATCCGTCAAAAGCGTATATTCCTATGATTACATTGCGTCCAGCGACTGCCTGGTGCTTCGCTATCCTTACAACAGTGAAAAAGATGTTTACGATTTCATTCGCAATCAATTTGCCAATCGGGAATTGTTAATTACCGGAGCGGCCGGTCTGGTCATCAGTCTTTCCTCCCGTTTCCGCTACATGGAACGCTATACCAGGGATTTCTACAACACCCTGAAAAATACCTATTTGCAATATCGTAAGTTATGCGCCACCTATCATCTCGGCATCCAGACTTTTCCATTTTTTGAAGCATTTCAGGAATTTTCTTCCGAGCAGGAACTTCCTCTGTGGGTTAACGACTTTTATGACCAGTTGGAAATTCTTCCGGACAAAATTAAGCGGGAATACTATGGCGCCCATCCTGTGCTTCTTGCAGGTACCATTATGGAAGCAACCAAATATGCGTCGGATTTGTTTTCCCTTTGCAATGAAATCTACAACTATGAAAATGATTTAATTCAAGGATATTTCACCTCCAATCAGGGAGATTTATTTGACTTATACCTGCAGTTGCAGAAGGCAGCGGCGAAATCTCCGGATTTCCAGCGAATTCTGAAGGCCATTGAAATCACCATGACGGATTTTATGGATGCCATGCATGAAAATCCTCTTGTTCCTCATGAAATCTGCGACCGGAGCTATGGGGAATTTTTGAAAAAAAGCATTCCTTCCTCCGAAGAAGACGCTATGGAAATCCAACAGGCATTGGTAAATGAGGAAAAAGATGCAGTATATGCGCCGATTCTCCATTCCCTGGATGTCATATTAAAATATGCCAATATGGACGAAGGGGAAAATGAGCGTTTTTGTAATCTGCTGAAGGAATTTCGCCTGACACAGGATAAAAACTCCTCCAGCGAAAAAATCCGCAATCTGCGGAATGACATTACCAATTCCTTTTTTCACATTTATGAAGCTGCCATGCTAAGCAGTCTAGATTCCTCCAATGTGCCTACAATCTTAAAAATGTTTTTCAACTTTGGCTACATTGACGAAGAGTTGATTGGAAAAGATAATGCCCTGCTTCTTTATGAAATGGCACAGTCCCTGGAGGATACGGTTGTGGGAGAGGATGGGTCTCACATTTATACCATTTACGGCTGGTTGAAATCCATTTACCGTGGAGAAAATGAGCCGTCCATCAACGAATTTGATCAGGATTACGCCACCTATATCTCCTCGCAGCGTGCCGGAGGCTTTATTACTGCAGAGATGGAACAGCGTTATCTGCAGTCTCCGCGGGAAAAATTGCGTTTTGAAATCAACAACTTTTTCAAAGAAGGTATGAAGATTGCTTCCGGCCGGCCGACTGCATTCTGTCCGCTGCTTTCTTCCCATACGGCGATCAAACCTCTGGACCGCATTCTTGTAAAACCGAAGGACATATTGAATAACTGGAACAACTTAAAGGCCGTAGATTATTCCTGCTTTTATCGGGAAATTCTGTTCCAGTCCAAGGAATATCATATTTCAAGAGAACCTATTATGGTAGAGGTTATGCCAAATGTGATTTTAATGCCTTGCATCGGCAATCGCGGTGCTCTCTGGCAGGAAACCGGGGGCATAAGACGGGATACTCCGGCACGCATGTTTGTTCCGATTTTTTCAAATGAAGAGTTGTCTCTTTTGCAGTACAAACTTGCTGCAGAATTCCGCTGGGAAATCTGCAAGAAGATCAATGGAGCCCGCTGGAATGATGTGGTTTCCCATTCGCTTACCAGTGATTATTTTGATTATCTCCAGTTTTATAAAAAGAACAGCGAACTTTCCCAGGACGCAAGGGACCGGATCCGTTCCTCTCTGATCAATGCGAAAAACAGTTTCAAAAATGTTTTTATCAGCGATTACCTGATTTGGGTGAAATATGAATCCCAGGGAGCAATGCGTCTGAATAAAGTTGCCCGCAGCATTATGTTTTCTTACTGTCCTTTCTCCAAAACTTACCGGCAGAAATTATTGAATCATCCGGTATTTGGTGAAATGATCCGTTTGCGGGACAACCAGACCACGCAAAAACTCCGCACACTGGGCAGCCATTACAGTAAAATTCAAAAGAACAATGGAGATATTCCACCGGAAATCCGCAAATATCTGGATTATCTGGGAATGTAGAAATCCCGCATAATTGGGATATAGCGCTTTTGCAAAAAAGAAAATGCTGCGCTTTCGCAAAAAAGAAAATACTACGCTTCCACAAAAAAGAAAATGCTGCGCTTCCACAAAAAAAATGGGGCTGTCGCACTAAGTAATTAGTGCGCAGCTCCTTTTCAACGAAAAAAAATA
>JBJEMA010000064.1:0-14838 GCA_051879435.1 Lachnospiraceae bacterium
ATTATGCTGATTATGCATACGAAGAGATTTACGATCGTGATTACACACCGGAAGATCTTGTGGAGTATCGTCGTCAGGTAAAAGAGTATGTTGCTCCTTTATCGGATGAGTTATATAACAAATTATTTGATGAATGCTATGATGAATATAAGGAAATGTGGGAACAGGAAGTCACAGAAGAACAGTGCCTGAGTGCTCTTTATGACTATCTTCCGGAAATCAGCGAAGATATGCTGGTCCCATTAAACTATATGGTGGATCATGAATTATATGATATCTCTGTTGACGAAGCAAAAGCACCGGGGGGATATACCAGTTCCATTACTGTTTATAATGCCCCGTTTATGTTTAATTGTGCTTCCGGTGATTATTCGGATGTGAATACAGTCATTCATGAATTTGGCCATTACAATCAGATGTATTATCGTTCTGAGGATGAATGGTATTATGATTCTACGGATCTTGACCTTGCGGAGATTAATTCCCAAGGACTGGAACTGTTATATATGGATTTCTCCGATGAAATTTTCGGGGAATATGCGGATATTATGAATTATTACAATGCCTTCAATCAGACTTATTCTACCATTGAGGGTTGTAAGGAAGATGCATTCCAGTACGCCATTTACAGTGAACCGGAAGGAATGACATTGGATAAATTAAATCAGCTCTATTACGATATGTGTGAAGAGTATGATGATTTGCAATTATACAACAGTTATTATCTTGGGCTGTACGGTATTTTGGATTCCGATTGCATATATGAATGGGTAGAAATTCCTCATACCTTCCAGTCGCCGCTTTATTACATCAGTTACTCTATTTCCATGTCTGCGGTGGAGGAACTTAGGGATGTTATTCTTGAAGACAGAGAAGAAGGAATAAACATTTATTTGGAACTTGCTGCTGCCGGTGCAGAAAAATCCTTCCAGGAAACGGTTGAATCCGTAGGATTAAATAATCCGATTCAAAATCCTAGATTTGATGAATATACAGAGAATATTCGAGTTTCCATTGGCTTGTCAGAAGCTTCTTCCGACAGTGTTGTTCTGGAAGACGAAATTGAGGAAGAAGAAATAGATGAACCGGAAGATTCAGAAATTCAGGAAGAGGATGAGGAAGATGACCGTCCGTCAAGACATTCTTCCAGAAGTGATGACGAGGAAGAAGAGGATAATTCTGAACAAATCCCTATTACATTAATTATCGTAATTGCTCTTGCTGCTTTATTACTGGTAGTTGTTATTATTGTCCTTACGATTGTAATTTCAAATAAAAAGAAAAATAAAGATAATATTCAAAATAATCCGACGCCAAATAACGGAGCCCCGGTGCCGCCGATGCAAAATAACGGAGCCCCGGTGCCGCCGGCGCAGGGTAATCCGATGAATATGCAACCGGGAAACCCTGTAAACATGCAACCGGGAAGTCCATATATGCCGCCGATGCAAAATAATGGAGCACCGGTGCCGCCGACGCAGGGTAATCCGATGAATATGCAACCGGGAAATCCTGTAAACATGCAACCGGGAAGTCCATATATGCCGCCGATGCAAAATAACGGAGCCCCGGTGCCACCGGCGCCGAATAACGGAGCCCCGGTGCCGCCGACACCGAATAACGGAGCCCCGGTGCCACCGACACCGAATAACGGAGCCCCGGTGCCGCCGACACCGAATAACGGAGCCCCGGTGCCACCGACACCGAATAACGGAGTACCGGTGCCACCGACACCGAATAACGGAGTACCGGTGCCACCGATATCCGATGGCGAAGTAGCGGGCAGTGAAAAGAGTGATCCGAACCAGACCGTTTAATTGCTGAAAAATATTTTGAAAACAGGATTTTTTTGTTGACAAACAAATGCCCGATAATTATAATCAAAAAAGTGTGGTGCGAACTGACGAGATATTTGTCGCGAGTTATTCGCATAAAATAATAATTTAGGAGAAAGTCAGGAGGTGTAAAAGAATGTCTATTTGTCCTAAGAATAAATCTTCCAAAGGAAGAAGAGATAAGAGAAGAGCAAACTGGAAAATGACTGCTCCGACATTAGTAAAATGTAGCAAATGTGGTGCACTCATGATGCCTCATAGAGTATGCAAGGCATGCGGTGCGTACAATAAGAAAGAAATTATTTCTGTAGATTAGTATTTGATATTTTACTTTGAAAATCGAATCATTTTAGAAATGTTATTTCAATCATGCGAATCCAGGCTTTCCGAATTAATTCCGGAAAGCCTTTTTTCGCATATTGTACATCTTCCTTGAAGGCAGTTGTACATCTTCCTTGAAGGCAGTAAAGTTGCTTTTTTGCTTTGTTTTTAGTATGATATTTATGTTTGAGTTTATTTATGAAAGGATGTCTGAAATGGGGGATATGGTTAATGTTGCGGTTGACGCAATGGGTGGCGATTATGCACCGGTTGAGATTGTAAAAGGTGCCATTGATGCCATTAATGAAACAGAAGATATCGTGGTTTATTTTGTGGGACGGGAAGATAAAGTTAAGGAAGAATTATCCAAATATAAATATGATGAAAAAAGAGTGGTTTTGGTTGATGCCACGGAAATCATTGAAACTGCGGAGCCGCCGGTTAAGGCAATTCAGAAGAAAAAAGATTCTTCTATGGTGAAAGCATTGCGCCTTGTGAAAGACGGAACCTGTGATGCTTTTGTTTCTGCAGGAAGCAGCGGTGCTATTCTGGTGGGCGGACAGTTAATTGTGGGCCGACTCAAGGGAATTGAACGTGCTCCGCTTGGCGCTATTATTCCAAGTGCCACAGGGTGCACGCTTTTAATCGATTGTGGTGCAAATGTGGATGCCAGACCGAATCAATTAGTTCAATTTGCCCAGATGGGAAGCATTTATATGGAAAATGCACTTGGTATTAAGAATCCTCGTGTTGGCATTGTGAATATCGGTGCAGAAGAAGAAAAGGGAAATGCTCTGGTAAAAGAAACATTTCCTTTATTAAAGGCTTGTCCGGATATCAATTTTATCGGAAGTGTTGAGGCACGGGATGTTCCTTACGGTGCCACAGATATTGCAGTATGTGACGCATTTACCGGAAATGTATTGCTGAAAACGCTGGAAGGAACGGCTTCTGTATTAATGAAAAAAATTAAAGAAGGCTTAAAGAGCAATCTGAGAAGCAAAATCGGCGCTGCATTGGCGTTACCGGCATTAAAGGAATCCATGAAGAGTTTTGATGTGGAACAATATGGCGGAGCACCATTGCTGGGATTAAATGGTCTTGTTGTAAAAACACATGGCAGTTCCAAAGCAATTGAAGTAAAGAATTCATTATTGCAATGCAGAACTTTTAAAGAACAGAAAATTAATGAAAAAATTAATGAATTACTTTGCGGGGAAAGTGCAAAATAACCTGCAGATATTTGTTACTTTATGCGGAAATAAATAAGAAATTGAATATAATTTCGGAAAAGTGGCGCACAATGGAATTAGAAATACTGAAAGAAGCGATTGAGGAAGTATTACAGGTCTATATTAAGGAAATTTCGTTAGATTCCACATTTGAAGCAGATTTGGGAGCGGACTCCATTGATATGGTACAGATTTTGAATCTTGTGGAAGAAAAAATGGGAATCGAAATTTCTAACATAGAATTGGAAAAAATGATTACGGTAAAGGATGCATTGGATGTTTTGCTGTCAGCAAAAAAACAATAAATGCAGGTTGTGAAAAAGCCCAAAATATGGGCTTTTTCATTGTCGTTTCCGGTAGACAAAATACCCGATAAGGAAACTCCTTAAAAAGGAAGGGGCATGGATATTACATGGAAGAATTGAGCGAATTAGAAAAAATCATCGATTATGAATTTAGAAACCAAGAACTGTTAAGGAAAGCGATGACCCACAGTTCCTATGCAAATGAAAGAAAAATTAATAAAATTGAATGCAATGAACGTTTGGAATTTTTAGGAGATGCGGTACTTGAAATGATATCCAGCAATTTCCTTTTTCATCAATTCCCCAAAATGCCGGAGGGTGATTTGTCCCGTATTCGAGCCTCTTTGGTTTGTGAAACGGCGTTGGCAGAATGTGCGAAAAATATTTCGCTGGGTGACTATATTTTCCTGGGGAAAGGAGAGGCCGGTGGCGGCGGACGGGAAAAGGCGTCGGTGACCTCAGATGCTTTTGAGGCGTTGATTGGAGCGATATTTCTGGATGGTGGAATTGCAGCCGCGGAAAAATTCATTTTATCCAATGTTCTTTCGGATGCAAAGGAAAAGATGGAATTTTATGACAGTAAATCGGTTTTGCAGGAATTAATCCAACAGAAGAAAGATGCAAGCCCAATCCATTATCAAATTATCGGGGAAAGCGGACCGGAACATCAGAAGCAGTTTGTAGTGCAGGTTTTAATCGGGGAAACCGTGTATGGACAGGGAACCGGGAAAAACAAAAAAACTGCAGAAAAAATGGCGGCGCTGGAAGCAATTCGAAAACTAAGAGGGAAGTGCTAGGCCGCAAAGAAAGGCATGGTTAGTTTATGTATTTAAAAAGTATAGAAGTACAAGGATTTAAGTCCTTTGCCAATAAAATCGTATTTAATTTTCACAATGGAATCACGGGAATTGTAGGACCGAACGGAAGTGGAAAGTCAAATGTTGCAGACGCTGTCCGCTGGGTATTAGGTGAACAGCGAATCAAGCAGCTTCGTGGAGCTTCCATGCAGGATGTTATTTTTTCCGGAACAGAAATGCGTAAGCCCTTAGGATATGCCTATGTTGCCATTACTTTGGATAATTCGGATCATCAGTTGGCAATTGATTATGAAGAGGTTACCATTGCAAGAAAATTATATCGGTCCGGTGAGAGTGAATATTTGTTAAATGGAACCGTCTGTCGTTTGAAAGATGTGAATGAATTGTTTTATGATACCGGTATTGGAAAAGAAGGTTATTCCATTATCGGACAGGGACAGATTGATAAGATTTTGAGCGGAAAACCGGAAGAGAGAAGGGAACTGTTTGATGAAGCGGCCGGTATTGTTAAGTTTAAAAAACGAAAAAATACGGCACAGAAAAAATTGGAAGAGGAAAAGGCAAATCTTCTTCGCGTGAATGATATTCTGTCAGAGTTGGAAAAACAGATTGGCCCGTTGGAACGACAGTCCGAAAAAGCAAAAGAGTATTTGAAAAAGAAAGAAGAATTGAAGCGTCTGGATGTAAATTATTTCCTCTTGGAAAATGAAAACAGCACAGGTGCGTTGACCCGGGTGGAGACAAATCTTGAAAATGCCACAAATGATTTAGAATCACAAAAGGAACAGATGGAGAAGGTGAAAGCGGAATATGACAGTATTCAAACAGTTCTGGAACAACTGGAAACTGATATTGAAGAAACTAAGAATTCCCTTAATACCACCAGCGAAACAAAAACAAAACTAATCGGAGAAATTAATGTTCTGAAGGAAAAAATTAATTCGGCAAAGGGAAATTCGGAACATTTTATATCGCGTATGGAAGCCCTGGAGGCAGAAATTACAGCGAAAAATGAGCAAAAGATAGCCTTTGATGAGAAGAAGGCACAGGCGGATACTGTATTAAAAGAGGCTGAGGAGCAACATCTTGCTGCCAGAAATGATTTGGAGGGACTTCAGAAGGAAATCGATGTCATAAATCAGCAGATGGAAGGCCTGAAGGATGATATTTACGAGCTTCTGAATGAGCGTACGGGTATCCGTACCAAGAAAGAACGTTTCGACACTCTGTTGGAACAGACCCAGATTCGAAGAGCCAATATAAATTCTATGTTATTACAGGCAAAATCCGACGAGGAGGAGCAGCAACAGGGAATTGAAAAATTTCAGGAAGAATTTGCGCTGGTTAATAAACGAATTGAGGAACTTCGCATGGAGCAGGTCCGTATGGAAGAACGGGCGGGCCAAATTCATGATGAATTAGCAGAGAAAGACCGGATTCTCCGGGATACCCAGGTACAGTATCACCAGGCGAAGACAAAATTAGAATCCATAACAAATCTTACGGAACGATATGAGGGATACGGTAACGGAATCCGTAAGGTAATGGAAAAGAAAGAAACGGAAAAGGGTATTGTTGGCGTTGTTGCGGATATCATCAAGGTAGAGAAAAAATATGAGGTTGCCATTGAGACTGCACTGGGAGGCAATATCCAGAATGTGGTGACAGATGATGAAGATACCGCAAAGAAAATGATTCAATATTTGAAAGAAACCAGAAACGGTCGTGTGACATTTCTTCCGCTTACCAGCATAACAAAGCCACAGGAATTTAAGAATCCGGAGTCTTTAAAGGAACCGGGTGTGATTGGCATGGCCTGCGATATTGTACAAACGGAGAAAAAATACGAAAATGTGGCAAAAGCAATGCTGGGAAGAATTGTTGTTGTAGATCATGTGGACAATGCCCTTAAGATTGCGCGCAAATTTGAATACGGCATTCGTATGGTAACTCTGGAAGGAGAACTTCTGGTTCCGGGTGGTGCTATCAGTGGCGGAAACTTTAAGAACAGTTCCAATTTGCTGAGTCGTCGCCGGGAAATGGATGAACTGGAGAAACAGGTGAAGGATTATCTTCATCAAATCAACGGTACATTGGATGAAATCGAACAGGTTAAGAAGGAACGGAATCAGTTAAGAATAAAAATAGAAGAAATCAAAGGCGAAATACAAAAAGAGGTTATCAATCAGAATACCGCAAGATTAAATGTGATAAAATTGCAGGAAAAGATTGATGAGGCATTGCAGGGCGTTGATAAATTAAAAAATGAACAGATGGAAATAGATGTTCAGGTGAAGGATATAAAAGATCAGCAGTCAAATCTGGACGAGGAATTAAAACAATCGGTTCAGAAGGAAAAAGATTTGGAAAATGCCCTTGCAGAAAAACATGCGCAGATGGAAGAAAAGCGCGTGGTGGAAACCGAATATGTTGCGCATGTAAATCAGCAGGAGGTAAAAGCGGAAAAAGCGCGTCAGGCGCAGCAATACGAACAGGAAAATGTATCCCGTGTTCTGGATGAACTGAATCGTTACAAGGAGGAACAACAGGAAATCAGGGATGCCATTCGTAACAATGAAATTGATGTGGAAGAAAATCAGAATAACATTAAGAAATTGGAGGAAACCATTGCGGCGTCCCAGAATGTGTTTTCGGAAAGTGAAATGCGGCTAAATGATATGTTGTCCCAAAAGGAAACATATGCAGAGAAACAAAAGCAATTCTTCCAAAATCGGGAAAGCCTGATGGATCAGATGAATCATCTGGATAAGGAAGTATATCGACTTACCGGACAACGGGATAAACTACGGGAATCGATTGACGGTCTGATTGCTTATATGTGGTCGGAATATGAGATGACATTGCGTGATGCCGTGGATTTAAAGGATGATTCCTTAAATGATCTTGTATTTATCAAGCGCTCCATTGCGGAAATGAAGGATTCCATTAAGCGTCTCGGGGATGTTAATGTGAACGCAATTGAAGATTACAAAACAGTAATGGAACGATATACGCAAATGAAAACCCAGCATGATGATTTGGTTGAGGCAGAAAAATATCTCAATGGAATTATTGAAGAACTGGATAATGCCATGCGTAAGCAGTTTTCAGAAAAATTTGAAGATATCAAAAAGGAATTTGATAAGGTATTTAAGGAACTGTTTGGTGGCGGAAAAGCAAATCTTGAGTTGATGGAAGATGAGGATATTCTGGAGGCCGGCATTCGTATTATCGCCCAGCCACCCGGAAAGAAACTGCAAAATATGATGCAGTTGTCCGGTGGAGAAAAGGCGTTAGCTGCCATCGCATTGATGTTTGCGATTCAGAATCTGAAGCCGTCTCCTTTCTGCTTACTTGACGAGATTGAAGCGGCATTGGATGAAAGTAATGTGGGTCGATTTGCCGGATATTTACATAAACTGACAAAACATACCCAGTTTATTGTTATTACCCATCGAAGGGGAACCATGGAAAAGGCAGACCGTTTGTATGGTATTACCATGCAGGAAAAAGGAGTCTCAACATTGGTAAGTGTGAATCTGATTGACAGCCAGTTGGACAATTAAGCGATGGAATGATTGAACCGAGCAGTATAATAATTGAATGTAGTGCAGTTGTATATTTGGAAGGAAAAATCGATGGCATGGTTTTTTAAGAAAAAGAAAGAAGAAATATCAGAATCTGTAGAATTTCAAAACGGTGAAATTCCGGAGGAAAGCCAAAACATTAGTAAATCAGATACCGTAAGCGAGGCGGAACCGGTAAATGAATCAAATCCGGATAACGCACGGAATGCAGAAAGAGAGTCGGATTCGGGAAGCAGGATGAACACGGACAAGGAACCGGATAACGCATGCAGGGAAGATGCTTCTTCGGAAGAGGTGAAAAATAATGGATTTTTCCAGCGTTTGAAGTCAGGTTTGGCAAAAACCAGAAATAACATTGTGTCCGGACTGGATGCTGTATTTTCCGGGTTCTCAGAAATTGACGATGATTTTTATGAAGAATTGGAAGAAATTCTTATCATGGGAGATATCGGAGTCCATGCAACGGAGCATGTGATTGAGAATCTGAAGAAGCAAGTGAAAGCAAACCACTTGAAAAAACCGGAAGAATGCAAGAAATTTCTGATTCAGACACTGAAGGAACAGATGGCTGTTGCAGAGACGGCTTATGATTTTGAAAAAGAGCAGTCTGTGGTATTTGTTATTGGAGTAAACGGTGTTGGAAAGACAACTTCCATTGGCAAATTGGCCTGTCTTCTGAAAAGCCGGGGAAGAAAGGTGCTTTTGGCAGCGGCAGATACATTTCGTGCTGCGGCCGGCAATCAATTAGCCGAGTGGTCTCATCGCGCAGGGGTTGAGATGATAGGCGGCGTAGAGGGAGCGGATCCGGCAAGCGTTTTATTTGATGCGGTAAATGCGGCAAAATCCAGAAAAGCGGATGTTCTTCTTTGCGACACTGCCGGTCGTCTTCACAATAAGAAAAATCTTATGGAAGAATTAAAGAAGATGAATCGTATTATAGACCGGGAGTATCCAAATGCACACCGGGAAAATCTTCTTGTCCTGGATGCATCCACCGGACAAAATGCATTGATGCAGGCACGGGAATTTAGTGAAGTAACGAATTTGACCGGTATTATTCTGACAAAGATGGACGGAACTGCCAAGGGCGGTATTGCCATTGCAATTTTGTCGGAACTTGGAATTCCCGTGAAATATATTGGTGTGGGAGAGCATATCGAAGATTTACAGAAATTTGATGCAGATGCCTTTATTGAAGCGTTATTTGATGTAAAATCAGAGGAAAATGAGGATTCTTCTTTACACTGTGAATAAAGAATCGGATAATGGACGATAAGAAAACAACTGCAGCGGTGAAAGCAGTTAATTATTAAGAAACGGAGAAATGAATGCTGCGGAAGCAGAAGAAAGAAGGGATAAAATGGCAGAGTTGAATGAGGAAAAGATGTTAACGCTGGAAAAATTCGAAGAGGCTGCAGAAATTGTAAAGCAGGTTACCTTGGAAACAAAACTGATTTACAGTACTTATTTTAGTGCAATGACCGGCAATAAGATTTACATTAAGCCGGAAAATATGCAGCTTACCGGAGCATATAAAGTGCGTGGAGCTTACTACAAAACCAGTACCCTCAGTTCACAGGAAAAAGAAAAGGGCGTTATTACCGCATCTGCCGGAAATCATGCCCAGGGTGTTGCTTATGCGGCAAAATGCAATCAGATGAAAGCAACCATTGTTATGCCGACGACTACGCCGCTAATTAAAGTTAATCGAACCAAGAGTTACGGGGCAGAAGTGGTATTATACGGTGATGTATATGATGAAGCCTGTGCTTATGCCTATGAACTTGCGGAGAAACATAATTATACTTTTATTCATCCTTTTGATGATCTTGCTGTGGCCACAGGGCAAGGGACCATTGCCATGGAAATTATTAAGGAACTTCCTTTGGTGGATTATATTCTTGTGCCGATTGGCGGAGGCGGTCTTGCTACCGGTGTTTCCACTTTGGCAAAATTATTAAATCCGAAGATTAAGGTGATCGGCGTGGAACCGGCCGGGGCAGCCTGTATGAAGGCTTCCATTAACCGGGGCGAGGTGACTACCTTAGATAAGGTAAATACCATTGCCGACGGCACGGCGGTGAAAACCCCGGGAAGCAAAATTTTTCCTTATATCCAGGATAATATTGATGATATTATTACCGTGGAAGACGAAGAATTAATTGTTGCCTTTTTGGATATGGTGGAAAATCATAAAATGATAGTGGAAAATTCCGGCTTGTTAACCATTGCGGCGTTAAAACATTTAGATGTAAAGGACAAAAAAATTGTATCGGTGGTCAGTGGTGGAAATATGGATGTAATTACCATGTCCTCTGTTGTTCAGCAGGGTCTCATTTTCCGGGATCGTATCTTTACGGTATCTGTTCTTTTGCCGGATAAGCCGGGTGAACTTTGCCGGGTATCCGGTATCATTGCCCAGGAAAACGGCAATGTAATCAAATTGGAGCATAACCAGTTTGTATCCACAAACCGTAAGGCAGCTGTAGAACTGCGCATTACCATTGAGGCCTTTGGAACGGAACATAAGGAACAGATTTTGCAACGATTGGAAAAGGAATCTTATCTGCCGAAGGTAGTGCGTACCTTGATTTGATAATAATATAGAATAATATTTTTATTTCATCAGGAAAATAGTTGACAATAATTTTCCCTAAATTATACATTAATTTGACAAAAAGTACCTTGCGTACAGAGACTATCTGTGATAGATTTTTCTTATTCCATTTTCCTATTGTTGGAAGAATGGTTTTGTTATAGTTTGAACATAATTGCATAATTTCATTTTTCCGTACATAGAGTGAAATGCATACATGTTTTTCTGTACATAAAATGAATTGCATTTATGATCAGATAATAAAAAAAGGGAGAAAAAATATGAAAAAGAAAGCGGTTGTTTTACTTGCAAGTTTTGGATTATCCGTCGGTTTACTTGCCGGTTGTGGTACTCCGAAGGTGGAAACATTGGTGGATGATATGTTTGATGCAAAATATGATTCTGCAAATATTGCAGTTGATTTTGCGTTAGACGGAGGCGTTGGTTATTCCGGCGTAAGTGTAGATGCAACACTGGATGCAGCATTTGACATTGCAGTACAGGGTTTGCAGGATGATGAAAACAAGGCATTGTTCTGTGACGGAGTTTTGGAGATGAATGCAGTTGGACAAAAGAATGAAATCGAACTGCAGGCTTATTCGATTGTCGAGGACGATGAAGTTACTTCTTACTCCTGGACTTCTGAGTCCGATCAGTGGATCTACACGGTGGAAGATTACGAAGAAAGTGCCATGGATACCGATAAGATCGAAGAAATGCAGGATGCAATGAAGGAGATTCTTTACACTGCTGAGATGGCAGAAGAAACAGAGACAATTAATGGTGAGGAATGCTATGTCCTGACAATTGATACAACATTAGCAGATTTATCGGATGCACTTGATGTTATGATGGAAGATTCAGAGTTGGAAGAACAGATGCAGGACAGTGATATTGATGTAGAAGAGTTTTATGATTTAATTAATATGAATCTTACATTCTATATCACAAAGAAGGATCATGTTCTGGTTCAGTTTGTTGCAGATATGGCGGATTCTGATTTCATGGGAATGGCAGATGTGATATTTGATAATATGGGTATGGATAATATGCTGGATGATATTTCCGCAGATACCTTCGAATTCTCTATTACCTGGTCTGACTTTGATGATGTGGAAGTAGAAGTTCCGGATGATGTGGTTGATGATGCTGTTGAATCTGACAGTATGCTCGATGGTATCGATTTGAGTGAAATTGATGAACCGGTTGTTGAACCAATTGACGAGCCAATTGATGAACCGATTGATGAACCGATTGATGAACCGATTGACGAGCCAATCGATGAGCCGATTGATGAGTCTTCCGGAGATCAGTATGGCGGAACCATGGATCTTGAAACTTATGATGAACAGTCTTATCTGCTCACATTTAACATCCCGGATGGTTTCTATTATGATGATGGTTATTCCGGACATGATTATAAAGATATTATTGCAGAAGATGGTTCTTTGGATTTCTATGTTCAGAACTATGTTCCGGAAGAAATTGAACTTGCAATTGCAGGGGAAGATTTACAGGAGAATGGATACAACTATGAGGAGTGGAATATTGAGTTAACTCCAATCGATGCAACATGGAATGGTCAGGTTGTATGCTACGCATATTTCACTTATGTATCGAATGGTTATGAATATGAGGAACATTATATTCTGACTCCTTATGAAGACAGTTGGGGAGAACATTATCTTGCAATTGAATTCTTTTCCGGCAATGATAATTTCTCAATCGATGACTATAATGCACTCTGGGAAGCTGTATTTAACTAAAGTTTTGTAATTAAAATAGATTTGCCGTCAACCGTAAAATGGCTGAATTGTCAGATTACAAAATTATACAAAAAATGCCAATTACAAAATATTGAGTCGGTGACAAGGAAAAATACTTGACGCCTTTGCGATTATCCTGTATGATTGCAAAGGTGTCATTTTCTTTTGACGGAAGGCGGTTGGGATGGAAAAGATTTTTGAACAGGGAATGCTATATGATTTCTATGGTCCGTTACTTACGCAGCACCAAAAGGAAATATACGAAGCCGCTGTTTACGAGAATCTTTCTCTGGGAGAAATTGCTGAGAGCTATGGAATCAGCCGGCAGAGTGTGCATGATCTTATCAAACGTTGCGATAAGATGATGCAGGAATACGAAGAACGGCTACATTTGATTGCCCGCTTTGAGGCAAATCGTAAGAAATTAGCCGCAATGCAAAAGCATTTAACGGAAAATCATCTGGATCAGGCGAAGATTAATGAGATGTTACAGATGATTGATGAGATGATAGAGGAGCTGTAATGCATGGCATTTGAAAGTTTAAGTGATAAACTGCAAAACATTTTTCGCAGTCTTCGCGGAAAGGGAAGATTGACAGAAACTGATGTGAAAGCGGCCATGAAAGAAGTTAAGATGGCGCTTTTGGAAGCAGATGTTAACTTTAAGGTAGTTAAGCAGTTTGTTAAAAGCGTGGAAGAACGTGCAATCGGAGAAGATATATTAAATGGTCTGAATCCCGGACAGATGGTTATTAAGATCGTGAATGAAGAGATGATTCGTCTTATGGGTTCTGAAACTACCGAATTGCAGATGGAGCCGGGAAAAGCAATTACGGTTATTATGATGTGTGGACTTCAGGGTGCCGGTAAAACTACGACTACAGCCAAGATTGCCGGTAAATTGAAATTAAAGGGAAAACGGCCGCTTTTGGTAGCCTGTGATGTATATCGCCCGGCAGCAATCGAGCAGTTGCAGATAAACGGTCAAAAACAGGAAGTTGATGTTTTCTCCATGGGAACTGAGCACAGTCCTGTGGATATTGCCAAAGCAGCAATTCTTCATGCACAGAAGAACAATCAGAATGTGGTAATCCTTGATACGGCAGGACGATTGCACATCGATGAAGATATGATGCTGGAGTTGCAGAGAATCAAGGAAGAAGTGGATGTTCATCAGACGCTTCTTGTTGTTGATGCAATGACCGGTCAGGATGCGGTTAATGTTGCAAAGGAATTTGACGAAAAAATCGGCGTAAGTGGCATCGTGCTTTCCAAGATGGATGGCGATACCAGAGGTGGAGCCGCATTATCGGTAAAAGCAGTTACGGGAAAACCTATTTTATTTGTGGGTATGGGGGAGAAACTTTCTGATTTGGAACAGTTTTATCCGGACCGTATGGCGAGCAGAATACTCGGAATGGGCGATGTCCTGACACTTATCGAAAAAGCCCAGGAAAATATTGATATCGATGAAGAAAAAGAGCGGGATATGGCAAACCGCATGCGTAAAGGTAAATTTGATTTCAATGATTACTTGGAATCCATGAAACAGATGCGTAATATGGGCGGATTAAGCGGTATCATGAAACTCCTTCCGGGTATGGGAAATATGGGTGATATTTCCTCTCTGGTGGATGAAAAGCAATTGGCACAGATTGAGGCGATTGTTTTATCCATGACGCCTGCGGAAAGAGAGAATCCAAAACTCTTAAATCCGAGTAGAAAACACAGAATTGCAAAAGGCGCCGGAGTAGATATTGCAATTGTTAATCGATTTATCAAACAATTTGAACAGTCCCAGAAAATGATGAAGCAGTTGCCGGGAATGATGAAGGGAAAAGGTTTCGGGGGCATGGGTTTTGGCGGCATGGGAAAGAAACGATTCCCATTTTAATAAAGGCAGTAATCTTAGACATGGTCTAAGCTGCGGGATATGATATCCCAGATAGAGAAAAGAATGAACATTTATGGAGGAATGAAAAAATGGCAGTTAAAATCAGACTTACAAGAATGGGTAAGAAGAGAAATCCAATTTACAGAATCGTAGTTGCAGATTCCAGAAATGCAAGAGACGGAAAATGTATTGAAGAGATTGGAACATTTGATCCGAATACCGATCCTAGTACTTACAAAGTTAATGAAGAATTAGCGAAAAAGTGGTTAAACAATGGTGCACAGCCAACTGAAGTTGTAAGCAAAATTTTTAAACTTGCTGGAATTGAAAAATAATTTGTCATTATAGTTGAATTTTTCGATTAGTATCAAGTTCAGGAGGTGGCATTATGAAAGAATTAGTGGAAGTAATTGCAAAATCTCTGGTAGAGAAACCGGAAGAAGTTGTTGTTACAGAAAAAGTGAACGGTAAACATACTACGATT
>JBJEMA010000065.1:0-4182 GCA_051879435.1 Lachnospiraceae bacterium
CCTTCTATTCATTATTCCTTCTATTCATTATTCCTTCTATTCATTATTCCTTCTATTCATTATTCCTTCTAATCATTATGATTTCTAACATCATTCTTTATTATTTAATTTCTTTGTTGTTCCGTTTTGTTATTCTTTCTAGAATTATACGCTGTTTCATTCGATTTACCAACTGCACTATACCAAGAAATATAACCGCACATTAAAGGGAAATACAACCGCACTATATCAGGAAGTACAACTGTTCCATAACAGGTAAGACACTTGTTCCATAACAGGTAAGACACTTGTTCCATAACAGGAAATACAACCGTAGCGTAAAGTTTTTGTAATCTGTGATAATAAAAAATATCACTTGACATCTAAAATCATAATGATATCATTATGATATCAAATAAATATAAATTACCTCTAATGAGAGAAAGGAAGGTTTCTATGACAGAAAAAATTTATACAACGAAAAAAAATGGCTTAGCCGTATTAATTATCACAATTCTACTATTGTTAGCCTCCGTAACCGCCATCATTTTCGGAGGAATTTATCTGGATAATGAGAATTATTTTGTAGGCGTTCCACTACTCGTGATGGGCATTCTGGTCTTTGTGCTGGGATGGTTTGCTCTTCCGGGGCTAAAATTATTAAAACCACAGGAAGCATTGGTTCTCACCCTTTTCGGGGATTATAAAGGGACCATTCGGGAAGCAGGATTTTATTTTGTAAATCCATTTTGTATCGCCGTTAATCCTGCCGCTTCTACCAAACTTGCCCAGAGTGGCGACGGTGCAAATCCTGCTAACAGCAACCTTTTAGTAGCAAATGCCACCCAGCAGACATCTGATATTGTGAGCAAAAAAATATCCTTAAAGGCCATGACACTTAATAACGGTCGCCAGAAAATCAATGACTGTCTGGGCAATCCGGTAGAAATCGGAATTGCGGTTATCTGGAAGGTAACGGATACGGCAAAGGCAGTATTTAATGTGGATAATTACAAGGAATATCTCTCCCTGCAGTGTGATTCCGCTCTGCGTAACATTGTACGAATTTACCCTTATGATGTGGCTACGGATGTGGACACCACAGGAGACGGACAGGCAGATGAGGGAAGCCTTAGAGGATCTGCGGAAGTGGTTGCCGAGCGGATTAAACAGGAAATTCAGACAAAGGTTGCAGATGCAGGGTTGGAAATAATTGAAGCAAGAATTACTTATTTGGCCTATGCGCCGGAAATCGCTTCCGTTATGTTGCAGCGGCAACAGGCAAGTGCCATCATAGATGCCCGCAAAATGATTGTTGACGGTGCGGTTGGCATGGTGGAAATGGCCCTGGAACGGCTGAGCGAAAAACAACTGGTGGATTTGGATGAAGAGAGAAAAGCAGCCATGGTTTCAAACCTTCTGGTGGTTTTGTGCGGCAACCATGATGCACAGCCGATTGTAAATTCCGGAAGTCTTTATTAATGGCAGAAAAGAAACAGATTCCTCTTCGTTTATCGGAATCATTGTACGCTGCAATTGCCGCATGGGCAGAAGATGATTTTCGTTCCGTAAACGGACAAATTGAATACTTACTGACAGAATGCGTGAAACAGCGAAAAAAGAACGGCAAATATGTGGGGGAAGAGATTGATGTTCCCCCCGACCCGGGGGCTGTTTTCGCAAAGAAAAAGGATGGAAACTCCTCACAGTGATTCCATCCTCTAATCTAGCCAAATTGAATTGTCAGAACTGAAGTGCCTTAAGTAAGTCTGCAGAAATAAGACTTGAAATGCATATATTTTTTTACCTACTATGATCTCCGTTTCATAGATATATAAAATTATTTTTCTAACTAACTATATTTTATTCTTTTTGACAAAGAAGGGCAAGAAAAAACTTATGTAAACCAGTAATTTTTTTTTAGAATTGTTGTTTTTATACTGTTTATTTGCTATTTTTTGCTGTTTTTTGCTGTTTTTTTGCTGTTTATATACTGTTTTTATACTTTTGTCATAGCGTTTTTTGCTGTTTATATTTTATACTTTTGTCATAGCGTTTTTCGCTGTTTTTATCTTGTAATTAAACTGTTTACACTGCTTTTTTCCAATCAATTTTGGATATCATTCCTTTCATCCCATTAATCATTGGGCGAACTGATAAAGGAAATCTTCCGGACTTTCCTGCCCTTCCGAGGCTTATTTTGCATATATTTTTGTACCAATTCTCCATACGCTGAGAGGAATTCCATCATTTCCTCATCACTCAATACCAAAGACGCCGAGGCAACTGTCAGCAAATCCCTTTGCGGATCCGGATTTCCCCCATGAAAATAGCGATAAAATTCTCCTTGCAACCCCATCAGTGCCGACTGAATCAGGCTATTGTAATCCTCATTGGTATTCCCATAAGGTGCCTTTTCCACCAAAGCATAGGTTTTCTCCACGGAACCACGTTTAAATATCTCTTTTGCCACAACCAGGATTTCAGCTTCCAAAAGTATTTTCAAATGCCGATACAAACTGGCCCTTGGAATATCCGGTAATTCCTCGCCGATTTCCGTGGCAGTTGCTTCTTTTTTAATCATAATAACCTGAATAATCCGCTGACGAGTGGAATTCATACAGGCTTCCATATAATCTTTTTTCACTCCAACTCCATCCTCATTAAATCACGAAAAGCAGTATCATTTTTGAAATCAGATGAATTCCGAAATGACCAAGCATTGCATACTGAATGCCGTATTTACGGAACCATCTTCCGAAGAACAGCGCGAAACCTCCGTTTAACAGAAAACAACGAAACAGAATAAGTCCTGTGATTCTGCCGAAAAACATCTGCGTTGCCGGCAGATGACCTGCTGCGAAAACCAGAGCTGCTATCACATTTGCCAGGACAAAAATCCATTGCGGGATCTCATTTTTGGCTTTTTTTCTTGCAATGAGCATCACCAGAATCCAGGCGATCAGCCCCATGAAAAACCACCGCAGCAAAATTTCTTCTATTACTCCGCCATAGGTCAGGGAAGAAATAAAATAGGCCGGGCTGATTCCTTTTTCATAATCTGCTGCCACCTCCGGAATCAAGCGACCCATAATAAAATAGTCGGACGCAAACAAAAGTCCCAATAGGATTATGACAGGGCAAATTTTCATCAGTTTTGCCTTTTCAAAACGAAAGGGCTTTATTAAACCAATCCTGTCTACAATGAAATATCCCACAATCCAACCGAAAACAGAATATAGAAATGTCTGCAATGTCGTTAATGCCAGGAAAATTGAATAACTTCCCATCTGTTGCATCGCCGCTTCGATAATCGCCGGATCGGAATGTTCCGCTGTATACATTCCAACGGTAATACCTCCAACAATCGCAATGGGAAAGATTACCGAATAGGATTTTAACGCTTTCTTCAATGTCATCTTAACATATTCTTTCATAAACACAATTACTCCTTTGATAAGTTTTATTTGAATAAAAATACGACGATTCTTATTCTCAAAAATGCAACTATTCTCATTTTTGAGAATAGTCAATTTTAATCTACTGTACATTGTGATATGTGTCAAGATATTCAAATGTGAAATTTTTTCCGACATTCTTCTTATTATTCAGATATAATTATTGCATAACAAAATATATTATTCTTTTTGGTGAAAACCCAGGACCGGATTATAACACCGGAGAGAGCAGATACACTGCTTGATCGTTTTGTTGCCGGCGAGATAGAGGCGTATTATTGTAACTCCGAAATCAGTTTTTCTATTTCGGACCTTAATATGAACCGGGAAGAATGGGGTTCTTACATCGTCGGTAATAGAGTGGACTTAGACAATGATGGAGAAAATGAATTGATTCTTTTTGGGCCTTATGGCGGAATGTATTTGGATGTGCTGAATGACAAAATCGTAGTTTTTGCGCAAGGAGGCGGAACCGCCGATTTATTGTCCTATGCTTATTTCGATGACGCATGCTGGATTGTGAATCGCGATACCACTCATGCCGGACGACAGTTTTATACATTTACGCAATATTCCGGTTCTGATACAATCGTTGATTCCTTTGATTTAAAAGCCGAATATTGGGACCAGCAGGAGTATGATGAAAACAGTGCATTTACCTATCGCGAAAATAGTATTTCCATGGAGGAATACGAGGCTATATTACAGAAAATTTCCTGGGGACGATGAAAGAAAGCACAAGGGG
>JBJEMA010000066.1:0-14533 GCA_051879435.1 Lachnospiraceae bacterium
AAACATTGGTAAAAATATTTTTAAGATACTCAGCCTTTTGGCGTTCTGCAGAAAATTGTGCCACTTGTGGTAAACCACCGTATATCATATATTCTTCCCAAAGAAGGTCCTTTTAACTGTTTTATTCGTTCTTTGAACGCATCAATATATTTACGAATTGGGATTTGTAAAAATGTTATACCCGTTATATCCTTTGCTATAATTTAGTAGATGGGTATAATAGGAGAAAAGTGTGCTATGACTAGTCATAGGTATGGTGATATTACAGGACGATATGTAATTTACCGAGGAGATAGTGCAGAGGTAGAAAGTGTTCGGTATCTGAATGTAGAGGAATATTTGAAAGCGTTGTAGGAGCATAATATGTCAAAAAAATCACTTTTCAATACATACAAATTATTGAAATTGCTAAAAGAAAATACGGATAAGGATCATACAGTTTCCCAGGCTAAACTTAGGGAAATTGTAGGAAAAGAGAATGCTAAGCGAATACTTGGGGATAAAGGGACTTTTACCAGACGACTTAGAGAACTGGCAGATGCTTTCAATTCAGATGAGTCTGGTGAATTATTAGAAGAAGAGGAATTCCAAATTGTATATCCGGGCTACTTAAATAAAGGAAAAAATGGACAGATATACTTCAATCAACCGTTAAGTTATTTTGAATTGTCTTTTCTTCTAAAGAAAATAGAAGTTTCTGTAGAGTTTACAAGTGATGAAAAGGCATCCTTAAAGAAAAGGCTTATAAAGGCGAATAGCAGTTTGTTTTTTAATGAAGATTCAATAGATTCACAGGCTGTGATTGTTGATGCAGATAATCCTGTTGATCTCATTGATGAAGATATAGCCAATAAAATAACTATAATTCGAAACAACATAATAAAAAGACGAATGCTTGAACTAATTGCAATTTCAGAAGATGACAGCACAAAATCTGTCAAAGAAACAATAAGAGTCACACCATATAGAATAATTAAAAAGAATAATCGATATTGGATGATTGGCAATCGACATGCTATTCCCCGAGAGGATAAACCTTGGGATGATTATAATGAGGATTTGTTTTCATATAGAATAGATTTGTTAAGAAATATTGTTACCGCTCATACGGAAGCGGAAACATTTATTCATTGGACGATGACAAAGAATATGAGACCTAAGACTTCATATTGGCGAAGTGGCTGTGGCGGAGAAACGAAAGCGCGTTACAACGAAGAGATTAGGAATAAATTAGCGCGATTTGATAAGTGCATATACGAAATAGAATTTGTTCATAACGAAAGGATAAAAGTGAATTTATAAGGTGTATATATGCGCCATTATAAAAAGTTTGTATTTATTATGGATTTCATAACAATAAATTAGTTCCTTTTCGGATTTGTGTGTTTGCTATTTAAGAGTTCTGATTCGAAAGCTAAATTCATTTTTAGGAACACAAAATCGAAAAGGGAGATAAATTACATTAAATGGAGGTAGAAATATGGAGTCAATACAAGAAGTAATAAAGAAAATTCAGGAAAAAGGAATAAAATCGCGATTGGAAAATGTTGATAACAATATCATCAAAAAATTACATAATGATTTAGTAAGAGGTATGAGTCCGAAGAAGGAATGTGCTATCACTATAGCAACTGCAAAACAATATGAGGGTCTATGTTGGCTAAAGTACAGATTTACGCCCTCATTTCAGAAAAAAGAGGAATATCAGAATGTCATTGGCCTTCATGTAATGCCGTACAGAATATATGAAAGACATTTGGCCAATATTCAGGAAGCTTCGACAGAATCTCCGTTTATTAAACAAAACACAGATTATTCAAATTATGATATTAAATCCGGAAATATTCATATCTGCCCAAATAACGAGTGGCAGATTGTTTTAATTAAAAAAACTTCTACTCAGGGACCATATTGGGCGACGGATGAAGAAGCACATAAGAATGGATATACACTGAAAATTGGAAATAAGTTTGTCCAGGAAAAGTATTATTTTCCTAGGATTACAGCAGGAACGGAGAAGGATCGCCCTCTTGATATTTTTAATGAAAATGATGATGAAGATGAAGATTTAATTAGTTTAATTAAATCGGCATTAGATGAAGTAAGAAAGACGCATTGATGCGTCTTTTTTCAATCGGATAAAAAGCGGGTAAGCCAGAATGCATTACAAGTTTACATTTCGATTGCTATGTATGGATGTTAGAGGCGAACCTGCGAAAGGAGGCATTTATGGACGATAATCATATTTTTAATCAAGAAACCGACTCAGAAATGCTTGCAATGGAGATTGTCAAATTTTTACAAAAGTGGGGGATGTGGCAGGATGTACAGATTTTTGCAGGAGGAAAATGTTATAAAGATGATAAAGGTAAATTAGTAGTAAGGAATGAGGAACATCCGGAAAAGTATTTAGAAGGTCCCATTGAAGATTGTAACGGAGAAATTACATGGGAAGAGTTTTCCAATCCGGAAAGGCTGCTGGATATGACTTTTGAGGGCCCATTCAGTCTTCTTCTTTGTTATCACGAATATGAAGTCAATATGGGGGAAGTATCAGAGGAGGTACGAAGAATATTACTTCCTGAAACAAATGAGGTGGCAGATGAAGTGGCCGGTTATGTAGATGACTTTCTTGAAGGAAAAATAGGATGGGACCCGGCGGAATATGATTCTTATGAGGAATGGCTGGAACTGAATGGTTTTGATGATATGGAGAAAACATCTGCAACCATGGATGAAATCGGGATAAATCCAATTGAAATTTCATCGCAGGAAGAATATCGGGAGTTTCTGGATAAATGTGAAGTAATAAGAGAACAAAAAATATGGGATTATTTCGAGGATTATTTTAGTGAATCATCAGAATATGAGGATACTGCATTTTTTGATGATGGCAGAATAGCCGGCATGGTGCTCAATGAATTTGATGAATTACTTGCCGGGTATGGCTTGTGGTACGAACTTGGTTTTTCATGGTCACTAACAACCTATAGGAAGTAGGAGGGGAAAATATGAGTATATTTGTATGCGGAGATATTCATTCAACACTTGATATTGATAAGTTAAATCCGTTTCTTGGCAGAGAGGATTTGGATGAAAACGATTATTTGATTATTTGTGGGGATACAGGAATATGTGGATATAGCAAAGAACAGGAGGCGGCAACAAGAGCATATTTAAGGAACTTGCCTTTGACGGTTCTGTTTGCAGACGGGAATCATGAGCAGTTTGATGCATTAAATTCTTATCCTGTCGATGAGTGGCATGGTGGGAAGGTACATATGATAGAAGCGCGAATAATTCATCTCATGAGAGGACAAGTTTACCGGATTGCGGGGAAGAAATTCTTCGTATTTGGAGGTGCATATTCAACGGATAGAGATTATAGGGATTTGGGTCTTAGTTGGTTTGAGGAGGAACTGCCGTCGAAGGAAGAGTATGCGGAGGCATGGGCAAATCTGAAAGCGAATGATTACAAAGTCGACTATATAATTTCGCATACCGGTCCTTATGAAGTAATTACGGAACTTGGCTTCGATTGTCATGAGGAAGAAGTTGAACTGGTTAGATTCTTTCAACAGGTGGCAGACCGGGTTGATTTTAAGGATTGGTATTTCGGTCATTTTCATGAAGATGTTGATGTGGAAAATTTTCACTGCAGAATTGATGAAGTAACGCAAATAGAGTAGGTTCGGTGTAAAAAATGTGATATATTTTAAAGAAAAAGGAGATTTTGGTTATGACAAACAGAGCAGTAATAACAATGGAGAAACCGCATCTTTCTATTAAGGTTCAGGCTATGGCAACAATATTTGCAATCGTCGGAGCGGTGGTTGTTCCGCAAATTTTTCATGTACTTGGAGCTGTCTCAGGACTGGGCACTGCACTGGGAGAAACATTCCTTCCTATGCATTTGCCGATTATTTTGGTAGGTTTGCTGGCAGGACCCTATGCAGGCGCTTTAGCTGGGTTGCTCGGACCGGTAGCAAGTTTTGCCCTTTCCGGCATGCCAAGAATTGCCATGTTGCCGTTTATGATGCTGGAACTTTGCGCATACGGCCTTGTTTCCGGTCTGCTTCGTAATGTGAAAATCCCAACGATTGTAAAGGTATTGGTAACGCAGGTGGCAGGGCGTATTGTACGTGCGATAGCGGTTTTGGTTGCAGTATATGTATTGGGAAATGAGAACATACAGGTCGCAACCATATGGATGAGTATCGTTACCGGTATTTTTGGAATTGTTCTTCAATGGACATTGCTTCCGCTAATCGTTTATCGTGTGGAAAATCTCAAAAAATCTCAGGAGTGATTAGAATAATCTCGAAATTATTTGAGATGTGATTAGAGTGTTCTCGAAATTATTTGAGATGTGATTAGAGTGATTTCGAAATTATTTGAGGAGTAATTAGAGTAATCTCGAAATTATTTGAGATGTGATTAGAGTGTTCTCGAAAAATTTGAGAAATGATGACGATGAGCGATCTCAAGAATCTGAGGAGTGAATATGGAGAGTAATATAAATAAAGCCAGGAGGTTGTTTGCAACCGGTAACTATACTTGCGTTTTATGTAAGGATGAAAAAATATTTACCAGTGCAGAACGGGGAATTAAGCCACTGTTAGCATGGTTAGATACGGAAGAAAACTTTCAGGGTTTTTGTGCGGCAGATAAGGTTGTCGGCAAAGCCGCGGCATATCTTTATGTGCTTTTAGGAGTGGAGGAAGTATATGCTGTAACAATGAGCGAATCTGCAAGGGAAATATTCACGCAGTACAATGTTGCTTTTCAATATGAAACTTTAACTTCGGAAATTCGAAATCGTACGAATACAGGCTTATGCCCAATGGAGGAAGCGGTAAAGGATGCAGTTCATCCATCTGAAGCATTAGAAAATATTAGAAAAAAGCAAGCTGTTTTGGCTATGAGAACGGGAACTGGAATATGATAGAGGCGACCGGATGGTCGCCTTTTTTACCAGAAGTCTATTTCGAAAAAATGAAAAAAATTGAATAATTCGAAATAGAATTATAGAATAAGTTCCTGTGCAAGAAGTTGATGCCGAAGAATAATATGGCAGAACTGGCAACCTGATCGAGGTTGGGACGCCGGTGAATTGATTTGCCACCGGTGAAGAAAGGAATAAAACTCCGATGAAAGAATATAAATTTTATGGTTGGGAGACGGCAGATGTACCTGCAGTAAATGAAGAATATAAAGCAATTAAAAATCCAAGACATCTGTATGATTTATTATCGGAAATATGGTGCGCCGATACTTGTGCGCCGAGAATGAGAGATGACTGGACGAAGGATAATATGACTTTAGGTCAGTGTTCGATTACCGCTTTTCTTGCACAGGATATTTTTGGCGGGGAGGTATATGGAGTCTTAAGAAGTGGAGGAAATTATCACTGCTACAATGTGATTGGGGATTGTGTATTTGATCTTACCAGTGAGCAGTTTGGAGACGAAATTTTATCCTATGAGGAGAATCCGATGCAGAGCCGAGAGATTCATTTTGCCAAGGAAGAGAAAAGACTGCGATATGAATACCTGAAAAAAGAGTTGAAGAAGTCAATTCAATAATTAAAAATGTACTTGAAAATATATCGCTGGCGAAATTTAATTTTAAAAAGACATATAAATCGCCAGCGATATTATTTTTGCGTGGTATTTGGCGGCATATCTGATAACCCGATTCAAGTTTTTTCATTAATAGAGAAATAAGAAAAAAGTTTTGTCGGAATAATAAAAGTTTATTACAATATAGATATCATATAATTCAGAACAAGGCAGGAGGGTTAAACATGGGAAGATTAGACGGCAAGGTTGCAATTATTACAGGTGGTAATTCCGGAATCGGAGAATGTACAGCAGAGATGTTTGCAAAGGAGGGTGCCAAGGTTGTTATTTCCGCAAGGCGCATAGAGCAACTAGAGGCTGTTGCAGACAAAATCAGGGCAGCCGGTGGGGAAGTGCTGGTAGTTCCCTGTGATATTTCCAAGAAGGAGCAGTGTACAGAAGTTATTGTAAAAACGGTAGAAACTTTTGGGAAATTAGACATTCTGGTAAATAATGCCGGAGTGGTTGATAGCGGAATTGAACCAATTGATAAGGTTACAGATGAGACAATTGATACCTTGATTGATATCAATGCAAAAGGAACCCTTTATATGGCGCGGGAAGCAGCCAAAGTTATGGTGGAAGCCAAATCCGGTTCTATCGTCAATGTATCAAGTGTTGCGGGCTATACCGGTGGTGGAGGCGTTGCCTATGTGGCAAGTAAGGCGGCGGTTATCGGTATGACGAAGAATATTGCAATGCGTTGTGCCGGTGTAAATGTGCGCTGTAATGCATTGTGTCCGGGAAGTGTAGTAACTCCAATGACCATGACGATGAAGCAGGAGAATCTGGATCCGAATATGATGGGAGCCATGGCAAAGCATGCAGATCTGACCTTGCCTGTCTGCAAGCCGGTTGAGGTGGCGAACACCATACTGTTCCTTGCCAGTGATGAGGCTTCTGCAATCACAGGTCAGATTATCGTGGTGGATCATGGAGCAAATCTCTGATATTACAGAGGGCAAAGTTTCAAGTTGTCATTTGATGATTTTGCAAAAATGGCGGTATACTACACTTGAAAGGAACAACGGGAAAAAAGCAGGCGTGTCCTGCTTTTTTTGTTTTTTCACGAAAATATTTCATTTCTTCTTATGCATGTCGGTATAAATCATTTTGTAGATGGCAGCAGCAAGCGGTATTCCTAAAAGAATTCCCAAAATACCGAAAACACTGCCGGCGATGGTGACCACAGCCAAAACCCAGATGGACGGGAGCCCGATGGATGTGCCGACAACCCGCGGGTATATCAGATTTCCCTCGAGTTGTTGTAATATAAGTAAAAATACAAGAAAGATGAGCGCCTGAATGGGAGACTCCATTAAAATCAGAAAAGCACCGACGGCACCGCCGATAAATGCGCCGACAATCGGAACCAATGCTGTGAAACCAATAAGGACACCAATCATGGATGCGTAAGGAAGCCGGAGCAACAACATGCCAATGGTGCAAAGAACACCCAGAATAACAGCCTCGGTACATTGCCCTACAAAAAATCTGTGAAAACTGTTATCCAGAACGGAAAGAACATACACGAATTTTTTGTACCATTTTTCTTTCATATAATGCTGAAGAAAATGCCGGCTCTGGATTGCCAGATGTTCCTTGTCGGCCAATACATAGATGCTGAAAATGAGGGCCAGTACTGTGGTGGTGACAGCGGAGAACAGGGTAGATACTGCAGAGATAACAACATCGAGCAGATTGCCAAATCCCGAAAGCAGTACCGATGCAAATTGTTCGATTTTTTCCGTCCAGTTGATGGCTTCCAGATCTTCTGATATATTTTCGGAAATGAGCTGATGCTCGGTTAAAAATGCGATGGCTTTCTCCAGTGAGGAAGGAAGTTGGGAAAAGAGAAGTTTAAAGCAGTCCGCCAGTTGTGTTGTCACCAGAGTACATACGAAAACGATGATTGCCAAAAGGGTAAGAAGAGCTCCGATTAAACAAACGGGACGCCTGGAAGTCTGCACCCATTTCCTTTGTGATTTTGGGAAATAATGCCGTTCATAAAATGCCATAAGGATATTCAAGAAATAGGCAACGGCACATCCGATTACCAACGGCGAGGTCGCGGAAATCAGAACCCGCAGAAAGCCGGAAAAAGAAGGCCAATAGTATATGGCCAGATATAATAGGAAAAGCCCGCTAAGAATACAAAAATATTTTTTCCACTGAAATTTCATGTTTTGCCTCATTTCATTCAAGAATTATTCTGTACATATTCCATGCAATTATTATTTATCAAAGAATAACATAATCATTTTACATAATCTACAAGAACACAATTTTATCATAATCTTCCCGGAACCCCGTTTTGCACATAATCTTCCCGGATTCCACTTTTGGTACATAATGTTGCTATATTCCCTTTTCTTCTTGGAAGAAATGAAAATGCCATATATAATAGAAGACGAAGTTTCTGATACATAGATGTGGGATAATCGGAATTTGGAAAGGGGTTCGGGATTGGATACTTATAACTTGATTATATTCATACAAATTGTGAGTATAGTGATTCTTTTGGTGGGGGCAATTTATCTGATTAATAATTGGAGAGGCAAAGAGCATACTTACCTGGTTCTTTTTTGTCTTGTGACAATGATTAATAACATAGGGGCGTTGGTTGAAATTGTTGCCAGAGATAAAGAATCCATTTTGCTTGGTACAAAATTTGCATATGTGGGAAAAGTCTTTATTCCATTGACTTTCTTTCTATTCATAATGCAGTATTGTCGGATTGAAATTCCAAAAAAAATCAAATTGCTTCTGACCTTTTTTCATATGTCGATTGCAGTTATGGTTTTTACTTATCCGATGCAACATTGGTTTTACACCGACGTGGAATATTCAACAGAAGGATTATTTCCGCATAATAATTACGGACATGGTGTAATGTACAATATTTATACTGTCTCGCTGGTCCTTTATTTTATCATTATTCTTACAGTGGTTCTTGCCATTTTGGTAAAGGAAAGACGGAAAAAAAGGAAAATTCAGATGTTGTACATGTTGGCGTGTGTCTTGTGTGCCATGGCAGGATTTGTAGTATTCCTTCTCGGCTGGACGGGCGGTTATGATTCCACTTCCCTTTCTTACGCAATTGCCACTATTTTTATGGCGATTGCTTTGGCGAAATATGATTTAATCGATACGGTGGAATTGGCGCGCAATTATGTAATTGACAATCTGTCGTTGGGAATCATTGCCCTTGATGAGGATGAACGGATTATTTATTCCAATGAGCCTTTGAAAGACATGTATCCGGACTTTGGCGAAAACGGCGATGCCATTGTGAGGGATTTGATCTTGAAAAGCAGTGAGAAAAAGGTGGTTGCCATTGAGGATAAGGTGTACCGGCCAAAGTACAGGATTTTAACCAGAAACGGAAAGGAACGGGGCCATATCCTTACATTGAATGATATTACGGATAACTATAGTTACACCCAGTTAATGAAGAAAATGACGGAGACGGATACCCTGACCGGTTTATTCAATCGATTTGCTTATGAGTACCGGATTTCAGAAATGAAAAAGAACGGAAATCAGGCAGAACATTTGATTTTATTTGTTATGGATGTGAATGGATTGAAAACGGTAAATGATACCAAAGGCCATGATGTGGGTGATTCCATGATATATGATGCGGCGCAGTGCATTTTACAGGCGATTGGAGACCAGGGAACATGTTATCGTGTCGGCGGAGATGAATTTGCGGCGTTGGTTGCGCAAAAGGATGCGGATCCGGAGAGGATAAAGAATAATATCAAAGCCATTGCGGAAAAATGTCAAAAAGAAGACTACAATGTAAGTATTGCAATTGGTTATGCCCGGGTAAAAGAGCGGTCGGACGAAGAAGGAGCAGCGAAGGAACCGCAGGATGGTTATTCGGAAGTCCCATTTGATGATATTGAAAAACTGGCAGACAAGCGGATGTACCAGGATAAGGAAAATTACTATCTGTCCAAAGGTGTGAACCGGAGAACGAAGGAAGAAAATTATCGTGTTTTGTGCGATTCCTACATCAAAATATTAAAGGCAAATTTACAATCCGGGGAAATTGACATTATAAAAATGGATGTTCCGGAAAAAGGAAAAGCGTATGGTTTTTCGCATGATTTGCAGACCTGGATAAAGGATTTCGTGGATTGCGGGATGGTTCATGAAGAGGATAAAGAACTGTTTTTGAAATCGGTCGATTTACAATCTCTTTGCCGTCAATTTTTGTCGTATAACTCTGTGAAGCCGGAAGCATCCGTGCAAACGGAAACATCTGTGAAGCCGGTTCGAATTTTTTACCGGCGTAAGATTCGGGATATTTATCATAAAGTCATGTTGGAAATTGTTCCCTCTAATGATTACAGTATGGAGCAGCCAATCGTTTATATGTATGTGAAAGATGTTAACGACTTGTAAGAAAAAACACCGAAAATAACAATGCATTAATAAAAGACCTATTTTGCGCAGATACTATAAAAAATTGTAGGAGGTCAATTATGGATGCTTATGTAAATGAGAATTGTATCGGATGCGGACTATGTACCGGTATCTGCCCTGAAGTTTTTTCCATGACGGAGGACAATGTGGCTGTGGCCAGCGGAGCACCAATGGCGGAACAGGAAATGGAAATGCAGGAGGCTGCTGCAAGTTGTCCGGTGGATGCCATTGAAATTGAATCATAATAACGGTGATATGCAATAAAAAAGCGACAGAAGGAAAAACCTTTGTCGCTTTTTGCGTTGGAAACCGGATTCCCCATAGTGGTATCCGATATTCCGCACTTAATTTCTGTGTAGTATTTCGCTCTTGTCAAAGTAGGTGGTATGAAGCATTTTTTCTGCCAGTTCGCTTAACGGTTTTCCGTAAAATTCTTCGTAAATCCGTTTAATATCCGGATTTTCGTGACTCTTTCGAAGTGCCATTGACGCATCCTTAGCATAAAGGCTTTGGATTCTTGCCTTTCTGACTTCGTCCTTATCTTTCATAATATCTTTTGGCTGTCCGCCACCTCCGATGCAGCCGCCCGGACAGGTCATGACTTCGATAAAATGGTAGGTCTTATTTCCGGATTTTATTCCCTCAATAAATCGACCGGCATTTGCTGTGCCATAGATGACGGCAACATTAACATCCAGGTCGCCGATTTTCACCGTTGCTTCTCTGACGCCCTCGTATCCGCGGACGGGGATAAACTGTAAAAGTTGTTCCGGCGCCGTTTCTTTGGTTATGTATTCGTAGGCAGTACGCAAAGCGGCTTCCATAACACCGCCGGTATTACCGAAAATAACTGCAGCTCCGGAGGCTTCTCCCATAAAATCATCATAATCACTGTCTGCAAGTGTTGCAAAATCCACGCCTTCTTCCTTGGCCCATTTTGCCAGTTCTCTTGTTGTAATTACATAATCCATGTCACGCAGGTCATCCATTTTCAAATAATCTGCTGCGGCATTCATTTCATCCCTGCGAATTTCAAATTTCTTGGCGGTACAAGGGGTAAGTGCAACATTAACGATGCTCTTTGGATCAATGCCCTTCTTCCGGGCAAAAAAGGTTTTAATCGTCGGCCCCTGCATGCCGATAGGACTTTTTGCCGTGGAAATATTTGGAATTAATTCCGGATGGTAGGTTTCCGCATATTTTATCCATGCCGGACAGCAACTGGTAAACTGTGGCAAAGGGGCGTTGTTGCCGGTAACCCGCTCAATCAATTCACTGGCTTCCTCGATAATTGTCAGATCAGCTGAGAAATTAGTATCAAGGACATAATTTACACCCAGTTTGCGGAGCAGAGCTACCATTTTTCCCTGAACGAAACTGCCGTTCGGCATACCAAATTCTTCGCCAAGTGCAGCTCGTACGGACGGCGAAGTGCTGACGATTACTACCTTTGCAGGATCCTTGACCGCTTCTCTTACGGCAGGATATTCGTATTTTTCCGTTATGCTGTCTACCGGACATGCATTTGCACATTGACCGCAATGAATGCACACGGCTTCCCCGCAGGTCTGTTCCAATGTGTATGTACCGTGAACGCCGATTTGATTGGTACAGACTTCCTTGCACATTCCGCACTTAATGCATTTCTCTTCCGCACGAACAATGCTTGGATTGTTGTCCTCAATAGGGACGCGGATATTTAATGGTAAATGATTCATTGGTTTCTCCTTTATTCTATAAAAGAATTGTAAATGATACTTTCGCTTTTTATTATCACTCCCATGAAAAAAATTGTCTAGTGGTGCATTTGACAATAATCCTGCTTCTTATGGCAAATAGATGGTATTTGAACCCCGCGTGCAATTAATGATGCATTGGAAAAAATACCGGGGCCGGTCTTACAAAGAAAAAAATTGTGTGTTAAAATGCTAAATGTAATGAGTAGCAAAAAAGCGTAAGTCCAATTATGGGTTTACGCTTTTTTGTTGCGAAAAAGAGAAAACGGAAAAGTTCCCGAAAAAAACAGAAATATTTCCGTAGAAAAAAGGAGTGTTAGAAAATGAAAGAATTAGACTTGGGAAGCGGCAGCATTAACAAACTGGTCATGCGATTTTCAGTTCCTTGCGTAATCAGTATGGTGGTTGCTGCGCTTTATAACATCGTGGATCAGATTTTTATCGGTTGGAGCGAGGCGGGTGCCTATGGAAATGCGGCAACGAATATTGTATATCCCTTTACTGTGCTGGCTCTTGGCATCGCTCTTTTAATTGGAGATGGAGTAGCGGCCGGATTTAGTCTGTCCCTGGGAAGCGGAAAAAAGGATGAGGCAGAAAAATTTATCGGCAATGGGCTTCTGATGCTTGTGGTTGCGGCGATTCTGCTTTGCGTGCTTGGATTTCTTCTGCAGACACAGATACTAGGCTTGTTTGGAGGAAATCCGGAGGAAGCGCAGTGCTATGGGTATGCAACCGTGTATTATCGAATCATTTGTGCCGGATTACCGTTTTATATGATAGGGCAGGGATTAAATGGTTCTATCCGGGCTGACGGTTCGCCGAAATTTGCCATGGCTTGTACGCTTGCCGGCGCAATTACCAATTTGATATTTGATCCGATTTTCATATTTGGATTTGGTATGGGTGTTAAAGGAGCTGCCATTGCTACAATTATGGGGCAGGTGCTCACCTTTGTCATGAGTATTATTTATCTGACAAGAGCAAAAAATTTCAAAATTAACCGGGAGTCGTTGAAAACGCAGGCACACACAATCGGACAGATTGTTTCAGTCGGACTGGCTTCTCTGATTGTACAGTTATCGATTGTGATTATCATCGCTGTAAATAACAATCTGCTGACCCGGTATGGCTACGAAACCCTGGCAAGCACAGGAGAGCCTTATGGTGCGGTAATTCCGCTTGCGGTTGTGGGAATTGTGATGAAGGTATTTGGAATCGTGGTATCCATTGTAATTGGCATTAGTCTTGGCGGTCAGCCGATAATCGGATACAATATGGGTGCAGGCAATACGGAGAGGGTAAAGAAAACCATAAGTCTGCTGACCCGTTCGGTACTGATTGTGGGCGTGATTGCCTTTCTGATTTTCGAATTAATGCCAGACGCCATAATTTATCTGTTTGGAAGTCACAATACGGTGGAATATATGGAATATGCAAGACTATGTATTCGGATTTTCCTTGGAGGTATTATTCTGACCTGTTATGTAAAATCCGGTGCGGTAATTCTTCAGTCCATGTGCAGCAGTGTAAAATCCACCAGCCTTGCTCTGCTTCGTGATGTTGTTGCTTTCGTACCGGCGTCAATTATTCTTGCTGATATTTCCCACAGTATCGTTACCATGCTTTGGGCCGCATTGATTTCCGATGTAATTGCTGCAGTTGTGGGATTTTTCTTCGTGAGTTCGGAGATTAAGAAACTCACAAAAAACGATTAAAAAACGAGATGTTCTTGACTCGTACCCGGGGGAGAATTTATTATTTTCATATGGCAAAGATTTATGGATCGGGATTATCATTCGCAGGGAAATGTGATAAGTAGTTGAACAGGAACTGTGATAATCATCGATGGTTGCTGACAGGAATTTGCCGGGAAAGAATAAGTTACGAAATTCCGGCTGTTCCCATGGCGGCGTGCATTTTCCATAATGGCTCTTATGATACGCTTCATAAATCCTATGGAGTGCTTTTGCAACATATAGAAGAAAAGGGATATGAGATTTGCGGGAATATCCGTGAGTCCTATATTGACGGTGTGTGGAACAAAGAATCGGAAAATGACTTGCTTACGGAAATCCAGATTCCGGTGAAGCAGGTGTAGTGATTTAGATTAGGGAATCCATTCAGATATAGAAAGGAAATGAACAAAGTAATGAACGAAAACAAGGAAGATTTATTCAAAAAAGAAATTCATAATCTGATTAAATCAGTGAAAAGAAATCCGTGGAAACGCAAAGGAGAAAAAAGTATTGATTTGGTTTCGCTGATTAAGGAAGGCAGAGATAGTTCCCCGTGCAAAGAATGTTATAAGAAAACATATAATGTTTCTGTTTCGATTTGGCAAAGTACCACAGATTATATTCAAATTATGGCAAATGAGGAAAATATTCTCGGGATTCTGGAAGAAAAAGAGGAAGATTTGGTTCATATTATTTGTCATATCCACAATTCTTATAACGAAATTATAGCGTCACTTTCAAGCGAGTATAAGGAGGAAATGGCAGATTTTTGCCCTTCGAAAGTCGTGGGTGTTTTGTTTGATTATTCCGGTAATCATCCGGAATACAGTTTTTATGTGGAATCAATAGAGGATTATCAATATCATGTATATATGAAAGAGGATGGTTCTTTTGTTGCAGGCAGTATCAGTTAGTTTATGTTAGATGGAGAATGTTCTCTGAATGAAATATGACGGTTAACGGTCATTAGATTGGTATTTGATGGGCATACATTGGCAGAAAAATG
>JBJEMA010000067.1:0-50255 GCA_051879435.1 Lachnospiraceae bacterium
CATAATCAGGGAATATTTCAGCCAAGAAAAATTTATATAATGCAGCTGGGCTAACATGGAAATTTTCAATTCTAAAATCAGACAGCATATTATCCTTATCGATGATATTAATCCAACAATTATCAGATTTGTTTTTATTTAAGATACTTGTGAACTTATTCTTTTCCTCTATAGATAATCCGACTCCAATGACATTAATTTCTAATTTTGTTCTTTTATTTTTATTATGAATTAGAGATGTGATTGATACAATTGTTGGCATAACATAATTACTATCAGTAATATATACAACACGAACTATTTCTTTATTATTCTCCATTTTTACCTCATGCTCCTTTATATCGTTATAGAATAGTATTTTTTTTAAATAACTATTTATTTCTTTTTTATACTGAGCTTTTGTAGCATTTCTCTCATAATTTTTTCTGTTTTCCAGTCCAATTTTTTTAATCTTATTTGTATTAATCAATAAATCCTGTAATTTTGTTGATAACTGTAGATAATCATTACACTCAAATATACAATCAGCATTAACAATATATTTTGCCCCAACATTTTCGCTCATCAGTATTACTTTTCCAAGCATTGCCGCTTCCAATGCAACCAACGAGCACGATTCGTCCATTGATGGAATCACAAAAATATCCATGAGTTTGTATATTTGATATAAATCTTCTGTATTATCTATTTCATCGTGAAAAACTACATTGCAAAAATCAACTTTTTGAATCATTTCATAATAATCTTCTGCCCAAGATACCTTACGTCCTATAATATTTAATATACATTTATTTCTTATATCTTTTGGGAGACAGGAGATAGCATTAATTGCAATGTTTTGTCCTTTTCTGGGTTCTATTGTTCCAGAAACAATAATATTTGTTTTTGAATTATCAACTTTTCGATTTAGTATCCCATTACACATTACATCATCAACATAATTATGGATTATTTTAATTTCTTTTATAGTGGGATAATGTCTGCGAATGGATTTTTCAGCATACTCACTAACGCAAACAATTACTTTACATAATAAAAGATCTTCTTCAACCAAATTATTGCTATCTATAATATCTTTCAGGTTATTTGCTTCTCTAAGATATAAAACTGTTTTTACAAATTTCTGAGCCAATCTTGCAAATGAAACACAAAATATAGTATTTGCAATTATCAAGTCATATTTTTTTATATTATCAATTAATTCGAAGGAATATTTCAGTGGGTATGAAATGACTTTTACTTCATAACCGTTTTTCGTAAATTCCCTTTCGAATTCACCCGTCTGAAATGTCCAAATATCCACTACATAATGTAATTCTCTTAAAGCATTAGCCATTAATAGCAAACTATGCGGAGCACCTGTATATGACATTTCGTGTGAAACTAACAAAATTCTTCTATACTGATTTTCAAAATAATCCATAATTTTTTAATACCCTATATTCATCTTCCTATACGCCTCACACACCACCTTCGGTTCCCCTACCATTTGTAACTTTCCCTTCTCAATCCACACAACCTTGGTGCAGTGTTCCAGGATTGTTCCCATGGAATGGGATACCAGAAGTACCGTGCTGCCGCCGTGAATCATCTCTTTTATTCTTTGCAGGCTCTTTTTTCGGAAGAACTCGTCCCCGACACTGAGTACTTCATCCAGAATCAGGATCTCAGCCGCATCTGCAACGGTAGCAATGGCAAATCCCAGCCGGGATACCATACCGGAAGAAAAGTTCTTAACCTTCTCTTCCATAAAGTCCTCCAGTTCTGCGAACCTTACAATCTCATCATAATGCTGATCTAAAAATTCCTTGCTGTATCCGATGATGGAGCCATTCAGATAGACATTTTCCCGTGCCGTAAGTTCCATATCAAATCCGGTTCCCAGAGTGAGCAGCTGCACTTTTCTGGTATCCACCACGACCTTCCCCTGGGAAGGGCGAAGTGCCCCCGATACAATCTTAAGCAGGGTACTTTTTCCGGAACCGTTGGTTCCTATGATTCCAACAATTTCACCTTTATAAACATTGAAACTGACATGATACAGCGCAAATAATTTACGATAAGTAACCTGCCGCTTCAAAACCTGTATCAGATAATCCTTGATTCCGGAGGGATTGCTACTGGAAAGGTGAAATTCCATAGTGACATCATCGATTTGAATGATTGGCGTTCCAAATTCGCTCTGCATCCTGTTTTCATGCAGTTGCGCCTTTTCATCCATATGTTGTTCCAGACGAATTTCCTCAGCGTAATCATCCAGATCAACCATAGGTAGCAAATCTTCTTTCGGTTGCTCAGGCCTTGCCCGATCTGCATTTGATTTTCGTAAAATGCGCTTCGTCAAAAAGACTATGCCATTTACCAAAAGGACAATTCCCACAAGAAGAATGGCAATAAGCACATACATATTGAAATAAATGGAGGACACCTTTTTATTGTCTGCATTGCCGCTCTCCAAATGTTCTTCCGTATCCACAGGATTCTCACCTGTTTGTACGGCTGACGCAATATCCATATCCTTTTCATTTTCGGAATTCCGATTTCCCTCCGACTCAGTAAAACCTTCTCCAGCCTCTCCGGAACCTTCTCCCGCTCCGTCAAGATTTTCGCCAAAACCTCCCCCTGCATCACCGGGTCCATATTCCGCTCCGTCAGAATTTGCTTCGTCCTCGTCAACGCCGACCCCAGCCTCTCCGGTATCTTCTCCCGCCCCGTCAGGGTTATCTTCCGTTTCATCAGGTTCTTCGTCCGGATTTTCTTCCGTTTCTTCTTCCGTTTCTTCTTCCGTTTCTTCTTCCGTTTCTTCTTCCAGACTGCCCTCCGGCACAACATGCATAGATGCGGTTCCCAGATTCGTGAATTGCAGTGCTTCTGTTTCCTGCACTTCCGGATTGTCTGTCTCCGGGCGATGATTGGCCTGTGCGGAAATCACCTGCAGAGAAGAATCTCCTTCCGCAATGCATTCCATGGTCAGCCAATATTTTATCTGCGTCTCATTTCCCTCTCCGGAAAAATATAATATTCCACTCGCCTCATCCACTGCATCCGCGCCACTAACATAGCGAAGCGTTGCCGGGTCGTATTGAATGGCGAACTGATAATCACCGATTGTCGCATCCGAGCGAAGATACACGCCAATGGGAAATGTGCTTCCATTCTCATTTGTATATTCTTCCGAACCGGTATCGATTGTTGCTTCTTCTGCCTGAATCGGCTTCGGTGCCGATAAAAACAAAAGCAGAAACGCAATCCAGATCCATCGTTTCTTTTTCACCTTTTTCTCCAAACTTATTAAGAGCCTGCATTCCGGGAACACAGGCAATGATTTTTTCTTTATACCTTTTGCATAATCTGATTTTCCTTATGCCGAAAAATGAGAAGTCCCGCCACCAGCATTCCTACACTCCAACAACTTAGCCGTATCCAGATTTCCCTGTTTGGAACTTTACCGTATAAAATGCACTCTCTGGCAAAAAATATCATTTCGTAAACCGGATTGATTTCAATGGCTTTCTGCATCCCAACGGACAATCCGCTAACCGGATAAAAGATGGCGGAAAGGTACATCCACATGGTAAGCAGAACGGAATAGAGATATTTAATATCCGCAAAAAAAACATACATAACGGATAAGACATATCCAAGCCCCACGGAAAACATCAGAATAAAAATCACATCGATCGGGAGCAGAAGCATGGTCGGATTGGGCTTAATCCGAAACATGACAAGAATCACAATATAAGCAACAAATGTATACGCAAAATTTACAATAGCCGTATAAACTCTGGATAATACAAATGTCTGTTTTGGCAATTTTGCTTTGATGAGCAGATTCTTATTATCCACAAGCGCCGTCATGGAAGAATTGGTTGCCGTGGAAAATAGCGTCCATATCATTTGCCCGGTCAAAAGATAGATAGGATAATTTTCAATGGAACGCTTAAACATTGTGGAAAAAATCAAAGACATTACAACCATGGTTAAAAGCGGATTCAGAACACTCCAAATGATACCAAGGGAACTTCTTGCGTATTTTCGTTTAATCTCCCGTGAAGTCAATTCCCGAATCACAAAAAAATACTGTTTCAAATCCCTGTATTTTCTGTTCACCGGTCCTGTCTTTTGTTCCTTTTTCACAGTTTTCTTATTTGGGGCAGGTTGCGCCTTCTTTGTTTTTTTTACTGGCGAACTTGCCTTTCTGCTTTTTTCTCTTCCAGAGTCTTTCTTATGAATCGAACCCATTTTATTCTCTGCTCCGACCTTAATCTTAAGTAATGGAAAGAATGGAGTCGCACTATGCTGCCTTCCGGCCACGCGCTGTCATGGAACTCTTCCTTTCGCATCCCAATTCCTGCCAGCATTTTCACCATAAATCTCTGCTTTCGACATTCCTTTTCGTCCCACAAGGCAGCAACAGGACAAAAGCGATGTTCCAGCACATCATCGCAAAACAGCAGGTTACCGAAAAGATTTACTTCTTCTTGTTCCGGATATGCCATAAAAAGTTTCAGCAGTTTTGCTAAATCAATACGAACCTTATGTTGCCGGCCCTCGTGCTTCTCTGTTTTATTCATTTCACCAAGATAAAATGCGGCATATGTTTCGCACACCTCACACGCCACTTTCATATAAGGTGCATTTGGATTTTTGTATTCACTCTCAACGGCATCATAAATTGCATTATTATCTTCCATCTCACCTTTCCGGCAGGAATAATTAATGGTCATCCCATCCGGAGAAGATGCCAGAACCTCGTACAGGCAATTGGAAAAAGTCACTTTTCTGTACAGATGTGTTCCCGGCATAAAATAGAAACCATGATATCTGTCCCGGTCCGCATTTTGCGGTATTTCATATAAACCGAAATAGTACCCATCGGTTGGGACGCCGGATAAATTTTCCAGCGATTGTTGAATGGTGCCAATCCATCCACTATCCACAACTGCATAGGAAACACCGGGGCGTATTCCTTCCTGGCGCAAATACTGCAATGTATTCTCATAATGTTCCTTTGCATGTTTATAGACAAAGCCAAGAAAGGCATCGTTCATTGACAGGATTCGTTTTAGTTCCCTTATCAAAACATAATTCAGACATTTCCCATGAAAGCGGAGCGGAATCTCCCGGCTAATCTGCAAAATCTCCTCCTCTGTCAGACCACCGCGCCGCAAAACTTTTTCAAGCGTAATGTCAATGCCTCCCGTACAAATCGTATCCAACGGATGATCCGAAATATAATATTCCGCCATTCGCAGGGAATAACGGGATACCTTCAGATATCGTATGTCCAGCGGAAGCTGATATGCATTGGCAATCTTTTTCGCAATCCGGTATTCGAGATATCCATCCCGCGCAAGATAATACAGAACCTGTTTCCCATCGTTCATTGCCTGTTGCAATGTCCATATGGTAAATTCCAGAAGTACGGGTGTCATCGTATGACAATACAACTCTGCAAATGCCGGATATTCCTCCGGGAAATCCATTTTCATAAGGGTCTCATGCAATGCTGTTTTGTGAGCCGAATCCTTTTCCAGAATTTTCCGGTAAAGCCTTATTCGTTTTCTTTCTTTGCGGCATGTTTTCTTTGCCGCGCAGCTTTGTTTGTTCTCCCGCTTTTTCCCCTGCATGTTTTCCCTCAAATCGTTTCCATTCGCGCAAAATAGCGGTGGGCAATAAACCACCAACAATCGGTCGGATTACATACAACCATCCAAACGGAAACAACAGATGCATTGCGCGAAAATTGCGATAACGCAATTTCATTTCATTGATTCGGAAGCAGAACTTCCGGCGTTTGTAATTTTCCTTGTCCTCCCGGTACATAAAAAGCGTTTCCTGCAGGTTATAGCCCCGCAGACCCATTCGCCGGAAACGCATGAATATTTCATAATCTTCGCATCGCAGCGTTTCTTCTGCTTCCAGATATCCCCTGTGATGTTCAAATAAATCCTTCCGAAACATTACGGTTGGATGTATATAAGGAGAATATTTCAAGTAATCCTTTTCCGTGGGCATTTCCGGCATCTGCCGCTTTCCCCATGTCCCGGATTCGTCAAACAAAATGGCATTGCATCCGCACCAGGCATATTCGGGATGAGATTCCAGAAATTCATATTCCCGTTCCAAACGATTTTCCAAAGAAATATCATCGGCATCCATTCGTGCAATGTATTTCCCTTTTGCCAAATGAATGCAGGAATTCAAAGAGAAAGCCAATCCTTTGTTTTCTTCTTTTCCTGCCAGAACGATTCTCTCATCCAGATGTTTCAATTCTCTGATGTATTCTGCCGCCATCGCTTCCGAACCGTCATCCCAGATAATAAATTCAATCTCTTTCATGGACTGATTCAGAATGGAATCCACCGCAGTTCTCAATTTTTCTTTGTTCCATTGATTGTAGACACCCATGATCACGGATATCTTAACCGCCTGCTTTGCCACGATTTGTTCCAACCTTTATCCTTTATCCGCAATTGTCTGATAAACCGATTGCATTCTTCGTTCCGTTTCCTGTATGGTAAATTCTTTTGCAGATTCCCTCGCCCGCTCTGCCAGGTCTCTGCGCAGTTTTTTATTTTCATAAAGTGATCTGATTGCATCCGCATACTCGCCGACTTTCTGCGTATAACAGACAATTCCGTTGATTCCGTTTTTTGCATATTCTCTTGTACCACGATTGTCTGCAACCAGCAGAGGAACACCGCACAGAAGTGCCTCTACTGCTGCGATGCCCAGCCCTTCCCTTTTGGAGGGAAATGCAAAGCAGTCCGCAGTTTGCAAAATATCCGGCATATCATCCCGGTACCCAAGAAAATGAACCTGTTTTTCAAGGCCTTTTTGTTTTACCAATGCTTCCAGTTTTTTCCTGTTATCTCCTCTGCCGCATAAGGTGTAATGAATCATCGGGCAATCCAGCAAAGCAAGTGCATGGATAATTACACTCTGATTTTTATTGTCATTTAATTCCGCAGCCGTCACAATATGAAATGCCGTTTCCGGAATACCGATTTCTTTTCGCATTCTGCCGGCAATTTCCGGGTTCGGCCGGAATCTCTCTGCATCAACGCCAACTCCATGAATCTGGCTGACTCTTCCACCTTTTTGCATGCAGAATTTTTTCGCATTTTGATAATCCTCCCGGTTGATTGTCACCAAATGGTCGGTCCATCCTGCCAGAAATCTTTCTGCCGTATAATATAAAATCCAATTTTGTAATTTTGCTCCCTGATAAAAATGAAAACCATGAGCCGTATATATCACATAAGGCTTCCGTTTGGAAAAATGACAAGCCATTCTTCCGACAACCCCACCCATGGGATTGTGACAATGTACCGCATCAATGGCATTACAATCAATGATTTTTTTGATTTGCCGGAAAGCCTTATAATTTTTTCTGAATTTCACCGGGCTCTTTTCTACATCTATTTGATGCAGATGAATGCCCTGCTCTATTAATGCATCTTTGTCACAGCGATATACCGGATGATGAAAATTCGATGCATAATGAATTTCATACCCCATATCCTGTAATATCTTTACATCATTCTTCTCAAATTGCGGCAGAAAACCACTGATTGTAGTGACGATCAATATTCTCTTCATCTGTATTCCACCGCGATAATACTCATTTTTATTGCACTTTCTTTTGTTTTTTTGCACAATCATCGACAGGGTTTTCCCCTGCCGATGATACTTTGTTCACCACATGACCTGTAAATGTATTACTTTGTTGTAACAAACTTTCTTCCACATACGGTAGCACCGGCTAAAGCAATGATTGCTACTACGCCGGCAACAGGAAATGCTGCTCCTGTCTGAGGTGCCGTTGCAGCATTTCCTACTTTAACCTTGACAATTGCTACAGGTGAAAAACTGGTAAAATTGGCTGCTACTGCACCATCTGCTACAGCAACAGGATTGATAGTTTCCCATGCTGTTCCGTTATAGTGAAGCAGGAAAACGATATCGCCGGCTGCAATATCCGGAACCAGGAAGGTAACGGTAATGCTTCCGTCTGCATTCTTAGGTGCATTGGCATCAGCATGAACTTCTACTACTGACACAACATCTGCAGTGATTGTCTTGGAAGAATCCGCTGCTGCGGATGCAAGACTCTGATTGCCAAGAGCAGCACCAAGAGAAGCGACATCGCAAAGTTCATTCTGAACCTGAACAGCGGCTGCCTGAACGGTAGTGTCAGAAGTTGCTTCCACAGTAACACCTTCCGTTGCAACGGTTGTTTTTTCTGCATAAGCAGATGCACTTTCCAATGATTCCACAGATACACTTGCTTCCTGTGTTTCCACCGGTGTCTCTGTTGTGCCAACAGTAGGGCTTTCCGATGCAAATGCAGTAAGAGAACCCATCATTAATACCATTGCTGCTGTCAAAACTGCTAAAACTCTCTTTTTCATAACCTTGAACTCCTCCTTTCGTAAGATTCATGTGGTATATTAAATCATAAATTGCATGATCCAATATCATTAATTGGTAATAATGTCATTTCGTCCGGTTATTCCATGGCTGAACAATCCGGTTATTCCACCGGTTCGTAAAAAATCTCTACCAGCATTTTTTCCAAGCCTTCTTCGTCCACATAGAATTCCTCAAACTCATTTCCCTTAAAGGCTTCTCCCGGAACGGTAAACATATTGTCGATGGAAAAATCATAGTTGACGGATTCGGATACCAGATAGGTAAAACTGCTTAAATCAAGATTCGTCACCATGTATTCACTGACAATTTCATATAATTCAATTGCAACACGGATGTCACTTGTGGCCTGCTCCTTCGCAGTCACTCCCCAGGTGGTCAGATATTGTTTTTGCCGTTCCTGACGAAGTGTATTGGAGTCAAACATATTTTCATTGCGCAGTCGCACATACCAATATGCCTTTTCTCCCATCAGAGTTACTTCTTCTCCGGCATGCAAATCCATATCATATTCCGGATAAATAATGTCATCCAAAACCGTCACCGTCACGCCGCCCACCGCATCGTTCAAACTTGGTATTGCCTCCATATTAATTGCGGCATATGCATGAACCGGGATATTGTGCAAAAATCTGGAAACAGTATGTACCTGCCTTTCGCAGCTTTCGTTCAATCCGTCCCCATAGCCATGTTGCAGCGCAATCTGTTTTGTATAAACCCCCAGATAATTCCCTTCTTTGTCAAATACATCCACATCCACCATGGAATTACGATTGATGGTAATAATCTCAATTTGTTTTGTATGCGGATTCAGAACAAGAAGAAACAGTGCGTCCGCCTGTCCTCCGTCCAGTTCGTTCGTCGCTTCTACAATGCCCCCCGCCTTATCGATACCCATAATCAGAATATTGATGACATCCGAATTGTATTCATAAACTTTTCCCCCATATAGAATCTGCCCTTCCTCCAACGTCACAGGACCTTCTGCATGATCGGATACCGGTTCATTTTGACTGACACCAATGGAAATGCTTTGGAAATCTGCGGCCTGCACATTCTGCTCCAGGCGCTGCTTTCCTACCATTCGTAAAACCACGACAATACCGAAAATCAGTACCACGATGGTCAGAATTGTCAACACAGTGGTTAAACCAATGGATACTTTTTTCTTTTCTATCGTTTCCTTTTCTTCTATCATCACAGGTTCTCCGCTATACGGCATAACAAATTCCGGGATTTTCTCATTTACTAAGTAAAATGCAATCCCAGCAGATAAATGGTTCGTAATTATGTAACCCATTCAGAATAAATTACAAACGCATACATACAATACGGATATAAGGCTATTACTACATATATAGTAACTATTTATATGTAGTTCGTCAAGACATTTACGATTTATATAGTATTAAGGTAAGGAGTGTTTCATAATGTATAATGAGTTATTTTACAAAAATGATTACGGGACAATAGAGATACAGATAAAATCCATCATGGACAAGAAAGGCATTTCACGCAATGCGCTTGCCCGGAAATTGGGGACGCGTTTTGAAGTGATTAATAAATGGTACTCGGGACATGTGGAAAAAATAGATGCCGATGTTCTGGCCAGGCTCTGCTATGTTTTGGATTGTACACCGGGAGATATCATAATATATAAAAAAGTAGATGCTTCACAAACATCTACTTAAATCTTTTTTATATGATATTTTTATATGATATTTTTATATGATATTTTTATATGATATCTTTTATATGATATCTTTTTTCGCTTTCTTTTTTTAATTAATGCCTTACTACTTTGGTGCATTTCTCACTGTGCCTATATTCCGGTTTCTTTCTGCTTCATCTGCTAGATTGTATTCAGCAATACACCCTGTACCAGAAAACGCTTATTGGAATTATGAGAAGAAGTACAGGTGGACAAAGTAATAATCTGATTCGAATAGGTCAACGGAATGTCCTGCCGGATATTGCAGACAACCGGATCCTCATGATTCAGAATTTCTTTTAGATAGCTTTCAAAGTCATAGATATTATCCAGATTATAATTAAGCAACAAATGTTTATTTGAAAACTCATAAGCTGCAAATACCCTGTATACAAATACGCGTTCCGGCGTATAGACAAATATGAAATGGTCTTCGTTGACCAATTCCGGATTTTCGAAATTATGAAGGGAAGAAAACATGGTCTGGTCTTTTAAATTATGCCCATATAAAACGGTATTCGGATCCGAAAATGATTTGCTGTTGTAATTCTCGGTGTAAATACACCCCGGATATCCGCTGCTGCCATCCAGGTTTCGGTTAAGATAATAACTGTTATTGCTTGGATGCTGCAAAACCGGATAATCCACGGTGGTATCCGGCACATAAATCCATGCGTAAATATCCTCATTTACATCATGCAGTTCATCCCAATCCAGATTTTTTTCCGGAATAGTAATCCCATACATGGCCAGTACATCCGGTTGCTCCGGGATTTCCAAATCAGGTATTTTGGCATCCTCATTCGGAAATAATTCGTTATATGAAACTACTTCCGGGGTATTCGCTTCTTGTGCCAATTGTTCGTATTGCGAATCAGCGGCTTCCCTTTTTTCCATCGACACCAGCATAATCGCAAATGCAACAATCGCTACCAACAGGCACATCATCCACGAAATCAGCCAAAACATTTTCTTTTTGTTCTTTTCCGCATCTTTCATTTCGATTGGCTTTCCCCTTCTCTCCGAATTTACAAAACACATTATAAATGCATCCTTATCCGATTTCAACCCATGATTATTCCATCGGAGATTTTGCATGGTTATTCCGGAGAATTCACAGGGTTCTTCCCGGGTGATTCTTTCATTGTCCTCGCATGTTTATTCCAAGGCGGATTATTGCATGATTATTTGAGTATTACAATTTCAGTTGCCGAACGATTTCCGTCAGCCGGCGAAGATCTTCTTCTCCTATTGGCATATGGATAAATTGCAGAAGCATTTTGTGCGGCTCTGGGAAAGCCCGTTCCACAAAGGGATTGCTTGCATAATCCGGATATTCCCTCCGGATAAAATTCTGCAATCGCTCAAATACACTTTTGTAAATTCCACTTCCATGCTCCGCCATCAATTTCAGCAGGCTGATGTAATCATTTTTTAAATAGACATATTCATATTCCCTGCTGTATTTTTCGTAGTCCGGAATCTTTCGCAGCTTATCAAGTAGTTTTTCATAACAGCATGCCCGTTCGTAGCAGGTCTCCTCATTGCAGGTCAGAGAGAACGAACCAACTGTTTCGTAGTAATGATAATAAGATTGCGGCAGATTGTAAACTTTTTGGAAATACAAATAGGAAAGATGCCCCCAAATCCAATCTTCATGGTAGATTCTCTCCGCAAAAAACAAATCATTCTCCGTTAGAAATCTGCGTGAGAACAATTTGCTCCATGGATAGCAGGTAAACGGATCCACGAGAATACACTGTCTGCGCATTTTCTCCTCGCGCAAATCCCACAATTTTTCTTCCATAAGATATTCGCCGGTGACCGGGATGCAATTGCCGTCAGCAAAATCCCTTACATAGCCGCATTTCACCATATCGGCATCCGTCTGCACAATCTTCCGGTGCATCTGCTCGAGGGTTTCCGGCTCAAGCCAGTCGTCCGCATCCAGAAAAAATACATACGGAGCCGTAGAATGACGGACGCCGTCATTTCTTGCCGCGCCCGGACGGCCATTGACTTTCTTTTGTAGCAAAATCACATCCTCCGGATATTGTTGCTCCAACTGCGACAATACGGCAAAGGTACCGTCCGTAGAACCGTTATCCACCAGTACCACCTCAAGGCTGCCTAACCCTATCGTCTGCTCCACTAATGAAGCAAAACACCGCTGTATACAATTTTCCACCTGATAACAGGGAATGATTACGCTAATTTTCTTGTCCATGAATCCTCCAACAGCGTCCCCACGGCAAAACCGTGACAACATTGCACCAGGGACGTACCTTTCAACATTGCACCAGGGACGTACCTTTTGTCTCAAGGATTGTCCCTATGTCTCAAGGATTGTCCCTATGTCTCGCAACATCACTGTCCGTGTGACAAAAGGTACGTCCCCACGGCACCGGCGTGACAAAAGATACGTCCCCACTGCACATCCCCACTGCACACCCGTGTGACAAAAGGTACGTCCCCACTGCACATCCCCGTGTGACAAAAGGTACGTCCCCACAGCACAAAAATTCCTGTGAGAGATGCTTCCCACAGGAATTATTTCTCGTTGTCAGTTCATACGCTTCATGAATTCTCTTGTGTTCGCTTCGATATCTCCTGCAAAAACAGCGGAGCCGGCAACAATTACATTTGCCCCCTTCATTAACACTTTGTCCACATTGTCGGCTTTGACGCCGCCATCTACCTCAATATCCACTTCGAGACCTTCCTGCTTAATCCAATTGGACAATGTCACAATCTTTGAAGAACAACCCTCAATATATTTTTGTCCGCCAAATCCCGGATTTACCGTCATGACAACGACCTGATCAATGTCACCAAGGTACGGCCAAAGGCGTTCCACGCTGGTCTCCGGATTAATGGCAAGTCCGACCTTTACGCCCAGTTCGCGAACCATCCCAATCGCTCTTTTTACATCCTTTGTGGCTTCATAATGGACAGTCAGAAGATCTGCCCCACATTCTACAAATCGCTCCAGATAGCGTTCCGGATTCACAATCATAAGATGAACATCCATGAACAAATCGCATTTTTTATTTATGCACTGCAATACCGGCAGTCCCATGGAAATGGACGGAACAAATACCCCATCCATAACATCCACATGAAGATAATCGGCTCCGCCGCGTTCCACAGCACGGATATCTTCCTGCAGATTCATAAAATCAGCCGATAAAATTGAGGGTGCAAAATGTTTTTTCATATGATTTATATACCTTTCACTGTCATGCAGTTCCTCTATGCAAAATTCCTGCGAATTGTGCCTGCGCAAAATTCATTTGCTCAGTACTTTCTCTTTGTTCCTATCTCATCATATATGCTCACATATCCCTCATATCTGCGCGGATGAATCTTTCCGTTTTGCACAGCTTCTTTGACGGCGCATCCCGGCTCATGCGTATGGGAGCATCCGTCGTATCTGCATTTGCCTTCATAAGGGTAGAATTCCGGATAGTAATGCCGGATTTCCTCTTTGTCCATATCATCCAAAAGGGAAAATGCAGTAAATCCAGGCGTATCCATAAGATAGGTTTGTTCTCCGATATAGAATAATTGCGAATGTCTTGTGGTATGTTTTCCCCGCTCCGACTTTTTGGAAATCTCTCCCGTCGCCATATCAGCCTCCGGGAAAATGCGATTTACCAGCGTGGATTTTCCCACACCACTGGGTCCCGCCAGCACCGTTTCCTTTCCTGACAGTAACTTTCTTAACTGCTCCACATCCCGTTGCACCAAAGCATCCGTCTCATCCGTTGCACTGATGGAAAATACCGGAACCTGACTTCCAACATAAATCTGACGCATATGCTGAATCATTTGAGTGGAAACCGTATCCTGCTTATTAAAACAAAGAATACACGAAATATCATTGCGCCCCATCATAATCATAAATTTATCCAGCAGATTCAGATTGGGCTGTGGTTCGCTATGGGCAAATACCACCAATGCCTGGTCTACATTGGCAACCTCCGGTCGGAGCAGACGGCTCTTTCGCGGCATCACCTGAATGAGATTCCCCAGTTTCTTTTCTCTATCCAGCATTTGGATTTGGACGAAATCTCCAACCAGAGGCTTCATCCGATCTTTACGAAAACTTCCCTTGGCATGACATTCTACCACGCCATAGTTTTTGGTATGCACATAATAAAATCCAGCAATTCCTTTCATGATTCTGCCAGCCACGACCTCATTCTGCTGCATCTTAGGTTTTTGCCCCGGCACCGCTTCCTGCTGCATCCTGGCTTCCTGCCCCGGCATCGCTTCCTGCTGCATCCTGGCTTCCTGCCCCGGCACCGCTTCCTGCTGCATGCCCATCTTTTCCGTATGATTCCTATCTCGCAAATTTACGCTTTCTCCATTTCCATCCTGTCTTTCAATTCTGCCTGATGACAACTATTGTGCCATCTTAACAAAGGTGACGCTGATTGGATCGGAATTTTTCTGAACAGGTACATTTTGAATCGTCACATTGCCCGCTTCATCCACTACTTCTTCCTGCTGGTTCACCATGTAGGTAATGTAAATGGTTCCAGAGGAAATTGACCAGATATTGTCTACCGAAATCGTTACCGGGAAGGAGGAGGTTACCGTTGAGAACAACTGGGAACCGTCACTACCGAATAAAACAATTCCTGCATCTCCGCCAATATAATCTGCCGGTGCAGACACCTGCGTATTACAACTGTAGTACGCCGGCTCAGGTCCAAGGCTGACGCGATATTCTACGATGGTGTCACTCTTTATGGTCATGCCCGCCTGCGGAGACTGATAGCACACCAATCCCGCCTCAACCGTATCGCTGTATTGCTCTTCTCCCGCTTCTGCAGTCAGTCCCGCTTCCAGGAAGGTAAGAATTGCGTCGTCCTCGCTCATTTCCAATACACTTGGCACCTCAACATCCACGGTTTCAATGCCGGTACTTACCACGATCTCAATCTCCGTTCCCCGTGGTGCCGTTCCCTGACTTGGATTCTGGCTGATGACATAATCCCGGGCCACATCTTCGGATGCTGCTCTCGTCACGCGAACTTCAAATCCCTCGTCGCGAAGTGCCGCAGCTGCTTCCGCCTGGCTCTTACCAACCACATTCACAATCTGAACGCCTTCTGTTCCGCTGCTGACCATAAGGGTCACGGTAGAACCCTTTGCTATGGTAACCCCTTCATTTAAAGAAGCCGAAATTACCACATTTTCCGCAACTGTTGCAGATTCCTCATATTGAACATCAGCCAACAAGCCGATATTTTGCAGACTTGCCACTGCTTCATTCACATTTTTCCCTACCACAGGAGGCATATTTACCTCCTGAACCTCGGTTACTACAGGATTATTCTCGGTACCGGAAGAAAATAAGGTAAATCCGGGAAGTACTGCCTTTGCAATCACATAAAGGAAAATGCAGGCAATCACCACCGCCGCCACCACAATCATAATGGTGGTAAGCAATTCCATTTTCGGATCGTATTCTTCCTCGCTGCGCCGTCGCGCCGGTTTTCTGGTCTGGGAAGTTGCATTCTTTCCGCCTTTTGTGCTGCTTACTGCTACTACATTTTTCCCTGACTTGGCGGACTTTCCTGCAGAAGTTTTTCCGGAGTTGCTTTTCCCCTGACCGCTTTTTCCGGAACCGTTCTTACTCTGTCCGATCTTTCCGGAAGAATTTTTGCTGTCACTATTTTTCGAAGAAGATTTACCGCTGCCGTTTTTCGACGAACCGGACTTCCCATCGCCCTTAGACCCACTCTTTTTCTTCGGAGCCATCGGTTCCTGAATATATTCGCCATCCTCGTAGTACAGTTCCTCTGGATGAATCAGATTCCCATCTTCATCGTAGAGAGGCTCTTCAATATACTCGCCATCCTCGGTTACATAGACATCCCCATAAGCCGGATCATATCCGTACTCCTGCCCTGCCAAATCTTCCGGAAATTCTTTTTCACCATAGCCATCCTCCGGGTATTCCTCATTGGCGCCATACATCCCCTCATACTTTCCGTCAGTACGAAGTTCATTCACCGGTTTTGGCATATTGCCGGTGCGAAGAATCTTTTCGTCAATGGTCTGACGACTCTGACGCTTAATGACCTCCATCTCTTTGCTGGTAATATTCTTTGTCGCACCACCCGGCTCTTCACTGTCAATCTTTACAAAATTTTCATCCGGGCTGATGAGAGATTTTTTCAAATCCTCTACCAGTTCCGGGGCAGACTGGTAACGGCGGTCCGCACTCTTTTGCGTACATTTCATTACGATCTGCTCTACACTGATTGGAATCTCCGGCACAAATTCCCGCGGCGAAGGCATCTGCTCCTGGATATGCTTAATGGCAACAGCCACAGTTGTTTCACCGTTAAACGGGACACGCCCGGTAAGCATCTCAAACAAAGTGATACCGAGAGAATAGATATCGCTCTTCTCATCAGAAAAGCCACCACGCACCTGTTCCGGGGAAGTATAATGCACACTACCCATAACATTAGAAGTAATGGTGTTGCTGGTTGCCGCCTTGGCAATTCCAAAGTCGGTAACCTTCACTTTGCCTTCCTTGCTGATAATAATGTTCTGAGGTTTAATATCCCGATGAATAATGTGATTGTTATGCGCCGCTTCGATTCCCATGGAAACCTGAATGGCAATGCTGACCGCTTCCTTTACGGTCAAACGGGATTTCTTTTCAATATATTTCTTCAGGGTGATTCCTTCCACCAGTTCCATGACGATATACTGAAATCCCGCCTCTTCTCCAACATCGTACACATTCACAATGTTCGGATGCATGAGACCTGCTGCCGCCTGCGCTTCCATACGGAATTTGGAAACAAAATCCGCATTTTCGGAAAATTCCTGTTTCAGCACCTTTACTGCAACATAACGGTTCAGCTTATGATCGATGGCACGATAAACATCGCTCATACCACCGGTTCCGATTTTCTCTATTACTTCATAGCGATCCGCTATGATCATTCCAAGTTTAATCATTCCTTACTCCTCATCTAATAGCACTTCAAACAAAATAACGGTAATGTTATCTCTGCCACCATTCGCATTTGCCGCTGCTATCAGCTTATTCGCCTTCTCTTCCAAGGTTCCGGCATTACTAACAATCTTTTGAATCTCCAGATCATCCAGCATATTGGACAGTCCGTCGGAACACATCAGTACAATGTCTCCCCGCTTCAATTCCGATAACTCGAAGAAATCTACATCAACAACATCCACAACGCCAATCGCCCGGGTAATGATATTTTTATCCGGGTGAGTTCTTGCTTTTGTTCGCTCCAGGCCACCCATACGAATCATTTCCTCCACCAGAGAGTGGTCCGTTGTAACCTGACGAATGCCATCGCTAATTAAATATAAGCGGCTGTCACCCACATTGCCCACAATCATTTCCCTGCCGTCAAATGTGGCAACCACCAGCGTCGTCCCCATCCCCTGATAGTTCTCATCCGCTGCCGCTTTTTGTCTGATTTTTTCGTTTGCTTTTTGGATTGCTGACGACAAGACCTTGATTACGCTAACTTCTGTCTTGCCACTATTGTCACTGCCTTGCGCTTTTCTTCCGGAAAGATTAACCTCGTTGACAACCGTTTCCACTGCGCACTTAGATGCAAATTCTCCTGCTTTGTGACCACCCATGCCATCCGCTACGATAAACAGATTTGGAAGTGTTCCAATGGGAACCTCGGATGTGAATACATAATCCTGATTAAGACTGCGCATCCGTCCAATATCTGAAACCGAATAAGATCTAACCAGCATGTCTCCTCCTATTAGGTTACTTTGCTAAATGTCTTCTTCGAAGTTGCCCGCAGGCGCCATCGATATCCCTGCCCATTTCCCTTCTAATAGTAACATTTATTTTCTTTTTTTCAAGTTTATTTTTGAACGCCAAAATGTCGCGATGCGCGGATTGACGGTATTTCCGCTCCTCCACCGGGTTCACGGGAATGAGATTGACATGGCAATGCAGTGGCCCGGCCAGTGCTGCCAACTGCTCCGCTTCCTCCACCGAATCATTTACGCCACCAATGAGAGAATATTCAAATGTGATACGCCTTCCGGTGCATGCAAAATAGAAGCGACAGGCCTCCATCAGTTCCATAATGGAATAAGTATTGGCAATCGGCATAATTTCTTTTCGTTTTTCATCCGTGGTTGCATGCAGGGAAAGTGCCAGAGTAATCTGCAGTTTTTCCTGCGCCAGTGCCTTCATCTTCGGCACCAGTCCACAGGTTGAGACTGTAATATTGCGCTGGCTGATGTTAAGTCCCTGCTCTCCGGAAATCATACGGAGAAAGGTAAGCAGATTATCATAGTTGTCCAGCGGCTCTCCGGTTCCCATGACCACAATGTTGGAAACCCGTTCCTTCGTCTGTCTGGTCACTTCGTAAATCTGCTCCAACATTTCCGACGGAAGCAGTCCGCGTTCGAGTCCGTCCAGCGTCGAAGCGCAAAAACGACATCCCATGCGGCATCCTACCTGCGAGGAAATGCAGACGCTGTTTCCATGATGGTATTTCATCCAGACCGTCTCCACCATATGCCCATCTGGCAAAGCAAAGAGAAACTTTTTGGTTCCGTCCTCTTTTGATTCCTGCACCTGCACCATTTCCAATCTGGTAAATGTATATTCCTTTTTTAATTTATGCTGCAATGCCTCCGGAATATTCCTCATTTCCGCAAAAGAAGTAACCAGTTTTTTGTGCATCCATTCGTAAATCTGGGTGGCACGAAACGGTTTCTCTCCAATGGAAATCATTTCCTCTTTTAATTGTTCCAGGGTTAAACTTTTTATGTCTTTCATGATTTATTGATTCTTTCATGATTTGTATGTTTTTCTTACCGGCGAAATGATTCCGCGGTTGGACTCTTCCACAGATCGGCACGACAATTTGTTTGAATTAATAATTATCTTTTTTAAATAAAGAAAAGAAAAAGCCGTCTGTAGGATGCACTCCCGGAAGAAGCTGAAGATAGCCTTCCCGGGCTGTTTCTACAGTTGGAATCCTTTTTAGTGATGTTTCTGCTCCCGATAGTGCTTTTGCCTCTGTCGGTTTTTCCGTCTCTGTCGATGCTTTTGCCTCCGTCAGTGCTTCCGTCTCTGTCGGTGCTTCCGTCTCTGTCAGTGTTTCCGCCTCTGTCGATGCTTTTGCCTCCGTCAGTGCTTCCGGCAACCGCTTTGAAAAATCCACCGGGGTAAATAATCCTGTGTCCAGAATCCACTGCCGGTTATCCTCATTTTCCTTGCGGGAAATGGTACATGTACTGAAAAGCAGATAACCGCCGGGTTTTACATAGGAAATAATCACTTTCAGAATTTCCCTTTGCAAATCGGCCAGCTGTTGAATCTGCGCAGGGGTAACATGGTAACGAATGTCTCCTTTTCGTCCGATAATTCCAAGACCGGAACATGGAAGATCCGCAATCACAAGATCTGCCCGCTCCTGCCACTCCGGATCCGGGACAAGGGCGTCCCACTCCTTCACCTGCAAATGGGAAAGTTTTAACCGGTCGCGGTTTTCCATAATCTTCCAGGTTTTTTCTTCATACAAATCCCTGGCACTGATCAGCCCATTATCCCCCGTCTTCCAGGCTGCGTGCACGCTCTTTCCGCCGGGAGCAGCACAAACATCGAGAATCCGCATTCCCGGGGTAATTCCGGCGCATTCGATTGCCAGCATGGAACTCACATCCTGCACAATAAACTTTCCTTCCGTAAATCCCGGCACATTCATAACGCCATCCACTTTATCCAGTGTAAATGCATAAGGCAGATAGGAATGAGGCGTTGGTTCGTATCCCTGTCGCTCCATCTCCTGTAACAGCGTCGCTTTTTCCACCGACTGCAAATCATCCCGCAAATGAATCGTCACCCTTGATTTTTGGGTGATTCCTTCCAGTACCTGAACCAGACATTCCTCGCCAAGTTGCTCCATCCACATTTGAATCAGCCACTCCGGCATCGAATAAAATACGGAGTAATATTTTATATTTCCCGGAACACACTTGGATGTATTTCCCGGAACTTTCTCCGGCCAGGGCAAATGCTCCTTCTCCCTTACTATTCGGCGTAATACGCCGTTGACAAATCCCTTCAATCCGGAAAATCCTTTTTGCATGGTCAATTTCACGGATTCATTGCAGGCGGCGGAATCCGGCACGCTGTCCATCTCCAGAATCTGGTAAATTCCCATGCGGAGAATATTGCGAATTACTGGCTTAATTTTTCCTTTTTTCGTATTTGCATATTGCGCAATCAGGTAGTCCAGTTTGAGTTGCTGTTCTATGCAGCCTTCCGCCAGACATTTGATGAACGCCTTATCCCGGGTGTCCATGTAATCATACTTTTGCAGTACGTCACGAATCAAAAGATTGGCTTTCACATCCTTATCCGCTGCCGTTGCCTCCAGCAGAATTTCCAATACTATGCTTCTTGTTTCCGTCGTTCTATTTCCAGACAAATTGTTTCTCCCTCATCCCAGGATTCTTCTTTCAATCATCCCAGGATTAATCTTTCAACCATCCCAGGATTAATCTTTCAACCATCCCAGGATTCTTCTTTCAATCATCCCAGAACCGTTCCGATTTCCAAATGATAACCCAGCAGGAAATCTTTTACCTGCATGCGTTTTTTTCCTTCCAGTTGGATACTGCGCAGAATCAATGCTCCTTCGCCGCATTTTACCACAATGCTTTCCTTATCCACAGACAAAACAGTGCCCGGCTTTACCGAATCATCATTCCAGCCTCTCGCAGCAAGTTCTGTCTCTTCCATAACATCTGCATCCCAGATTTTCATAGTCTTTCCGTTGCATCCGGTAAATGCACTTGGCCACGAATTCAATCCACGAATCAGCCGTTCCAATTCCACAGCCGGCTGCCGGAAATGAAGTTCTCCCATTTCCTTGGTCAGCATTTTGGCATAACAGGACTGACTGTCCTCCTGCGGAATCGGTGTCAGATTTCCTTTTTCTATTTCTGCCAGAGCCCGGACAATCAGTTTTGCACCTTCTTCTGACAGCCGCAAAAACAGGCTTTCTCCCGTTTCTTTTGGCGCCAAAGGGCATACCGACTGCATCAGAATATCCCCCGTATCCAGTCCTTCGTTCATCTGCATGATGGTAATGCCGCTTTCCTTATCACCGTTAATTACTGCCCATTGAATCGGCGCCGCACCGCGATATTTCGGCAGCAGAGAAGCATGAATGTTGACACAGCCGTATTTTGGCATATCAAGAATTTCCTTTGATAAAATCTGTCCAAATGCTGCAACTACAAAAATATCTGCCGGAATCTCCCGCAGATATGCAACTGCTTCCGGGTCTTTTATTTTCAACGGCTGATATACCGGCAGTCCAAGTTCCACGGCTGCTTCTTTTACCGCAGAAAACTGTATTTCTTTTCCCCGCCCTTTCCGGCGGTCCGGCTGTGTCACCACCAGTACAATTTCATGTCCGGCTTCTTTGATTGCTTTCAGCGCACCCACTGCAAAATCCGGGGTTCCCATAAATACTACTTTCATAATCTGCGCCTTTCTGTAGATGTTTCTATCCGGTTACTTTCTTTTCCTTCGTTCTTTTCCTTCGTTCTTATTCTTCATCTTCACTTTCGTAATTTACATCATTTAACGGGCCCTCTACCTTTTCCACATAAAGATGACCGTCAAGATGATCCAGTTCATGACAGATTGCCCGTGCCAGCAACTCGGTACCTTCTAAAACAAATTCTTCCATTTTTTCGTTCAGTGCTTTCACCTTCACATAATTCGGTCTTGTCACCTGACCGGATTTTCCGGGCACACTCAGACATCCTTCCTGACCGGTCTGTTCACCGCTTACCTCCAGAATCTGTGGATTGATAAGAAGATGCGGATCTTCCCCGGTGGTATCAATCACTACGATTCTTTTCAGAATCCCAATCTGTGGTGCTGCAAGGCCGACTCCATTGGCCTCATACATGGTATCAAACATATCATAGATAATTTCCATCGTATGGTCGTTCATCTTCGTGACATCTCTGCATACCTTATTTAATACTTCGTCTCCCATTACTCGAATATTTCTGATTGCCATCTTTTTTCTCTCTTTCTGTTTTGTTATTTTTCCGCAATATCCACCTTAAAACATTCCCTTAGGATTGAAATCAAACTGGAGTACCTCCTGATTGGTGAGCATTTCTTCCGCCTGCTGCTCCAACCGGTCCTTCACCGTAATCAGGCGATCATAAGAGGCATCCTTAACATAAAATACCATACGGTAAATATCTTTCATTTTGGAAATCACAGCCGGCCCCGGGCCGATAATGGTATAATCTCCCTTCACCAGTTCTGCCAACTCTTTAATCAATGCCTCCCCCCGTTGCTTCTGCGCCGCAAAGAGTTGCACCGCCAACATATTGCATACCGGCGGATAGCCACCAAGCAGACGGTATACAATTTCTTCTTCATAAAATCCCTTATAATCCTGTGCCATGGCATGCTTTAAACTGTAATGTTCGGGCTGATAGGACTGGACTACCACATTTCCCTTTTGTTTTCCGCGCCCGGCTCGTCCACAGGCCTGTACCACCAGTTGAAAACACCGTTCAGCAGACTGATAATCTGCAGAAAACAGGGACAAATCCGCCGCAATAATTCCCACCAGAGTTACATTTGGAAAATCATGCCCCTTCACGATCATCTGGGTACCAATAAGTACATCTGCCTCCCGATTGGAAAAGGACGCCAAAATTTTTTCGTAATCCTCTTTCCTCTTTGTGGAATCCGCATCCATACGAAGCGTTCGAATGAAAGGATAGAGTTTTTTCAGTTCCATTTCTATCTTTTCCGTACCGGCCCGAAATCCGGCAATATAAGGGGAACCGCAGTCCGGGCATTTGTCCGGAACCGGTATTTCATATCCGCAATAATGACAAACTAAGGTATCCTGCTTCCCATTGCTGCCCCGATGCTGCGATAGGGAAACATCACAGTGCGGACATTTTGCAACATAACCACAACTCCGGCAGGAAACAAAGCCGGCATAACCACGACGATTAATAAACAGCATGGCCTGTTGCCCATGGGCCAGACATTCCGTCAGGCATTCCCGCAATTTATTACTGAAATAGGACCTATTTCCTTCCTTCAACTCCCGGCGCATATCGACGCCATAAACGGCCGGAAGCATTGCGCCCCCATTTCTTTGCGTCATTTCATAAAGGAAATACTCCCCGTTTCTTGCTTTATAATAAGATTCCAGAGAAGGGGTTGCCGACCCCAGTACCAAAACGGCATTTTCCCGTTTCGCCAGATATTCCGCCACATCCCGGGCATGATATTTTGGCATCTTCTCCGATTTATAACTGCTCTCATGCTCCTCGTCAATGACAATTATTCCCAAATCGGGAAAGGGGGTAAATAAGGCAGAACGCGGACCAATTATGATCTGGAGTTCCCCGGACTTTGCCCGTTCATACTGGTCAAATCGCTCTCCGTCCGAAAGTTTGGAATGCATTACCGCCACCTTATCCCCAAACCGTTCATAGAAACGCATCAGCGTCTGAAAAGTCAGTGCAATCTCCGGAATCAGCACAATGGCCTGCCGCCCCCGGGCAATGGTCTTTGCGATTAATTCCATATAAACTTCCGTCTTTCCGCTCCCGGTAATTCCATGAAGAAGGGATACGGAAAAACGACTTGCAGCAATATCCTGCCCGATGCCTTCTATCACCGTCTGCTGTTCCTGACTTAAAATATGGCGCACCCCATCGCCCCGGGTTCGCACCTTCGGTCCCCGCATTTGCTTTTCTGTTTCAATACGAAGCATGCCATGTTTCTCCAGAGTTGCAATGCTGGAAGGTGATATTCCCAATTTCCCTGTTACAAGAGAATACGGAAGGGACGGGGTTTTCTGCAACTCCCGGAGCAGCTTTATTCTACCGCCGTTTCGCTGTGGATTACATTTTTTTATTTCCTCCTCCAGCGCTGTATCCTCTGCTGCCAAAACCACCATTTTATATGTGGATTCTTTGATTTTCTTTTTCACGGGAAGAACCGTTTTGAGGCAATTGATTAGCGTAGAACCGTAACGATTTTTCATCCAGTAAGCCAACTGCAGGATTTTACTTTCCATGCTGACCGCTTTCTCATTGATTTCCTGCACATTTTTCAGTTCATAAGGATATCTGGCGTTTTGCTGCAAATCCACCACATAGGCTTTGCGTAAATGATTTCCTTTTCCAAAGGGGACCTTCACCTCCATCCCAATGGCGATGCGCTCCTGCATCTCTTCCGGGACACGATATTCAAATCCCCGGTCCACCTTCTCGTGGGAAATGTCCACGATTACACAAGCAACCGCTTTCGAATTATTCTTATCCTGCATCTTTCTTTAACTTCCCCATTTTGCGACGCACCGTCACTCTTTATTTCTGCGCTTTGGCGTCTTCTTCCAAAATTTCCGCAATTAAAACCCGCTCATCCATCGGGTACTTCACACCCTTGATTTCCTGGTAATCCTCGTGACCTTTCCCTGCCAGCACAATGATATCCCCCTGACGACCGTTGTGAATGGCATAGGCAATTGCCTCCTTCCGGTCCGGTATCTCAATATATTTGCCCTGCGTTCTTTGAATTCCGGTACGAATGTCAGCAATAATATCAAGCGGTTCTTCAAATCTCGGATTGTCAGAAGTAATTATGGTAAAATCTGCCAGCCGGCCACTTGCTTCTCCCATTTCGTAACGGCGGTTTTTTGAACGGTTTCCGCCACAGCCAAACAGACATACCAACCGTCCCGGCTCGTATTCCCGTAGTGTGGTCAACAGGCTTTCCAAAGACATGGCATTGTGGGCATAATCAATCATCAGGGAAAATTCATCGGAAACTTTCACCAGTTCAATGCGGCCCTTTACTCTGGCTTCTTTTACTGCCTGCTGAACCACCTCTTTTTCTATACCAAAATGACGACAAATCGCCATAGCGGTAAGAACATTGTATATGCTGAATTTGCCCGGAATGTCTGCTTCTACCTCATAATCAAGCAGACCTTCTACCGTAAAACGCACTCCCAGATAGCCGGCTCCGTGTACCATAATCGGATTGGTAGCCCGAAGGTCATTCTTCTCCCCAAAGCCGAAGGTTTCCACTTCGCAGGTGTGCCCCTTAAGGATTTCCTCGTAATGACTGTCATCTCCATTTAAAATTCCCACCTTGCACTGGCGAAATAACATGGATTTACATTGTAAATAATCTTCAAAACTGGCATGTTCATTTGGTCCGATATGATCCGACTCCAGATTGGTAAATATGCCGTAATCAAAAACGAAGCCCTGGGTTCTGTGCATCATCAGGCCCTGGCTGGAAACCTCCATAACCACAACAGTACAGCCGTTCTCTACCATTTCCGCAAAATAAGCCTGTAAATCAAAGGATTCCGGGGTCGTATTTAAGGATGGAATCGCCCGGCTTCCCGTAAGAATCTCAATCGTTCCCACCAGTCCCACTTTCCAGCCGGCATTTTCCAAAATGGATTTCACAAGATATGTGGTAGTCGTTTTTCCCTTGGTTCCCGTAACACCGATGGTCTTCAATTTCTTTGCCGGATGACCGTAAAATGCGGCAGCCACAAATGCCATGGCATATCGGGTATCTTTCACCTGTACCAGAGTAATGGCACCGGTTGCTTTAATCTTTTCTATCAGCGCCGGATCTGCGTCTTCCTGTACAAGTGCCGCAGCCGCACCCTTTTCCACTGCCTCCTGCAATTTGGAATGACCGTCAAAATTGGCACCCTTGATACAAAGATACAGACAGCCTTCCGTCAGTTTCCGGGAATCATTGATTACCGTGGAAACCCCGGTCTTTCTATCGCCGCAAAGGACTTTATAGGTTAATCCTTCCAAATAATATTCCAATGGTTGATTCATGATTGTCATCGATGATTTCCTCCATGTATTTCCATCCGGTTACTTCAATTTTATGTAACCCTCTTCCTATTAATATATCGTTTTTTTGCGAATTTGACATCATTTTAAAATCGATTTCATTTTTCGTGTTTTAGACTTATGTTTTGAAATTGACTTTGGAACTTGCCTTTTGGGGCTGTCTTTAGTATTTTCTTTTGGACCTATGTTTTGAAATTGTCTTTTGGTTGCCTTTTGGGGCTGTCTTTAGTTTTTCTTTTGGACATTTATTTAGGAATCTGATTGATCGGTTTGCTTATGCAAAGTTTTTATTCCATTTAACAAATACAATGTGAGCAATTCCAGAATCCCCAGTACCAAAAGACCAAGCGTAGCTGCCACAAAACGGTTCTGCAGACTCTCCAGAGCATTTTGGGAAACCACATTTGCCACTCCCACAAAACCTCCGCAAGTCAGCATCGGATACAAAATCACCCATTCCTTTCCGATTTTCTCCAATGGTCCCAGCGTACCAATCCAGCGGGAAAACAGATAGATGCCCAGCACAAAGGACCATGCGGCAAAATAGTACACATAGGGTTTATCCAGTGACATGGTGCCAAGATCCACAAAAGAGTCTCCAAGATAATAGGTGCCGCAGACGCCGGCCACCATCAGGAGAATCCCTAAAAGTCCCAGTATCAGCCGGTTCGGAGCCATTTTGTCCAATTGGCGTTCCAGTCCTTCTCCCGCGGCAATATAGACCAGGCAGGCACTGGTGCGACAGATTAAAAATGCAATTTTGATGATTGCAGTCTGCGCTGTATATTCCCCATCTGCAATATAGTCGGCCATGCCTTTTGTAAAATAGGCAGCCACTGCCAAAACAATGGTAATAATAAGGCAGATGCGATAGGAAAAATCCTTGCGCATAATCACATAACAAAGCAACGAGAAAGCCAATACCGAAACCACCCAGAGAGATTTTACTCCGTACAGTACCAGGGTATCCAAAATTCCATTGCGAATCATTTCCGATGTAGCCGTACCCATCCACCGAAGCTGAATGGCCAAGCGCAATAATGTAATCAGGCTCAGCACCACATATGGAAGAAGGCATTTCAATGCAATCTGCCGAAGCATTTCCCTTTCTGTTTTTCGGTCGTCCCGGCGAAGGTAAAATGCCACGCCTTCCAGGAAAAAGTATGCCGGAATCAGATAACTTTCCCAGCCGGTTTTAAAATTTTCCGCTATTCCCTCCGGAAAAATTCCCAGATACAAAAAGCAGGCGAGAACAAGCAACAGGCTCTGTCCCACATAAACAAAGGAAAGCACATCATCTTTTTCTTTTGGGTAATCTTTCTGTTTTTTCATCAAACAACCCCTCCTTCACAAATTAAAATCCGACACCACAAACTGCATGGTTCGCACACCCCGGTAAATATTCCAGGTGGGATAATAAATCACCGCAATCTTCATGTCGATTTCCGGACGCTGCTGTGAAAAAAGGCGGTTTACCTGGGTTGCGCCATATTTTGCGGCCAACTTTTTTTTCAATTCATGATTTCTCCGAAATAAAGTCAGTTCCTGCTTTTGACCATTCCGGTCGATAACGGTATATTTTCCCACAATATCATCGTGTCCCATTACCCGGGCGGAAATCAGCTGCAGACCGGCCTGTCCGAAAACCGGCTTTTCATTGCCGTTTCCCAGAGGCTCTAACAATTCCAAATCAGCCAGCAGTTTTTCACTGCAATAGTTCATGGGCAAATCCACATCAATCCGGCGCACCTCTTCAAAATCCTCCGGTGTCAGATTGCAATTTTCATTCAGACGACGACGCATTTCCTCCAATCGGCTTTTCCGGAGAGAAAATCCCGCAGCCTGGGAATGTCCCCCGAACTTCTCGAATACATCCCTTATCTTTGTCATTTCATTATACATGTGATAGTTTTCGATGGAACGACCGGAGCCCTTCAGAAGATAATCTTTGTTGCCATCCTCTTCCGCCCTGGTTACCACAAAAACCGGACGATTATATTTTTCCCGAAGTCGTCCCGCGATAATCCCTGCCACACTTTCGTGACAATCTGCCAAATAGACCACCAGAACATCCTCTGCCGCAGGAGAGTTATCGATGATTTGAATTGCCGCTTCCGTTCCCCGCTCCGTCAGGATTTTTCGGCTTTCATTCATGTTTCGCAAATCCCCTGCCAATTGCATTGCTTCCGCCAGGGAATCCGTGGTCAGCAATTCCAGCGCCCGATCTGCCGAATCAATACGCCCGGTAGCGTTCAAACATGGTCCCAGCACAAAACCTATGTGAAATGCGGAAATTTTTTCTTCTCCCAGTCCCAGAGTGCGAATGAGAGCCCCAAGTCCTATGGATTTGGTCCGGCTCATAAGTTCCAGCCCATACTTTACCAAAATCCGATTTTCGTCCTTCAGTTCCATCACATCGCCTACGGTTGCAAATGCGGCAAACTGAAGCAACTCCTCATACAATGCCGGCCACTTCGCCATGATTTCATCGGTACGCAAGACTTCAGACAGCGCTTCCGGTTCCCGGGCTACAATATCATATAAATGGCGGATAAGTTGAAATGCCACCATCCCACCACAAATTCCCGGGAAAGGATAATTACAATCCTCCTGTTTGGGATCTACAATTGCATCTGCATTTGGAATAAGAAAATGACGCATCCCATTTTCCTCTTCAAAGGGTACCTCATGATGATCGGTAATCACCACGCACATTCCCAGAGATTTTGCCAGTTCCACCTGTGTATATGCAGAAATGCCATTATCGCAAGTGAGGATGGTATCAACCCCATCCTCACCTGCTTCCCGTATCATACGGTCATTCATGCCATAACCATCCTGAATGCGGTGAGGGATAAGGGTATCCACCTGCGCACCAAGAAGGGTTAATCCTTTTTTCAGAATTGCGGTTGCGCACACACCGTCAATATCGTAGTCTCCGATGATGCGAATTTTCTTCCCCGCAACAATTTTACCAAGCAAAATCCGGGCCGCTTTCTCCATGTCCTTCATTTCGCCCGGATTGTGAAGACGCCGCAAGTCCCCGTAAAGATAGGAATTAATCTGCTCTCTGGTAACAATCCCCCGGTTTTTCAATACCCGGAAAATTACCGGATCAATCCCGTATTCCTCTGACAGTTGCTTATATTCTCCGCTTTTTCGAACTAATAACCATTTTGCCATCTGGTATCCTATCTTATTTTAATGTTATGAACCACCCACCGTCTAAAGCCAGTTGGATTGCTCTACTCCGTGATAATAACCGTATCGTAGAGATAATCCTCCACCAATTCCGGAAGTACGGTATAGGCCATATAATTTATGCCATAGTCGCTGACAGCCTGGGCATATGTGGTCTCATCATATCCATTTGCATAGAAGGAGATTTGCACGCCTTCCTCCGTATTTGCCAGATTTTCATGCACATAAATGTATTGCAATGCCAGTGTATACCGGGTATCCTCAACCGCCATCTGATGTACAAAGGCATCGTATTCCTCCTGCGTGCTGTAGCCGCACATTTCATATACGCTGTTATAAAGGCCATAGCCGAGATAACTCATATACAACTGGTTGTAATATTCAAATTGCTGTTGATTTAATACATCGTAAATCCTTGCCAAATTGTCCACAAATTTGTCAGGAACCTGTGAGATAACCGCATGCTCCCTCACATAAGAGGAAATGGCAGATCGCAGATTCTGTTCGTAATAACTGTCCACAAGGCTCTGGCGATATGCCTGGGCACTTTCATATTCCGGCAAATTGTCTGCCACAAACGCATCGTCCAGTTCCGGCGTTACATAAACTCCGTTAAAGGTCACTTCGTATTTTACGGTCTGGCCGGCAAGAGTTGCATCCTCATAATCTGCGGCATAAGAAACTTCCACCGGGAACTCATCCCCCATCTTATGACCGATTAACGCCTGGTCAAACTCCTCGGAAATCAGATTCGAACCAATGGTAATATCTGCTCCGCCGGTTTCGTCGGTAACGGAATTATAGGAAACACCGCCCAGCGTTGAGGTATAACAGATGTTGACGCGATCCCCGTCCTGACTCTTCAGGGAAGCGTCCGGGGAAATGTATTTATAATTGTCCAGCATTGCATTGATATCGCTGTCAATGGTTGCGTCATCCGGCATCAATTCACTCTTGGAAAATGTCATCCCCTGATAATCCAGAGAAACATAATTGTCGATGGAATCCACCGCTATCGTTCCGTCCGCATTTAAATATTTGCTGTAATTCAACTGGGAAGCCTTATTGTAATAAATAATGCCTCCAATAATACCCACAATCATCAGCGGAATCAGAATGCACCACATAACCACCAGTGCTTTCTTTTTCTTCTGGTCTTTTCTGGCCTTCTCAATTGCCATTCGCTTTTGTTTTGACTTGCTGATTTCATTTTCACTCATTTTTTCATCCATACCTTTCCTCTTGTGAAAATTGGAATTATCTCCCGAACATTTTCCGTTTTTGGGAAATGCGACATGCCCATCCTTTTCCTTCTTAAGAATGTAACAAGCCCATCCTTTTCCTTCTTGAAAATGTGACATGCCAATCATTTTCCTGCTTGGAAATGTGACTTAAGCATCATTCCCCTTCTTGAAAATGTGACATGCCAATCATTTTCCTGCTTGGAAATGTGACTTAAGCATCATTCCCCGTTTTGGAAAATGCGGAAATGCGATTTAGTCGTCATCTTCCTCCGTTTTCGGGAATTTCTTGCGGAAGAAGTTCCACATGGTTCCCGTCAGACAAATGGAGGAATACGTACCGCTTACGATACCAATCATTAACGGCAGTGCAAATTCCCTGATGGAAGAAACGCCGAGAATGTAAAGAACCAAAACCATGATAAAAGTCGTAAGGGAAGTGAATAAACTTCGTGTCAATGTCTGAGACACACTCTTATTTACTACATCCTCCAGGATATCCTTGTTCTTCATTGCTCTCAGATTCTCTCGAATCCGGTCGAAAATAACAATGGTTGCGTTAATGGAATAACCTACAATCGTCAACATACATGCGATAAAGGTACTGCCCACACTCAACCGAATTACCGCATAGAAAGTCAGTACAACCAAAACATCATGCAGCAGCGCAATTACCGCACTGGCGCCAAAACGGAAATCACTAAAACGTACCCAGATGTACAGAAGCATACAAACGGCGGAAATCAGCACCGCAATAATCGCATCCTTCTGCATTTCATTGGAAATCGTGGAACTGATGGACTCAGTTGTAATATTTTCCGGTAATACTCCATATTTTGTACCCACAAGTTCCGTAAACTCTTCCCGTTCTTCTCCGGTCAGATCTCGGGTTTTAAAAATGACCTGATTGGAATTATTTACGGTTGTCCATTGCACATTGGCGTCACCGGTAATTTTTTCAATCTCCGGTACCAGATTGTTATCAATTTCTTCCCGGCTCATCTGCGACTCAAATCCTACGGTGGTAGCAGTACCGCCTTTGAATTCCAGACTGAAATTAAGCGCATCCCCGGTACGAACTCCAAATACCACCATGGCAATAATTCCCACCGCAATAATTCCGCCGGAAATTCCCAGATAAACTTTTCTGTGTTTCAGGAAATCCACCTGTTTTGTGGTCTTGCCAACGCCATACCATTTCGGATTTTTCAAACCGATGGCATACAGCGCATTGATGATTAATTTTGTAACAAACAGGGCGGTAAACATGGATAAAACAATACCCAGTGCCAATGTGTACGCAAATCCCTTAATGGAACCGGTACCCATCACAATAAGAACGACCGCCGCAATCAAAGTCGTAATGTTGCCGTCCAAAATTGCAGACAACGCCTTGGAAAAACCATTTTTAATGGCATTTTCCACCGATGTTCCCGTGGCCAGTTCTTCCCGCATACGTGCGAAAATAATTACATTGGCATCTACCGCCATACCGATGGATAGAATAATACCTGCAATACCCGGAAGTGTCAGAGTAATGTCAAGGAAATTAATACAAATCAACGTCATCATGACATAAAGCACCAGGGCAATGGAACTGGACAGACCCGGAATAAAATAAACCGCAATCATAAATACAATAACAATGACAAGACCTATGAGCCCTGCTTTGATACTGGTATTAATGGCGTCCGTACCCAGCTGCGCACCTACCACATTGGAACGAAGTTCCTGCAGTTCCAGTTTCAACCCACCGATACGAATACTTTGTGCCAGACGGTCCGCCTCTTCAAAACTGCCCATACCGGTAATCTGTGCCTGTCCGCCTGTAATTGTGCTTTCCACATTCGGCACACTAATCAGTTCGCCGTCATAGTAAATACCAATGGTTCCCGGTATTCCGGACAGAGGCGCTGCCTTTGCCGTTTCCGTTGCAAAAATTGCCGCACCTTCATCGGTAAATTTTAAGGACACAATATGCTGTGTTGTATTAAATTCATCGGTATAACTCTTGGCTGTCGAAGAAGAAACATCTGTTCCGCTAAGGATGGCAGAACCGTCAGCAATAATTTCCTCCAGACTTTTTGTCAGAACATAAACCGGTTTTACGCTGTTTCTGTTTTCAATCTCATAAGAAACAGGTTTGCCATTCGCATCATAAGCAACATCATTGGTGGCTTCATCATACCGATATGCACTGACTCCATCACTGCCATAAACAAAACCGTCATCGGTCTCTTTATAAACCTGTGCTCCGCTATTGGTAATCAATCTCTGATAGTTTTCCGTTCCGTCCGCACCAACCGCACGAATGAAATACAGGGCTCCCGGAGAACCCAGTTCTGCCAGAACTTCTTCCGCATTGGTTACACCCGGAATTTCGATACTGATACGATTCTCGCCCTCTTTATAAACCTGAGCCTCTGTAGAATATTTGTCGATACGCTTTCTTAATTTATAAATCGTATCCGACAAATCTTCCGCGCTGATTTCTCCATCCCCCACTACCTCGTAGGTAATACTTACACCGCCGGCCAAATCCAACCCAAGTTTTGTGTTCTTAAAAGCACCGCTGCCGCGATCATCAATTCCGGCATATAAAATATAGCCAAATCCGGCCATAACTGCCAGTAAAATGAGTAGCGAAAGCCATCCCGTACTCTTTTTCATCGTTTCATTCTTCCTCACTTTCTTACAATGATATTCCTGTATATCTGTTCGCAGTCCATTCTGCACATCCACATTTTCCGTAAAAATATCTTTTCCGTGGAATTATTCACATTATCTTTTCCGTGAAATTTTCTTTTCCTTGGAATTTTTCACCTTGCTGTTCTTTCGTTAAGGCATCTTCTCCGAATCCCCACCATCGTCTTCCATGTTTGCTTCCGCAACCTTCATCATAATGGCACATTCAATTCGTTTTTTCTGTAATTCACATCCAATCTTATAATTGCCATGAATATTTCCGGTAAAATTATATGCATTTGCCGCACAACCGCCACTGCAATAGAATTTTGCAAAACAATTCCGGCAGGCTTCTTTTGAATAAACATTGCAATTGTGGAACATCTTCTGTATTTCTTTATTGGTAATGCCTTCCTCCACATTTCCCATAAGGAATTCCTGCTGCCCCACAAATTGATGGCAGGGATAAAAATCACCCCAAGGCGTCACCGCCAGATATTCGCAGCCGGAACCGCAACCGGAAAGCCGTTTTGCAACGCAGGGTCCCCCCTCCAAATCAATCATGAAATGGAAGAAATTAAATCCCCGTCCTTCTTTCTTGCGTTTCAGCATCTCATCCGCAAGCAAATCGTATTGTTTAAGAAGCACCGGAATATCCTCCTCTGTCAAAGCATAGGGAGCATCACAAGGCGCAACCACCGGTTCAACGGAAATCTGCTGAAATCCCAGATCTGCCATATGCAGAACATCTGCCGCAAAATCCGTATTATAATGGGTATAGGTTCCCCGCACATAGTAATTCGTCTGATTTCTGGATTCCGCCGCCTTAATATATTTCGGAACAATTTTATCATAACTTCCCTGACCGCCCCGATGCGGACGCATACGATCATTAACCTCTTTCCGCCCATCGATACTAAGCACCAGATTACTCATTTCCTTATTGGCAAATTCCAGAATTTCATCATTCAATAAGGTTCCGTTCGTGGTTAATGTAAATCGAAATTTTTTATTATGGACTTTTTCCATTTCGCGGCCATATTGCACCAGTTGTTTTACCACATCCCAATTCAGAAGCGGCTCCCCGCCAAAGAAATCCACTTCAAGGTTCACACGATTGCCGGAATTTTGAATCAGAAAATCCAATGCTTTTTTCCCAACTTCAAAAGACATTAGACCTCTGTCACCATGATATTCCCCTTCGCCGGCAAAACAATATTTGCAGGCAAGGTTGCAATCATGGGCAATATGAAGGCACATGGCTTTCACCACCGTTTCCCGGTTTATAAACTGATCAATGTAAGGTTCGTAAATATCCTTGGCGTAAAGCATTCCCTGCTCTTTCAACTCCAGGATTTCCTCCACCGTTTCCTTTATTTCCTGTGGGGCATAGGTCTCACCGGAAACAGGATACGGCTCCTTTGTATATTTCTGAAGGATGGCGTCGGAAGACAACCCCGCTTCCACATCCTTTTCAATTTTACCGATTAAATCATATCCCAAATCATCAACAACATGTACACTTCCGCTGTTGACATCCAGAACGATATTATAGCCTTTACTCTGATATTGATGTATCATCTGTCTCTTTCCTTAAATAAATCACTTTGTTCTGTTCATGCTTCATTTATTCGTGCTTCATTCATTCGCACTTCATCTATCCGCGCTTCGTTCATTTACTTTTTATCTGTTCGCACCTCGTTCATTCGCGCTTCGTTCATTTACTTTTTGTCTGTTCGCACCTCGTTCATTCGCGCTTCGTCTATTCACTTTTCAAAAGGAAAGCAGCGACAAAATCGCTGCTCCCCAATCGAATCATCATAAATATCAACCACGGTGCCACAGGACATTGAAACGCTTATGGCATTGGTTTCCCGGCAAATCCACTACAAAGGCAGAATTATTTTGTCTGCTCGCAGCTCTGATTGCCTACGGTACAAGATGTCTTACAAGCAGACTGGCAAGATGTCTGGCACTCACCGCATCCGCCTTTTTTCATGCTCTTCTTGAAATCTCTGGTATTTAATGTCTTAATATGTTTCATCGTTTCTTCCTCCGTTAAGATAATCTTTTCTTCTAACGCTTTTAGTATTGTATCACACTTATTTCAATATATAAAGTGTTTTTTGTCGCATGCCTGTTTTGATAATGAATATTCAGTTCCTGCATTTTCGTATCAATAAAGCTCCCAAAATACCGCTTCCACAACAAATTGCTATGCAGGTTAACACATTTCCGATATTCTCAATTCCTGCGGATTGAAACAGCATGGAAATCAGGAACAGAACCAGGAAAAACAGACTCCCCTGCACAAGACCATTCAGAAAACGTCTTCCCGGACATATGTGTCCCGCCATCCATCCCCCGGCGATACAACTAAGTGCGTAAATCAGTAATATTCCAAATCGAATCCATCCCTCTGACAAATCAAATAAATACATCAGAAAGGAAAGCATCATTAACAACACTACTGCAAAAATCCAGACAAAAGCCTGCACCTTCAATATTTTCCCAATTCCTTGCATCATACCATTACTCCTTCTTCCTTTTGGATACGCCGGTCACATATCTTGACTTTTCACTATCATTTCTATAATATATGTGATAAATATTTCAATTATGATAATGATGCAAATGGAGGTTTTTTCTTGGACACGACAGATGTCATACAAATTATTACTCTTATTGTTCTGCTTTTCCTTTCTGCATTCTTTTCTTCTGCAGAAACTGCATTTTCGACAGTAAACCGGATTCGCATGCAGGCGCTTGCGGATGAAGGCAATGGCCCGGCGAACAAACGCGCCGCTTTGGTCATTAAAATACTGGATATGCGCAGTCGTATGCTTAGTTCCATTTTAATTGGCAATAATATCGTCAACTTGACCGCTTCCGCTCTTACCACTATGATTGCCACTGCACTTGGCGGATGGGCCATCGGTATTGCAACCGGTCTTTTAACTTTACTCATCATCCTTTTTGGTGAAATTGTACCGAAAACCTGGGCGATGTTGAACAATGAAAAGATTACCTTAATTTATGCACCGTTTGTTTCGTTTTTATGTACGATTCTCTTTCCGATTATTTTTTTGATTGACAAATTATCCAACGGTTTTCTCCGTATTCTTCGAATCGATCCCAACCAGAAAATTGTCAGCATTACGGAAAATGAATTGCTTTCCTATGTTGAGGCCGGTCACGAAGAAGGCGTAATCGAATCCGAGGAAAAAGAAATCATCTATAACCTGTTTGATTTTTCCGACGCTCTGGCGAAAGACATTATGATTCCGCGCGTCGATATCGTTGAGGTGGATGTTAATGCCACCTATGATGAGATTCGGGAAATTTTCCGTCAGAATATGTACAGCCGTTTGCCGGTTTACGAGGAGTCTCCTGACAACATTATCGGGGTAGTAAATATCAAAGATTTTCTCTTTGTGGAAGACACCCAAAACTATATTCTCCGTGAGAACATGCGGGAAGTATATTATACCTACGAATTCAAGAAGGTTTCCGATCTGTTAAATGAAATGCGCGAAAAAACGGCTGCCATGACCATCGTTTTGAACGAGTATGGCGCAGCAGAGGGTATGATTACCATGGAAGACCTGTTGGAAGAAATTGTGGGCGAAATTCGTGATGAATACGATGAAGACGAAGAGGAACATCTTCGTGAGGTCGGTGAAAATGAATATCTCATCGACGGCAGCATGAAACTGGATGATATCAATGATCAACTTGGGTGTCATCTTGAAAGCGAAAATTATGACTCTATCGGCGGAATTATTATTGAACAGTTAGATGACCGTCTCCCGGAAAAAGGAGAAAGTGTCACATTGGATAATGGTACGCAACTTTTCGTAGAAGAGTTTGAACAAAACCGGATTCAGAGCGTACGAGTCAAATTTGCAATTCCGGAAACAGAGGATTCAGACAAAAACGAGTCGGTTGATGAGACGGAAGAAAAAGATGCGGAAACATCCGAGAATGAAGAATGATGACAAATAATAAGACGCCAGCCTTACTTCTTGTAAGACTGGCGTACAATTTCATAAGCCAAAATGCCGGCCGCAACAGAAGCGTTCAAAGAATCAATTTTTCCTTTCATAGGGATTGCCGCCTTGAAATCACATTTTTCCCGAACAAGCCGGCTTACGCCCTCTCCTTCATTTCCAATGACAAGACCGATGGAACCGGTCAAATCCAAATCGTACATTAACTCGCCATCCATATCCGCACAGACGAACCACATACCTTCTTTTTTTAAGTCTTCAATGGTGGTTGCGATATTCGTCACCTTCGCCACCATGGTATGATTTAATGCGCCGGCAGAGGTTCTCGCTACGGTTGCAGTTAAGCCGACTGCGCGATTTTTCGGAATAATCACCCCATGTGCTCCCGCCTGATGCGCCGTACGGATAATGGCACCAAGATTGTGCGGATCCTCAATACCGTCCAATAGAATCAAAAACGGCTTTTCTCCCCGTTCCCGCGCCAGTGCCAACATATCATCCACTTCCGCATATTCGTAGGCAGCCACCACGGCAATCACGCCTTGATGCTTTCCCGTTTCGGAAATCTGATCCAAACGGTCTTTGGAAACAAATTTCATCATGCAATTATGCTTTTTTGCCTCCCGCTTAATGGTCATAATCGGGCCATCCTGGCACCCATCCAGCACATATAGTTTATCAATTGTTTTTCCTGCACGAAATGCTTCAATTATCGCATTTCTTCCTTCTATCATTGACTCTGTGTATCCCATTTTATTCAATAAGTCCTTCCTGATCAATTTCTTTTAGGGCAAAATAAAGCAAGTCCAATATACGGGATATCTGATTGGTTAAGTACAGATAGCCTATGACTGCCTCAAATCCGGTTGCTTTATGATAATCTCCCACATTTGCATTTTTCGGCACTGTGTGGGACTTGGCATTTCTTCCCCTTCGAAAAACATCCTGTTCTTCCTCGGTTAGCCGTGGTTCCAAAATGTCAATAAGTGCCGCCTGTGTAGCTGCTTTCACAAACCATGTCGCTTCCTTATGCAATTTTTGCACCTGACAATTACGGCGTTTCACAAGAATCGTGCGAATCACCATTTCGTAAATACAGTCTCCTAAATAGGCAAGAACTAAAGGGGAGTAGGTTTTCACATCCTGCTCCCCTAAAGAAAACTGTTTCGTTATCTGCTCTAATATATTGCTATTATCTTCCAAAATAGTCACCTAAACCAATTTCCACTTTACAACTTGCAGGCGTCTCACAAAAACGCCCACAGACCTATGTCAGCCTATACCAGTTTCCACTTTACGCCTTCTCGGGTGTCTTCCAGAGCCACGCCTTTTTCCAGCAATTCCGCGCGAATGGCATCGGCTTTTGCAAAATCTTTCTCTTTTTTTGCAGCCTTTCTTTCCTCTATTTTTGCAAGAATATAAGTTTCCAAATCTGCATCCACACGCATTTCTTTTTGGAAATATTTCATTCCGGTAAGCAAATCCAAAGACAAAACCTGATCCATATCTTCTGCCAGAGCCCGTTTGGTCTTGTCGTTTATATCCGCCTTCAGCATGTCATAAACCACAGTAATTGCCATAGATGTGTTCACATCCTCTGTCAATGCTGCAATAAATTTGTTCTTATATTCCTCAAATGCTTCCTGCTGAATCTCACCCTCATCGGAAAGTTCTGAAATCTTTTTAACCAGTTTTTCATATGCGGATGCTGCATTATTCAAATTGTCATAAGAAAATTCCAGCGGCTTGCGATAATGTGACTGCAGGCAGAACAAACGGTAGGCCAGTGGTGTATAACCTTTCTCTTCCAACAAAGAAACCGTCAAAAATTCGCCCTTTGATTTGCTCATCTTTCCCTGGTCTTTCAACACAAGATGATGTACATGGAACCAGTAATTACACCATTTATGCCCACAGTAAGATTCACTCTGTGCAATCTCGTTCGTATGATGTGGGAAAATATTATCCACGCCGCCACAATGAATATCCATATATTCTCCAAGATGCTTCATACTGATGCAGGAGCATTCAATATGCCAGCCGGGATAGCCATAGCCCCATGGACTGTCCCATTTTAATTCCTGATCATCAAATTTTGATTTCGTAAACCAGAGAACAAAATCACTCTTATTCTTTTTATTGGAATCTTCATCTACATCATCCCGAACACCGACTAAGAGTTCCTTTTCACTCTGATTAGAGAAAACATAATAATCTTTTAGTTTTGAGGTGTCAAAATAAACATTTTCCCCGGCCTGATATGCGTAACCTTTTTCCAGGAGAACCTCTATCATATGAATAAATTCCGCAATACAGTTGGTTGCCGGTTCCACAACATCCGGTGTTTTAATGTTCAATTTTGCACAATCAGAGAAAAATGCATCCGTATAAAACTTTGCAATCTCCATAACCGTCTTATGTTCTCTTTTAGCGCCCTTGAGCATCTTATCTTCGCCGGTATCCGCATCGCTGGAAAGATGTCCTACATCCGTAATATTCATTACCCGCTTGACGTCATAACCGATATAGCGAAGGGTTTTCTCCAATACATCTTCCATAATATAACTTCGCAGATTACCAATATGCGCATAATGATATACGGTAGGTCCGCAGGTATACATTGCCACCTTTCCTGTTTCACTTGGTACGAACTCTTCTACTTTCCTGGTTAATGTATTGTAAATACGCATTGCTTTCAACCTCTTTTCTGCTTTTCCTTTTCTCGTCTCCGGTCTTTTTACCTGCCACATTCCGGCTTCCCTGCTCACCATTCTTCCACGCTCCGGCTTCCCGGTATGCAGTATTTCGCCGCAAAATTTTTGCGGCATATTTCAATCACAGTTCTTTCATTATCCTTCTGCACATTACTGCGCTCCGCAGCCTTTACATCCACTGCATCCCCGTTGCATAACATCTGTAGAAAACATATCTCTTGGGGTATTCAGCATGCAAATGGCCTGTGCGGAAATGCCTTCTCCGGAACCGGTAAATCCCAGCCCTTCTTCTGTAGTAGCCTTAATGCTAATCTGGGTGATATCAATCTGCAGGGTATCTGCAATTACCTTCCTCATGGCATCAATATATGGTCGCATCTTTGGAGCCTGAGCAATAATGGTTGCATCAATATTTTCAATCAGAAAATAATTATCTTCCAACAAAGTTTTGACATGACGAAGCAAATCCACACTGGAAGCCCCTTTATACGCCTCGTCTGTATCCGGGAAATGCAACCCAATGTCTCCCAAAGCCGCCGCACCCAACAGTGCATCCATAATTGCATGTAAAAGTACATCGGCATCCGAATGTCCCAAAAGTCCTTTTTCGTAGGGAATGTCTATTCCACCTAAAATTAATTTTCTGTTTTCCACTAATCGATGGACATCATAGCCCATTCCTATTCTCATAAAACGCCGTTCCTTTTCTTGCAGATATATTTTAGTTATTCATCAGCGCATCGCCGAGTTCCATTGCAGCCTGTAATGCAACTCCAAGGTATTCCTCAATTTCCTTAATGGAACCGGTTTGTTTCTCTGCCAGTTCATTTGCGTCATTGATGGAACTAATGATTTCATCCAGATATCCGAAAATTGACTGTAGTGCCGTATTAATCTCGCTTGCAGAAATTCCACTAGCCGTTGCCATTTCGCCCATCTCTTTTGCAACCACGGTAAATCCCTTACCTGCTTCCCCACTTCTTGCAGCCTCAATGGAAGCATTTAATGCAAGAATCTTGGACTTTGACGCATTTGCCTTAATCTTTGTGACAACATTGGAGGTTTCTTCGACATTCTTACCGATGCTTCCTGTCTGTACCTGCATACCCTGCAAGCGTTCAAACAGATTTTCAAAATGGATGCTCATCATATCAATTGCATTATTAATCTGGTCAATGGAATTCATAAAGGTCTCTGCCTTCTGAAGCGCAAGTTCATTGTTCTTTGCATATGTGGTTGTTACGATGCAGCCAACAACACTGCCATCTTCAACCGGCACATAACTAACCTGAAGAGAAGAACCATCAACTTCCGCTGTGGTATGATAAGGTTCTCCGGATTCCATGACCCTGCGAATACAATCTGCATCATCGCCAGCAGTTGCGCCAAGGGATAACCGCTCTCTTGCGCCAAGCGTTGCGTCCTGGAATACAAGTTGTAAATCCTCATCATATAACTCCACCAACATCTTCTGATTAACCATGCTGCCAACCAGCCTTAAGGTATCCATTGTCTGTCCTAATTTCTCTTGCATACTTCTGCCCTCCAATAATTTATCGTCTTTTATTCTTTACGCAAACTCTGTTAAAATAACTTTCTTTTTGCACAAACAGTTACTATAATTATAGCACTTTGACTATGCTATGTTAAGTGCCTAATTTTACATTTTCATAGCTTTGTCGCCTTCCAGAATCTGTCTTTTCATACTACCATTCACTTCTACTACTTTTCCAAATCGATTATATTGCGTCAGCAGTTCCGTATTCTTTGCCAGCACCCTTGTATTATGCTCTGTCAATTCATCTACAAGTCCTGCCTTATCTTTTTTACGAAGCAATTCATTGATTCTTTCTTCCCGTGTAAGAGTGTTGCTTGTTTTTGCATCGCTCACCTGATTACTATGTTCTTTTACTTTTTCGTCACTTCCATACCAGAAAAACTGTTTCAGCTTTATAACTGTATTTTTAAGGAACAGTGAAATCCGTCGGATAATTACTTCTGCTGTACCGGCTTCCTCTATTTTTGTTCTTTTTACTGCCTCTTCCGGGAAAATCGAGGATTCATAAGAATCCCGCTTTTTCGTATTATTCGATACAGAAGCATTTCCCCCAATAGAATTTGCTGAATTTTTCCTATTTTCCGCTTCGGATGTTTCTTTTCGGCCTTTTTCCGCATCACCATGCTCCCAGACCACGCCTTCCTCGTCATAATTCAGCAAAAAAGGAGGTGCATCCTCCGATGATTTCAGTGTTTTCTTCTGATTACGATTATAGGAATCTATATAATTTTTTTGATTTATACCTTGTACCATAGGATACCTCTAAAAAAAGAAGCTGATACGCGTACCAGCTTCCTTTTTCTTACTCGTTTCCACCTTGATTTCCATTCAAAGGCTTTGGTCTTTCTGCCAGACCAGCCGGCTTATATGAAGGGGCCTGCACCGTATTGGTGCGAATCAACGGATTCATTGCATACGGTTTACCCGGCATTCTTGTCGGCTGCGGTGTCGGTGCACCGAACACAGAATCCTGTGCATCCATATTATGCAATACCGTTGCTGCTTCTGAAGCAGGTCTTGCACCTTCCGGAATCTTCTGTAACGACTCTGATTCAAAGAGAGAATTCGGGTTCTTCGGTTTTGCTGCCTCTTCCTTCTTTCTTTGTTCCTCTGCCTTCAGTGCCCTTTCCTTCTCCAAAATGGATCCGGCCTGTGATGCCGGACGAACATCATTGGAAATTTTACGAAGATTCAAAGACTCAAATATCGGCTTTCCATTTTCATCAAGCAACCGTTCCTGTGGTGGTTCCGGTGCCTTGTTAATTTGCGGTTGACTAAAACGGTTTGGCGGAAGCGGAACCTTGCGAATTGCATTACCCAACATCGGATTGCCACCATTGTACGGACTGGTAACCTGTGATGTACTTGCCAGTGGATTCGGATTCATTGGCGTCACCACCTGATTTGCCGGTTTCGCCGGGGTTACCGGTCCTGCCGGTTTTGCCATTGGCTTTGCATCGTACTGCGGTTTCTCGACTACATTGGACTGGTTTCCGCTTAGCATCGGATTCTGGGCATACTTCGGATTATTTTCCGGTGCCACCATATATTTTCTGCTTTCTTTCTCTTTCCGATTCAGCGACGGCGATTCAAAGAGCGGTTGTTCCGATGCAGCCTGTGTCTCCTGCATTCCCTCTTGTTCTGTCACTGCATCAACTGCTTCTTCCGCAATCGGTTCCGCCGGTTCGCTTACCGGTTCCTCATCAAATCGATTTTTTCGCGGGCTTCCGCTGATAGCATACGGATTGCGCACAGGCGTTTCCTCAACAACCGGTGCCGGTTCTGCAATTACCGGTTCTTCTGCTACCGGTGCCGGTTCTGCGATTACCGGTTCTTCTGCTACCGGTGTCGGTTCTGCGATTACCGGTTCTTCTGCTACCGGTGCCGGTTCTGCGATTACCGGCTTTTCTTTATCCAAATCCAATTGCAAAGGACTTCCTGCTAATGTTCCGGTTGTCGCAGAAGTTTCCAATCCCCCCATTGGTAAAATGGAAGATGTTTTCTTTTCTTCTCCAATGACCGGGCTTGCGGTTATTCCTACACTGCCTCCTATAGCCGGGCTTGCGGTAATTCCCACACTGCCTCCTATAGATGGACTGGATGTGATTCCCACACCGCCTCCTATAGATGGACTGGATGTAATTCCCACGCCGCCTCCTATAGATGGACTGGATGTAATTCCCACACCGCCTGTTTTAGATGAATCAATAGAATTTGATGTACTTGATGATGCATCCTCCGAAATCGACGATGTCATAGATGGCTCTGTTACTCTCGGCTTTGGTGTAACAATCTGCGGAGTCGCCTGCTGCCTCGGTTCTGTAACGATGCCTTCTCCCGGTGCAACCACCTGCGGCGTCACTTTTTTCGGCTCTACTATAGCAATCGGTGCGCCCGGTATATGAGTTGCAGATTTCGTGTCAAATACACTCGGTTCTTCATATGCCGGCTCTTCCTTTGCTACAAAATCCAGTTGCGGTTCTTCATATGCCGGCTCTTCCTTTGTCACAAAATCAAGTTCCGGTTCTTCATATGTCGGCTCTTCCTTTGCTACAAAATCAAGTTCCGGTTCTTCATATGCCGGTTCTTCATATGCCGGCTCTTCCTTTGTCACAAAATCAAGTTGCGGTTCTTCATATGTCGGCTCTTCCTTTGTCACAAAATCAAGTTCCGGTTCTCCATATGTCGGCTCTTCTTTTGTCACAAAATCCAGTTGCGGTTCTTCCGCAGGAGTTTCTGCCTCTTTTAGGAAATCAAGTTGCGGCAAGGCTTCTGATTTCTGCGAATGATACGCTTCCCCCAATGAAATCGTACCTACAGATTTTCCGTTTTTCTTGTTCGCCTTTATCTGATCTTTAATAAACTTTTTAATATTATTCTGGCATTTCGGACACACCTTCGTTGTCTCGTCCACAATACTGTTACAATGCGGGCAGTTAAACATTGCCATCTTGAATTTCCTCCTAAATATATATGTTATGCATATTTTAAATCAAAATTTCATCTTTTGTCTGCGTATTTCATAAGAATCACAACCACTATTTAATGTGCATTCGTGCGCTGTTTTTCTGCGGTATGATATTTGGCTTCTCCGCCTCCGGTCTGCGCGCCGCATTACTTAAACCATTCATGGTTTCTCGCTTACAGTTCGCGCAAAATCTTCCTGTGGAAATCACAGCCCCACAACGTTCACAATTTATCTTTACCATGGAATCTTCCGTGAAAAATAATCTTTCTTCCCGAATCCACTGGGTAATCTGGCGCTGATCCACTTCACATTCCTCACAAATCTCCTGAATGGAAGCCTGTTTGTTGTCCGACACAAATTTCTTAACCTGTTGGAATTTTTCTTCTGTTTTTTCTTTGCAGACCGGACAAATTTTTTCCCCCACTATGTAATTAAACATCTTTCCGCATTTCTTACAATTAATAATTCCCATGCTGTATACTCCATTAAAAAATACCTATGCTCTCAATGCATTATACAAACTAACTATTGTTATTATTATACTATAAATTTGCCATATCGCTACTGCTTTTTATATATTTTTCCAAATTTGTTTTTCTCTATGGCGAAAATAAGTGCTGACACACATAATATTTTTTTCATCCATAAATAAAAAAGCGAAACCCTTGCTCAATAAAGGATTTCGCTTTTCAATAGCAGCGTAGCGAAAGAGGGACTCGAACCCTCAACCTTCCGGGTATGAACCGGATGCTCTAGCCAGTTGAGCCATCTCGCCGTATAAAATTGTCAAAAGATATGGGGCCTATAGGGCTCGAACCTATGACCCTCTGCTTGTAAGGCAGATGCTCTCCCAGCTGAGCTAAGACCCCACATATTTGTCGGCCTCATCAGCCGACTACATTACAATAACAAAGTTTCTTTTTCTTGTCAATTCATTTTTTGCATTTTAGCCATTATTATTTTCATTTGAATCATTATTTTTTCTTTTCTCAATTATTTTCCCTATTTTATCCGACGATACGCCAGCCGTAGTCCCTTTGATTATAGGAAATTCGTATCGTCCGTTCCTGACCCAGTACCTGTATTCGGCATTCAAACACTTTAATCTCCGCATCGGAAACAATAGTGACTCCATTGGGCATATGCAGTTCTTTGTGTCTGGATACATCACGGTACCCGCGAATCCGATATTGCTGGTACTGACCATCCGAATCCATCAGTCGAATCTTAATTGGAATAATTGCCCCATCCCGACTATGTTGACAGATGACATCTATTTTCTTTTCGTCTTCCATGATTACAATGCACTTCCTTTTCCCGGTACAAAGAACCTGACAAACATCAGTTTACTTACCTGAATCATAAACAAAAATGTGTATAAGCGGAAAGATTTCTACCGTTCCACTTGAATAATAATATTATAGAACAGATGTTCGATTTTTCAAGTGATTTTTTCAAATTGTTTCTTGCTTCATTTCTCATGCATTGTAAGAACTGTCAATCCCAAATGGGTCAAGGAAAGTTAGCAAAATGGGACAAAGAAAGTTGACCATTCTATCTTTCAAAATGCTGGTAATCTTTGATGCTGTTCCAGTTCCCACCCCATGTAAATCCATATCTGTCAAAAATATCGTAACAAATATCTCCGGGAAGTATCATATGCTCTGCGCCTGTGGTGCGGTCAATATAGGCCAACGCATTTTCATGGATGCACACCGGACTTCCACTGCGATAGCTTACATACGGATTCTGTTGCGGATTAATATCAATTGCAAGTCCCAGTGCATGCTTTGACAATTTACTGCTTCCCGCAACCCTTCGATAAAAAAATGCAGAAGTATTATTTGCATCTATGGAAGCAATATCCGTTTCCTCTTCATCTCCCGTCCAATAACGGTCAATGAGATACATGGACTGTATTTCATATTCCGCATGAAACAGTTCCCGGAAAATGCTTACCACATCCGTGGCGATGCTCTTATTGACGATTAATTCACCTACCTGCAACTCATGTTCAAAATTGTAATGCAATAATTTAATATATCGCAAATCCGAAATGGAGATGTCTTCATTTTCCCGAAAAGACTTGCCATTAATTCGGTTATATACCGCATCTGAGATTTCATATACGCAAAAATACCTGTCTATACATGCCATGTCCACCTGCGCCCCGGTTACAACCGTGCCGGCCGGAATCTCTTCCATATAACGGCGCACAGCATCTTCGCCATTCAAATCCGTTTCTCCGGCAGCATCTGTTCCCCCCGCAGCATCTGTTTCCCCGGTAGCATCTGTTCCCCCGGCAGCATCTGTTTCCCCGGCAGCATCTGTTTCCCCGGCAGCATCTGTTCTCCCGGCAGCATCTGTTCCCCCGGCCGCAACATATTGTACATCTGCTTCGCTACTTTCTTCGTCGGTTTCACTACTCTCTGCGGACGCCCGAAGTTCTTCCAGTTGCAAAGCATCCTTCTCTGTCATGGTTTGCGGATTTTCTTCCAATGCAGGATTTTGAAAATCCATGTTCCAGGAAACTGTCTCTATGGATAAATCTGACAAATCCACCTTGCGGCTTTGCAACGCAAATATAAAGACTCCCGCACAAAGCAGCGCAAATCCTCCTGCTACACCAAGCAGAAGCACCTTCTTTTTTTGAAGTGTTCCATACTCCATTTCTTTTCTGCTTCTATTATCTGCTTTTTTCTTTCTTTTATGAGTTGATTTTTTCATAATGCTCTTCTGCTCTCTTAGTTTTTACATTTCTAATATTTCTGATTTCTCTTGTTTTTTATCTCTTGTTTTTTATCTCTTGTTTTTTATCTCTTGTTTTTCTATCTTGTTTTTCTCTCTTGTTTCTCTCTCTTGTTTCTCTCTCTTGTTTCTCTCTCTTGTTTCTCTATCTCTCTTATAGAAAAATAAGGCGTCCCTTCACGAGACGCCCCTGCAATACATTGTTCAATTATAAATCCACGCTGCCGTTTACAGCGTTATTATTGACGGTATAGTAAACTTTTCCATCCTCCGGCTTGATATACACATTAATGTCTTTCATCGCAGCCTTGTTTGATTTCTTATAATCCGCGATGGCTGCCGCCGTTACTTTCTCCACATCATACTGATTGTTTCCTGTTTCCAAAACCACTTTTTTCTTTACACTACAAGTTGCCATGATACTCCTCCTTTTTTCCCTTACACAATATTTTAACAAAGAAATTATATAGCAAAATTTGCGTCATTTCAAATTATCTTCATTACAAACGACAAATGTCACCTTACAACCGTTCCGGTGCAGTAAATCCAAGCAATTCAATACAGGTAGACAAAATTGCCAGGGTGTCCTGCAAAATTGTAATATAGCCGGCTTTCTTGTTCTCATCCTCTTCCGAAAGAATCGGGGTTGCGTGATAGAAAGAGTTGAAATCATTGGATAAATCGTAAATGTATGCGCATACCTTATGAGGCGCATTTTCCTGACATGCCTCTCCAATCATAGCAGAGAAACCAGCCAGATCACAGAACAAATCCTTCTGCACTTTGCCTTCCGGAACATTTCGAATCTGGTCTCTGACTGATGTTTCCAAAGTACCGCCCTGCTGTGCGTACTTCTTCAGAATGGATTTAATGCGAACCATAGTATAAAGAATATATGGTCCCGTATCGCCTTCAAAAGAGGTAAAACGTTCCGTATCGAAGATATAATCCTTGGAAGCCTGATTGGAAAGGTCACCATATTTCACAGCCGCAAGGGCAATCTGATCCGCCGTCTTTCTTGCTTCCTCCTCAGACAGTTCATTTTTCTCCATAATCTTTTCATACATCTGATTGCTGATTTGGGAAAGAAGATACTCCAGACGGAGCACCCCGCCATCTCTTGTTTTAAACGGTTTTCCATCTTTGCCGTTCATGGTACCAAAACCAATGAATTTTAAATCCACATTCTCTCTTACAATGCCGGTCTTCCGGGCGCAACGGAATACCTGCTCAAAATGCAGTTCCTGTCGCTTATCTACAACATACAGAATCTGATTGGGCTTAAAATCCCGTTCCCGTTGGATAATCGTAGCCAAATCCGTTGTCTCATAGTTGGCAGCTCCATCGGATTTCAGGATAATGCAAGGGGGCAATTCCTTTTTATCCGTTTCCTCCTTCACATCCACAACCAACGCTCCGTCACTGAGATATGCAAAGCCTTCGCTTTTCATTTTCTCCACCATTGGCGGAATCAAATCATCCACATCGGATTCTCCGTTCCACAAATCAAAATGAACATCCAGTTTCTCGTAGTTTTTCTTCAAATCCGTTACCGACACATTCAAAATGTGCTGCCACAATGCCCGATAGCCTCTTCTTCCGCTCTGCAGTTGTGCGGTTGCCTCTAGAGCTTTTGCCTTATATTCCTCGTCCTGCTTGCATTTTCCGCTGGCGAATGGATAAATTTCCTCCAATTCACTTATGGTAAATGGGGCCTTTTCCGGATATTCCCCCGTAAAATCTTCATCAAAATATGGCAACTGTGGATTACGAACCTGCAATTCCGTAATAATCTGTCCCATAGGAAGTCCCCAGTCTCCCAGATGCACATCCCCAATTACCTTATGCCCCGCATATCTTGCAATGCGCTTGATACTCTCTCCAATGATGGCAGGACGCAAATGCCCTACATGAAGAGGCTTTGCAACATTTGGTCCGCCGTAGTCCACCACTATGGTTTTTGGGTTTTCCGGCATCTCCACACCATATTTCTCCTCCTGCATCATTTTCTTTACATAATCGCAAAGAAACGACTCCTTCAGTTTCAAATTCAAAAAACCGGGCATAACCGCGGTAACTTCGGAAAATACCTCGGAATCCCTGAGCAACGCAGCAACTTCATTGGCAATCATAATCGGAGCCTTCTTGTAAGCCTTTGCTCCTGCCATGGCGCCATTACATTGGTATTCGCATAAATCCGGGCGGTTGCTGACGCTGACCTTTCCGTAAGACGCCTCATAACCCGCCTGCTCAAATGCTTTTGCCATTTCCTCCGAAATCGCATCCATAAATTTTTTCATATCTGTGTCTCTCCATTTTCCTGCGTTCTTCTTGCATAGGTTGCCTGCTTTGAGAAAATGCAACCACAATAGTCCTGCCGATATAAATTATATTCTCCGGACAATTCAATGGAACGCTTATATCCGTTTCTTTTCTTAAAATCCGATGGCAAAAAAGGAACCCCGTACTTTTCCCCCTTTTCCTTGCCAAGTTCATTTAGAAGCGCCGCATTTTTCAAGGGACTGATGGTCAGGGTTGTTGTAAAATAATCAAATTCCCGTTCCTTTGCCACTTTGGCCGCATAATCCAGACGCAAATCGAAACATATTCTGCAACGCTCTCCACCTTCTTCGCATGCCTCCAACCCTTTCACGGCGGACAAATAAGCCATTTTATCGTAATCTCCCTCCAGGAATGCAATCCCGGCACCGATATTCCGGTTCATCTCCCGAATCAGACGCTGCTGCTCCTCACATCTTAAACGGTATTCCGTCTCCTCTGTAATATTGGGATTGTAATACAAAATGGTAATGTCAAAATAATCGGACAAATATTCCAGGCAATAACTGCTGCAGGGAGCACAACAACTGTGCATCAACAGTTTTTTCTTATCTGCCAGCCCCGCCAGAATTTTATCCAGTTCTTTTTGATAATTGATATTCATTGTCTTTCTGCAATCTGTCATTTTCAAAATATCCAGGTACGATATTCCACATTTTCATCCTTCCAAAATATCCAGGTACGATATTCCGCATTTTCATCCT
>JBJEMA010000068.1:0-4063 GCA_051879435.1 Lachnospiraceae bacterium
ACATCAACCACCTTTACACTCATACTCACTGGCTGAACGTCCGTGATGGAAAGTCAGGCACTGTGGATTATCTCAATACTGCGAAAAATTCCTATAAAAACTGCCCTGCGTATATTCTTCCGCATTGGGCAAATTTCAAGGCAAAGGTGCAGTCTTACATGAACTCCGGTTCTTCTGCACCTGCAACAACACAGCTTTATCGAGTCCGCAAAACATGGGCTGATGCAAAAAGTCAGATCGGTGCATATTCTTCTTTGGAAAATGCAAAGAAAGCTTGTTTGGCAGGCTACAGTGTTTTTGACAATTCGGGTAAAGCAGTGTACACAAAATCTGCTGTTTGGAGCAAAGGACAGAAAGTGACTATTCATGCCAATACACCCCTGTTTGCAAGTGCGGAAACAACGGCGATTTCTAAAAAAATCAGCGGTACTTATTACATTTATGACGGTGTTGCCTACAAGAACGGCCGATATCGTGTTACCACAAGAGCTGATTACTGCGGCAAAACGCCTGTCGGACAGTATGTTACCGGATATGTTTCAGCAGACAATTTTTCGTAAGTTGATATAAAAAGCATCCTGTACCGGACAAGCTCTGATGCAGGATTTTTTGGAGGTAACACATGAACACAGCACAAAAAGAACGGATTCGTCAGCTTCGTATGGAAGGTGTGACCTATGAGAAAATTGCAGTGAGTCTGGATTTATCTGTAAACACGGTCAAATCCTTTTGTCAGCGAAATCAGCTGGGCGGCAGAAAACAGCATACTTCCGCAAAACATACCTGCAAGCAGTGCGGTGCAGAAGTAAAACAGCTTTTGCATCGGAAAGAGAAAAAGTTTTGCTCTGACAAATGCCGTCTGACCTGGTGGAATTCTCATCCGGAAAAGATGCAGCATTGTTCGGCACAGTCGTTGGTTTGTCCGGTGTGCGGAAATACTTTTTCAGCCTATTCCTGCAAAAACCGCAAATATTGTTCCCGTACCTGTTATGGAAAATCAAAAACAGGAGGTCTGTCATGAATGCTGAAAAATATCGAAACGTAATGGTGTATCAAATCATGGTTTCCATTCTGAAAAGCTGGTTTCATGAGCATATCATTTCATCGGACGAGTACCGCAGAATGAATACAATTCTTGCCGAAAAATACGGCTTAAATTCGTGTAGTATATTCCTTGACTCCTCCGCAGTTCAGAGGTAATATGTCATCACGAAAGGAGGGGTATCATGGAACGAGTGATACAACAGGTGCAGTTTCCGATATCAAAACCGCCAAAGCTGAAACGGGTTGCGGCTTATGCCAGAGTTTCCAACGGAAAAGACGCCATGCTGCATTCCTTGTCTGCACAGGTCAGTTATTACAGTGAATTGATACAGAATCATCACGGTTGGCTTTACTGCGGCGTATATGCTGATGAGGCACTGACCGGAACAAAAGGAAATCGTGAAAACTTTCAGAAAATGCTTGCAGAATGCCGTGCCGGAAAGTTGGATTTGATTCTGACAAAATCAATTTCCAGGTTTGCCAGAAATACAGTGACGCTTCTGGAAACAGTCAGAGAATTGAAGGATATCGGTGTAGATGTTTATTTTGAAGAGCAGAATATCCATACCATGAGTGCAGACGGTGAATTGATGCTGACGATTCTTGCAAGCTATGCACAGGAGGAAAGTCTGTCTGCCAGCGAAAATAAGAAATGGCAGATTCGCAGAGATTTTGAACAAGGTAAAATCGGCGGAATCGTCATACTGGGCTACAGGCGTACCAAGGACGGCAGTCTGGAAATTGTACCGGAGGAGGCAGAAACTGTCAGGATGATTTTTGCAGATTATCTCTCTGGTATGGGAAAACAAGCAATTGCCAATAAGCTGAATGAACGGGGGATTCCAACCCGAAACGGCAATCAGTGGAGCCCGGAAAGTGTATTCCGTATTCTGCGGAATGAGAAATATGCAGGCATAATGATTTTGCAGAAATTCTATTCTGAGAATCACATTACCAAGCGGAAAATGGCAAATATGGGACAACTGAGGAAATATGTTGTGGATAACTCTCATCCTGCAATTATTGAAAAAGCTGTCTTTGATGCAGTGCAAAGGCGATTGCTGGAACAGAGGAGATTATTTGCTCCGTCAAATCATACGACTGCGGTTTATCCATTTACAAGTAAAATTCAGTGCGGATGCTGCGGTAAACAATATCACAGAAAGACCACTGCTGCGGGAATTGTCTGGATTTGTGCAACGTATAACACAAAAGGGAAAAGATATTGCCCTACCGCAAAGCAGATTCCTGAAAATACGCTGTACTCTGTTTGCTGCAAGGTTCTGGACTTACAGGAATTCGATGCGGATATTTTTGCACAGCGTATAGAAAGAATTCTTGTTCCGGAACCGAATGTGCTGACTTTTATTTTTTGTGATGGCCATAAAGTCACAGAGTGCTGGCAGGATCGTTCCCGTTCAGAAAGCTGGACAGATGAAATGCGAATACAAGCCGGGTTAAATGCAAGGAGGAGAAAAAGATGTCCGAAAGAGCCGTAAGAATGATTCCGCCTACTATCAACATAGCAACTCATCTGCCGAAAACCAGTGCCCGAAAGCGCAGGGTTGCGGCGTATGCGAGAGTTTCCACAGACAGTGAGGAGCAACTCACCAGCTATGAAGCACAAGTGGATTACTACACCCATTACATACAGGAAAATCCGGCATGGGAATTTGCAGGAATGTATACGGATGAGGGGATCAGTGCCACAAACACCCGGCATCGTGACGGCTTTAATCGGATGATCACTGACGCTCTGGACGGAAAAATTGATCTGATTGTTACCAAAAGCGTGAGCCGGTTTGCCAGAAATACGGTGGATTCTCTTACGACCGTGCGTAAGCTCAAAGAAAAAGGCATAGAGGTCTATTTTCAAAAGGAGAACATTTATACACTGGACAGTAAGGGTGAACTTCTCATTACAATCATGTCCTCTCTGGCACAGGAGGAATCCCGTTCCATTTCTGAAAACGTTACATGGGGACAGCGAAAGCGATTTGCTGATGGTAAAGTCAGTCTGCCGTATAAGAGATTCCTGGGCTATAAAAGGGGAGAGAACGGTTTGCCGGAGGTTGTACCAGAGGAAGCTGAAATTGTACGTCTGATTTACCGCAGTTTCATGGAAGGTATGACACCTTGCAAAATTGCAAAAACGCTGACTGATAAGAAAATTCCTACTCCTGCGGGAAAGGAAAAGTGGCAGTCATCCACCATTGAAAGCATTCTGACCAATGAGAAATACAAGGGTGCAGCATTGCTCCAGAAGAAATTTACTGTGGATTTTCTCACAAAGAAAACCAAAATAAATGAGGGGGAAGTTCCGCAATATTATGTGGAACACAGCCACGAAGCCATTATTCCGCCGGATGAATTTGAACTGGTGCAGGCAGAATTCCTGCGCAGAAAAGCACTGGGAAAGCAGTACAACAGCAAGAGTATTTTTGCGGCGAGAATTATCTGCAGTGACTGCGGAAACTTTTATGGTTCAAAAGTATGGCACTCCACTTCAAAATATCGCCGTGTGATTTGGCAGTGCAATCATAAATTTGATGGTACGTGCCAGTGTGATACGCCACACTTATATGAGGATACGATCAAAGAAAAGTTCCTTTCTGCCTGTAATCAGCTGTTTGTAAATCGTTCTGAAATTCTGGAAAACTGCCGGATGATGCAGGAACTGCTGACAGATTGTTCTGAGCTAGACGAAAAGTGGAAAGCAGTCACACAGGAGATGGAGATCGTTGCGGAACTGACTCGAAAATATATCATGGAAAACAGTATGACAGTGCAGAATCAGGAGGAATATAACGCCCATTACAATGCACTGGTGGAACGGTATGAAAAGGCAAAAGCAAAGGCTATATCCTTGCAGAAACAGAAGGAGGAGCGTCTTTTCAAGCGTGATCTGATTGGCGGATTTATGTCGGAGCTTGCACAGCGAAAGGAACTGTTGAAAGAGTTTGACGAGAAATTATGGATTGCATTGGTGGAACATGTGACAGTATTTCAGGATGGGAGA
>JBJEMA010000069.1:0-13951 GCA_051879435.1 Lachnospiraceae bacterium
TACTAAAGAATAAAACGAATAAAAAAATTACAAAGAATAAAAAGAATACAAATAATAAAAAGAATACAAATAAATATATTCTAATATTGTAATCCGGAATTATTTGGCGAACTGCCAAAGAATCATAGACTCACGATTTTCAGAACGAAATCCCTTTGAATGTGTTAATAAAATATCATCATAAAGAAAATCTGTCAATGGTGATATGAGATAATGATCAAGTAATATGAGATAATATGAGATAATGTTCAAGTAATACAAATTTATGTGGTATGATTATACAAATAAATTCAAGGAAATAATGCCACTAGACTGTTGCTACCGTAACACGAAATCGGAAAAGGAGATAATAAATGACCTTAGATTTTTTTGAAGAAGAAGATCGCAGTGGTTTTCATGTGAGTAAAAAACGAAAACAGGTCTGGGCGGCAGAATTGCGTATTTTGGAAGAGTTTGATCGCATTTGCAGAGAAAATGATTTGTCGTATTTTATTGACTACGGAACCCTTTTGGGCGCCGTTCGTCACGGAGGATTTATTCCATGGGATGATGACATTGATGTATCCATGTTGCGTGATGATTATATGCGATTATGTGAATTGGCAAAAACCGTGGTAAAGGAGCCCTTCTTCTTCCAAAATTCAGATACGGATAACTTGGTTATGTCCTTTTCAAAATTGCGGGATGAAAGAACTGCTGCCATAGAGTTTTGGGATAATGCTGCAGCCCATCAGGGAATCTTTATTGATATCTTTCCTATGGATGATGTGCCGGAACCGGATGGAACCGGGAATAATATTTTCCTGGTGGAAAAGGAATTGTGGAATGTGGCATATGATGAAGAAACTATTAGGGAGCAAATGAAAAGGCGCAAATTCGGGCTGAAGCATTGGATAGTGCTGGACGACGAAACCTTGAAAATGCTTTTAAAAGCTTTGGAGCAGGAGCGGATGCAGCAATATGAGACTTTTTGTGCATCGCATTTTGGTAATACCAGTGGTGTGAATTATCTTTTGGAGGAATTCTATAGGAAAGAGCCGCCACAGTACATTTTGCGGGCGTGGGTGGAGGAAACGGTGCGAATTCCTTTTGAACATATGATGTTGCCGGCGCCAAAGGAATACGAGGCGGTGTTAAAGCAACGTTTCGGAGATTGGAAAACACCGGTGATGGGCGGTTCCGCCCATGAAAACAAAATCTTCTTTGACCCTGAAAAGTCTTACCGGGAATATTTTGCGGATGAAAAACTTTTGGAATATGCACGAACACGGAAAAGTTTGTAACTAGTAATTATTTTCCCTTATTTCCTAAATATGATAGAATATATGTATTAGGGTAATGTTGACGGGGTGAAAAGGAAAATGTATATTGGTTCGCATTTGGATAAAAGTCAGTTTGAAGTAAACGGAGAGTTTACAGCGGAAAGCCGCAGAAGATTTCAAGAATATACGGATACTTATTTCCGTGCACAACAGGAGTTGAAACCGGCTATATTTACTGCTGTTTGCAGCTTAAAGGGAAGAATAAATGAGCGTCTGCAGGAACATCGGCAATTTGCCTACAACGCTATCGTTGGAATGGTGAGTGCGGAAGATTATGATCAGATTGCTCAATATGATTACGAACTGCTGTGTTTCCATACAGCGACGAAAATCTATCTGCTGGAGCGGGGAAATACCACAAGCCTGTTTGACTACATTGATGATGTGGATGGTTTTCAGGAGATTTACCAGCAGATTATTTTTTACTACCGTCGCATACAACTGCGATGGGCAAAACCTTTGCAGACGGAATGTCTCACTTATGCGCGGCAGAAGAACTTGTCGGTTTACGCATTGACTCAGATTCTGCTGGATTGCAGATTGGGTGGCAAGGAACAGATTGCCATGAGTTTGTCGGATATGTATGCAGAACAGGGTTTTTATAATGAGGCGCTGTTTATTCTGACAGTAATGGCGGAGCAGGCTTGCGAGGAGAGACGGCAGGAACTGGAGGAGAAGAAGAACCGGCTGCTGGAAGAACATTTTAATAATTAGTGTAGTGAATACCGGAGAGTTTTATGAGAGTAAATCGCCGAAAATTTGCATTTATTATCTGTGTGAATAATCAGCAGTATTTCAAAGAATGTGAGGTTTACATTCAGAGATTAAAAATTCCTGCTGGATTTACAATTGAAATTATACCAATTTATGACGCCAAGAGCATTTGTGAAGGCTACAATCGGGGCATGACCAGTACGGATGCCAAGTATAAGATTTACATGCATCAGGATGTGTACATAATGAATCCTAATTTTCTGTGTGACATACTTACAGTGTTTAAGCAGAATTGGAAGATTGGTATGATTGGTATGGTGGGAAGCCCGATTTTACCGCCGAATGCTGTGATGTGGGATGATGTCCGGGTGGGAAATCTCTATTCCTTCCGCAATCAGGATGTAGATTTTGACGGATACGAATATCGAAAAGAGGAAGGCTATGATGTGGTGGAAGCCGTTGATGGCCTTTTGATGGTCACGAAGGCGGACATTCGTTGGCGCGATGACTTGTTTGACGGCTGGGATTTTTATGACATTTCCCAAAGCTTTGAGTTTCGGAACAAGGGCTACCAGGTAGTGGTGCCGGAGCAGAGAAAGCCATGGTGTGCCCATGAGGACGGAGTGATTCTAAACCTCTGGAATGGCTATGATAAATACCGCCACATTTTTATGGACAACTATAAACTCACCGAGTAATCAAATTGTCTTGCAACTATTGCGAGTTGCTCGGTATATGAGACAGCGCAGTTGTTAGAAACCGGCCGACTGAACGAACAGTACTACACCATTGTCTTTTAGATAGGAAGCCAGAATGCTTTTCCATTCCTCGTTGGAGAAAACTGTGGAATCCTGCCGGTTGACAATGATATAATCAAAAGAATGAGAAGCAAAAGGAAGTTGGCATTCACCGGCTTCCTTTTTTAATTCATAACTATAATAAGGAACAGTTGATGCGGCTAAGTGGCGGGAAGCTACATCATTTTCGCATCCTATAACATTGCAGTTTGGATACTTATATTTGATTTTTGTCAGGAAATTACCGTTGCCGGCACCAATCATCAGCACATCAAAAGAGGCACTATAATCCTTTGGCAAATGGGCAAGTGCGTCATCGAGAGAATCATACATAAAACTACTAAAGCCATCCCGGAATTTCCATTTGCCCTGAAGATACTTGTAGTTGCGCATAATGAGCTGGTCCAAATCTTCCCGTTTCCGGAAGCTCTGGCTGCCTGCATGGTAAATATAACTGTTGTGACAGATGAGAAGTTCATAACCCAGATTCCGAATCTGATAACTGATATCATCGTCCTCCATATAACCCGGGGTAAATTCCTCGTCCATCCCCTCTGTCTTATCCCAGACATCTCCTCGAATCAGCATGGCAAATCCGCAAAGACGGCTTTTCTCCTCATAAGGCCGTTCCATCGGGACATTGACCTTTGCGGCATATTGCTGGTATTCGTAAGGAAGGAGAAGGAGTGGTGCAGGTTTCGTTTGTTGCTCGTTCGCCGGTTCGTCTGTAAGTGCCGACTTCTCTGGTTGCTCGTTCGCCGGTTCACCGGTAAGTGTTGGCTTTGAATGCGGGTTGTGAGGTTCTGCTAATACCGGCTCTTCTTCCTGCTCCCAGGCACAGTAATTGGCAACGCATCCGGTTGCGCCCACAGAATCATTTTCATAAAGCCCCATTCGCAGCCAGAAAAGGGCGTTGTGAGTCATTCGTGTATCGTTGTTTAGCAGGAAAATGTCATAATCTGCCGGTGCATATTGGGCGCACACATTGCAAGCCTTAGGGAAACCGAGATTTTCCTCGCTAAGCACCAGCAGAATATCTTCCGCATTTTCGGCAATGGACTGGAGGTAATCGCGCACTCCGTCAGTGGAGCCGTTGTCAACGATGACAGCACAGTAACTTCCCGGCGCACAATATTCCCGGATGCTGGCAATGCATTCTTTCATTAAATCACAGCAGTTGTAAGAAACAATGCAAATGGCAGTCTTTTTAACACGAAAATCCTTATTCTGCTGAAGTTCCTGCATCTTGTCCCGGAGTCGCGTCTGTTGCATGGAATCCGGTGAAAGGAATCGGGCATTTTCATAACACAAAAAGGCCTGGTTGCAATTGCTTTTCTGTTTTTCATCACCCAGATTTTCATACAAATCTGCTTCCTCCTGGGATTTGTGGGTGGCGCCGGCCGCGGAACCCGTTCCTCTACATAAGCCTGTTTGGGTGTTTGCGTTGGAGCCGGTTATGGAAGCGGCGCCGGTCGCGGAACCGGAACCGGCAAGAGGATCCACCATGGAAGTGTTTTTTGTAACACTGTCCTCCCACACTTCGATATAACCTTCTTTAAACACTTCCTGCACGGTTTCCAACATCTTCCGGGCGCTAAGCAGATTCTGATATTTCGGATTGTTGAAAAGATTGCGATGGTCTTCCCGTACCGTGTGCCCTTTTTCAAAGGAAATAGCCTGAAAATCTTTTGCCAGCCAGGCAAAATCTATCTCGTCAATTCCGTCGATTTCAAAAAACTGACCTGCCAGGCGGAAAGAGTGCCACTCCCGCAATTTATAGGCATCCGGTCTTGTATATGCCACAAAGGTTCCGTAGGTTTCAAATTCACTGAAGGCACTTTCAAAGATTTTCTTTGGCGCAATGGCGCGAATGATTTTCTCCCAGTAAGAAGTGCCGGCAAGAGCCTCATTTTCCTCTATTTTGGCAATGAGAGCCAGCATAATTTCCCGGGAAAACAGCATGTGCTCGGAAATAAAGGACCGTTCAATGCATTTTTTCATTCCAGGCAGCAACTTTTCCAAAGTCTCGAAATAAGGAGCATGGTACTCCCGCTTCAAATCCAGGTAAGGCGCGCCCGTATTTTTCTGAAACATGTCAATGGGCTGGCAGGGAATGGTATCCCCGTCCCAGGCCATGTAGTAGTCATCTGTGCACTGATATGCGTATTGCATTTTTAAAAATTGCTGATAGTACCAGCCTACCACCCCTCTTGGCAGCGCCTCCCCATGCAATTCCTCTGCCAGATGGTCCTGCATCACCTCATAGACCCGGGAAAATGGGAGGAGGGAATCTTCACTGATAAAATCTGCTCTATCCCCTAAATCGGCGTTTCCCAGCAAATCGGCTATGGCATCGCTGCTGACAAAATGTATTTTTGTGCAAGGCAAATGATCCACCAATCGCTTATAGTGGCGCTGCAATCTTGGAAAATCCTGAGGCGTGATTACGATAATGGTTTCAAAATTACGATTCATATAGGAAATCCTTTCGCGGGAAAATACAACGGATTGTAGTTGTCATAACATTAAAAAAATTATACAATAAAAATAACTTATTCGACAATTAATTGTGTAAATTGATGAAACTCTTTTGGGAAAATCAGAAAAGAGAGGTACTGCGAATTGAGTGATGCTAGAGATGCAATGTTAGAGCGAATGGAAGAGAGAAAAAGACAGGTGGACGGCCAGCTGAATCGTGCCAAGGGACATCTGCATGAGGACCGGGAACAGGTGCAGCAGGCGGTGAAAAAAGCCAAGAAGAAGGCTTCTTTGATGAAGCGAATGATGTTGTCCTCTTTGGGTCCGCTGTTGTTTATGGGAATTGTGGTGACGGTGTATTCCATTTTCTCATTTAAAACCACATTACAATCGGAGAAAATGGACAGTTTGCGCAGCATTGCGGTGAGCGTTCGCAACAGCATTAACACTATTGATTCGGGCACCCTGGATATGCGTGACGGGGTGCTTTATAAAGGGGAAACCCCCATCGGCGAAAATGAGGCGTTTCTGGACGATTTCGTTGCTGCCAGCAATCTGGAGATTGTAATTTATTACGGCGATGAAGCCATGATGACCACTCTGAAGACAGAGGACGGGAAGGATCGTCTGGTGGGATTAAAATGTGAAGACGCCATGCGTGTAAATGTGCTGGAGGGCGGACAGGAATATGCCTCCGACACTGTGGAAATAAACGGAGTGTCCTACTACGGTTTTTACAGCCCGGTGCGAACCTCGGATAACCAGACGGTACTGGGTGCGGTTTTGGTGTGCCAGCCTCGTGAAATCACCGATAAACTGGTGAATAGAGAAACATCGAGAATCGCCACCATTTCCATTGTGATTCTTCTGGCTGCCACATTTATCGTGGGTGGCTCCGCTTATTCCGTTGCCAGTTCCACGCAGATGCTGGAAAAGACACTTTCGGAAATTGCGGAGGGATATCTTTCTGTTACGGTGGGCATCAAAGCCCTTCGCCGCAACGATGAAATCGGCGCTATGGCAAGATCACTTCAAAAGACAGCGAAACGTATGTCGGAAGTTGTGCGGGAAATCAATTCCATTACCCGTAAATTGGTACGTGCAGGAGAAGAACTGGAAAATTCTTCCCAGCAGTCCAGTGTGACCGCGGACGGAATTCGTGATGCGGTGGAGCAGATTTCCGTGGGAGCAACCCGGCAGGCGAGAGATGTTGACCGGGCAACGGTTTCCGTATCCGACATGGGAAGCGGCATTACCTCCATTGTGGAGAGTTTGAACAGTTTGAAGAAAACCACGGAAGTGATGATGCAGGCGGACCGCCAGTCTGAACAGATTATTTACGAATTGGTGGAATCCACCAACCAGACAACCGAGGCCATCAAGGAAGTCAGCGCGAAGGTAAATGATACAGACCACTGCGTGGAAAAAATTCATGCGGCAGTATCCATAATCAGCGCCATTGCCGACGAAACCAGTCTCTTGTCTTTGAATGCCAATATTGAGGCGGCGCGTGCAGGAGAAGCGGGAAGAGGATTTTCCGTAGTTGCCACCCAGATTCAGAAGCTGGCAGAGGAATCCAGCCGGGCAGCAGAACTGATTGATGAAAGTATTGCGGAATTATCCCGGGAATCCCATTCCACCGTACAGGTAATGTCGGAAATGGAAGAAGTGGTACAGCGTCAGCAGGATAAACTGGTGCAGACCAGACACCGCTTTGAAGAGGTTACCAACGGTATCAATGCCACCATTAACGAGACCGGCATGATTCAGGGGCAGTCCGGCAACTGCGACCGGGCGAGAGCGGATGTTATCGTTGCCATTGAGCGATTGGCGGAAATATCTGAAACTAACGCCTCTTCCACTAAGGCCACCACTCAGTCCATGGAAGAATTAAATGAGACCATTAACCTGGTAGCAGAATCCGCGCAGAATTTGCAGAAGATTGCTTTGAAGCTGGAAGAAAATGTGAACTTCTTCAAAATATAATTTTGGTCTAACAACAATACATTGATGAGAATCTTTGGAAATGCAGCGGTATGATTAAGAAGAGATACTGGCGATGAAAAGTTTGGCAATATCAAAACAAAACATATTAAAACTGTTTAAGGATGAAATGAGGACAGGGCAGGATGGAAAAGAAAAAATATGATTATCTTTTGGTGGGAGCCGGATTGTTTAACGCAGTGGTTGCCCATGAGATGACAAAAAAAGGTAAGACTTGCCTGGTATTGGAAAAACGCAATCATATCGGAGGTAATTGTTATACGGAGGCTTGTTATGGCATGCCGCAGGATGCCGCATTACAGGATGGCATGCCGCAGGATGCCGCGTTACAGGATGCCGCGTTACAGGATGCTGTGCCGGCTTCCGGGAAAAGTTCTGAGGATATTGGTTCAGCGCAGGTATCCAAGCCGGGCCTCGGTGGTGATGCTACAGAACCGATTCAGGTGCACAAGTACGGGGCGCACATTTTCCATACATCTAACCTGGCGGTTTGGGCATATGTGAATCAGTTTGCCGAATTTAACAATTTCATTAATTCGCCTCTGGCCAGGTATAAGGACGAACTCTACAACATGCCTTTTAACATGAACACATTCAGTAAAATGTGGAACATCAAGACACCCCGGGAAGCGCAGAAAATTATTTCTGAACAGATAGCGTCACTGGGGATTACCGAGCCGAAGAATCTGGAGGAACAGGCTCTTTCTCTGGTGGGAAAGGATGTTTACGAGAAACTGGTTAAAGGCTACACTGAGAAGCAGTGGGGCAGGGATTGTAAGGATTTGCCTGCATTTATCATTAAACGGCTTCCCCTTCGATTTACCTACAATAATAATTATTTTAACGACCGCTATCAGGGGATTCCGGAGGGCGGTTACACCGGGATGCTGGAAAATATGTTCCGGGGCTGTGACATAATGACCGGAGTGGACTATCTGGAGGACAAGGAAAAATATGATGCCATGGCGGACACCGTAGTTTATACGGGACCCATTGACCGTTATTTTGATTATTCACTTGGGGTGCTGGAGTACCGAATGGTGCGCTTTGAGACCGAGGTGCTTGCCATAGAGAATTATCAGGGCAATGCGGTTGTGAATTATACGGAGCGGGAAGTGCCTTACACCAGAATCATCGAGCATAAACATTTCGCATTTGTGGACCCGCCATTTACCGTAATTTCCCGGGAATACCCGGAGGAATGGAAACAGGGCGAGGAGCCTTATTATCCCATTAATGATGAGCGCAATGGACTTCTGTATGCGAAGTATGCGCAGTTGGCCAAAAAAGAAAGGGAAGAGAAAAATGTGGTCTTTGGCGGGCGACTTGGGGAATACAAGTATTACGACATGGATAAGGTAATTGAGCAGGCTTGGAAAATATGTGAAACGCTGTAAACCCTTCCTTGACATGGGGCAAAGGATTGTTCCGGGGACAGGGGCGGCTGGGGAATATGTGATGGGCACACCCGGGGATTACAAAGTAGAGAGGATTTAGAAAATGCTTCCGGAATTTTTTGACGAATTTAAAAAATGGTATGAACAGAACCTGGTGAGCCTGTTGACCATTTCCGTAAAAATGCAGAAAATGGATACCTTCACCCAGGCAGAAGAACTGCAGCAAAATATAATCCTCTTCGGGAATCATTTGGAAGAAAAATACCATATGGAAGACAGCGATGCCATTCATAAATTGGAAGAATGCTGTGAGACCATTTACCGTTTATCAGCCGGTGAGATTACGGCCCCTGAGTGTGGCACCCTGCTTCGGGCGCAACTGAAGGAATTTGGCAAAATGATGGTGGCCGCCAGAGAAAGGCTAGAGCGGCACACTTCCATTGTGCTGATAGCAAAAAATGAAGACCGGGATATATGCGAGTGGCTGGATTATCATCGCATGATTGGAATCGAGCATTTTTATATTTACGATAATGGAAGCGAGCCTTCTTTTCGTTTCCTTTTGGAACCCTATATTTGCAATGGCCTTGTAACCTATCACTGGTTTCCCGGGGAGGTAAAACAGTTAGAGGCTTACAATCACGCACTGAAAAATTATGAAATGGACACCCGTTATATGGCGTTTATTGATGCGGATGAGTTTTTGGTTTCCGTAGAGGGTCGCCCCATTTGCCAGGTGATTGACGAAATAATTGATGGATATAACCGACGAAAAAAACGCCTTTCCGGTCAGGCCGGGGGAATCGGCGTGAATTGGCGTAGTTATGGTAGCAGCGGATATGTGGAGCCGGCGGAAGGCTCTGTAATCGAAACCCATACTCTGCGGGCGCGTGATATGGAGGAGGACAATATTCACATCAAGACCATTTGCAATCCGCGGGTGGTGCGGTGCTTTCCTTCCACACCTCATGACTGCGAATATGAGAAGGGATATTATACCATTTCCGAAAATGGTTCCTGTATTCCGGGACCTTTCTTTTTTGACAGCCAATGCCGGCGCCTTCGCATCAATCATTACTATATGAAATCGGAGAAGGAATATTTTGAAAAGGTTCGGAGAGGCTGGCCGATCTGGAAACATAAAGAAATTCCGGACGAAGATATTCAGTTGATGTTCCGAGACCTGTGTGATGCTTACAATGCCGTTTCCGACGATATCCTGGTGCCTTATGGTAAAAAGATGCGGGAGATGCCTTCTGCAGGATTAAAATATGCCATGTATTGCCGGAAGGATTATGAGACATTTTGCGCGCAGATTGCGCAGAAAAAAGCAAAGCGGGTGCTGGATGTGGGCATGCTGCTGAAACGATTTGGCTTATTGTCCCGGCAATACGAGGCAAATGCCATTGAGGATGATGTGGTGCTGGTGGGCATATTTTTCCCGGATGACACGCCGGTTCCTGCTTACCGGGTGATTTACAACAAACAGTATTCCCTGGAAGAATGGTTGTCAGAACGGGAGCGGGAAAAAGAGCATTATGATTTGATGAATTTGATTCATGCGAAACCATTTGTTTCGCCAAGAATTTGGAATCGGTTGCTGGAATTCGGAAAAAGCAAATGTGATTACATTCTTTTGGATGAATGGGAATCCGGTGGGACAAATGGCTCCGCAGCATTGGGCGAAATTGGCGGAAATACTTCGCCGGAGCGTATTTACAAGGTTTACAGCCGGAGGGAAGAAATATTTGGGGAGAGGCGGAACGCCTAACAGCCTATGGATACAAAAATTTTTGTGATGACACATAAAAAATATGAAGAACTTTCTTTGGAGGGCTACATTTCCCTTCATGTGGGCCGGGAGGGAAAGGAGGATTTGGGGTATCTTGGAGATAATACCGGAGATTCCATTTCCGAAAGGAATGCTTCTTTCTGCGAATTGACCGGTCTTTACTGGGTTTGGAAAAATCAGCACTGTGACATTGCAGGGCTGGCCCACTACCGCCGTTTTTTGAGTGAGAATGGGCAACCACTGACCAAAGTGTGCATTGAGAAATATTTGGAAAATTACGATTGCATTTTGCCATATTCCTTTGCCATTGCGCGAAGTGGTAAAGAGGAAAGCATATGCGCCCAGTATTGCAGAATCCATTATCCCATCGATTATCATATATTACGGGGAGAGGTGAAAAAACAGTCGCCAGAGTATCAGCCAACTTTTGATTTTTGCATGCAGAGGGGAATGCTTTCTGTGGGAAATATGATTATAACCCGGAAGGAAATTCTGGATGCGTACTGTGAATGGTTGTTTCCTATTTTATTTGAAGTGGAGAAGAAGGTGGACATTTCCGATTATGATTCCTATCAGAAGCGGATTTTTGGATTTATGTCGGAACGACTGCTACGGGTGTGGCTGCTGCACCATAACTATCGCATTTTGGAAACTGACTTTCTGCTGCGGGAGTAACATATACCCGGAATAAGGCATTTCCCCGGAATGACACATTTCTATAGAAGAATTTCAAAAAAGAGTTGACGATTTTCTCCCCCCTGTGGTATTCTAGCAGAGCAGAGAGATTTTGAGCTCTTTTTTTTGTGCTATAAAAGGCAGTTTGGATCAGCTGCCGGCGGGGCACGGAAGAAGGAAATCCGGGTATCGGACGGAAGCAAAATGGAATGCAAAAGGAAATGAATTTCAGTTTTATTTTCAGTTTGGAGGAAATGAATTATGCGTACAAGAATTACATTAGCATGTACAGAATGCAAACAGCGTAACTACGATACAACAAAGGATAAGAAGAATCATCCGGATCGTATGGAAACAAAGAAATATTGCAAGTTCTGCAAGGCTCATACTTTGCATAAAGAAACAAAATAATCCTCTTGCTTGTAGGTGCGGATTTTAGGAGGTAGAGTATGGGAGATTCTTCGAAAGAACAATCGAACGCAAGCAGCGAAAATAAGAGTAGCAGCAAAAAGAAGAAGCCTGGTTTTCTCAAGGGTTTGAAGAAAGAATTTAAGAAGATTATCTGGCCGACCAAGGAAGAAGCAACGAAACAGACAATTTCCGTTGTTGTCATTTCCCTTGTTGTTGGAGCCATTATTGCTCTGCTGGACACAGTGGTTCAATATGGCGTAAACTGGCTGACAACCTTCTGATTGATTGGATTTCAAAACTTGGTAAAGGAGAAAAGGATAGATGGCAGATACAAAAAAAGTTACATTTAAGCGCATGGACGCTTTGAAATCGATTCTGGCAGAACAGGATGATGACAGCGAACTTTTTAAGCCGGTGCGCACATTGGCATCGGATGAACAGCCGATTGCGGAAGAACCGGTAGATATCGGACAGAGCGACAACAAGAGTGGTCGCGGAATGGGCTGGTATGTTGTTCACACTTATTCCGGCTATGAAAATATCGTTCATGACAACATTGTAAAATCGGTAGAGAACAGAAATTTGCATGATAAGATTCTGAATGTTGAAGTCCCGACGCAGGAAGTTACGGAAGTGACAGGAAAGAAGAGCAAAAAGACACAGCGGAAAATATTCCCGGGTTATGTTCTGATTGAGATGGACGCAGACGATAATGAAGCATGGTATGTTGTGCGTAATACTCGTGGAGTTACGGGATTCGTTGGCCCGGGAAGCAAGCCGGTTCCATTGACTTATGAAGAAGTAATGGCAACCTTGTCCGGAACGAAGAAGGCAACGAAGGCAGAGTTTGAAGTTGGTGATACCGTTGTCGTAGTATCCGGTGTATGGGTAAATAACAGCGGTGTGGTTTCCAAAATTGATGAAACCAAAGCAACAGCCACTATTATGGTTGAAATGTTCGATCGGGAAACTCCGGTGGAAATCAGTTTTTCCGATGTGAAAAAGATTCCGTAATCCGCGAGAAAGATACATCAGTTTTTACTGACGTTCATGGTAGTAATACCATTAAAATAGAATTATATTTTATGTTGCAGATTCTCTGCAATGGAACGCGTGGGAGCAGTTTTGCATATCGTAAAACCTGCGCCACTACCACATTTTTAAGGAGGTAGCCAAGAAATGGCAAAGAAAGTAACAGGATACATCAAATTACAGATTCCGGCCGGAAAGGCAACACCGGCACCACCAGTTGGACCTGCACTCGGTCAGCATGGTGTTAACATCGTTGAATTTACAAAACAATTCAACGCAAAGACAGCAGACAAGGGTGACTTAATCATCCCTGTTGTAATTACAGTTTATGCAGATAAGAGTTTTAGTTTCGTTACAAAGACTCCACCTGCTCCGGTTCTTATTAAGAAAGCATGTAACATCAAATCCGGTTCTGCAGCACCGAACAAGACGAAGGTTGCTACAATTTCCAAAGACAAACTTCGCGAAATCGCAGAAATGAAGATGCCGGACTTAAATGCAGCTTCTCTTGAGGCAGCTATGTCAATGATCGCCGGTACTTGCAGAAGTATGGGTGTTAAGGTTGAAGAATAATTTGTCTCTTTTGGATGAATCTTCAGATTGGTAAATTGCATGGCGGGACTGACCGCAGATTAATAAAAATTAGGTGGAAGAGTAGAAACTCGTTAAAACCACAAGGAGGTAAATGTAAATGAAACATGGTAAGAAATATTCAGACGCAATGAAGCAGTTTGATCGTGCAACATATTATGAAACAGATGAAGCCGTTTCTGCAGTAAAGAAAACTGCAACTGCTAAATTCGATGAGACAGTTGAGGTTCATATCAGAACAGGTTGTGACGGACGTCATGCTGATCAGCAGATCCGTGGAGCCGTAGTTCTTCCACATGGAACCGGTAAAACTGTTAAAGTATTAGTGTTCGCAAAGGGACCAAAGCTTGACGAAGCTCAGGCAGCAGGCGCTGACTATGTTGGCGGCGAGGAATTAATTCCAAAGATTCAGAATGATGGATGGCTGGATTTTGATGTTGTTGTAGCTACACCGGATATGATGGGTGTTGTTGGTCGTCTTGGTAAGGTGCTCGGACCGAAAGGTTTAATGCCAAATCCGAAGGCTGGAACCGTTACAATGGATGTAACAAAAGCGATTAATGATATCAAAGCAGGTAAGATTGAATATCGTTTGGATAAGAGCAATATTATCCACTGCCCTATCGGAAAGGCATCTTTCTCAGAAGAGCAGTTAAATGACAATTTCAATGCTTTATTGGATGCTATTGTAAAGGCGAAACCAAGCACATTAAAGGGACAGTACTTAAAGAGCATTAC
>JBJEMA010000070.1:0-2358 GCA_051879435.1 Lachnospiraceae bacterium
AGAGAGGGAATGCGATGAAAAAAAGGAATTTGCAGATTTCAACGAAGAACGCGGTAAAAGCCGGAGCCGTATTACTGTTGGCAGCCATGCTGTGCGCGGGGTGTGGAAAAGACAAAACCCAGGAAATTGTTTCCGGTGACACCATTGTAACAGTATCCGAGGATGGAACCGTATTGTCTGTAACGGATGCCAATGGCAATGTGACGGAGATTGACGATCCAAGCATGACGGTAGAGGAAGCAAGAGAATTGGTGGCCGGGGCCGCCGAGAATGCACAGACCTCGGGGGATGCGGAAGGAATATACAGTTCTGCAATTAATACCGGTAATCTGACGGCAACCGGAAGAGGTTATGAGGGAACCCCGGGAACCGGCAATTATAATTACGGAGAAGCCCTGCAGAAATCCCTGTTATTCTATGAACTGCAAAGAAGTGGTGATTTACCGGAGGAAACCAGATGTAACTGGCGAGGCGATTCCGCGTTGCATGATGGAGAAGACAATGGTCTGGATCTGACCGGCGGATGGTATGATGCGGGGGATCATGTGAAATTTAATCTTCCAATGTCTTATTCGGCGGCAATGCTTGGCTGGTCCATTTATGAAGATTATGATGCTTATGAAGAGAGCGGACAGTTGTCCTATGCCCTTGCCAATATCAAGTGGGCAAATGACTATTTTATTAAGTGCCATCCATCGGATGAGGTTTACTATTATCAGGTGGGCAATGGGGGAAGTGATCATTCCTGGTGGGGACCATGCGAGGTCATCGAATGTGAAATGCAGCGACCGTCTTACTGCGTAACACGGGATAATCCGGGTTCTGCCGTTGTGGGCGGAACAGCAGCGTCTCTGGCAATTTGCAGCATCGTGTATGAAGATGTGGATTCTGCTTACAGCGACCTTTGCCTGGAACATGCCAAGTCACTATTTGCATTTGCAGACAGCACAAAGAGTGACGCCGGCTATACCATGGCGGATGGTTTCTATAATTCCTGGAGCGGATTTTATGATGAACTCACATGGGCAGCAATCTGGCTTTATCTGGCAACGGATGAAGAGAGTTATCTGAACAAGGCAATAGAGTATTATCCTCAGGCCAATCAGGATTATGACTGGGCAATGTGCTGGGATGATGTACATATCGGTGCAGCACTTATGCTGGCGAAGATTACCGGAGACAATACTTATACTTCTGCGGTTGAACAGCATCTTGACTGGTGGACAACCGGAACGGCAGGTGGCGAGCGAATTACTTATACACCGAAGGGACTTGCCTGGCTGGATAGTTGGGGAAGCATCCGTTATGCTACGACAACGGCTTATATAGCAGCAGTTTATAGCGAGTGGGAGGGATGCCCGTCCTCCAAAGCCTCCGTTTATTGGGATTTTGCCGTAAATCAGGCAGATTACGCACTGGGAAGTACGGGATTTTCCTATTTGATCGGATTTGGTGAGAATTATCCGCATAACCCGCATCACCGTACAGCGCAGGGTTCTTATTGTGACAACATGAACGAACCGGCACAGGCAAGACATACTTTGTACGGAGCTCTGGTGGGCGGCCCGGATGCGTCGGACAATTATATTGATGAGGTTTCCAATTACAATACCAACGAAGTTGCATGTGATTACAATGCAGGATTTACCGGGTTGATGGCAAAATTATATACCCGTTATCATGGGCAGACTTTGATTGACTTTGGCGCCGTTGAGGAAATTACTTCTCCTGAATTTTTTGTAGAAGCAGGGGTAAATGTGGAAGGACAGGATTTTGTGGAAATCCGGGCCTATGTAAATAATCAGTCTGCGTGGCCGGCACGCGCATCCAAAGATTTGGAATTACGCTATTATATTGACCTGTCAGAGGTGTATGCCGAAGGAAAAACAGCGGATCAGATTGAAATCAGCACCAACTATATGCAGGGCGGAACCGCAGAGGGATTAAAGGTCTGGGATGAAGAAAATCACATTTACTACTTATCGGTTTGCTTCGGAGACGGAGATATTTATCCGGGAGGACAGTCAGAATATAAATGTGAGATTCAGGTGCGCCTCCGCAATCCGGAAGGAGCCTGGGATAACAGTAATGATCCGTCTTTTGCGGGTCTGACATTGGGCACAAGCCAGATGGCAACGGGAATTGCCTTATATGAAGGTGATAAACTGATTTTTGGTACGGAGCCGGCAGCCGGTGAAAATGCAGGTCAAAGCGTATTGCCGGGTAGCGGCAACAGCAACAGTTCTGCCACCGGAAATGTGAATTCCAACGGAAATTCCAACGGTGGCGCGAATTCGGCAGGCGGCAACGGTACAAGCGGTGGAACGGCAAGCAGCGAATCAGTTTCCGTTACCATCA
>JBJEMA010000070.1:2458-6872 GCA_051879435.1 Lachnospiraceae bacterium
GGCAACGGTACAAGCGGTGGAACGGCAAGCAGCGAATCAGTTTCCGTTACCATCAATTATTCGGAAAGAGGTTCTTCCGCCTCCAGCATTTCCGGAGAAATCAGTATTAAAAATACCAGTGATGGAAGCCTGGATTTATCGGATTTGACGATTCTTTATTATTTTACGAAGGACAATGATGCAGCTTTGAATTTTGCCTGCTATCACAGCGCCATTAACGGAGCAGGCGGAGCTTACACCGGATTAAATGCCACGAATGGAACCTTCCAAAATGCATCCGGTGAAAATACGGATACCGTTTGTCGGATTTCCTTTGGAGATGCCAGACTACTGGAAGTAAATGATACGGTGGTAGTGAACTTCTGTATCAATCATGGGGATTGGTCCAATTTTACATTATCCAATGATTATTCTGCGCAGGCAGTGAATCAGATTGTAATTCAAAGCGGTGGCGACACGATTTTTGGAGAAGAACCTTAAGGAGCTGATTTCCATGGCAGATGATCCAAACAAAGAAGAAAAAAATGACTTTGTCACAATACAGGAGGCTGTGGCCAAAGACCGGGAGGAAGCGGAGAAGAAACGGAAGCGACAACAGGGAAACGGAATTCGAGGCGTGATGATCTTTCTGGGATTTTTGGCTGTTCTGGTTTGTTGCTATGAAATCTATGCCTGGAAAAATGAATTTGTATTTACGGAAAGATTGTCGGAGCCGATTCTGATTATTAATGACGAAACCATTGATTTGCAGGAAATATCCTACTACATCATGAAGGTGGAACGACAGGGGGGCGATTACGCCGATATTTATGATTCGGAGCATGCCAACCGCTATTGGAATTTGTATATGAACAAAGGGGATGGAGAAAATTCCGGTTATGTATCGGGAATTGCCAAAGATACTATTCTTACATATTGCATTCGCGATCACATTTACGCTATGGAGGCGGAAAAAAACGGATTTACCATTCCGGAAGAAATCCGGGAAGAAATCATATATGATGCGAAGGAGACTTTTGCAAATTTATCCCGGAGGGAGCAGGAAATGTTTCAGTGGGAGGAAGAGGAATTTGTGGAACTTGTTCTTTCGGAACAACTGGCATACTATTATATGGCGCAGTTGGCAGAAGGATATGATCGAGGTACTCTTCAGGCCATGGTTTTGCAATATGATGTAGGGGGAGAATACTATGAAAATCTTAAGGCTTCCTACCGTATCTGGGTAAATGAAAAAATCTGGAAACGGGTGAAGGTTGGCTTTCTGACCATTAACTAAAAATGCAGAAGGAAAAAATGTGAGGAAACATGAATTTTGATGAAATAGCACCAAGAACAAAGATTGTTATATCGGTAACCAATGGATCGGATTTGCAGGCAAAGTTTATGTCCAAGGTAATGAAAAACAATGGGAGGCACTTGCTTGTCATTCCCTTTCAACATAAGGGAATGCGGATTAATTTTAACGGAAAGAACATGAAAATCCATCTGGAGGTTCGGGATAGTGCCGGTGTGTTGTGGAATTTTAAGAATTGCCACATTTCATCCGTAAAAAAAGACGGCCTGAACTATCATAAGATTGAAAGTAGTATGTCCAAAGGAATTGAAAACCGTCGTGGTGGGCGAAGATTCTACATCTGGGAGCAGGCTATGTTTAATCTGGAGGGCGTGGAAAATCCGATATTTACTTTTTTGAAGGATGTGGGCGGCGATGGATTTGCCTTCGTTATCGAACATAAGAAAAAACTGGAGTTGAAGGAAGGAAAGAAAGTCATCTGTACGACAAAGGACCGGGATGGAAAAGAAATGATTATCCATGGAATGATTGTTCGGAAAGAATGGCTGGACAAATATATGGTTTACGGTTGCCGTATTGAAGATAAAACGGAACAAATTGAAAATTATATTAAGTGGCTGGAAAGAAAGAATACGGTGGTAGATGTTGATTTTTAAGAGATACCTGTTTTTAATATTAGGGTTGTTGATCAATGCGCTTGGAATTGTTCTCATCACGAAATCCTGTCTGGGAACTTCTCCGATTGCGTCCATTCCTTATGTTTATAGCGAGGTTTTTCCTGTATCCCTGGGAGTCTGCACATTTTTACTTTATTGCAGTATGTTTCTGGTACAGGTCATTTTATTGGGAAAGAGGATGAAAGCAAAAGACTGGTTGCAGATTCCTCTTTCTGTTATTTATTCCCTTTTTATTGACTTATGTATGGGCTTCTTTGTGACATTTCATCCGGAGAATTACGGCGTTCAGTTGGGCTGCCTGTTAATTGGCTGTGTATTGCGTGCCATGGGAGTTGCCATGCAGGTTGTGGCAGACGAGGCTATGCTTTCCGGAGAAGCGTTTATGACTGTTCTTGCATGGAAGACGAAGAAGGAATTCAGCCTGATTAAGTTTTTGACGGATGGTGCCCTTGTAATGGTAGCGCTTGTATCTTCTCTGGTTCTGACGGGGGAAGTTATTGGCATTCGTGAGGGAACCGTTATCGCGGTTCTGATTACTGCACCCATCAGTAAGGTGTTTGCAGAAAAAATGGCACCTTTGCTGCTTCGTTTCCTTCAACCGGAAAGCGGGAAAAAACGGGGAATATCAGCGGAAGTGTCTTCCGGCCTTTGTGGGGAAAATTATATTGTAACGATCAGTTCCCAATCCGGAAGCGGCGGACACAGGATTGGCAGAATGTTGTCTGAAATGCTGGGCATTCCCGTATATGACCAGGAGATTGCAGATATGATTGCCCGGGAATCGCATTATTCCCCGGATTATGTTCATTCCCATCTGGACCGCATTTACACAAATCGCGTCTGGGAATTTTTTGCGGAAAATTATAATTACACAAAATTTACTTTGGATGGTTATGAATTGCTCTATGTTGCCCAGGAAAAAGTAGTACATAAATTGGCGGAAATGGGAAGCTGTATCATATTTGGCAATTGTTCTGAGTATGTATTGCGAAATCAAAAAAATGTTTTCAGCATATATCTGCATGCCAATGAAAACGCAAAATTGCAGTTTATCAGGCAGGAATATCAGGTGGATTCGGAAATGGCCCTGGAAATCATGCAGGCTCATGACCGGGATCGGGCATTATATTTCAAACACTTTACCGGAGAAGAATGGACCAGCACGGATCGATTTTCCATGTCATTGGACACATCGGTTTTCGGACAGGAGAAAAGTGCAGAAATTCTGCTGTCTGTCATTACAAAGTGGAAGGCACAACTGCAGCAGGATAAAGGCTGCGGCTGCTAGTGACAAATATGGCGTATTGCATAATGTGCAGATAACGCGGGCGGTTGCAGCGAGGATGCCTGGTGGTTGATGTCTGGAGCATGGTGGCTGTATGGTGCCGGGTGCATGGTGGCTGTATGGTGCCGTGTGCCTGGTGGCTTTATTGTGGGAAACACGGGAATATGGTAGAATAATACAAATATTTTAAGAATGAAGAATCGTTCATAATGCGGGGCTTGAACCCCCAATTTGTGTAACTTGCATCTGGTTATTCGATTAATTCAATCAATAAAAAAACGATAAAAATGTGAAGGAGAAAACGATATGGCAACGGAATTTGTGGAGAGAAAAAGATGGCTGTTTTTTGGACTGCCTTTTACTTTTACAACTTACACCATAAGAGAAGATATGATTACAGTTGACAGTGGAGTATTTAAGCGAATCGAGGATGATTGCTATATGTACAAAGTGAAGGATGTGAAGTTGGAAGCATCGTTGATGGAACGGATTTTTCGACTTGGTACTATCATTTGCTTCACAGGAGATACCACGCATCCAAAATTGGAAATCAAACATATTAAAAATGCAAAAGCCATAAAAAATTATATTTTAGAAGTTTCGGAAACTGAGCGTCTGAAACATCGTACCTTAAATACTATGGATATAGGAAATGGGTCGCTTGGAGATGGTGCCTGTCATCACGATTTTGATTTATCGGATGATGTGTAGAACATATCTGTTTCAAAATTTGTTAACAAAAGCCAAAGCCGGGGAATATTTGATTGGCTGATATGGGGAGGCGTTTTATTTTGGAAAATATGTACACAAAGCAGAATATGCCGAAAACGGATTCGGCGATTTTGCAGCAAGAACAATCAGAGGTGCAGAAGACAAACGAAAATGTAAATACTGCAAATCCGCAAATGCAGGGCAATCCGTATGCGCAAATGCAGGGCAACCCACAGATGCAGGGAAATCCGTATGCGCAGATGCAGGGCACCCCACAAATGCAGGGAAATCCGTATGCGCAGATGCAGGGCACCCCACAAATGCAGGGCAACCCACAGATGCAGAGTAACCCACAGATGCAGGGCAACCCATCCATGCAAGGCACCCCATACATGCAGGGCACCCCACAAATGCAGGGAAATCCGTATGCGCAGATGCAGGGCACCC
>JBJEMA010000070.1:6972-17881 GCA_051879435.1 Lachnospiraceae bacterium
ATGCAGGGCACCCCACAAATGCAGGGAAATCCGTATGCGCAGATGCAGGGCACCCCACAAATGCAGGGCAACCCGTATGCGCAAGTACAGGGCAACCCACAGATGCAGGGAAATCCGTATGCGCAAATGCAGGGCAACCCACAGATGCAGGGAAATCCGTATGCGCAAGTACAGAGTAACCTACAGATGCAGGGAAATCCGTATGCGCAAGTACAGGGCAACCCATACATGCAAGGCAACCCGTATGCGCAAGTACAGGGCAACCCACAGATGCAGGGCAACCCATACATGCAGGGCAACCCATACATGCAAGGCAACCCATACATGCAGGGCAACCCACAGATGCAGGGTGCTCCATACATACAAGGCATCCTACAACAGAATATGCAACCGGCCCGTTCAACTGCGCCGAAGCCACAGAAGAAAAAAAAGAATGTGGAATTTGCCTTTGGGAAAAATATCATGGGAATTCTGGCTTCCCTTTTGATTTTTGCCGGTTTAATTATTCTTGTCCGTGCCACTTATGAGAGTTTTACGGACATAATGAAAATTATAGGTATTTTTTGCCTAAGCGGCTGCATTCTTGCCGTAGGACTGATAGGAAAAAGCAAGAGTAAAAATAACGCATTTTTTATTTCTTTAACCGGATGTGGTGCCGGAGCAATTTATTTGTCTTTATTCCTGACCTATTCTTATTTTGGCTATATCAATGTTTATGTACTGTTTCTACTGCTGACAATATGGTCAGTTATTGTAACATTTTTAGGGGGGAAAGATTCTCCGGTATTTAAAATCATTGGGCAATGCGGAATGCTTGCGATGCTGTTTTTCGGTACTGCCACTCTGGATAAAACAGTAGAACCGAATGAAATACTTGCCACCTATTTTACTTTGCTTGGTGCTTACATTTTGCTCTCCGGATTTTATTTCCTGTTGGAAAAGAAAAATGGTGTTGCAAGAAATCTGCCATCCTTGATACTGGCTTTTATCGGATTGATTTTTCTCTGGATTAATTCGGTTTCCCTGTTGGATAAAGGAATATATTCACAATATGCGGATGGGGAGATAGCTCGCTTGTCAACAATCCTTGTTGCAACAATAATTGTGACTGCGTATGGTTCATTTCTTCTCTATCTGTTTCAGAAAAAAATTGAACAGCCATTGAATAATGTTTCCTCGACGGTGGGCTGGTGTATTTACTTTTCATTTGTTTTTCTAACAAACTGTATTGGAATCAATGTATTACAGCCTTACTCAGCATATGGGGAAGATTATTGGGGAATGGGAATCGTTGGTCTTTTGTTCTGCGGATTTTTCTTCTTCCTGGTGGAAAAACGGGGGAAACGCGATGCTGCGCGTATCATTACCGTGAATATGATTTATCTAGCAATGGCATGCTATGCGGGAAATCTGGGGCTGCTAAGTGAAATGTTCTCCACAGGATTATTGGTAATTCCGTATTTGGCATATGGACTGTTTCGGAAAGACCGCTTATGTCTGGCTCTTGGTTTCTGTTCGCAACTCATCTTTTTATTTACTCCATGTGAGTATGAAGCGGTTTACTCCAGTGTTGGATTTTTGTTCCTGCTTATGACGGCGGTTGTTTTGTTGTATGGCAAATCCACTTATCATGTGGTTTTAAAAATTTGCTTTTATGTGCTGGTTCAGGTTTATTTGATTGAAATCGCCCGGTTAGTGAATGAGGTCACCCTGATTGAGAAGAATAATCTGGTGATTTTTGCATACGCAGCCAGTGTGATTTTATGCTATCTAGCCAGATTTACTCCTTTTGCGAAGGAGTGGGTTTCTTTTGCAAAAGAGGAGAAGGCAGTTCGCATTTTCTTATATATTATAAATGCTATATTGATGATAAATGGCTGCATTTTCATGTTTATTAAAATCGATGCGGTTATAAGAGTAATTTGCGTATTATTTGCATTGGCAGCTTTCTTTTTCGATATTCCGAGGCTGATGAAACAATATCCAAGCCATTTTCTTTGCAGTTTTTACATAGGGATGAAATTAACCATATTTGTCATTTGCGTTTTGGAAGCCTTTGAAGCCGTTGGTTATCTGGTGGGCATGGGATGCTTTTTGTTGGCGGTTGCGTGCATTGCAATCGGATTTATCGGAAAATATAAATACATCCGGTTATATGGACTGATTCTTGCATTGGTCAGCATTTTGAAAATTGTGTTGTTTGATGTGAAATATGATTCCACCATAACAAAAGCAATTGTGGTTATTGCTTGCGGAATCATCGCCTTTGTCATTAGCTTTATTTATAATGTGGTGGACAAAAAAATTCATCAGGAAGAAAAACGGGAAAATGACAGACAGAGTGACAGATAAAATGACTGAGAAAAAGCCTGAGAAAATGACCAGAAAAATGCCGGAGAAAACGGACAAGAAAATGCCGGAAATGACTCGAAAAATCTTGGAGAAAACGGACGAGAAAATGACCGGGAAAATGACAGAAAAGGAAGTTTGGGACTATATTGCTGAACTGGGGAAAAAAGGAAGTGTTCTTGGTCTGGCGGCGGTCCGGGAACTGGCAAACAGAGTGGGAAATCCGCAGAATGACATACCGGTCATTCATATTACGGGAACCAATGGTAAGGGGTCTATTCTGGCATTTGTTTCTACCATTTTGAAGGCAGCAGGCTATCGCGTAGGCCGATATATTTCTCCGGTGCTTTTGGATTACCGGGAGAAAATTCAAATCAATGAAAAAATGATTTCTAAAAATGCGCTGTTTGAAGGGATGGATTTGCTTCGCAACCAAATCAGGGAAATGGAAAAGGATGGTTTCCCTTCCCCTACCTTATTTGAGGTGGAAACCGTACTCGCATTTTGGTATTTCAAAAAGAAAAAATGTGATTTCATTGTTTTGGAAACCGGTATGGGAGGAGCAACTGACGCCACAAATATTGTGGATAAACCATTCGCCTGTGTTTTTTCAAAAATTTCCATGGATCATATGCAGTTTCTGGGAAATGATTTGCAGGCAATTGCAAAAGTAAAATCCGGAATCATAAAGCCCGGCACCCGTGTGATTACCGCCTTGCAGGAACCTGAGGTCACAAAGGTGCTGGAGCAGCAAGTAAAAGAAAAGAACTGTGTTTTTTCGGAAATGCGAATGCCGGAAAAGGTGCGTTATGGATTACAGGCGCAATCATTTCAATACAGGGATCTGAAAAAATGCAGGATTACATTGGCCGGTTGCTACCAGATAGAAAATGCCTGTGTGGCATTGGAAACCATTCGCAGTATGCAAGACGCCGGAGTTCGCATTTCGGAAGCGGCAATTTATCAGGGGCTGGAGGAAACCAAGTGGTATGGCCGATTTTCCATTCTACAAAAGAAACCCTTGTTTCTGGTGGATGGAGCACACAATGAAGATGCGGCAAAACAATTGCGTCAGTCCATGATTTGTTTATTGTCCGGAAAGCCTCTCATTTTTATTGTTGGGGTATTAAAGGACAAGGAATATGAAAAAGTATTGCGTCTTACCGCAGATTTGGCGAGCCATATACTTACCGTTACGCCTCCCAATGCGCAAAGGGCTCTGCCTGCGTATGAATTAGCGGAAAGTGCGAAAAAATATTGTAAGAGTGTAACGGCAATGGACAGTTTGGAGGAAGCAGTGGAAATGGCTTCATTGCTAGCGGGCACGGAATGTGCTATCATTGCATTTGGTTCCCTCTCCTTTTTGGGGGCGCTAAAGAGAATGTTTGAGAAGCCGTAACAGAAAGAAGGAAATGGTAATGGTGGACGAAAAGAAAATTGAGCAGGCTGTGAAACTGCTTCTCGAAGGCATGGGTGAAGACATTACCAGAGAGGGTTTACAGGATACACCGGGCAGAATTGCACGTATGTATCAGGAAATATTTGCGGGAATGGATGAAGATCCGGGAACGCATCTGACGAAAACATTTCATGTAAAAACCAGTGATTTGGTGGTCGAAAAGGATATCCCGTTTTATTCCATGTGTGAACATCATATGCTGCCTTTTTATGGTAAGGCGCATGTGGCCTATATCCCGGACAAAGAAGTAGTAGGTATCAGTAAATTAGCCAGATGTGTGGAGGTATTTGCCAAACGTCTGCAACTTCAGGAACAGTTGACGGCTCAGGTAGCTGATGCACTGATGCAGCATTTATCGCCAAAGGGTGTTATGGTTGTTCTGGAAGCAGAGCATATGTGCATGACCATGCGCGGCGTGAAGAAACCCGGTACAAAGACGGTGACGATGGCGCTTCGTGGTGAATTTGAAAACAATCATAATTTACAGGAGCAGTTTTGGCAGATGATAAGATAATGAAATTATATGTAATATAAGAATTGTTACAAAACATAAGAAAAATTCAGGTAAGAAGTTAGTGGAAAAGCAAGTAGGCGTGTCAAATTTCGTTGGCACGCTTCCCTTTTATTATTTGAGCCACCAGCCAAAGGCGGCGGAACGGAGAATATTATGAAAATGGCAAATCAGCAATTTGAAATGGAACATCACACTTATGTCATGGGAATCTTAAATATGACACCGGATTCATTTTCCGACGGCGGAAAGTTTAACACGCCGGAGAAAGCAGAAAAGCAAGTGCAAAAAATGATAGCGGAAGGTGCAGATATTATTGACATAGGAGGAGAATCTACAAGACCGGGATATGACGAAGTTCCGATTTCGGAAGAGATTAACCGGGTTGTACCCATGATCCGGTGGATAAAAGAAAATTTTGCGGTTCCGGTTTCGGTAGACACTTATAAATATGAGGTGGCAAAAGCGGCGTTAGAGGCAGGAGCCGACATGTTAAATGACATCAGTTGTCTGAAAGATCCGCGTCTTGCTGCTCTTGCGGCAGAGTATGGTTGTGCCTATTGTCTGATGCACAATCGCGACCGGGCAGTTTATACGGATTTCATGGAAGAGGTGAAGGCTGATTTGAGCGCGGGGCTGAAACTTCTTGAGGAAGCCGGAGTGGCCAGGGAACAGGTTGTTATTGATCCGGGAGTAGGATTTGCAAAATCGTATGAACAAAATTTGCAAATAATTGCCCGGTTGTCCGACCTGAAAAAAATGGGATATCCGATTCTGCTTGGTACCTCACGAAAATCCGTTATTGGATTAACTTTGAATTTGCCGGTGGAGGAGAGGCTGGAAGGAACACTGGCTACTACCGCATGCGCTGTGGAAACAGGTTGCAGTTTTGTTCGTGTCCATGATGTGAAGGAAAATGTGCGATTGATTCGCATGTTAGAGACAATTCGTGACAGCGTGACAAAGTAAAATAACAAAGGAAAAAACAGTAAAGTGGAAAAGAAAAACTACCGGGCAGATATATCGTTGCAATGGCCGACATATTAGGAAAGGACAAGGGATGGACCGGATACGAATCGATAATTTGAAAGTATATGCCTATCATGGGGTGTTTGATTTTGAACAGGAAAAGGGACAAAATTTTTATATCAATGCAGTTTTGCATCTGCCTTTACAAAGAAGCGGTCTGACAGACTGTCTGGATGCTTCGGTCAGTTATGCGCAAGTGGTGGACTTTATGGCAGATTTTATGCAAAATAACCGATACCAATTAATTGAAACGGTTGCAGAGCAGATGACCATAGCTTTGTTTCGTGAATTTCCTCTTTTGCAGGAAATTGAAATGGAAATCAGAAAGCCGGAAGCACCTATCGAGGCCATATTTGATTCTGTTTCCGTATGTATTCATCGAAAACGCAACCAGGCGGTTATTGCATTTGGTTCCAATTTGGGAAAGAGCGAGGAGACGATTGCATCGGCAATCGGAGAAATGGACCGGGATGCCTGTTGCAAAGTGAAGCAGATTTCCGGGATTCGGAAAACCGTTCCCTACGGGGGTGTAGAGCAACCGGATTTTTATAATGGCGTGTTGCTTTTGGAAACATTATATGAGCCGTTGGAATTACTTCACTTCCTTCAGAAAATAGAACTTGCCCATGGCAGAACCAGGGAGATTCATTGGGGTCCCCGGACATTGGATCTGGATATTATTTTCTATAATCAGGAAATTATTGATTTGCCGGATTTGACGGTGCCTCATCCCCTTATGGAGGAACGTGATTTTGTTCTTGTTCCAATGGAGGAAATTGTTCCTTATTATCGCCATCCCATTAGCAAAAAAACGGTGCGTCAGATGGTGCAGGAAATTCAAATCCACTATATTAAAGCAGAAGGAAACGAGCATAATTAATTGTATCTATTGCAACTGCGTCGGCATAGCTTCGTCGAAGGTGGTCACATTGATGCCTCCCTCCGTCGGGGTGCGGTAAATTGGCATATCGGAATTATAAGGATGGAAATATATGTACTGGGAAGTGACATTTATGTCGCAGAAAACTCCGTCTTTCACAATTTCTTCCCCGCTCCCATTGAGAAAAATCCTTTTCAGTGCATAATGGTCCGGATTGGCATTCTGATAGTAAATATAATTGCCCACAATGTTATAGGTATCCACCCGTTCTGAAACAATGGTTGTAATGGAGGCGTCGGATAAGGAATATGCTTTCAGACAATAATTATCCAACGGGTCAATATAGTAAATAAAACCATAATAAATAATTGGCAGATACATGGACTGGGTAATCAGATCCTGTTCCGTATCCGTAGTTGGATCAATGCCGTGGAGAAAGTGATCATTTTCCATTCCGGCGTAGTAAAGCAGTCCATTGTAATAACTGGCAATCTTTGGATGATCATAGAATAGAAGCGTATCCTCTTCCCCGTTGGTTGTCATGGAATGAACCGTTACAACCGCATTGCCGTCTTTATTTTCTGTGGAATCAAATTTGGTATAATAAAGGTTGTTGTCCACCAAAAGCAGGCTGTCTGAGGTAGTTTGCTCCAGAATAACCGTATCGGATCCGTCTAAACGGCTATGATAAATCCCACGCCCGCTTCGAAGATAACCAAGTCCGGCCTGTCCGCCGGTGGATTCCAGATAATAGAAAATATGGTTCCCTGCCACATTCAGGAAAGCGGCGTCGCCCTGGATGATTCGTTCCAAAGAAGAGCCGTCAAGCTTCATGCGGTAAATATTATTTCCGTCATAGCCGTTGGCAAAATAAATGTAATCCCCCTGCTCACAGAACAGTCCGTGATTATAAAGATTGCCCGCGGAATTGCCGATGGTGCCCGGTTCGTTGGCCGGAACCAGTTTCATTCGGGAAGTAACCGCATTTATGATTATGAAAATGAGAATGACGCTGAGCAGGCCAATAATAAAAGGTAATGCTTTGAGAAAATTTTTCATAAATAAAATCCTCTTGATTCTTTCTTTCAGAAGCGATAATCATATTATGATTATACACACAAAGTTTCTTAATCCAAAGAGCAAATTGAATAAAATGAGATATTTCGGACATACTACCCCAAAGATAGAATGTGATGATACATTGGCTTTTTGTTTCTGCGAAAAAGATACCCAATCTCTATAGAAAAAGAAAGCAGGCGTATCGGAAAGGAAAGGTTCGAAATATGGTAGATGGTGATCGTGAAATGCAGGATTTGCAGCGGGGACTCTTGTTTGACCAAAGGAAAGACGGTTTGCAGGAAACCGAAGAAATGATGCGGGAAACGGAAGAGATGCAACGGGAAGCAGAGGATACTTTGGCAACAACTGAAGAAAAAAAACAGGAATATCAGGATTTTATCACGGCCATTACGCCGGTACATTGCTGGTGGAAACAGATGGGAAAAGCATTTTTGGTGGGTGGACTTATCTGCTGTCTGGGACAGTTCATCTTATGGATTTGTAAAAGCCGCCTTGGACTGGATGAGGCGAACAGTGCAATTGCCTGTTCTCTTATTCTTATTTTTCTTACAGATTTGTTTACGGGTTTCGGTGTGTATCCAAAATTGGTAAAATGGGGTGGGGCCGGTGCATTGGTTCCGATTACCGGATTTGCCAATTCCATTTGTGCAGAAGCGATTGAATACAAAAAAGAAGGCTGGGTATTCGGAGTTGGCTGTAAGATATTTAACATTGCCGGACCCGTGATTTTATATGGTGTATTCTTAAGCTGGCTTCTCGGTCTTATTTACTGGGCAATGCAATATTTCATGTGAAACATTTTTCGAAATAATTGTCGTGACAGATAAAAATGCGAAAAAAGCCGGAATTAAGAAACTAAGGCAGTGGAAACGGAAGTGAAAAATGCCGGAAGTATATTGCCGGAAAAGTGAAAACTTTTTTCGGAATTAAGAAATAAAATAGGAATGGAATGTATGCAGGAAGATAATATGTATACCCCGGAGGAACTGGAGCGCCACCGGAAACGCGCAAAAATGATTGCGGAAATGAAAAAAGAGAAAATAAGATATGAACGAAGAAGGAAAATGGTGACAAAATTTCTCCTGTTTGTGGGACCTATCATTCTGGTAATCGTGTTGATTGTTGTGGTGGTTAATATTGTTAAGGCAATTATAGAGGAACCCTCTACCGAAACAGAGCCGGCACAACTCACTGCTACAGAGGAAGAATTGAATTCGGTTTCCATTAATACTGTGATGTCGGAAGTTGTAGAATTTCCTTTGCAACAGGAAAAGGAAGATGTGATTATGCCTTTTGCGGCAAGTACGCCGGAAAAATACGGCTTATTTTCCGGATACGAACTTCAGACCACACCGGCTACCGGATATATTTGGGATGAAAATGTGATTAGCGGTTACGGTCTTTTGGTGGATGCCGATACCGGCGAAATCATAGCACAAAAGGAAGCAACTGCCCGAATTAATCCGGCGTCTATGACGAAGATTCTGACAGTTCTGGTAGCGGCAGAGCAGATTAGGGATCTGGAAGAAACTGTCGTGATTACCATTGAAGACACAGATTATTCCTATTCCAATGATTGCAGTGCAGCAGGATTTTCCGTGGATGAAGAGGTAACGGTGAGGGATTTGCTTTACGGAACCATTCTTCCTTCCGGCGGAGATGCGGCACATGCATTGGCCCGTTATGTTTCCGGAAGCGAAGAAGCTTTTGTAGATTTGATGAATCAGAAATTGGATGAGTTAGGGCTTTCTGATACGGCCCATTTTACCAATTGTGTAGGTCTTTATGATGAGAATCATTATTGCACGTTGCTGGATATGGCTGTTATTCTAAAGGCTGCTATGGAAAATGAATTGTGCAGGGAAGTGATGTCCTGTCACATTTACACTACGACAAAGACCACCCAGCATCCGGATGGAATTGAACTTTCCAACTGGTTTTTGCGCCGGATTGAAGATAAGGATGCCCATGGGGAAGTGCTTTGCGCCAAGACAGGATTTGTAAATCAATCCGGCAATTGCGCAGCCAGTTATACCATTGGTGCGGATGGAAAACAGTATATTTGTGTGACAGCCGGAGCAACCAGTGCATGGCGTTGCATCTATGACCATGTCCAGATTTATGTGGATTACATTCCGGCAGGAACACAGAACGGAAATTGAATAGATTGACAAAATTGGGAAAAGTACCTAAAATCTCCAAGTGAATCAGGTGTAAATTACGAAATGTATTTTTGCGCACAAGGAGGAAAAATTATGAAAAGTAAAATTATGAAAAAGGTAGTGGCATTGGCAACGGCCGCAGTTCTGGCTTTCTCAGTGATGGGATGCGGGGCAACGGGAGAAGCCGATGGAACAGCAGAAAATGCAGGTGAAACGGGTGGTGCAACTTATAACATCACCATTGTTAAGCAGATGGATCATGCGTCTCTGGATGAAATCGCAAATGCGGTTGCAGCAAGACTGGATGCCATAGCAGAAGAAAACAATGTTACCATTAATTACACCATTCTTTCCGGTCAGGGTGAACAGTCCACTCTGGTGCAGATTGGGGATGAAGCAATCGCTGAGGGCGTTGATGCGATTATTCCGATTGCAACTTTGGCAGCGCAGGTTATGACAGTTGCAGCAGAAGAGACAAAGACACCGGTTATTTATGCCGCTATTTCCGATCCGGAAGCAGCTTCTCTTACCGGAATTGATTATGTTTCCGGAACCAGTGATATGTTAAATACGGAATTTATCATGGATATGATGTTTGCACAAAATCCGGATATCCAAAAGGTTGGACTCTTGTATTCTTTATCCGAAGCAAATTCTGCAACGCCAATCGCAGAAGCAAAAGCATATTTGGATGCGAAGGGAATCGAGTATGTTGAAGCAACCGGTAATACCAATGATGAAATTATTCAGGCTACCAGTGTACTGGTTGCGGATGGGGTTGATGCTGTATTTACTCCGACAGACAACATAGTTATGGCAGCAGAATTATCGATTGCCGGTACTTTGGCAGAAGCAGGAATCCCACATTATACGGGGGCAGATTCCTTTGTTCGTAATGGTGCCTTTACTACCTGTGGTGTGAATTATACGGATCTTGGGACCATGACTGCATCTCTTGCTTATCAGGCGATTACCACAGGAATGGACGACCTTGATGACTTTTACAAGATGGATGGCGGAATTATTACCGTAAATACGGAAACTGCTGCAATGCTGGGTATCGATTATTCCGTTTTCTCCGATATGGGCGAGATTGTGGAAGTACAGACTACAGAGGAATAATCCCGGCAAAATAGAAAAATAACAGTAAAATAATAATAAAATAACAGGAAACTTGAAACACCGAAGTAGTCTATGTGCTATTTCGGTGTTTTGTGATATAATGAGCGCAGGCAATGAGCAGTGCATAACCTAACACATAAATATTTTCGTCAAGCTTGCTTGTAAGAAAATATTTATGTGTTAGGTTATATAGTGCGAAGCACGTTCACTGAGCCGAAGCGAAGCAAAGGCGAAGTGAGCACTGCGGAGAAAAGAGCGAAGCGAGCCGAAGCGAAGCAAAGGCGAAGTGAGCACTGCGGAGAAAAGAGCGAAGCGAG
>JBJEMA010000070.1:17981-21940 GCA_051879435.1 Lachnospiraceae bacterium
GCAAAGGCGAAGTGAGCACTGCGGAGAAAAGAGCGAAGCGAGCCGAAGCGAAGCAGGCACGGGTATTTGATTTTACGGAACAGAGGTTTTTTATGTTATATATTGCAAAAACAGCCTTGGAACTGGGATTTTTATATGCCCTCATTCCTATGGCATTATTTCTAAGTTATCGGGTTTTGGACATAGCGGATTTAACAACGGACGGGGATTTCGTTCTGGGGATGGCAGTATCTGTCGTGTTTGCTGCGGCAGGACATCCGTTTCTGGCATTGCCGGCGGCTATGCTGGCAGGGGCTTTGGCCGGTTTTGTAACCGCATTTTTACAGACGCGGCTGGGAGTTCCTTCCATTTTGGCGGGAATAGTAACCAATACGGGATTATATACGGTTAATCTTATGGTTATGGGCTGGTCCTCTAATGTTAATCTGCTGAAACAGGACACCATTTTTACCATTGCCAGGGAAAAGGGATTTGGTGGAGACTGGTATTGCCTGTTAATTGCCATATTGCTTACGCTGACGATGGGAGTACTTCTTATCTGGTTCTTAAACACCAGACTGGGTCTTTCCATTCGTGCCACGGGAGATAACAGGGATATGGTGCAGGCGTCTTCCATTAATCCACGGTTTACGGTTACGGTGGGCTTGTGTGTTGCCAATGCCCTGACGGCGCTTTCCGGTGCAGCAGTGGGGCAAATGCAGAAATCGGCAGATATCAACAGCGGTACCGGAATCGTGGTGGTTGGTCTAGCCTGTCTCATTATCGGAGAAACGATTGTGGGAAAGAAGAGTATCACGCGAAATGTAATCGCCGTTTTTGTGGGCAGCATTATTTATCGTTTTATTTACGCAGTTGTTTTAAAAACCAAAATTGTTCCTATTGAATGCTTAAAACTTGTTACTGCCATTATTGTAGGGCTTGCAATTGCCATGCCTACCATTCGTTCTCATTTGCAATTGCAGCGACAGAAAATATCGGCGCAGAAAACCGTTGATTAGGCGGTGAGGAACGAAGGAAGGGCAATTTGTGGCGTAAGGAGTGAAAGACATGCTGGTATTGAAACAGATAAAGAAAACATTTAATCCGGGTACCGTAAATGAGAAGGTTGCCCTTTCCGGTCTGGATTTACATGTGCATAACGGAGATTTTATTACCATTATCGGCTCCAACGGAGCCGGAAAGTCGACATTGTTTAATGCAATTTCCGGCAATTTCTATGTGGATTCCGGCACGATTATATTGGGTGGACAGAATATTACCTTTATGCCGGAATACAAACGAAGCAGTGTCATTGGCCGTTTATTTCAGGATCCTTTGAAGGGAACGGCGCCCCATATGACCATAGAGGAAAATCTGGCTCTTGCTTATTTGCGGGCGGCCACAGGCACATTTCCCTTTAGCCGCATTTCTAAAAAGGATAAGCAGCAGTTTCGGGAGAAATTGGCGCTTTTGGAGATGGGGCTGGAAGACCGTATGACACAACCGGTCGGACTTCTCAGTGGCGGACAGCGACAGGCGCTAACGCTTTTGATGTCCACCATTGTAATTCCGAAGGTGCTGCTACTGGATGAGCACACCGCTGCACTTGACCCGGGGACGGCAGATAAAGTGTTGAAACTCACACGCCAGATTGTCGAGGAACATAAAATCACCTGCCTGATGGTAACGCATAATATGAATCAGGCACTGGAACTGGGAAACCGTACCCTGATGATGGCAGACGGAAGGGTAGTTTTTGATGTCTCGGGGGAAGAACGAAAAGGTATGCAGGTGGAGGATCTGATTCGCAAGTTCCGGGAGGGAACCGGACGGGCGCTGAACAATGACCGCATGCTGTTATCGGAATAATCCTTAGAATAAAATTTGAGAAACTCAATTATTTAACCGTATTTTTGCAATAAAGGAAGCGGATAAAAACGAAAGCAAACAAGGGAGGAAATTATGCTTCACGAAAATTCTACGCTGGTTGATGTTAAGCACGAGGTACTTTTGAAGGTTGCGGAAGCAGCATTTGAAGGAAAATTGGAACAGGCAGAAACAAGGATTCCTTATGAAATTGTGCCGGGACCTAAGCCAATATTTCGTTGCTGTATTTATAAAGAGCGGGAAGTGGTACGGGAAAGAATATCCTTGGCAAAGAACCGGGATCCGTTAACGGGAGAGCCTTGCCATAATACGGTTCAGATCTTGCCGGCTGCCTGCGAGGGTTGTCCGATTACCCGTTATGTGGTAACGGATAACTGCCAGAAGTGTATGGTGAGAAAATGCCAGAACTCATGTAATTTCGGTGCAATCACCATGTTCCGCGACAAGGCTTATATTGATTCTTCCAAATGCCGTGAATGTGGAAAATGTTACGCGGCATGTCCATACAATGCCATTGCGGATTTACAGCGCCCTTGCAAACGGTCTTGTCCGGTTGGTGCAATTGAGATGGATGAAAACCTTCATGTTCGTATCGATGATGAAAAATGTATTCGTTGTGGTTCCTGCATCAAGGACTGTCCTTTCGGTGCTATTTCCGACAGTTCACGTATGACGGAAGTGATTGAATATTTGTTGTCCGAAAAACCGGTTTATGCAATGGTAGCACCGGCAGGAATTGGTCAGTTTGGACCGGGAATTACGATGGAATCCCTCCGAATCGGGTTGAAACAGTTAGGTTTTAAGGATATGGTTGAGGTGTCTTTGGGAGCGGATTATACCGCAAGTGAGGAAGCAAAAGAGTGGAACGAGGCGCATAAAGACGGCAAGAAGAAAACAACCTCCTGCTGTCCGGCATTTGTTCATTTGATCAAACGTCATTATCCGGAATTAATTCCATATATTTCCACAACGGCATCACCTATGGCCATGACATCAAGATTAATACGCGCAAAAGATAAGGACGCAATCTGTATCTTTATCGGACCTTGTATTGCAAAGAAAAGTGAAGCCGGACAGATGCAGCACATTCATGGGGCAAATGCGGATCTGGTTTTAACTTTTGAGGAAATTCGTGCCATGCTGGAAGCGAAGAAGGTTACGCTTGTTCCTGTTGCGGATGTGCAACAGGGTAGTATTTATGGGAAGAACTTTGCAAAATCCGGTGGCGTGACCAAAGCCGTTCTGCAGTCTATGAAGGAGATGAATGTTGGCGAAGAATTTAAAGTTTTCTCCTGTAACGGCGCAGCGGAATGTAAAAAGGCGTTGCTTTTGTTGAAGGCAGGTCGTCTTCCGGAGGACTTCATTGAAGGCATGGCATGCGAGGGCGGTTGTGTCAATGGACCGGGAGTAATCAAAACGCAGATGCATGCAGGAAAAGATCGGACCGAATTGCTGGGTCAGGCAGATGCGCGTACCATTGAGGGCAGCATTGCAACCCAGGGCGGGATTACATTTGAACGCCATGTGCATCATCAGGAAGAGAATTAATTCGTAAAATTCGTTTGGGGTGTTTATTCAGGATGGTTACAAAATGGATGTTGCAGTTAGATTAAAAGATATAGATGAGAGGAACTGGATGGAGATTACATTGCTTTCCACAAGAGAAGACGGGAAAGCAATGGTTTGCGAGGAATATGTGGCTTCCAATGCATTTTCGATTTGTCAGGCATTGTTTGAGGAAACCTGGGAAATTAAAGGTATTTATTGCGGAAAAACACCGATTGGTTTTGTTATGTATGGATACAATAATGAAAGACGGTGTTATGAATTATGCCGGCTGATGATTGATTATCCTCATCAGGGAAAAGGTTTTGGCCGAATAGCGTTAAAACTGGCGCTGGAAGAAATGCTGGAATATGAGGACTGTGAAGATATTTATGTGGCAGTGAATGAAAAAAATGATCGTGCCAAGCATCTTTATCGCAGCGTGGGATTTGAAGATACAGGGCAGCGCAGTGGGCAGGAAGAAATCTATTGTCTGCATATTGCGGAGGAATAATCGAAGTAAAAGAAAACGATTGCCTGCATATTGC
>JBJEMA010000070.1:22040-49810 GCA_051879435.1 Lachnospiraceae bacterium
CTGCATATTGCGGAGGAATAATCGAAGTAAAAGAAAACGATTGCCTGCATATTGCAGAGGAATAAACAACAGGAAGAAAACCGGGAAATTGATTTTCATGTGGTATTTATTTGAAATAAATAGTAAAATGGATTCATATCGATTTGTCGCAGGCACGGAGGATAACAAATGGAAATAGCATTTAATGAATTGGAGATATCGGCAATCGGGGAAGTTGCGAACATTAGTCTGGGTAATGCGGCAACTGCCTTGAATATTCTTTTGCGCAATGATATTGATATTTCTGTGCCGAAGGTGGAATTTAAAAACAAGGGTGATATCGTCAGAGAATATAGTGACAATGCCATTATTACCCGGGTGAACTACATCAAAGGCTTAAAAGGATACAGTATTTTGTTTCTGAAAGAAGATGATGTTAAGGTAATTACGGATTTGATGATGGGATCCGATGGGCATGGCATGTTCTACGAACAGGAACTGAATGAACTGCATCTGAGTGCGGTAGCGGAGGCTATGAATCAGATGATGGGGTCTGCTGCGACTGCATTAAGCAAGATGCTGGATCGGATGGTTGACATTTCCACTCCGGAGACCACACATTTAAGCGCCGGCGATTATATCTGCTATGAATTTCCGGATGATAACCGATTTGTGCAGATTACATTTGATGTGAAGTTGGGCAATCTTATTCTGACGGAGATGATTCAGATGTATCCATTTGCGCTTGCAAAGGCGATTGCGGATTTATTTATTATGAAAAAGGATGGTATGCTATAAATATGAGTGACAATTATGAAGGCTCTTCCCAGTGTTCGCCTTCGGCATGTGACAGTTGCAGTTCCAATTGTTCTTCCCGACAGGGGAGCGAAGGGAAGAATTCTTTTGCCGTAGCACCTCACAAGGAATCTCATGTGAAAAAGGTGATTGCCGTAATCAGCGGCAAAGGTGGCGTTGGGAAATCCATGGTAACCGGTGCCTTGGCAATGACGGCCTTAAAGGATGGAAAATCAGTGGGAATCATGGATGCGGATATAACGGGGCCGTCTATTCCTAAGATGTTTTCCCTTCATGAAAATGCGATTGTAGACGAAAATGCCGTTTATCCGGCGGTTACTCCGGAAGGCTTGAAAATCATGAGTATGAACCTTCTGGTGGAGAATGAGACCGATCCGGTAATCTGGCGGGGACCCGTTATTGCAGGAACAGTTTCCCAGTTCTGGTCAGAAGTGGCTTGGGGTTATTTGGATTATCTGTTTATTGATATGCCTCCGGGAACGGGGGATGTTCCGTTGACAGTGTTCCAATCCCTTCCGGTAGACGGTATTATTCTGGTCACTTCGCCACAGGATCTGGTGTCCATGATTGTTGAAAAAGCGTTAAATATGGCAAATGCAATGGATATTCCCATACTGGGGCTGGTGGAAAATATGTCTTATTTTATTTGCCCGAACTGCAAAGAAAAGCATTTTATATACGGGCAGAGCAATCTTGAAGCAATCGCTTCGCAGCATGAAATCGCCAATTATGTCCGGTTACCTATGGAGCCGCAGCGGGCAAAAATGTGTGATGAAGGAAAGGCCAAGGATATGGATACAACCCTGTTAGAGCCGATTTACCGGGCGGTGCAGGCTGCACTGGTCCAATAAATTAAGAAAAGAGAGGAAATAATTATGAAACCAATTGAAATCAGTATTCACCCAACCGAAGTAAAATCACTTCATTTTGACAATAACATGATGGGAAAAAATGGCGAACCAATGAAATTGGCAGTCCGCAACGGTGTGTCCATTCAATTGAATCCAAACACGCCTACCCTTGCAGTTGTATTCAGTAAATTTGAAGCGGCTGACGAAAAGAAGGGAATTCATCTTGTAATTGAAACTTTGACACCGATTCGTACCAGTCAGTTTGTGGATAATCTGGATGAAATCATTAAAACACAGTATTTACAGCATATTGCACTTGCTGTTGGAGAAAAAGTCCGTGCCTGCGCAGCATCTGTAGGTATGACACTTACCGCTCCGCCTGCCAAATTTAATTATGTGTCCGGCGGACCGACCGGAAGTAGTCTGGAAGAGGATATTGCAAAAGCATTGAATTAATTGCAGTCTGGCTGAGGATGTGTGGATGCGGGTCAGTCATCTGCATCGAAATGAGGTTAATATGTTATATCAGATTAGAAATGGCGCGGTTGCATATGCGGACCGCGTCATTTTAAAAGAGATTAATTTTGAAATCAGGAATACAGAAAAAATTGCTGTTGTGGGGCGTAATGGCTGCGGAAAAACAACACTCCTGAAACTGATGATGGGAGAGATTCCGTTACTTCATTCGGACGGCGATGACGGGGAAATCATAACTGCCGGCAAACCACAGATTGGATATTTGCAACAGATGACATTTGCGGATGATTCCGTAAGGCTTTCGGAGGAAATACGGAAGGTTTTTCTGCCGGTTCTCCGTCTCAAAGCCAGAATGGAAGATTTGTTACAGCAGATTGAAGGATTTGGAAAAGAGGATTTCGAAACAAAGGGAAAAGGAAACGAAGCAGGCGGAAGCGTAGGGAAGAAAACAGAGGGGAATGAAAACGAAGAAAAAGAAAAGCAGGCGCAATTGGATGCTCTGGCGGCAGAATATTCCGCTTTGGAAGAACGGTTCACTTATCTGGGTGGATACCGTTATGAAAAAGATTACGCCATGATTCTGGATAAATTTGGTTTCCTTCCGGAGGACGAGGATAAAATGTTGTCTGAATTTTCCGGTGGACAGAGAACCAAGATTGCATTTATCAAATTGTTGCTGTCAAAGCCGGATATTCTGCTTTTGGACGAGCCGACCAACCATCTGGACATTTCCACCATTACATGGCTGGAAGGCTATCTTAAGGAGTATCCGAGAGCGGTGGTAATTGTATCCCATGACCGAATGTTTTTAGACCGGATTGCGGATGTGGTTTATGAGATAGAACATCAGAAAATTAAGCGTTATCCGGGCAATTATTCTGAATTTGTAAAACGGAAACGACAGGAGCATGAGAAGCAGGCGAAGGAATATGAAGCGCAGCAGAAAGAAATTGCCAGACTGATGGATATTGTGGAACGCTTTAAGAATACGCCGACGAAGGTATCCATGACCCATTCGAAGTTAAAACAGATTGAGCACATGGAGCGGATTGAAAAGCCGGAATCCTACGATGACCGGGCGTTTCGAACTTCTCTTGTCCCGGCGCGGGAAAGTGGTAATGATGTTCTGAATCTGGATAATCTGGGAATTGGCTACGAACAGATTTTAGCCAGAGTTACTCTGGATATGAAAAAGGGACAGAAAGTCGGAATTATCGGTGGCAATGGTCTGGGAAAATCCACATTGTTGAAAACTCTTGTGGGTTCGATTCCGAAAAAGAGTGGAAAATATCAATTTGGTTACAATGTGGAAATTGGCTATTTTGATCAGCAGATGGCCCAGTATCAGAGTGAAAAGCAGGTCATTGATGAGTTGTGGGACGAATTTCCCACACTGACGCAGACAGAGGTTCGAAATATTCTCGGGGGATTTCTGTTTACCGGAGATGATGTATTTAAGAAGGTGTCTTCTTTGTCCGGTGGAGAAAAGGTCCGGCTGGCGCTGGCGCGTATCTTTCAGACAAGACCGAATTTTTTGATATTGGACGAGCCTACAAATCACATGGACATTGTGGGAAAAGAAGCCTTGGAGGAAATGCTTCGCAATTATACCGGTAGCGTGCTCTTTGTGTCTCATGACCGTTATTTTGTAAAACAGATTGCAAATGCTTTGTTGGTCTTTCAGGAGGATAAGGTTTTCTATTATCCATATGGCTATGAAGATTATGAACAAAAATATGGCAGTCGGGAATCCGGCAACGGTTCCGCCAATGCCCTTCGGATAAATATAAAAACGGAAAATGCCGCAGAGAATGCAAAGGCGGAAACCGGTATGGGTAGTGAGACTGTTGCCGCGGAAAAGAAAAATTTTAATCCGGGAAAAGAGAAAGCAAAAAGGGAAAGGCGTATTGCAAGGCTGGAGCAGCTGATTGAAGAAGGAGAAGCGCTTATTGCCACGCAGCAGGAAGAACTGGCCAATCCGGAATATGCAACGGACTATATGAAACTTGGAGAAATTCAGAAACAGATTACGGAACTTGAGGAGAAGAACGAAGCTTACATAGAGGAGTGGACACGCCTCATGGAAGAGAGTGAATAAGTCCGGAGAACAACTGCAGGCCGGAAGCCGAATAAGTCCGGAGAATAACTGCAGGCCGGAAGAGAACCGGCAGGAATAATAAAATACTGAGGTATAAAATTGCAAGGAAAGAAAAAAGAAAAGCTGTTGCCTCTCTTAAAACGGGACTTTCATGACAGCAGAAAAGAAATAAAAGAAGACAGTATGGCTTATATTGCGAGGTATGTTCGGGAATATCATTTTACGGAACTGAATATTCCGAAAATTAAGCAACAGTTGGAAAACAGATCGTTGGAACAGATTTTATTCCGTAACATGAATGGATTTCGCAATATTTCGGATTTGAAGCAGACGGCTATTGTGGCATCCTATCAGAAGTATACGGGCAGAAAGGCGGTAAACAGTGCCTGTAAACTGATTTGTTCCAAATACCCGGAAATGCAGGCGTTTTATTCCCAAAACCGGAAGTATTTCCAGACGAATTTTGATAAACTGTATAATCAGTTTTTGCGTTCTGTGGAAATGGAGGTTCGTAACATTTTTGCTACTGCCATTTATGAGAATCCGGAATTTCAGAGACTTCATTATCTCATTTATGAAGAACGGCAGCGAATGCAAATGATGATGCTGGATCGGATTCCAAAGCATATGCCGGATTTATACCCGCTTGCCAGACAGATGAAACGCCATTTTATTTTACATATCGGACCCACCAATTCAGGGAAAACCTATGAGGCATTGCAGGCCATGAAAGCGGCAAAGAGAGCTATCTATCTGGCGCCTCTTCGTTTGTTGGCCTATGAGATTTACGATCGTTTCAATACGGAAAATGTTCCCTGCAGCATGATAACAGGTGAAGAAGAAATCATGTTGGAGAATGCGTCACATTTTTCGGCAACGATTGAAACCTTGAATGTAATGGATTCCTTTGATGTGGCAGTTGTTGATGAAGCCCAGATGATTGGGGACCGGAAGCGGGGAAGCGCATGGACAAGAGCCATCCTGGGAGTGTGCGCAGACACAATTCATGTATGCGGGGATTCGTCTTGCGTGGAACTGATTCTGAAAATCATTCATCAATGCGGGGATACTTATGAAATTCGCCGGCATGAACGAATGGTTCCTTTGGAGCTGGACGGCAAGGAATTTATTTTCCCGGCCAGTGTAAAGGAAAAGGACGCATTGATTGTATTTTCCAAAAAATCCGTAATTGCCGTGACCGCAGAATTGCAGAAGGCGGGAATATCCGCCAGTATGATTTACGGAAATCTGCCCTATGATGTGCGGATGAATGAAGTTCGACGGTTTGTCGAAGGAGAAACCAAGGTGGTGGTTGCTACGGATGCCATCGGAATGGGATTAAATCTTCCGATTCAGCGGATTGTGTTTTTGGAGACCAGGAAATTTGACGGGGACATTGTAAGACCGTTGTCTGTCAGTGAAATCAAACAAATTGCCGGCCGTGCCGGACGAAAGGGAATTTTTGATGTGGGTCGTTATACTTCGGAATTCCGAAAGAAAAGTATCGCCCGCGCAGTGGATGCGGAATTGAAGATGCTTGAAACTGCGAAAATGAGCATACCGGAATCCATTATTCATTTGGAAATGCCTTTGTCTGAGATTTTATCCAGTTGGTCGGAAATGGAAGATGAAGATATTTACGAAAAAGCCGATTTGACGGAAGAAATAGCGCTTTGTCGTATCTTGGAAAAATATGTGAATGACAAGAAGATTTTATACGATCTGATTACCCTTGGATTTCGGGGAACCAAAAAGAATCTTTCGGAAATTTTAATCCGTTTTGCCATGATTGAGGAAACCGGAGGGGAAGAAAAGGGAGCGCTGATTCAGGAAGTAATCGATGCTTTTGTGGTGCATTTCCCCGAGGAACTGGACAAGATGGGGATGGAAGAATTAGAAGAGTTGTATTTCAAATATGATTTGATTTACGCGTATCTGCGTAAATTCAATCATCCTCAATGGATGGAAGAAATCGTTACTCTGAAAAGAGAATGTTCGGCAAAGATTATGGATATCCTGCGGACACAGCATTTGGAAACCAGGAAATGTAAAGCATGCGGTTGCGACCTGACATGGAATTACCCTTATGTTACATGTTTGGACTGCTATATTCACGCAAGAAACTAGCGATATCGAAAAACCGTTGCCATCGCGAAAGTGGTTTTGTGTAAAATTAAAAACAGTGTTGCCGGTGCTGAAAAAACAGTGTTACCGGGGAATAGACGAAATTTTGTTTTTTTGCTACAATTTTATTGCGAGTGTGCTTGTCCTTAGGCAGGGAATCCGCACAAGGAAATGAAAGAGAAAGAAGGCAGCGAAAGGTGCTGATGTTATCTATTGACCGAGACAGTTTTGAACAATTGCTTTCGGGAGAAAAGAAAGAAGAATATAGGGAAATAAAACCATACTATACAACCCGTTTGCAAAAAGTATTCCCGTTTACCAGAGTATTCCGCTTGCCGATTCAGGATGGAGTGACCAGACCGGTAAGTTTTAAAATCGGTGTAAGTCCCAAGGCTCCTTCCTTTACCGCAGATTGTTATTTGAAAATAGGCGGTGGACAGGAAAAATGGGGCGCTGATCCGGCACAGTGGTATTATGTTTTAACGGTTTGTCAGATTACCCAGCGTCATGTTCCGGAAGAAAAAGGAGAAAACAAACCGGAAAATACGAAGGAAATTTGAAATAAAACTACCCTAATCCCATTAACTTTAGATAATGGGTAGGATTCCAAATCCGTCATCGGATTGGAAATATAATGATGATTTTTAGTGAGAAGAAGAAATGCTTGCATTGGAATTCTTCTCATTATTTTTAAAATTTGCAGAATTAATAGCAGAGGAAAAAACAGGAAGTGGAAAAATAAGGGAAAAGGTGAGAAGGGAAAAGAATGAAGATTCAGGAGATTGCAGAGGAAGCAGCAAAAATAAAAACGAATATGGAACAGGTAATTCTGGGGAAGGGAGAAGTTATTACCTTAGTGTTGACATCACTTTTCGCAGGCGGAAATGTGCTGATGGAAGATATCCCCGGAACCGGAAAAACGAAACTGGCAAAAGCCCTGGCCGGCTCTTTGGATGCTTCATTTTGCCGGATCCAATTTACGCCGGATCTGTTACCTGCGGATATTACGGGACTAAGCGTATATAATCAGAAAACGGGAGAATTTGACTTTCATCCGGGACCGGTTTTCACGAATATTCTGCTGGCCGATGAAATCAACCGGGCGACGCCAAGAACCCAGTCCAGTTTGTTGGAATGCATGGAAGAAAAACAGGTAACTGTAGACGGAAAAACAATGGAACTGAAAGGCCCGTTTTTTCTGATTGCAACGCAAAATCCAATTGAAACCGTAGGGACATATCCGCTTCCGGAGGCGCAGATTGACCGCTTCTTAATGCAGTTATCCATGGGTTATCCAACAGCAGAAGAGGAAATTCGGATTATGAATCAGTTTCTGCTTCATGATTCCCTGCGGGAATTACAGGCAGTAACGAATGCAGAGACGATTGTAGCAATACAGGAAGCAATAAAGCAGGTTTATGTACATGAAAGCATTTTGTCTTATATCGCTGCCATTGGAAAAGCGACAAGGGAATGCAGCAAATTGGCTCTTGGAATTAATACCAGAGGAATACTGGCTCTTCTTCGCAGTTGTCAGGCATATGCGGCAATTCGGGGGAGGGACTATGTTATTCCGGAGGATGTGAAATATCTCAGCGAACCGGTGTTGGTACATCGGCTGTTTCCCTATTCTGCAAATCAGAGGAAGACGGCAACCGGGATTTTAAGGGAAATACTGGAGCAGGTGCCGGTACCTACGGAGGAGTGGGAAAAATGGCAATCATAATTGCACTTTTGCTGACAACACTTGTGTTGTGGCTGGAACTTTTCTTTTATCAGAAAAAATGGATGAAACATCTCGAGGTTTCTCTGCATTTTTCGGAAAAGGGAATTGCGGAAGGCGAGGAGTGCCGGTTGATAGAGGAAATCTGCAATCGAAAGAAAATGCCGCTGGCAACGCTGGAACTTAAGTTTTCTACGGATGCCGCCCTGCATTTTCCGGACATGACAAATGCCATGGTGACAGACCGTTATTATCGTCGGGATCTGTTTTCCATTGACGGATTTCAAAAAATCACCAGAACCATGACCGTGAAGGCGCAAAAACGAGGATACTATCAAATCAGGGAACTGGACGGCATCAGCCGGGATTATCTGATGCGAAAACAGTACATGCATCGATTTGAAAATGACGCCTCTCTGCTGGTATATCCCCGAAAGTGCAATACGAATCAACTTAATATGATTTACCGGGAAATACTGGGGGAACTTTGTTCTTCCAATACCAGAAATGAGGACCCCTTTGCATTTCGGGGCATGCGGGAGTATATGCCGGGAGACCCTATGCGTCATATCAATTGGAAGATTTCTGCCCATGCGGGGAAAATGCTGGTAAATCAATTTGAATATCAGTGCACGCAGAAAATTGTAATTCTTGTGGATGAACAGGTTGATGCACGGTTTGACGCAGAAATGTTGGAAGAAGAATTGCTGGTTATTTCCTCTTCCATAGCCGCCACTCTTTTGCAAAATGGTGTGGAAGTGGCTTATTATACCAACGCAAAAGATGTGCTGAAGAAAGAAGAAATCTGTATTCCCTGTAACGATCGGCGTTTTCAGGCAAAAACAATTGATGAAAAACTGGCGTTAGCAGATTTGCGTCTGCCCAAATGTCCTATGGGAAAATTTTGGAAGACGGTGGCGCTGCAACAGGGCAAGATGCCTATTTATCTGATGATAGGTTCCATGCGACAGAAAAATATGATTGCATTTACCGAGGCTGCCCGCAAAGAAGGGTATTGTATGTTTTCAATTCTGGCCTATAGCAGGCGGAAAAAGAAGGATTTATTTCCGGAGGGGCCGGTTGCCGTATGTAATAATGTGTTTCCATGGGAAGCAGACGGATGCTGATGTGGGAACATATTTAGAGAGGAGAGCCGTTTGTTAAAAAATAGTATTATTCCATCAAGGGAGTATCTGCATATTTATCTGGAAAATGCCATAGTTTTTCTGGTTTCCGTTATGTTTCTGGTGGAGTGGCTGGGGGCCTATCTCATTGTAAATATCTGGCTGGGTAACCGGCTCTGGTGGTGGGCAGGCTGTATCTGGATTGTAGGCGGTTTTGTTGCAACCGGTATCACAAGAAATATCAGTCCAAAACTATGGATACAATTGCCCATGCACTTTATATTTTTTGCTTTGCTATTTGTTTATCAGGTATTTTTCGCCGGTTCCATAGTGCACTCCGGCTTCTGGGGAATGGATATTCTGGGGTGCATTTTTATGCAGATTCTCCTTTCTCTTGTTACTGCGTTGCAGAACTGGAAAGGAAATCAAACCTATCTGCCTTATGAAATAAAACCGTATCTCCTGATTGCACCAATCATTCTCTATTTTTATGGTCGCTATACGAAACAGGTGCCTCATGTAATTTGCGCGCTGACGATGTTGGTGCTTTTGGTTGTTTTGCATATTCTATGTGAGTATTTTCAGGGAACCATTCAATATCTGCAAAGAAACCGGGATGTGACGGATCTTCCGGATTCTTATCTGTTTTATCGAAACAGTAAGAGGGTTGTTTGTTCTCTCCTTTTTGTCGTTGCTGTCTGCATATTGGCAGGATTTCTTCAGTTTGATTTTATTCTTGTCCGGATTGCAAAATGGATTGGCGTGGGAATCGGCTGTTTTTTTCAATTCGTAAATTATATGTACCAATGTTTTCTCCGCCTGATGGAGCGTCTGGGAATGGAGAAGAGTATGGTGGATTATTCGTGGTGGGATTCCATGTTGTATATCTGGCAATCCCGGAATTTGGAATGGCTTTACCGGTTACTTGCCATTTTGATTATTGCCGGATTTTCTTTTTTGTTTGTTCGTCAGGCAATGAAATTTTTTTCGTCAAAGGAAGAAACGGCCAAAGAGGAGTGGAGTGCAGCTGCTCAGTTATATCGGGACCGGGTGGAAGATATCCGTCGACCGGCGAAGCAGATCCGGGATACCAGACCAAAAGATGCCCGGGAAATGGTGCGCTGGCAGTTTCGCCGGAAAGTTCGGAAAAAATATAAAACGAATATCCCCCGGCAAAAAACACCAAAGGAACTTCTGATGTTGGACAGCGGGATGGAAGAAGAGGAACAACTGCTTCGTCTTTACCATAAGGCAAGATACAGTGAAGAGAAGAATGTAAATTAGAATTATCATCCCCGGAAAACTGCGAAAGTAGTTTGAAATTTTGAAGTTTTTCCTGGAAGATTGAGGAAGATTGCGAAGTTTCCCTTGATTTTTGGATTTAACTATGCTAACATTACATTCGGTCAACAAATAGGGGATTGGTCAAATGGTATGATAGGAGTCTCCAAAACTTTTGGTGGGAGTTCGATTCTCTCATCCCCTGCTTGTAAAAAAAGTCTTGAAATGTTGTTTTACAATATTTCAAGGCTTTTTGTTTTAAATCCGTGCTGCCTTTCCAACATATCCCCAACATCTTCTTTTGGTTGTGTAACCGTTGTTATTTCCCCGGACTTTGACAGACCCCTACTTTTTTCGCTATTTTTTTTGTTTGTGGTATAATTGTGACAGATTGGGCTTATCCGTTGTGTCGTATGAATTTTGCCTTCGCTATGAAGGAGGCCCAATTCGTGAATAACAAAGCAAAAAGAAGGATAAATGTATGACGCTAAGCGGAATGCATGGAAAGGCACAGGTTGTAAAATGGGAAATTGTGACAGCAGAAATTATGAAATTTACATTGATGTTTCGGTGGATTTGAATACGGATTTTTTGGAAGAAAATAACATTCATTTGATGAAAATGCACTATTCCGTTGGGGACGAACAACTATTGTACCGGCAAAGACCAACGGATGAATTTCTTCATGATTTTTATGATAAGATGCGTGGCGGTGCTTCTTCCGGCACCAGTCAGATTACGCCAAACACCTATGAAGAGGTGTTTGCAGAGCATATACAAAACGGAGAGGGTGTGCTTTACATTTCCCTGTCCAGCGGACTTAGCAATACCTATGCCTCCTCCCTTCTTGCCATTGATAATCTGCAGGAAGAGTATGAGTCAGTTGCGGTGGAAAGTGTGGATTCCCTGGCGGCTACCGGAGGAATGGGACTGGCATTGATTCTTGCAGTGAAAAACCGAAAGCAGGGAATGTCCTTAAAGGAAAATGCGCAGTTTCTTCGTTCCCATATGAGGGAAATCTGCCACTGGTTTATGGTAGATGATTTGATGTTCTTGAAGCGCGGTGGTCGTGTGTCTGCGGCAACGGCAATTGTAGGAAGTGCCTTGAATGTGAAACCGGTTCTTAAAATTGATGACGATGGGAAACTGGTTACCATTTCCAAACAGAGAGGTCTCGCAAAAACCATGAAATACATGCTCTCCAATTACATGGAGGCGAAGGATTCTTCTCTTGGCAGAGAGGTTATTATTGTGCATGGGGACTGCGCCGATCGGGCAGAGAGCCTAAAAATGCAACTCTTAGAACTTGATCCGGAGGCACAGGTGGAGGTTTGTATGTTGGGACCGGTAATCGGTGCACATACGGGACCGGGGATGCTGGCAATCATTCATTTCGGAAATCGTAATTTCGCATAAAGGAAGATATATATGGCTTTGATTTTATCGGCAATCAGTATTGTGGCAATTTTGAGCACAATCACAAGCATAATTGTTTTAAATAAAGGCAAGTTCTCCGATTTGCAGCTGGTTCTGAATTATATCGGTATGGCAGTCATATTTACCTTGTTTGGTTATTTCACCGAGGTTACATCCCTTACTTTGCAGCAGGCAATCTGGGCAGAAAAGGTGGAAAATATCGGGGTAATCATATTTGCCATATTTCTATCGGATTATTCCATGCGTCATTGCCGTATCCGTATTCCCAAGGCCATTCATTATCTTATGGTGGGCTTTGCATTGGTGGCCTGCTTACTCTCTTTATTTGGGGAATTGACTCCGCTTGTTTTCCTAAAAAAGGAATTTGTCATGGAGGGACTGTATCCTCACATGAAGGTGGTTTTTGGCATTTGGAAATATATGGAAGCCGTGATTCTTATCTTTTTTTCCATTATGGCATCTTATGTTACCATTCAGCACCACAGAGTGCGCGGTGCCGGCGACAGTATAGGAACCGTATATGTTGCCATTCTTAACCTTATTACGGCAGTGGGAGTAGCAGGCTCCTTATTTCTACAGACCTATCATTATTCCATCCTTCCACTTTGGATTTTCGCCTGCTGGTGTATTCTTCTGTCTATTGTTTCCAAGTATCGGATGAGTGACTCCACCCAGACAGCAAAGGACGATATCATTGATTCCATTGAGCAGGGATTTATCGTGTTGGATGCTACGGGGAAAATCATTTTCGTTAATGAGCATGCCAAGAAAATTTTTCCGGAACTTAATTACGAAGTAACCCAGTCCGCCGTATTGGAAATGATTGGCAAGGCGGAGCATCAGGATAACGAGAAAAGCATTTTGGAAATTGGGGAAAATCGTTTTCAGATTTCCGAGGTTCCCTTTTATGATAAGCAGACTTACAAAGGAACCACCATCTGGATTACGGATATTACCGAGGAGTACCGTTCCAAACAGCGCCTGATTGAACTGAAGGAGGAAGCGGAAAATGCCAACCGTGCGAAGACGGTTTTCCTGGCAAATATGAGCCATGAAATTCGTACGCCCATGAATGCCATAGTCGGTATGACGGAACTGATTCTTCATGACAATATCAGCAGTAATGTGGAAGAAAATGCAATTAATATTCAAAGCGCCAGCAATACATTGCTTTCTCTCATTAACGGAATTCTGGATTTTTCCAGAATTGAGACGGGGAAACTGGAAATCAATGAGGCGGAATATAACATTGGTTATGTCATTAAAGATATCTGCAACATGATTAACTTAAAACTCATTGATAAAAATGTGGAGCTAATCGTACATATGAAGGAAACGCTGCCCAGCGGTCTGTATGGTGACGAAACCCATGTGCGTCAGATTTTTACCAACATCCTGACCAATGCGGCAAAATACACCAAGCGCGGTTATATCCGAATGATTATTGACTGGGAATTGCAGGCGTCGGAGCAGGCAGATGAGGAATTGCAGGAGACAGATGAAGACATGTATGCCGTACTCCGGGTTTCTGTGGAAGATACGGGGTGTGGAATTAAGGAAGAAAGCATTCCTTCTTTGTTTGACCGTTTCCAGAGAGCGGATATGATGAAAAACCGTACCATTGAAGGAACCGGCTTAGGACTTGCCATTTGTAAGCATCTGATTGAGTCCATGAACGGTACTATCGGTGTGAAGAGCTCCTACGGGATTGGAAGCGTATTTTCTTTCAGTATTGTGCAACGCATTGTTAATCCGGAGCCGGTGGGGGATTATGATTCCATTGAACTGAAGGATTTGTCCCGGGAAAATGAAAAGACGCTGATTGCGCCTTTGGCAAAGATTCTCGTGGTAGATGACAATGTGACGAATCTTAAGGTGGCACGAGGAATATTGACCATGTATCATGTCCGCGTGGATACGGCGAGCAGTGGCCGGGAATGCCTCGAGAAAATACAAAACAACAATTATCACATGATTTTTATGGATCAGATGATGCCGGAGATGGATGGAATAGAAACCACCAAATTGATTCGATTAAACAGCAATCCTTCCATTCGCAATATGACGGTTATTGCATTGACAGCCAATGCAATTGCGGGAACCAGGGAAATGTTCCTGCAAAGTGGATTTCAGGAGTTTATTTCCAAACCTATTAAACTCGAAAGTGTGGAATCCGTGCTGAAACGGTTTCTGCCGCCGGAAATAATCAGTTATGTGGAGAAGGAAACCGATGTCATTGACTATTCCGGTGTAGATGTAACCCTGCCTTTTGTGGATGCTGCAGTTGGTCTTGCCAATTATGGCAATGATAAGGGAAAATATCTCCAGATTCTAAAATATATCCATGACGATGGTGAGGCGCATATTCGCAGAATGAAAGATTATCTGGGCGGCGAGCATTACCGGGAATATGTGTTTGAAGTGCATTCTCTGAAAGGTCTCATGGCCGGCATTGGGGCGAGCGGACTTTCGGAACTGGCAAGATTACAGGAATATGCGGGCCGGGATGGAAATATCGAGGTCATTAAGCGGGATTCCTCCTATATGCTGCAGCAGTATGAAACTATGTTAAATAATATACATAAGTTATTGAATGAAAGCGGAATGCTTCGTGAGGAAATCCGTCCAATTCGAGAAGAAGAACTGACCTGGGATGAATTTTGTAATATGTTGCATGAACTTCAGGGAAGTCTGGATCTTCTGGAGCAGGCGGAGGCCACCAGAAAGGCGGATAATTTATTAACCTATCCGTTTGATGCAGGAATTCGAAAGCAATTGGTGGAAATCAAGCATGCAATTAACGAATTTGAATATGCAGAGGCGACGGAGTTAATCCGGCAATTGTTATAGTTCGTGGGCTACGGCAATGCGTTGTGGCGCGGCTACGGCAATGTGCAAGTATGCTCCGGTATTTGCTTCGCAAATAATGTCGCATACTTTGGCACATAGCCTTGCGGGCGCAGGAAACACATTGTGTTGTGGTGGTGCGGCTACGGCAATGTGCAAGTATGCTCCGGTATTTGCTTCGCAAATAATGTCGCATACTTTGGCACATAGCCTTGCGGGCACAGGAAACATAATGCCGAGCGGGGGATAAGAAATAAAAGGTGAAGAAAAAAATAGTGGAAAGGAAGAGGATTATGTTTGGAATGGGAAATAGGACAGATGGCGTATCCGGAATAAGTACAAAAGAAGGGGTTGCCGAAAAGATTGCAATGTATAAGGGAGATGTGGAAAATCTTGCCCGTTATCTTGATTGGCTGGAGAAGAAAAGCGGACAGGACATATTTGACACATTCACGCCGGATAAGGCAACGGAGCATACCTTACGGGTTCCTGTGTATGATTCCACTTTACTTTCTTTTGTGAAAGAGGTGCAAAAGACCAAATTTATCAATAAGAACTATGTGTATACCTATACCAGAAAACATATGCAGACGCCTCAGGACGAAATTCGCGTGATTCGGGAAACGCAGATTATGGAGTTGGAGGTGCTGGGTGATATTCTTTCCAAATATGTTCTGAAAGGAATGACCAAGGCCACGATGTGGACAGATGCCATTCGTACAGGCGTATTTTATGAAACCGTGAAAAGGATGAAGGAACTGATCGAATTCTGGACAGTTCCCATGTGAAAACAGGAAGGAAATTCCGGTAAGCACCAAGTGGCAACAAAATTGAAATTCCGGCAGGTTCCAAGTGGAAATTCCGGCAGGTCCCATGTGGAAATTCCGGCAGGCCCCATGTGGAAATTCCGGCAGGCTCCATGTGACGACAGAGTGAAATTATCGAAAGTCATTGGAATATCAGGTTAGAATTGAACAAACATAGTAAAACAAGTATAATGAGAACAAATCGTCATTAGCAAAAGACGATCTCAAATATGCAATAAAAGTAAGACATGAAAGTATTATTAAAAATTTGTGGAGGACGAAGAAGGCAAATGAGCGGCGTAAAGCGAATCTACGTGGAAAAGAAGAAGGAATTTGCGGTAAAAGAAACGGAATTAAAGGAAGAGTTAAAAAGCTATCTGGGGATAGCGGGACTTGAAGAAGTTCGGGTTTATATCCGCTATGATGTGGAAAATATTTCGGATGAAATATTTGAGAAGGCCTGTCATACCATATTTTCAGAACCACCGGTTGATGTTTTGACGATGGAAAATATTGAAATTCCTGCGAATGGAAAGGTTTTCAGCGTAGAGTATCTTCCGGGACAATATGACCAGAGAGCGGATTCCGCAGTACAGTGTGTACAGTTTTTGAAAGAGGATGAAAATCCGATTATCCGTACGGCAATTACCTATGTTGTGATTGGGAATATCAGTGAGGAAGAATTTGCAAAAATTAAAAACCACTGTATCAATCCGGTAGATTCCAGAGAAACGGATATGGTGAAACCGGATACGCTGATAACAGAATATAGCGATCCGGCGGATGTGAAGATATTTGACGGCTTCATTACCATGGAGGATGCGCAGTTAAAGGAATTGTACGCATCATTGGGGCTGGCAATGACCTTCCAGGATTTCCTTCACATTAAGAATTATTTCACCAAAGAGGAGAAGAGGGATCCGTCCATGACGGAAATCCGTGTGCTGGATACCTACTGGTCCGATCACTGCAGACATACCACTTTCTCTACGGAATTGAAAGAAATTGAATTTGAAGAAGGCTTCTACAAGACGCCGATAGAAACATCATATCTGAGTTATCTGGATACGAGAAATGAATTGTACGCCGGAAGAAGTGACAAATTTATCTGTCTGATGGATCTGGCACTGATAGCCATGAAGAAACTTCGCCATGACGGAAAATTGACCGACATGGAGGAATCGGAAGAAATCAATGCCTGCTCCATTGTGGTTCCTGTGGAAATTGATCCGGGAGACGGTACCGATTCCTATACAGAAGAATGGCTGGTTAGTTTCAAGAATGAAACCCACAACCATCCGACGGAAATCGAACCTTTTGGTGGAGCGGCAACCTGTTTAGGCGGTGCCATTCGTGATCCGCTTTCCGGAAGATCCTATGTTTATCAGGCAATGCGTATTACCGGAGCAGCAGATCCAACGGTTCCGGTAGCAGAAACCTTAAAGGGTAAATTGTCCCAGAAGAAACTGGTGCGCGGGGCAGCCAGCGGTTATTCCTCTTATGGTAATCAGATTGGTCTTGCCACCGGTTTTGTAAAAGAATTGTATCACCCGAATTATGTAGCAAAGCGAATGGAAATCGGCGCCGTTATGGGTGCTGCTCCACGCAAGAATGTGATTCGGGCAACTTCCGATCCGGGAGATATTATCATTTTACTTGGTGGTCGTACCGGTCGCGATGGTTGTGGTGGTGCAACCGGTTCTTCCAAGGTTCATACGGAAAAATCCATTGAAGTATGCGGAGCAGAGGTTCAAAAGGGAAATGCGCCAACGGAGCGAAAGATTCAAAGATTATTCCGTAGAGAAGAAGTCAGTAAATTAATTAAAAAATGTAATGATTTTGGTGCCGGCGGTGTTTCTGTTGCCATAGGAGAATTGGCAGCAGGTCTTACGGTTGACCTGGACAAGGTGCCAAAAAAATATGCAGGACTGGACGGAACGGAACTTGCAATTTCCGAATCCCAGGAGCGTATGGCGGTGGTAATTGATCCGAAGGATGCAGACGAGTTCCTTCGTTATACCAACGAGGAAAATCTGGAGGCAATTCCGGTGGCAACGGTTACCCGGGAGCCGCGTCTTGTACTGAAATGGAGAGGCAAGGACATTGTAAATATTTCCCGGGCATTCCTTGATACCAACGGGGCACATCAGGAAACCTGTGTTAAGGTTGAGGTTCCGGTAGAGGAAGACAACTATCTGGATAAGATTTCCATCAAAAAGGTAGCGGAGGCGGTTGAGGCCGGTGATGCGAAAGAAGCTTGGCTGGCAACCCTTTCTGATTTGAATGTTTGTTCCCAAAAGGGACTTGTGGAGATGTTTGATGCTTCTATTGGCGCGGGAAGTGTATTTATGCCATACGGCGGTAAATATCAACTTACAGAAACCCAGACCATGGTGGCAAAACTTCCGATGCTGGGTTGCAAAAAGACGGATACCGTAACCATGATGAGTTATGGTTTTGATCCGTATTTGTCTTCCTGGAGTCCATATCATGGCGCAATTTACGCCGTAATGGAATCGATGGCAAAAATTGTTGCGGCAGGAGGAGATTATAAGAAGATTCATTTTACCTTCCAGGAATACTTTAAGCGTATGACGGAGGATCCAACCCGCTGGTCTCAGCCATTTACCGCACTTTTGGGTGCCTATGATGCACAGGTTGGATTTGAACTGGCTTCCATTGGCGGAAAAGACAGTATGTCAGGAACCTTTAATCACATTGATGTTCCTCCGACTTTGGTTTCCTTTGCCGTAGATGTTGCAAAATATCAGTACATTATTACGCCGGAATTTAAGAAGCCGGGGAATAAACTGGTATTGTTTACTGCAAACAAGGATGAATTTGACATTCCGGTTTATTCGGATGTAATGGAACTGTATGATGCAGTTGCCGCTCTTATTGCAGAGAAGAAGATTGTGTCCTGCTACGCTCTGGATGCGAAGGGTATTCCGGCAGCAGTATCCAAGATGGGCTTCGGTAATGGTCTTGGTGCAAAGATTTCAGAAGAACTGGATTTGGAGGAACTGTTTGAAAATCAGCTTGGTAATCTTTTGGCAGAAATTCCGGAAGAATCTATTGCTGACATTGAGACGGATTACACCATAATCGGTGAGGTTACGGATGGCGCATTTATTTATAAGGAAATGAACATTTCCCAGCAAGAAGCACTTGCAACATGGAAGAAACCGCTGGAGAAGGTATTCCCTACGGTTGCGGTAAAAGGGAAAGAAAAAGTGGACAGCCCGATTTATAAGGCAGAAACGATTCACATTTGCAAGAACCCGATTGCCAAGCCGACGGTATTTATTCCGGTATTCCCGGGAACCAACTGCGAATACGACAGCACGAGAGCATTTCAGAGAGCCGGTGCCAAGGTGGTAACAAAGGTATTCAAGAATCTCACTGCAGAAGATATCCGGGATTCCGTTGTGGAATTTGAAAAAGCAATCGCCCAGGCGCAGATTATCATGTTCCCGGGTGGATTCTCCGCAGGAGATGAGCCGGACGGAAGTGCAAAATTTTTTGCAACCGCATTTCAGAATGAGAAGATGAAGGAAGCAATTAATAAACTGTTAAATGAAAGAGACGGTCTTGCCCTTGGTATTTGTAACGGTTTCCAGGCACTGATTAAACTGGGACTTGTTCCGAATGGTGAGATTACGGGGCAGAATGAATCTTCTCCGACTTTGACCTATAACACCATTAACCGTCACATTTCCAAGATGGTTTATACGAAGGTGGTATCCAATAAATCTCCATGGCTGCAACAGGCAGAACTGGGTGCTACTTATTGTTCGCCGGCCTCCCATGGTGAAGGACGCTTTGTTGCACCGAAGGAATGGCTGGATCGCTTGTTTGCCAATGGTCAGGTCGCTACACAGTATGCGGATATTGAGGGAAATATTTCCATGGATGAAGAGTGGAATGTCAATGGCTCTTATATGGCCATTGAAGGAATTACTTCCCCGGATGGACGCTGCTTTGGTAAAATGGCTCATGCGGAGCGCCGTGATACTGCCGTAGCCATGAATATTTACGGCGATCAGGATTTGAAGATTTTCGAATCCGGTGTGGCTTATTTCCGTTAGGAAATGCAATAAGAATTGTATTGAGTATTTGATAATCGGTCATCAGACTTTGGTTTGGTGACCGATTTTTGAGTACGAAAAAACGGTGCCTTTATTGTGGGAAATATAGTATAATAAACTTATAGGCGAAAAACTGAAAATAAGAATTCACTTTATTGTTTCGGGGAGGAAGTGCAATGATTGTACGCGAGCAATTAGAAGCCATGGAGCGTGAATTTTTAAGTGAATATGCAACCCTGAGTGAGAATTCCAAAGGACGATTGCGGAATGAAGAGCCATGTGATATCCGTCCGGTTTTTCAAAGGGATCGAGACCGCATCTTACATAGCAAATCTTTTCGGCGGTTGAAGGATAAGACACAGGTTTTTCTGACTCCGGATGGGGATCATTACCGTACCCGCCTGACCCATACCCTGGAGGTGTCGCAGAATGCAAGAACCATAGCAAAGGCGCTTCGGTTAAATGAAGATTTGGTTGAGGCCATTGCCCTTGGCCACGATCTGGGACATACTCCATTTGGCCATGCGGGGGAGCGTGCATTAAACAGTGTCTGTCCGGAAGGCTTTGAGCACAATGTGCAGAGTGTTCGTACGGTAGATATTCTGGAAAAGGACGGACAGGGACTGAATCTTACCATTGAAGTCCGGGATGGAATTTTGAATCATCAGACAAGCAGTATGCCAAGTACACTGGAAGGAAAAATTGTTCGCCTTTCTGATAAGATTGCTTATATTCATCACGATATGGACGATGCCATTCGCGGAGGAATTCTGACGGACGCAGATGTTCCGAAAGAAATCGGGGAAGTGCTGGGATATACCACCAGGGAACGGCTGGATCATTTTATTCATGATATTGTCAGCAACAGCCTTGGGAAAAATGAAATCGTTATGTCGGAAGAGGTGGCAGATGCCATGAAGAAGATGCGCCGATTTATGTTTGAGCGTGTCTATACGAATCCAATTGCAAAGGCAGAGGAAGAAAAAGCGGAGATGCTTATGAAAACGCTGTTTTCATATTATGTGTCGCATACGGAAAAACTGCCAAAGGAATATCAGTTACTAATGGAGCGGGGAGATTCGAAAGAACGGGTTACCTGTGATTATATCGGTGCGATGACAGATCGTTATGCCATCAGCCGTTATGAAGAGTTGTTTATTCCGAAATCATGGCATTATTAATAGGGTTGCAGCATAGTGTGGGATGCAATGCAGAATCACGATAGCAGAATAGTGAGGAAATGCGACGCAGACAGAGAGGAACTTGCATGTATTATTCAGATGAAGTAATTGCACAGGTGCAGGAACGCAGCGACATAGTGGATATTGTCTCCCAGTATGTCCGATTAAAAAAACAGGGCGTCAATTATTTTGGTATTTGTCCTTTTCATAATGAAAAATCTGCTTCCTTCTCGGTTTCACCTCATAAGCAGATGTATTACTGCTTTGGATGCGGAGCCGGCGGAAGCGTATTTACTTTTATCCAGGAATATGAAAATTTTACCTTTCCGGAGGCGGTACAGTATCTTGCAAAACGGGCGGGAATCGAATTGCCCACAACGGATAAGAACGACTATGGAAAAGAAAAGAAAGACCGGGCGCAGAAACTTTTAGAGGTGAATAAGGAAGCGGCAAAGTATTTTTTTGCCATGCTTCGGAATAAGCCGGGAGAAATCGGAAAGCGTTATTTTGAGGAACGACAATTGTCCGAGGAGACTATGAAGAAATTCGGACTGGGTTATTCCTTGCAATATGCGGATGATTTGGTACTTTATCTGAGAAAAGCTGGATTCTCGGATGATCTCATTTACGATTCCGGACTTGCAACCCACAGTGAAAAATATGGTCTGGAGGACAAATTTTCCAATCGGGTTATGTTTCCAATCTGTGATGTGAAACATCGGGTAATCGGTTTCGGTGGTCGTGTTATGGGAGACTACAAGCCGAAATATCTCAATTCTCCGGAAACACCGATTTTTGATAAATCCCGTAATCTGTACGGATTGAATTATGCAAGAACCTCCAGAAAAAATCAGATTATTCTGTGTGAGGGCTATATGGATGTGATTGCTATGCATCAGGCGGGATTCGATCAGGCAGTTGCTTCGCTGGGAACCGCATTTACGGACGGGCAGGCACTATTGCTTCGACGCTATACCAAGGATGTATATCTGGCATATGATTCCGACGGAGCCGGAGTAAAAGCGGCACTTCGGGCCAGTGGTATTTTGCGCGGGGCAGGACTGAACGGAAAAGTAATCGATATGCAGCCATATAAGGACCCGGATGAATTTATAAAGAATCTTGGACCGGAAGAATTCCAAAAACGGATTGATAATGCAGAAAATCTGTTTTTGTATGAAGTTCGCATGAAGCAGAAAAATTATAATCAAGCGGATCCTGCACAAAAAACAGAATTTGAGGTGGAGATAGCCCGGATGCTTTGTCGGTTTGATGACGAACTGGAGATGTACAATTACATGGAAGCGGTTTGCCGGACATATCATATCAATAAAGAAGCATTACTGAAGGAAACAAAGAATCAGAGCAAGGTAGTGCAAAGACAGGAGAATAGTTATAGGGATGAAATCAGACCGAAGAAGATTTCGGAAAAAAAGAATGCGGCCGATGATCCGGTGAAGAAATCCCAGCGGATGCTCCTTACCTGGCTGGCGGATGAACCGAATATTTATCCGAAGATTGAAGGTTTGATTTCACCAAAGGACTTTACGGATGAACTTTATCAGGATATTGCCACCAAGATGTTTGAAGGTTTGAAGGCGGGCAATTTTCAGGCGGCAACGATTATCAACGGATATGAGGATTTGGAACAGCAGAAAATGGCAGCAGAAGTTTTCTATACACCACTGGAGGGAAATGATACTCCGGAGGAGCGTTCGACGGCATTTCATGATGTGCTGATGGCGGTGAAACAAAACAGTTATCGTCATTTTGTGATGTTGTCAGGAAAAGATCCGAAAGCAATTCAGGAAGTCCTGGAGGGAAAGAAGGCACTGGAAAAACTTTCTGCATTAAAGATAGATATCGGGTGATTTATGGAGTTATCAAAACGATTAATGGCACTGGTGCAACTGGCAGGTTCAGGAAATGTGGCGGCTGATGTGGGTTGCGACCATGGTTATGTGAGCATTTATCTGGCGCAGAAGGAACTGTTTTCGAAAATGATTGCCATGGATATTCGAAGCGGTCCATTGGAAAGCGCCAAAAGAAATATTGAAATTTATCAGGTGAGTCACCGGGTGGAAACCCGGTTGTCGGATGGCGCACAGGCTCTTTCGGAGAATGAAGCAGACACTTTGATTTGTGCCGGAATGGGCGGCGAACTGGTGATTCATATTCTGGAGCAGGATTGGAAAAAGATAAGGCAGATGAAGAAACTTATATTGCAACCGCAGTCGGAAATCCACAAAGTTCGCCGTTATCTTCGCGAGAACGGATTTCGCATACAGGATGAGGATATGGTTTTTGAAGACGGAAAATATTATCCCATGATGCGGGCAATTCCGGATTCGGATATGGAGCGTGCAGCCCATGCAAATGCCAGCGGTATGCAGATGATGGAACAAACGGTTGGAACGGAGGAAGTCGGCGTAAAGGAACAGATGGGCCGAACCGGATCAGAGGAAAGAGGAACAAAGGCGCAGATACAACTTGAGGATTGGTATGGTCCATGTCTGCTGAAAAAGAATCATCCCGTATTGAAGCAATATTTGTTTCACGAGAAACATGTAGTTTCGCAGATTTTGAAACAATTGGATGTGCAATTGGGAAAAACGAAAAATGAAGAAGGCAGCGCAGGATTTATACGCTTGTTGGACAGAAAAGAACGGATGGTGCAAAAAGCGAAGATGCTGGAGGAGGCATTGATAATCATGCAGAATCCTGCATCGGTGTAATGTTCGGCAGGCAGACCGAGACCGGCGAGAATGAATTGAGACCGGAAAGAGAACGGACCGAGAAAGGCGTGAAAGAACCGAGAATGGCGAGAAAGAACCGAGAATACAACTGCGAATGGACGAATGGGGCAGGAGGAAATTATGGAGCAGATAAGGGCAAAAGATATTATTCAAAAATTAGAAATATTGTCTCCGTTACAATATGCAGAGGATTGGGATAACAGTGGCTGGCAATGTGGCAGATGCGAAAAAGAAGTGCAGAAAATCCTGCTTGCCGTAGATGCAACCGATGAAGTGGTAGATGAGGCAATCTTGTCGGAGGCGGATTTATTAATTACGCATCATCCGTTGATTTTTCCTTCCGTTTCAAAAATTACGGATCAGGATTTTATCGGAAAGAGGTTGTTGAAATTATTACAGGCGGATATCTGTTTCTATGCCATGCATACAAATTTTGATGTGATGGGAATGGCAGATGAAGCAGCGGACCGACTGGATTTACATAGTCGTAAGGTGTTGGATGTTCTCTATGAGGATGAGATTTCCTCCGAAGGAATCGGAAGAATCGGACGATTGCCAAACACACTCAGTTTAAGGGAAATGGCAGAATTAGTGAAGGAGATATTTCTGTTAGATTCGGTTCGGGTCTATGGCGATCTGGATAAACGGATTGAGTGGGCAGCGATTTCCCCGGGTTCCGGGAAAAAGATGTCGTCAAAAGCCATTGCCGGCCATGCGGATGTGCTGATTACCGGAGATATCGACCATCACGAAGGGATTGATTCCGTGGCAAGAGGTCTTGCCATTATTGACGCCGGACATTTTGGAATCGAGAAGATATTCATCTCTTACATGAAGAACTTTTTTTTGCATGAACTTCCGGATATAACAGTGATTGCAGCTTCACAAAAAGAACCGTTTCAGATGGTATAAATAATATTTTTTACACAAACATAATAGTAGATTTAATGATAAATTGAAAGAGGGAAACAATGGTTATCCAATTCGGCATGATGAAATGCGCCGCATGGACAACTGGATGGTGGAGAGGTTGTCGGAGTATGTGAAGTGCCCCTAATAGCATGGAATTGAGATTTTATTATTTTTATTATATTCAACTTATGGCGGAGGAAATGTAATGAAAAGAATGCTATTTATTTTCGGAGTCGTTACTATTTTGGCTGCGGGATGTACCCTGAATGAAAATAATGGTTTTTTTTGAAGGACAGGTGTCAGACAATGGTAATTTGTTCATGGAAGATGAAGTTTCACAACAGAACATAACAACCATATCTGAAAATGTAAATTCAGAGGAAGAATTAGCAATCTTTGATACAGAGACAGAAGAACCGATAAAATGGGATACGGAACCGGATTTGCAGGATACACTACTTCTACGCATGGAAGGAGATATTATGGCAAATGAAGCTTGGGTTAGTTTTCTGAAAGGAGAAATGCCGGATTATACCGGAATAGACTTTTCCGATTACCCCATGGAAAGAGCATATACCCTGCAGGATATGGAGGGGTATTCCTTGGATAGTTCCGCATATGGACAGACAGAGTTTGTAGAGGATGGAGGACGCCTTACCGATATACAGATTTTTCCTTTTGATGTTGATATGGATGAGGAAGATGAATTACTGTTTGTTTGCAATTCGTGCTATGGTCTGGTAAAGACATGGATGCTGGATGAGATTAAGGAAGATGTGTATTACCTTATTCCGTTTCTTTCAAATTGGGTGCCGCCTGTTTATGAAGGACGTGTTTGGTTATGGAGCAACGGATATATCTGTTTTCGTTGTAATGACATAATCGAAGATTGTCCGAAATATATTCATATATATCAATATAATCGGGATAATTCTTTCAAGTTGATTTTTTATTCGAATAATTCGAAAGACGCGACTGTGGTTTATTTTCTCAATTATTCAGATGAAACAGTAACAGGTCCGATGCTAACATTTGATTATAACGGCATTTGGATTGATGATTCGCCGATAAATGCTGAGAATGTATGTTCCGGTATGGGCTATGATGAGGATTTGGCTGTTGTGACGCAGATTTATGAGAATATTGTGGGAGATGCGGTGCCAATAAGGGAATTAACCGGATTGGAAGGAAACGAAGAAGGTATTATTGTTGTGACAAGAGAAGAATTTTATAATGGATCATATTTGCACTAAATGTAAATGAAGAAATAATAATTGAAAAAACATGGAAATAATATTTAGGGGGTAACAATGATGGGAAAGATTACATTAACAATTCTGGGAGAGCAGAATGCGGCAAAGCCGGATGACAGAAAAGAAATCAAAAATTATGATGCGGGTATTACATTTGAACAGATTGTGAGCGAATATCAAAAAGAATATGAGAATCTGATTTCACTTGTGATGGAAAATGGGAAAATCCGAGAATTATCTAAGCGTGCCGAGAAAAATGCGGAGATAAAATTTATAACCCGAAGGGATAAAATCGGACAGAAAACCTATTTTCGTACTGCAGTTCTCCTTTTGGTGAAAGCACTTCATGATGTTTTGCGGAAGAAGAATCCGGGAAGTGAAATAAAACAGGGTCTGAAAGTGGAATTTACCATCGGAGACGGATATTATTGCAGTCCAAAGGGTGGTCTTGTGGTGACACCGGAACTGGTTTGCGCAGTGAAAGAAAGAATGCAAAAACTTGTAGAGGAGCAGATTCCGATTCGAAAAGCCACCATTCCGACGGATGAAGCGAGAAAGTTGTTTGTTGCCGGCGGAATGGAAGATAAAGACCGTTTGTTCCGCTATCGCAGAAGTTCTACGGTAAATGTTTATGACATTGACGGGTATAAGGACTATTATTATGGTTATATGTTACCGAATACAAGTTATGTCAAATATTTTGATCTCCTTTCCTACAAGGAAGGAATGGTGCTGATGCTTCCTTCTTCTTCTGCACCAAATGAAATCCACACATTTGAACCAAGAGAAAAACTATATCATGCATTAATGACGGCAACGGACTGGGGCGAAAAACTGGGGATTGATACGGTTGGTGATTTGAATGATAAAATCTGCAACGGAGAATTAAGTGAAGTTATTATGGTCCAGGAAGCGTTGCAGGAGAGAAGAATCGCGGAAATTGCCAAAGAAATAGCAGACCGAAAGAATGTGAAATTTGTTATGATAGCCGGGCCTTCGTCCTCCGGAAAAACCACATTTTCCCATCGCTTATCCACACAGCTGGCCACCTATGGATTAAAGCCGCATCCGATACCGGTGGACGATTATTTTGTAAACCGGGAGGATACGCCGAAGGATGAAAACGGTAATTACAATTTTGAATGTCTTGATGCGATTGACACAAAGTTGTTTAACGAAAATATGGTAGATTTGTTGGCAGGAAAAACGGTGGAACTTCCATCTTTTAACTTCAAGAGTGGAAAACGCGAATACAAAGGTAATTATAAAAAATTGGGAAAAGACGATATCCTTGTCATTGAAGGAATTCATGGATTAAATGATAAAATGTCCTATGCCCTTCCGCAGGAAAGCAAATTTAAGATTTATATCAGCGCTCTGACCTGTCTGAACATTGATGAACACAATCGAATTCCGACGACAGACGGAAGACTGCTTCGTCGTATGGTTCGGGATGCGAGAACCAGAGGAACTTCGGCCCAGGGAACCATCCGTATGTGGGCTTCGGTTCGACGCGGAGAGGAAGAAAACATTTTCCCATTCCAGGAAAGCGCAGATGCCACATTTAATTCAGCGTTGATTTATGAATTGGCTGTTTTGAAACAATTCGCCGAACCGCTTCTTTTCTCTATCAAACCGGAGGAACCGGAATATTATGAAGCAAAAAGACTGTTAAAATTCCTGGACTATTTCCTGGGCGTGAGCAGTGAGAATCTGCCAAATAATTCCATCGTCCGGGAGTTTGTGGGCGGTTCCTGCTTCCATGTATAAAGGGTACTGTAAATTGCTTAGGATAGGAAGGCTTTTACAGATGATCATGCGGAAACTGTACGGTACACAAAATCAAAGAAGTAAACAATTGGAACTTGCATGAGAAAGAAAAAATCTTTATAATGCAATTCGGTGAGTAGGGCAGATGATCGCGGATTTTTTAATCTGAGGAAAGTCCGGGCTTCACAGGGTAGGATGCCGGATAACGTCCGGTGGAGGCGACTCCAAGGCTAGTGCAACAGAAATA
>JBJEMA010000071.1:0-21489 GCA_051879435.1 Lachnospiraceae bacterium
CGATCTAGATATATGCACAAGTCTTAGGAATCATTAGCATCCCAATTTTCGGCATTTTCTTACTCAGCAGAGTTACCGGCAGATAACATCCAAAAGAGATGATTATTGCGGCTACCATTCTATTCATATGATACCCGTATGTATTACCGGAAATAGCATACAGAATGATTACTCCAATTCCTGTTACTGCAAATACTGCATTCCTGATAATGGACAATTTCAGATTACCTTTATCACTACACCAGTTATTCTGTGGCAGGAAACAAATTACAATTCTAATAATTGCAGAAATCCATATAATAATTTCCAGTATAAGAGGTGCTTCCATCTCATAGAAAGTATATTTCCAAATATAAAGTAGAATTATGTAGAATACTGTCATTGTAATAGAGGAAATCTGAAGCCCAATTCCAAGTTGCTTCTTGATTTTATCATTACTTCCCTTTATTGCGCGAATCACGCGGGGAATCAGATGAAATGCATCTCCTCCACAAAGAGTTAATGTTAATATTCCGTAAAGAATAAATAACACATTTCCTTTTGAAAAAGCAAAAAACAAAATTCCTGCAATCAAATCAAACGTTAAATAACAAACGTCGAATAATGCCTCCATCAAGTCGGGTACACGTGGTTGATAAGTATCTTTTGTCATAGTGTCGTCGTCTCCTTTTCCAATAATTTTGTATAGCAAATATAATTTCTAAAAAACACCACTCCTGCTAAGGCTAATGCACAGCCAAGTCCGGAGTAAAAGAAAGCGACAAAGATATCCGGAAATATTCCGGCAACTCGAAAACCAATCCCACCACCCATCATGCAAGCCATGATGATATATGCCTTTAAATCAAAAAAACACCAAAACGGCTTATACTCCTCATATTCCAAAATTCTCCTCGTATGCTTTTGGCTCATTTTAAAAAACATTGTTCCAAAAAGCATAAATACAACCACTGAAAACAGATATAAATACCACTGCGATTCAATTTCAAGGTATGACAAGACTCCCAGCCTTGCAACATTAAAACCGGCTATAATCCATACAATACCGGCAATCAATAGAAGAGTTCTCTTTTTTACATGAAACATCTTTCAGCCTCCATTCTCATCTGTTTATTAAACATCTTTCAGCATTATTGCATATCTTGCTAAACACAGACTTACACGTAATCATCTCCTCTTCCGTAAGTCCCTGAAACATATTTCTCACAAACTCACTCTGTACATTTAGACCGGCTTGAATAATTTTCTGTGCAGAATCTAACAATACTATTTCAATATGCTTCTTATTATCTTCACTCTGTTTCTTCTCAATTAATCCCCGATCTTCCAGAGATTTTAATGATGTCGAAACATGTGATTTCGTAGATTTACGCACTTTAACAATATCTGCCGCTGTTTTATACTGTGGATTATTGTATAAAAACATTAGTATGTCATACTCCATTTGAGTTAATTCGTATTTGTCACATACTGACCTTGTAAGTTTCTCATAATAACATGTTATTGTTTTATGCATATCCCAGAAATGCATGATATCTACCTCATATAATCGTTCTATTTAGAACGATTATATATTCCATTCTTTTTCTTGTCAACCGAAAAAGATACACGAAATGTGTATCTTCTCCAGGACATATAAAATATTTTTTGTGATTTACCATCTTAAAAATTCTGATTTCTCCAGTTCTAAAAACTGGAAGTTGCGCGTTTCTACAAGCGGTGCGCGAACAGGATGGAATACAGCCGTGGGGAGCTTGCTCACCAAAGGCTGTATTTCAGACTGGACGCATAGCGCGCCAGCGCGTCATAAGCATGCAGCGCAGCGGAATGCGAATGGCACCGCGATAAACTGGAATTTACGTTGCTCTCTCCAGACTAAAAATTATCTTTCATAATTAACTTCACTGAGTGAAATTGGTTCTGGGTTAGCCAATACCCATTTAACTATAATTTCTGTTAATCGATATATAGTATTTTTATCCGTAGATACCGTAATATGCTTTGTAATGCAAGTCGCTTCTTCTATGAGTTCCGTCTCCATTCCCTTATTAAGATTCAAAAATCCACTTAATGTATGAAGCATCTCTTTAAAGTCATCATCCCAATTGGTACCACCATTATCAAGTATTTCGTGAGAAACTCTACCAACAATACGAATCATCTCTCCCTGTATGGTTTGTGCTTTTCCCTTCCCCGGAACCAACATATTCCACAATTCATCGTACTGTTCCTGCCATCTTTTTCCTTTTACAGATATTTGTGTTGTACCATTATGCATTGTTCTTTGTGCCACAGGTGCAACAGTAAATAATTCATATAATTCATCAAGTGCTGCACTGAGTTCATCCACAATATCTTTGCTTATGTTGTCTCTAAAAAACTCAAATCTTTCCCCTATCTTTTGAACATATCCGCTTGTTTTATCAGTCATCAGTACACCTGCATTTAGCAACATTTTTGAAATAGCAAGTGCTTTAGGAATAAAGATATTATCACAATGCGCCAAGGTTGTATCTAATAGTGTTTTTCCGTCAATATCACCTGATACATTTATTGAAGCATTTTCATCCAGCAAATTTTTAACAGCTTCCACATCTAGTGTAGAACACGCTTTTGTCAATGCACTTCCTCTGTAAAAAACAGCAATATAATCAATGTCCGCTCCATTTCTTAGAAGGCATTTCAAGTTCTCTTTATTTGCTGCATGAAAAGCAACTGGTGGATAACCAAATCCACAATCCCCATTTACTTCTAACCCATTATCAATTAAAAATTGAATATGTTCGGGCGTTAGGTTCCGATATGAAAAAGCGTTACACGTAGTCTTTCCTCTACCAGTAGCTGTTATTTCACATTTTGCAAATACACTTCTGAATGCATCAAAATCACCACTGTCAATTATTTCTTGAAAATTATCCACTAATTTCTTTTTCTTTGTCATTATGTTCCCCTTCACTTGAAACACTGAACTCAGTGCGTAAAATCCCGATTTTCCAAATTCATGAAACAGGCATCTATCTCATTTCAAATTTAATTGTTGATAGAAATTTCTGCCTTTCTTTTTCATCCATAAAAACGATTTCATCATCTTTAATCGCTTTATATGTCAGTTCAATCAGTTGCATAACATCTTCTTTTCTATCCTCAAAATGATAATATCTTGATTCCGGATATATCATGGAAGGATAAAATTTCAATCCTTTTTCATTAATTACTTCAATCGTAATAAATCCTCTCTCGCATTCAGCTTTAATAAACTTAATGTCTGGTAAGCACTTTTTTGCAATACTTATGTGCACCGCAACAAGGACATACCAATTTACGACGGATTATTGTATGCGGTCCCATAATATAGGACTTCATATCCGGAACAAACCGGCTCTTACATTCCGGACATTCAAATGCACCTGCTTCATTATCCAGAATACAGGCAATGATAATTCCGCCAAATAATACAATGACACCGATGACAATAAGAACTATTTTTGTCGGATTATTTACAACGCCCAATTCTGCTATAATAAATAACGGCATGGATGCCAACAGTCCAAAAAATGCGATAATTGCTGCTATAATAATTTTTTTCTTACTTTCCTGCGCTTCTCTAACTAAATTCACCATATTTTCCTCCGCTTTCTTTTGATAATCTTCTTCCGATACTCTTTCCCCGGACAGTAATTCGTTAACGGTTATTTCCAATTCATTACATAAAGGCAATAACAACGATACCTCCGGAAATCCGTTTCCTCTTTCCCATTTTGAAATTGTTTTATCACTGATATTTAATTTTTCCGAAAGTTGTTTTTGGGTATAACCCTTTCTCTTTCTCTCATCAGCAATAAATCTTCCGATTTTAATTTGGTCCATTCTGTTTCCTCCTTTCTGGTTTCATGATGGCATCTTTCCATGATAAATCAAACCCATGCAGCGTAGAATATGGTGAATTTAAGCGGTTTCTATGCTCCGTAGACATGGTTGTCCCGGGAAAATCAGGGAACAATGCATCAGGGACAAAAAAGGGACACTCCTTTGATAAAAGGAATGTCCCTTATGAATCCTACATCCGGAAATATGTCATTAGTCCCTTTAATTCATCCGACATATTTTTCATATCTTCTGCTTTATAAGAGACATCTTTAACGGAATCCGCAATGTTCGATACGCTTGCTGTAACTTCTTCATTGCTTGCCGCATTCTCTTCACTGATTGCACTTAAATCATTGATATTTTCAATAATATCATTCTTTATATGTTCCAACTGTACCGTTTTCGCATAAATATTCTTTGCGACTTCCAGACTTCCGTCAATCGAACTGCTGAGAACTTCAAAACATTTCTGTGTTTCGGTAATGTCTTTTTGTTCACGAATGATAATGTCACAGATTTCCTTGGAAAGATTAACCGATATATCTGATTTTTCCAAAATATTGTCTGCAATCTGTTTAATCGCTTCCGCACCGTTGGTACTTTGTTCGGATAAACTTTGGATTTCACTGGCAACGACCGCGAATCCTCTTCCTGCTTCTCCTGCACGCGCTGCTTCAATGCTGGCATTTAATGACAACAGTTTTGTCTGATCCGCAATATCCAGAATTAACTTAACGGCTTTATTGATTTCCAGAATCGCATCATTGGTATTACGAATCTGTTCGGAAATCTGCTCAGCGGCCCGAACGGATTTATTGGAACTTTGCAATACCTCATTCATCGAATTCGCCGCTTTGTCATTTGCTGTCTGCATACCGCGGGAATGTTCATTCAGATTTTCAACTTCCGTACCAATCTCGCTAATATCATTACCCATATCAATGGACATCGCATTTACATTCTGAACACTTTCGGCCAGTGAATTCGCCGTACGGGTTAATTGTTCCATCGTCAAACTAATCTGCTCTGCACCGGTACTGTTTGCACCTGCAATGCTGTTTAAGGTTCCGACCGTAGATTCCAAATTGTCCGCATTGCTGTTCACTTTATTAACCACATTGCCGACCTTTGTCTGAAGCATCTTAGCGGATTCGACCAGAGACTTCGTTTCATCCAGTATGGAGTGAATCTTAATCTCCCGGGAAAGATCTCCGTTTGCAATTAAATCAATGGAATCCGTGATCTTAGCCAATGGTCTCCGGATCAAACGGGCAACGATAAACAGCGCAGCTCCGTAAATCACAAGCAAAACGGTATCTATCATGTACATCTTTTTCTCAAGTGCGAAAGCAGCTTCCGTTACCACCTCCGTTTTCTCACCTGCAAAAGCCATACCGATTACTTCACCGTTATCAAGAGTCACCGGTGTGTAAAAAACATAATATGGATTCCCGTTAATAATCACATCTTTCGCCTTATAATTTTCACCGGATTTTACCGTTTCCCAAATCTGACTGTCTGCTTTTGTATCCTCAATCCGATTGCCGTTTTCATCTTGAATGGAAGTAATAAACCGGTTATCTCCTTCAAAGAATGTAAGTTCAATATCTTTCTCCTTCATGGAATCAATAAAAAGATTATTGTTCTCATTTCTTTCCAGAATCCCTGCCTTCACATCCCAGATAAAATATTGCTTAACACTGATGGCACAAGCCTCTAATCTGGAAAATGTGCTTTCCTCAAGATTTGCTTCCATGGTATGCGAAGCAAATATTGTTAAAATGATATTGGCCGTCAGCAGCGGAACATATCCAATCAGCAGAACAACATGCCGAAAATTGAATCTTCCCTTCTTTTTATTACGCGTTTTCATTTTGCCCCTCTCCTTTTCCCCTTTTTGATTCGTCGTCCTTTCTGTTATTTGCAAGAAAAAATATGTATAAATTGCTTATTTATTCAAACAACTTTTTTGTTTTTTATTGCAAATTGCTTAAATATTTCTTTATTATAATAATTTAAGAAGACATTTTCAATATATATGCATAATTTTTCGCCCTTTATATCACACATTTTCCCTCTGTCTTTCGCAAATATTTTGCCGTTATGGTATCTCCATGGGCAATCATTTCCGCCGGTGTTCCGGCAAATACAATTTCACCGCCTTTGGTTCCCCCATCCGGTCCTACATCAATCAGATAATCCGCAAGTTTCATAACATCCGTATTATGTTCAATTACAATCACCGTATTTCCCCTTTCAACAAAGTTTTCAAGAATATCTACGATTTTCACGATATCTGCGGAATGAAGCCCTGTGGTAGGTTCGTCCAGAATATAGATATTGCCCTTTTTCCTGATGTTCTGCGCCAATTTTACCCGCTGACGCTCTCCACCGGAAAATGTGGACAGAGGCTGTCCCAGGGAAATATAGGAAAGTCCCACCTCCATCAGTGCCTCCAACATGGCAGAAATTTTCTTATTTCCCCTGAAAAACAAAACCGCATCCTCCACGCTCATGTCCAGAACTTCCACAATGGTTTTTCCCTGATAAGTATAGGAGAGAGCCTCATCGCTATAGCGGGTTCCGTTACAGTACTCGCATTTGGTTGTCACCGGTTCCATAAATACCAGTTCTGTCGTGATAAATCCTCTTCCCTTGCAATGTGGACATGCCCCTTTTCCGTTAAATGTAAACAGTCCATTGTCCGTATGATTTTCCGCCGCAAATACTTTTCGGATCTCATCGAAAAATCCCAGATATGTGCAGACCGTTGAACGGCCCGTAGCTGTAATGGCACTCTGGTCAATGAGCACTGCCTGCCCCTCGTACTGTTTTGCAAACACCTCTTTTATAAGAGAAGATTTTCCGCTTCCCGCCACACCTGTGACCACAGTAAGCACTCCAAGCGGAATATCCACATCCACATTTTTCAGATTATGAATGTTGGCACCCCGAATCTCCAAAAATCCTTTCGGTGCACGAACACTTGTCTTTCGCGGTATGATAGAGGACAAGGCATTTCCCGTTTTTGTTCCACTGATAAGTAGTTTTTCATAACTTCCCTGAAATAAAACCTGCCCACCGTTTTTCCCCGCCAGAGGACCAATGTCAATCACCTCATCCGCAATGCTTATAATATCCTTATCATGTTCTACTACCAGTACCGTATTTCCCTTGTCCCGAAGGCTCCGCAGCAGTCGAATCATTCGATGCACGTCTCTCGGATGCATTCCCGTACTCGGTTCATCAAAAATGTAAATCATTCCGCACAAAGAACTGCCCATATACCTTACCAGTTTTAGCCGCTGGGCCTCTCCGCCGGAAAGAGTTGAACTCTCCCGGTTCATAAACAGATAAGACAGTCCGATATCAATCATCCGGTCCAGAGACGCTTTCAGCTGCTCCGTAATGGAAACTGCCCGTTCATCCGTCACCAAATCCAGTTCTTTGCGTAATCCGGTAAATTCCATTTCACACATATCATAAATGGAATAACCGTTGATTTTACAAGACAAGGTAGTTTCATTTAAGCGTTTCCCCTTGCAATCCGGGCACGGACATTCATAGACAAAATCATTGATGCGTTTTAGCGTATGATCCGTCTGTTCCTCCGGCCCTTTCATCAGTACCAGCCGTTTAAATTGGTTATATACTCCTTCCACTTTCTTATCCAGCCGTTCCTTGCCCCGCTCCGTATTTCCGTATAGGAGAAAATTCTTTTCTCCTTCCGTCAAATCCTTCCACGGAACATCCGTCCGGAAATATTCCGGTTTGCGGTACAGTTTCCAATAATAATTCCCGGTTTTAAATGCGGGAAGATTGAAAATTCCCTCGTCGTAGGTCTTATCTTCCTCTACACATTTCAATATATCCAGTTCCATAATTTTCCCGATTCCCGCGCAGGTTGGGCACATACCGTTTGGATTATTAAATGAAAAATAGGATGCCGGTCCGATTTTCGGCGTTCCAATGCGGGAAAACAATAACCGCAGCAGAGAATACATATCACTGATGGTACCCACCGTGGATCTTGCATTTCCCCCAAGCCGGGACTGGTCAATAATGACAGAAGGATTCAGATGATCAATAAAATCCACCTTCGGCTTCTCGTATTTTGGCAGACGGCCCCGAATCCAGGCACTGTAGGTTTCGTTCATCTGACGCTGGCTTTCGGCAGCAATGGTGTCAAACACAATACTGGATTTTCCCGAACCGGAAACACCTGTAAATACCACAATTTTGTTCTTTGGTATTTCCAAAGAAACATTTTTTAAGTTATTTTGTCTTAATCCTCTGATTATAATAGGTTCCATTTCCCCTCTCCTCCTGACTGTTTTCCTCTTCATTATATCATTGTTTCATTTCATACTGTTACACTTCCCGATTTCGACGAAATCAGGCACAGCGGAATCATCTTACACCCTCCCCTGCAGGTACGAGTCAAATGAATATCTAACCTTGTTTACCGAGATGTGTCTCGATTCACAAGTTGCGTCTCGAAATACAATACATCTCGATTCACAAGTTGCGTCTCAGTTAACAAGTTGCATCCCGAAATACAAAATTAAGGTTATACATTACATAAAAAAATTGTCAAAATTATCAATAAAATCTTGCTATATGGATTTTTTTTGTTTAAAATTTGCATATAGAAACAAGTAATACTGAAAGCAAAACACTGCAAATGAATATAATGGGGGAATTCAAATGAAAAAAAGAAAAAAAAGTATTATCGCCAAAGTTGCCGTAGCGCTGTTTATTATTCTGTGTGGCATTTTTACCATTTATAATCTGGTGGTGATTCGTTATTTTAAGAGTATGATGCTAAATAACGGCATTGACCCCGAATTGGTTTCCGTTACCAAAAATGCCGCCATTCTTCCCATGACAATTATGGCTTATATTTTCGGCGTCATTGCCATTGGGTTACTTGCACTTTTCATTTATCAGGTAATTGTTAAGCCGACAAAAAAATTATGCCGGATTGTGGAAGGTATGGCGCAATATGATTTTACCGAAAACAATTGCAAAGATGCACAGATTCTCAGCAGACAAAAAAATGAAATCGGATATATTTCTGAGGATATCCTTACCATGCGTAATAACATTGCCGGCCTTGTCAGTGAATTGCAGAATATGAGCCATTTACTAAAAAGTTATGCAATGGATGTTTCCGATTCTACCGAAACTGCCACCCAAAGCAGCCAGCAGATTATGCTTACGGTAACAGAAGTAACCAAAGGTGCGGTGGATCAGGCACAGGAAGTTCAGGAAGGGGAACGCCTGATTTCCAATTTAAGTAAACAGATTCACGCAATTCAGGAAAGTATGCGAGAACTCTCCGACATGGTACAGATTGCAGACCAGTCAAAGGAAGACGGCTTGCGCGCCCTGGAAACCGTAATTGAGGATGCCAGTCGAATGAGCCGGGAAACCAATGAAATGCACACCATCATTCAGGCAACCAGTCAGCAGACGCTCAGCATTCAGGATGCCAGCAGTCAGATTAAAGAAATTGCGGAGCAAACGAATCTTCTGGCATTAAACGCTTCCATCGAAGCGGCGCGTGCAGGCGAAGCCGGTCGCGGTTTTGCGGTTGTAGCTACGGAGATCGGCAATCTTGCTAACAACACAAATACCCTTACCAATACCATTGAAGAACTGATTTCCAGTCTGGTTACAAAGATGCAGGAAACGATGAATATGATGAAGATTATTGGTGATGCTGCCAATGAAGAAACACAAAGTATCGACATCACCAGAAATCAATTTTTAAAAATCGATAATCAATTGGAATCCATTCTTGAGAACTGTAACAATCTGCAACTTAAAACCAATCAGATTGATTCCGCACGAGGCGGTATGTTAAATATGGTGGAAACCCTTTCCTCCATTTCTGAGGAAAATGCGGCATGCATGGAAGAAACCACCAGTTCCGTAGAAAGTCAGCATGGCTCCTTTGAACAGATTTCCGCCAACAGTGATAAATTGGCAGAACTGGCAGAAGAATTGGAAACCCAGCTCAGTTCATTTTCCGTATAAATATAAAAGACCCCGAAAACAGACGATTTCATCATCTGCCTCCGGGGTCTTCGTTATTTACTTCGAACCGTTTTTTCGTTATCGTTCCTGTTTGCTTACGCCATACCGTTTACTGTCTTGTATTTGTAAAGCATCTCTGCATGATTCTGCTCTTCCACCTGAATATCTGCAAGCATTTTTCTTACACAGGCATCCTCAAAATTGAATACATCAAAATTATATTCACCGGATACCAGTTTTTCTGTACCAATAGCATCTGTTGCTAAATAACAATCCGATTTCTTCTCCGGTGTTTCCTTGTCCATGGAATAGGTAGGCATTGGCTCATACTGTTCGCCGGAAGGATCATTCACATCACTTGCAGGACAGGAACCACTGTAAATCTGATTAAGCGTATCATAATGTTTCTGTTCCCGCGTTTTCAAATCACGGAAAAGATCCTTCAAAACAGCGTCCTTGGCTTCCTTTTCATATCTTTCATACTTAGCGATACAACTCTGTTCCTGCGTCATAAGATCCTGGATGGTTTCTTTTTCCTTTTGTTTTAATTTAATCTTTTTCATACTTACTACCTCCGTTTTTGTTTTCCTTAACACATTAGGTAGTATGCACATATTATTTCAATCTATTCACAGTTACCGCCAATATCCCTAATTAATTTGCTTAGGCAGGCGTATTCATTTTCTTCCGTGACAAGCCTTCCGATGGACACATGTTCCATCCACACGCTTCGGGCGATGCCTCGTTCGGCTAACCGCTACTACCTAACAAGGCAGAACAGAATGCGCTGAACCGTGTTTACCCTTCCCATGGACGAATTCGATAGACCGCTCCGATCTCCCGGCAGAGTTTTCTGCACTCTTCCTCGTCTTCTTTGGAAATTGTTGTATCCACCGTAGTAAGAACAACTTTCGGAAGATGCGCTACGCACTCTTTGGCAAATGCCATCATTTCATCAAAAGACACATCGCCGAATTTACTTCTGACAAGCGCCAGATACGCATCCTTGTGTGGGTTATTCAAACTAATGGAGACGGTATCAATGAGCCCTGCCATTTCCGGCACAATATTTCTGCCGTTAATCAGATTCCCCATTCCGTTCGTGTTAATTCGAATCGGCTTTCCGTAGGTTTCTTTTACATATTTTGCGACCTTTATAAGCATCGGAAATGCTTCCGTTGGTTCACCGAAACCGCAAAAGACAATTTCATTGAATTTATCCACATCAAACTTTTGGAATGCCTCAACTACTTCATCAAAATCCGGCTCATGTTCCAACCACAAACGACCGGATTCTCCCATCTGTTCCCTTGTCTGCCGTAAGCAGAAGGTACAGGAATAAGGGCAACGATTTGTTAAATTCACATAAAGATTGTCATAAACGCGATAAACTATTTCCATTTTTCCGTTCCTCATCTTTCTATTATTATTTTTTCCCCTTTTTTCGTACTGCAAGAACTTCCCGGCAGAGAAGTTCCACCGCTTCTTTCATATTTTCCTCTGTCAGAGAGGAATAATTCAAAATGAAATCATGCACCGTTCTGTGCTGTGGATTATGATAATATTCGGATAAAGCACAAATCCTTATTCCACATCGTTCCAGACGATTTTTAAATTCTTCATCCGAACAGGGAATATCCAGATGTAACAAAAAATGAAGTCCAGCATCCTCTTCTTTTATTGTGGAAAAATCAGCCATTTTACTGTTCTTTATCAGACCAACCAACCGGTCTCTCTGCTTTCGGTAATAATTTCTCATGCGGTTAATATACTTCTCAAAATACCCCTCATCAATAAATCTTGCAAGTGCAATTTGAATCATTGTAGTTACCGGACAGGAATAGAAGGAAAGTTTTTTGTAATAAAGACCAGTCAGATGTCTCGGTAAAACCATATAACTGATTCGCATGGTGGGTGCAATAGACTTGGAAAATGTGTTCATATAAATTACTTTTTCCATAGTATCAATGCTTTGCAGAGAAGGCACAGGCTGCCCTGTCATTCGGAATTCACTGTCGTAATCATCTTCAATAATATAACGATTTTTATCCTTAGATGCCCAGCCCAGCAGTTCATACCGTTTGCTGATTGGCGTAATAATTCCGGTAGGGAACTGATGCGAAGGTGATGTATGGGCGACATCAACTGCCGCTTCTTCCAAATCCCGAATGTTAATGCCATCCTGTTCAAAACGAATATATTTTACTTTAACAGCATTGGCTTCGTAAATTCGGACCAGTTTCGGATATCCGGGATCCTCAACACCGTATATTTTATCCTGTCCCAACAGTTGAACCAGCTGTCCGTACAAATACTCCGTCCCTGCGCCGATAATAATCTGTTTCGGCTCCACATGCATTCCGCGAAACTGCAATAAATGATTGGCAATCGCCGTCCGAAGCATCAGTTCTCCTCCGCTCGGGGAACTGTTCAAAAGTCCATCCTGATAATCATTCAGACAATCCCGTAACAATTTTGCCCAGACGGTAAATGGAAACTGTTTTCTACTGACCCGGTTGCTGGTAAAATCGGCCAGATACTTCTCTTCCCCCGCCGGGAGCAGCATGTGCTCCGCAGATTCTTCAACCGGCTTTATTGCACCTGTATTTTCATTTTGCAGACTTGCCACATAAAATCCTTTTTTGGCAATGGAATAAATATAACCTTCCGCCATTAACTGTTCATATGCATTTTCCACCGTTATTACACTTATACCCAGATTTTTTGCGAAACTCCGTTTTGAGGGCAATTTGTCTCCGGGTTTCAAATTTCCATGAATAATATCATTTTTTATGCATTTATACAGATGTCCGTAAAGGGAATCTGACCTTATATCGGCAAAAGAATATGTAAGCATTTCTTCCATTCTCCTTCATTCTGACCATTCTGAATATATTAAAATTGAACATTTCAACAAGGTCAGATTTATTATACTATCATAAACAAAGGTTGTAAAGACAACAGAAAGCGAGGAAAAACAAAAATGGGAAATGAAAGATACGAACTGAATAAAAATCTGGCACAGATGTTGAAAGGCGGTGTCATCATGGATGTTACTACACCCGAGCAGGCAAAGATTGCCGAGGCTGCCGGAGCATGTGCTGTTATGGCATTGGAAAGAATTCCGGCTGACATTCGTGCTGCCGGAGGAGTATCCAGAATGAGTGATCCAAAGATGATCAAAGGAATTCAGGATGCGGTATCCATTCCGGTCATGGCAAAATGCCGAATCGGACATTTTGTGGAAGCACAGTTATTGGAAGCAATCGAGATTGACTATATAGATGAAAGTGAAGTTCTTTCTCCTGCTGACGATGTATACCATATTGATAAGACGAAATTCAAGGTTCCGTTTGTCTGCGGTGCAAAAGACTTAGGCGAAGCACTTCGCCGTATTAATGAAGGTGCATCCATGATTCGTACCAAGGGAGAACCGGGAACCGGTGATGTAATTCAGGCAGTCCGCCATATGCGGAAAATGAACAGCGAGATTGCAAAAATCACCTCTATGCGGGAAGATGAATTGTTCAACGAAGCAAAGGAACTTCAGGTACCATATGATTTGGTACTTTATGTACATAACAACGGCAAACTTCCGGTGGTTAACTTTGCTGCCGGTGGCGTTGCTACTCCTGCCGATGCGGCGTTGATGATGCAGTTAGGTGCAGAAGGTGTCTTCGTAGGTTCCGGTATCTTCAAATCCGGCAATCCGGAAAAACGTGCCAATGCCATTGTAAAAGCAGTTACGAACTTTACTGACGCAGCACTTATTGCTAAACTTTCCGAAGATTTAGGAGAAGCTATGGTAGGTATTAATGAAGACGAAATTGAACTTCTGATGGCAGAAAGGGGCAAATAATGAAAATCGGTGTTTTAGCTGTGCAGGGTGCTTTTATCGAACATGAAAAAATCCTGCACAGTCTCGGCATCGAATGTCTGGAACTTCGTCAGAAAAATGATGTTCTGCAACCATACGATGCCTTAATCCTTCCCGGCGGAGAAAGTACTGTTCAGGGGAAATTACTGAAAGAATTAGATATGTTTGATACAATAAAGGAACAGATTTCCTCCAAAATGCCTGTTCTTGCCACCTGTGCCGGCATGATTCTGCTGGCAGAGCACATTTCCAATGATGAACGGGCTTATTTTCAAACAATGCCTGTAACCGTAAAAAGAAACGCTTACGGTCGTCAACTTGGCAGTTTCCATGTGACGGAATCTTTTGCGGACCTGGGACCGGTTCCAATGACTTTCATACGGGCACCTTATATTGAACAGGCCGATCCTAAAGTGCAGGTTCTTGCTACTGTAGATAATAAGATTGTAGCCGTCCGGTATGAAAATCAGTTTGCATTATCCTTTCATCCGGAACTGGACGGGGATACTTCCATTTATGAAATGTTCTTAAAAACAGTGAAGGGAAATTGAGACAAACTCAATTTCCCTTTTTTTCTCCGATGAAACGCATCGTCTTTTTTTGAATGAAATAAACAAATTTTATTTATGAATAACGCGGGCAAGCGCTTTGTATAGAACAGAAAAAACAATGATATTTGCAGCGTACTCCAGAAGAAGTCCCGGGAACTGTGCCATTCCTGCCACGAAACCACCATACAAAACGCATCCCGTTGCCGTATATCCGAACAATGGGATTAATGTCACAATGCAGAAATCCGCCACATTTTTCCAATATACCTTCTTAATCGGAAGCTTTTGAAGCACATAAAACAAAAACGGCATAAGTGCCTTAATTACCAGTGTCGGTAAAGTGTACACAGGAAAAGAAGTCAAATCCGCCAATGCGGAGCCAAGGGATCCTGCAATAATTCCATAAGGCATCGGCATAAACAGACAACCTAACAGAATTACACTGTTTCCGATATTAAAATATCCCAGCGGAATCGGGATTTGAAGAAACCGCGTAATTACAAAGGCCAGTGCCATAAACAGTGCACAAAAACTAAGATTTTTCACTTTCGTATCTTTCATAATTTCCTCCAATGCTGTTTTCCATATAATTATTTTAATTTATCCAGCAATTCTTCAAATGGTACTCCATCCGTTAATGGAATATCCATATCAATTGCTTTCTGGATACACTTTTTCACAAAATGGGAAGCCTTACGAATGGACTCATGAAAATCCACGCCTTTCACTGCATCTGCCACCACAATGGAGGTAAATATGTCCCCCGTACCGGAACGCTGTGTTCCCACCTTGGCCGTCTTAATCATATAACTTTCCCGACCGGTTTCAAAACAATAATTGCATATAAAATGACCTCTTGGAATTCCTGTAATAACAATTTTACGCGGTCCCATGCCGGACAATTTTTCGGCAATCTCCTCCAACTCTTTATTGGAATACTTTTCATTATAGGCAATTCCGGTTAAAATACACGCCTCCGTCAGATTTGGAGTTATGATATCCGCATATTTCACCAGGTCCTTCATGTTATTGCAGATTTCTTCCGTATAGGTAGGATAAAGTTTTCCGTAATCTCCCATGACCGGATCCACTACCACTTGGGTTTTCCCTGTCCGAAAATCCCGGATAAAATTTTCTACAATCCGGATTTGCTCCGCTGATCCCAAAAATCCGGTACAAATGCCCTCAAACTCAAGTTCCAATTTCTTCCATTCTGCCACATAGGCCGCCATATGATGCGTAAAATCAGTATAATAAAAACTGTCAAAACCTGTGTGATTGGAAAAAATCGAGGTTGGAATGGGACAGCACTGAATCTTCATTTTCGAAATAATGGGAATTTCTACCGCCAGGGAACATCTTCCGAATCCGGAATAATCATTTACCACCGCAATCTTTTTCTGTCTGTTATGTGACATATTCCTGCCTCAAATCTTTCTGTTTTCGTGTACATAATCTTTATTATAATCGAATCGCAATCATTGCGGATTCTTTTTTGTGTTTCCTACATCTTAATCCAGTTTTAAATCCCCTTCTTTGATCCAGCCCAATTTCCGTTCCAGCAAGCCAAATCCCCATGTAAGCACACCCGGCAATACAAAGCATATGAGAATGAGTCCCAACCAGTCAAATGCGGTAATTGCTTTTCCTTCCGCAATCCACCCGGTATAAATGCCAATCTGTCCCACCAGACCACAGGTTCCCATACCGGAGGATACCGGGGCTCCATTCATTTCCAAATGAAATACGCAGGTTGCCAAAGGCCCTGTAATGGCACTGGTTAAAATCGGTGCAATCCAGATTCTCGGATTTTTCACAATATTTCCCATTTGGAGCATGGAGGTACCGATTCCCTGTGAAATCAAGCCGCCCCATTTATTTTCCCGGAAGGACATAATGGCAAATCCCACCATCTGGGCGCAGCAACCGGCTACGGCAGCACCACCGGCCAATCCGGTCAGTCCCAGTCCCGCACAGATTGCGGCAGAGGATATTGGTAAAGTAAGGGCCATCCCCACAATCACAGAGATAATGATACCCATAAGGAATGGTTGTAACTCCGTTGCATACATAATAAGATTTCCCAGAGAACTTGCCGCAGTTCCAATTTGCGGCGCTATGAGAAGGGACAAACCGACGCCAACCAGAATGGTTACAGCCGGCGTTACCAGAATATCCACTTTCGTTTCCTTGGAAACCGCTTTCCCCATTTCTGCTGCCAGAATCGTCATAATCAATACCGCAAACGGACCTCCTGCACCTCCCAGCGAATTGGCGGCAGAACCAACAACGATTAAAGAAAACATTACAAGAGGCGGACACTGCAGGGCATTTCCGATGGCAACCGCCATAGCCGGGCCGGCCATAGCAGTACAGTATCCACCCAAGGTTTCAAAAAACGGAAGATGCGCCTGCTGCCCGATGGTATTAAAAATTGTGCCAATCAGCAAAGAACAGAACAGACCTTGCGCCATTGCTCCCAACGCATCAATCCCGTATCTTTTTCCGGAAATTACAATATTTTTTCGCTTTAAGAAACCCGCAATTTTTCCCATTATTATTACCCTTTTCCTGATATTTGTTTTTACGACTTTGTTTATGACTTCATATTTCTTATGACTTCATGTTTCTTATGACTTCATGTTTCTTATGACTTCATGTTTCTTATGACTTCATGTTTACTTATGACTTCATGTTTCTTATGACTTCATATTTGCTTATGACTTCTTGTTTGCTTATGACTTCTTATTCTTCGATTTCTCCGCCGGTGCATTTGATTTTGACAGAGTGTCCGCTTTTACTTGTACATTTGTCGATGCCGGTGCATTTGTCGGTGCCGGTGCGTCCGCCTGTCCCTGTGCATGAGATTGTCCTTGCGGATTGCCGGATGTCTGCATAATAGGCTGCACAGGATTATTTCCCGGCATAGCAGCGCCGTTCATCATAAACATGTTGCCATTCATCGGATTCTGATTCTGCATCAGATGTTGCATCTGCAACTGCTGCTCCATTCTCTTTTTTTGCGCCTTCTTCTGACCTGCATGCACCATTGCGCGAATCGCAAATACAATTCCCGCAATCACAGCTGCAATGACAAGAAGATACGGGGAAGCTACAATCAGCCAGATAAAGAAATTGGAAATTCCTTTTCCCACATTGTAAAGACTGTTCTTAAATCCCTGGGCAATCTTCTCACCTATTGTCTGCTCTTCAACCACAGTAAATACCTTTACCTCCTGAACATCAAGGTAAATGGTACTGTAATTAATCCGGTTGTCAAATGTACGCAATTGGGATTCCATGGATTCAATGTCGCATTGTACCTCAGACAATCGGGATTCCACCATAATCATGGTCTCAACATCTTCCGCTTCCTCTAACATCTGCAACAAGCGGCTTTCCTCTGTACGAAGAACAAAAATGCGGCTCTCCAAATCTACATAGGACAAGGTAACATCATCTACGCGAGTGGAACGATAAGTAACATTGGAATTCTCGGAAACCATTTCCACAAAACTGTTCAAATTGGCCTCCGGAATACGAATAACATAATTGGCACTACGAACATCTCTCGCATCGTTTTGCACATTTACATTTTCCACATATCCTCCGAGCGCAGCAGCTTTATTCTCAATACGCTGGGTAAAATCATCAAACTCATCCGTTTCCACACTGTAATTAGCAGTAGTAATCAACTTACGTGAAGTATCCTCATCCACCTGTGGCGCTTCTGTTCCCGCATCCACCATTTCCTCCGCATATTCCACGGCATCGTTTTCAACCATATAAACATCATCCATGGCATAAGAACTTCCGGCACTCTCGCTTGTAACTTCCATCACACTCTTATCGGATGAGTTTCCGCATCCTGCGCAAAGCAAGGCCAATGCGCTAATCATAAGAATTATTTTAGCAACTTTCTTCTTCATATATTCTCCCTCCCAAAATGAATATAATATTCTCTGTTTCGAAATAGATACGAATTAAAATAATCAATTTTATGGAAATTCCTATCCCAAAATCAAAAGATACAGATTTCTGATCACAAAAGCAGCTATCCAGGCGATGACACACTGCCACAAAACAACGAAGGTGGCCCATTTCGCTCCGATTTCCCGTTTTATGGAGGCAATCGCCGCAATACAAGGGGAATACAAAAGGGAAAATACCAAAATCGCAACTGCTGACGCATTTCCCAGTACATTTTGAATACCGCCGCCATAAAGCATTTCCAAGGTGGAAACCACACTTTCCTTTGCCATAATACCACAAATCAGAGAAGTAACAATTCGCCAGTCCCCGAGCCCGATAGGACGAAACAGCGGGACCAGGATACCTGATAGCATTGCCATCATGCTTTCGGAAGAATCCGTTGTAAGATGGAAATGCAAATCAAAACTCTGTAAAAACCAGACCGCAATGGTTGCAAGAAGAATAACCGTAAATGCTCTGGTAATAAAATCTTTCGCCTTCTCCCACATCAGCTGCCCCACATTTTTCATTCCCGGCAGACGATAATTGGGCAATTCCATAACGAAAGGAACGGCTTCTCCCTTAAAATGGGTCCCTTTATAAAGAAATGCTGCCAATATACCAACCACAATTCCCAGAAAATAAAGGCCCGTCATAATCAGCCAGGCTTTTCCCGGGAAAAACGCATTTACGAAAAAGGCGTAAATCGGCAGTTTCGCACTACAACTCATAAAAGGGGTAAGCAATATCGTCATTTTCCTATCTCTTGTACTCGGCAGGGTCCGGGTAGCCATTACCGCCGGAACCGTACATCCAAATCCAATCAGCATGGGAACAATGCTCCTGCCGGATAAACCGATTTTACGAAGAATTTTATCCATGAAGAAGGCCACTCTGGCAATATAGCCGCTGTCTTCCAAAATAGAGAGGAAGAAAAACAGCACAACCACAATAGGAAGGAAACTGAGCACGCTTCCCACACCTTCAAATATTCCGTCAATAACAAGGCGATGTAGGACATCGTTCACATTTCCCCGGCTCATCCAGCCGTCCAGTAGCTGTACCAGTGCGTCAATTCCCATTTCCAATATGTTCTGTAAAAATCCCCCAATCACATGAAAGGTTAGGACAAAAATAAGCGCCATAATGAGGATAAAACAGGGAATGGCAGTCCATTTTCCCGTTAAAATTTTATCGATTTTTTCCGAACGGATTCGCTCCCTGCTTTCTTTCGGTTTCTGCACAGTACGCTCACAGACGCGCTCAATGAAATCAAACCGCATATCTGCAATGGCAGCGCTGCGGTCCATTTTCCCTTCCTTCTCCATCTGCTTTACAATATGATCAATCATTTCCTTTTCATTGGCATCCAATTCCAACTGCTCCAGAATGAGTGAATCACCCTCAATCACTTTGGTGGCACTGAACCGAAGAGGAATCTCTGCCCGCTCTGCATGGTCCTCAATAATTGACTCCACCGCGTGAATCGCCCTGTGGATTGCTCCACCATGATCGCTTTTATCACAAAAATCCTGTTTTGCCGGTCGTTCCTGATATTTGGCAATATGCAGGGCGTGTTCGACCAATTCCCGTACGCCTTCATTTTTGGCGGCGGAAATCGGCACAACCGGAATCCCCAGCATATGTTCCATGGTATTGATGTCAATGGCACCATGATTTCCTGTCATTTCATCCATCATGTTAAGAGCCAGCACCATGGGAATATCCATTTCCAGAAGCTGCATGGTGAGATACAGATTTCGTTCAATATTTGTGGCATCCACAATGTTTATTATGGCTTTGGGTTTCTCCTGAAGGACAAAATTACGCGATACAATTTCTTCGCCGGTGTATGGGGACATGGAATATATGCCGGGCAAATCGGTTACAATGGTATCCGGATGACCTTTGATGGGACCGTCCTTCCGGTCTACCGTCACCCCCGGGAAATTCCCCACATGCTGGTTGGAACCGGTCAACTGATTAAAAAGTGTAGTCTTCCCGCAGTTCTGATTGCCCACCAGGGCAAATGATAATACGGTTCCCTCCGGTAATGGATGCTCATCCTCCTTTGCATGGTAAATTCCTTCTTCTCCAAGCCCCGGATGTTTTGTCCGCTCCATCCGGATATTGCGTTGATGCGGGTTACTTCTTTCGGTTATCCGGGTAATTTGAATCTGTTCTGCATCTGCCAACCGCAAGGTCAGTTCATATCCATGCACCTGTAGTTCCATCGGATCCCCCATGGGCGCTAATTTTACCACAGTTACTTCTGCTCCCGGAATAACTCCCATATCCAGAAAATGCTGTCGCAGGGCACCTTCCCCGCCTACTGCGGTAATCACAGCACTCTCTCCGATTTTCAATTGATTCAGTTTTATATTTTCCGTCCTATTTTCCGCCATGTCAGAACACCTATCCGTTTTTTATCCTTAACATTCATATGTCAGTTTTACAAAATCATTTTAGCCGTTTTACGAAACCAATTGAATTTTCATGAAAACATTTTGCCGTTTTACGAAAATATTTTTGACTATTTTACGAAAACAGTTTTCACCATTTACGAAAACAGTTTTCACCATTTTACGAAAACAGTTTTTGCATTTTTCAAAAAAGTCCAAAAAGAAATTTTTCATAATGCTTAAAACCACGATTTATACTTGACATTCCAACTATTTATTTGTTATTATAGCACGGTAACAAGAAAAACGCTGTTGTGGCTCAGGTGGTAGAGCGTCGCATTGGTAGTGCGGAGGTCACGGGTTCAACTCCCGTCAGCAGCTCGCAAAAGTCCATGTTCAATGGGCTTTTTTTATTACTGTTTTTAAGGTTTTTCCTTATTTTTCGTGACAACTTCTTCAAACAGTTCATTCCACGAAAATATCTTTATTTCCGGATGATTGAAATGGGTGCCTTCCCAAACCGCACACAGGGAATAATCCGGCAACAGGGATAAACCGGCTCCAACCACCTTTCTCCCCTCTTCCTCCATAATTTCTCCGGTAAGTAAGGGAACCACCGAAAAAGATAACAGATTACGGCTCATTCCTTTTCCGGAATATTTCATAAGTGCTTCCTTCATACTCCAGATTTGCATTTGGATATCTACCGAAATTTTTTCTGCAGATGCAGCATTTTCCTGCACTGCATCGCTGCTTTTATCTGCCGGCGAAACATCTT
>JBJEMA010000071.1:21589-33072 GCA_051879435.1 Lachnospiraceae bacterium
CCTGCACTGCATCACTGCTTTTATCTGCCGGCGAAACATCTTCCTGCACTGCATCACTGCTTTTATCTGCCGGCGAAACATCTTCCTGCACTGCATCGCTGCTTTTATCCGTACAAGCGAACCCACTTGTTTGTAATCCAAATTCCAGTTCCCGGGGATGAAAAAATCGCTCTGCAAAACCCGGACGAAGTGTTTTTTTCTTTTGAATATCCACACCGCAGGGATGATTATCCACACATACTACCACATAATCTTTGGAATGGGATAAATTGAAATGAATCCCTTCTTCATCTTTTAAATATGGTTTCCCCTGCTCTCCATAGGCAAGTTCCCATGCAGTTAAATCATATTCTGTTTTCAGGACATAACCAAGTAAAAAGCCAGCAGCAATGCTTCTGGCCTTATCCTCATGGTATTTGTATCGATTTACTTTTTCAAGGCGCTGCGCCGGAAGATTGGAAAGGGCCTGCTGCCACATTACCGAATCCTCCTGCTGGGCAATTAGTTCCGTAATATCACACACAAATAATTTCATAATTTCTCAGGAATAGCAATTTGAATACAAAGTTCGTTAAGCTGTTTTTCATCCACCACATTCGGGCATTCACACATAAGATCGCTGGCATCCTTCACCTTAGGGAATGCAATGACTTCACGAATATTATCCGCTCCCACCATGAGCATCACGAGACGGTCCAAACCAAAGGCCAGTCCTGCGTGCGGCGGAACACCATATTTAAATGCATCCAACAGGAAACCAAATTTTTCATAGGCTTCCTCATGTTCAATACCAAGACAATGGAACATCTTTTCCTGGATATCTGTCTGATGGATTCGAACGGAACCGCCACCCAATTCTACACCGTTTAATACACAGTCATATGCTTTCGCACGAACTGCACCAAGGTCGGTATCCAACAGCGGAAGATCCTCCTCCATTGGCATGGTAAACGGATGATGCATGGCAACAAATCTTTCTTCTTCATCGGACCACTCGAACTGCGGGAATTCTGTTACCCAGAGGAAACGGAAATCATTCTTTTTCAACATATCAAGGTCTGCTGCCAGTTTACAACGAAGTGCACCCAGCACTGCCCAAACGGTTTTGTTACAATCTGCAGCAAACAATAAAAGGTCTCCGTTTTCTCCATCCATTGCCCGGATAAGTGCCTGCATCTGCTCTTCTGTCATAAATTTGGCAAAGGAAGATTTTACCGTTCCATCCGGCAAAATAGCAATATAGGCAAGTCCTTTTGCGCCATATCCTTTTGCATATTCCACGAGGGCATCAATCTTTTTCCGAGGCATTTCTCCCTGTCCTTTTGCATTAATTCCCCGGACGGTACCGCCATTTTCTATGGCACTCTTAAATACCACAAAATCTACATCTTTAACCACATCCGTCACATTCGTCAGTTCCATGCCAAACCTCACATCCGGCTTATCGGAACCAAAACGGTCCATCGCTTCCTGCCAGGTCATTCTCTGCATCGGAATCGGAACATCCACATTCAGACAATCCTTGAATAATTTCCGGATCAAACGCTCATTTACATCAATCACATCATCCACATCTACGAAGGAAAGTTCCATATCAATCTGTGTAAATTCCGGCTGACGGTCTGCTCTCAAATCCTCATCACGGAAACATTTTGCGATTTGGAAATAACGGTCATAACCGGAGCACATAAGCATCTGCTTGAATAACTGCGGACTCTGCGGAAGGGCATAAAACATACCCGGATGCACACGGCTCGGCACCAGATAATCTCTTGCTCCTTCCGGAGTGGATTTATTCAAAATCGGGGTTTCGATTTCCAGGAAGCCCTCCTGATAGAGGAATTCCCGCACAGATCTTGTAACCTTAGAACGGAACATAAGATTGTGCTGGATATCCGGACGACGCAAGTCCAGACAACGATATTTTAACCGAATTTCTTCTTTTGTCTTGGAATCTGCTTCAATCGGGAACGGAGGTGTCTCTGATTCAGCCAATACTGTCAGGGAAGATACACGCACTTCGATTTCACCGGTTTTCAGATTATCATTCACTGCGCCACCGCGCTTTTCCACTATCCCCTTTACCGCGATAACAAATTCACTTCGAAGTTTTTCTGCCTTTGCAAAACCATCTGAATCAATATTTCCCGCACCACTGTTTGCCGCGTCCTCGAAAATAAGTTGCACAATACCCGAACGATCCCGAAGATCCAGGAAAATAATACCACCCTTATTTCTGCTTTTCTGCACCCAGCCCATCAGTGTTACGGTTTCTCCAATATTTGCAGAAGAAATTTCCGCACATCTGTGGCTTCTCTTTAAGCCTTTCATTGACTCTGCCATATCTGCCTCCTAGTTCTCATTCAATGCATTTACATAGAATTCTTTATATTCTTTATAGCCCTGCTCCTCTAACTGTGCTTTTTGAAACTTTTTATTTTTATTCATGCGCACCAACAGGACCTGATTTCCTTCCCTGCGAAGTGCTTCCGCCTCAGCGAAAATTTGGCTGACCCGGTTCGACGGCAAACCTTTTTCCAACAGAAATGCAATTTTTCTGCCTTCTTCCGGAATTTCAAAACCATTGTCCATCAAAATGGTAATGATTCGTTCAAATCCAATGGAAAATCCGCATGCCGGGGTATTTTGTCCCGTAAATTTGCCAATCATCTGGTCATAACGGCCGCCACCACCGCAACTGGAATGAAATTCCTTCAATTCCACCTCAAAAATTGTACCGGTATAATAGGACATTCCGCGAACCAGAGTAGGGTCAAACAACAGAGTAAAATCGGAACTCTTTGCGGCATTAACGCTTTCCCGGATTTCTTCCAGATTGTTTTTGCATTCTGCCGGTAGAAAATCACCAAGAATTTCTGATAGGTATGCGATTCCGTCTGTTGCCTTTTCCAGCCCGTCAAATAATGCCATATACCGCTCAACCACATTCGCATCAAAGCCATCGTCACACAGACAACTGCGGACACCGTCCACCCCAATCTTATCCATTTTATCCAATGTGATAAAAACACTGTCAAAGTCTTTCTCTGCAAATCCTGCATAGGATGCCATTGCCTTCAGCATACGACGGTCATTAATCCGTATATTGAAATCCTTGAACTGGAGTTTTCCAAGGATATTGGTCATCGCTAAAATCAGTTCAATCTCTGCCAGATTGGAAGGCTCGCCAAGAATATCAATATCGCATTGCATGAACTGACGAAAACGCCCTTTCTGCGGCTGATCCGCCCGCCATACATTTCCCATCTGCAAAGCCTTAAACGGCGTCGGCAGTTCATTGGCATGATTGGAATAATATCTGGCCAAAGGTACCGTCAGATCATACCGAAGACCACTATCCACCAAATCGGCTTCCTCTTTTGCATCCTCCAGACGAAGTTTATCACCGCGTTTCAAAATTTTAAATATCAGTTTTTCATTTTCACCGCCCTGCTTGTTGGTCAGATTCTCAATATTCTCAACACAAGGGGTCTCAATCTGGGTAAATCCATAAGTTTCATATGTCTCGCGGATCAATTTCATCACATAATTTCGAATCTGCATCTCACGAGGCATAACATCTTTCATGCCTTTCACAGGCTTTTTGCTAAGTGCCATAATGCTCCTCTTTCCGATTTTCCGTTAATCATCTGTTTTTCTCTACCGCTGATATTTTACTCCAATCCCGGCTTTAACTCAACCTTTAAGTACATACAAACTGTCTCAAAAAAAGAAGGGCCGTATTTCTCCTTGTCTGTATGCAACCCGCATGGACAAGGTACAAAACAACCCTTCCGCATATTGAATCATTGTGAATCACCCGGCAACCGGCTGCCGAAAGTTTTTCGAATCCTGCCTGACCATATGAGACGGAGAATCCGTTCCGGTCATCTTTCATCACCGAAATCATAAGATGTGAGCGCAGCGACAACGATTGCATATTGCTCTCTCACTTTTTGGAACAGGCAAATATCAACTTCCGCCGGTTTTGGTCGCAATTGTTCCGTCAGATCCGAAGATACCCGGAACAATTCGGAAAATCCAAGATTACCGGCGACTCCTTTCAGGTTATGTGCAGCGCGAAAAGAGGCTTCCACATCTTTTGCCATAATCGCTTTTTCCAGTTCTTTGTATGTTCTGTCCTGCAAAAAGTTCAATGCAAAATGTTCCACCAAATCTTCCCTCATGAACCGGTCCAATACATCATAATAGTCTGCTCCGATGGAATCGTACATTTCTTTCACTGTCATTTCGTTCACCAAGCCTTTCCTCTTTGCACATCGGCAACTACGCTGCTAACTTATCTTAACGATAAACTTTATTCCACTTTCCCGCTGTCAGCCTTTCCATTAACACTCCTTTAATAACTCCAAAGCGTTTTTCACTTTATCTGCGGTCTCAATGATAACTGCTGAAGAATCTGCAATCTTCTGGGTAGAACCTGCCAGATTCTGTGTTCTGGTATTTATTTTTCCAATGACATCCAGCAATTTTCCGGTATCCTGCCGTATCTTCTCTACCGAGCGGATAATCTTTTGCTGACTTTCATTGCTACGGCTCGCCGTATTTTTGGAATCATCCGCAAGATGATTGATTTCATCCGCAACAACCGCAAATCCTCTGCCGGCTTCCCCGGCTCTGGCCGCCTCAATACTTGCATTGAGCGCAAGCATATTCGTCTGCGAAGCGATGGAAACAACCTCCTGGTTATTCTCACTCAAATCCTGAATCAGCGCACCAATCTGTTCCATGGCTTTATCCAGTATATTACAAAACTCCTTGACTCCCTGCACATCTTTGGTAATGGAAGTACTTTCCCGGGCATTACTGTCATTTCCCTGAACCATATTCTCCACGGAGCCATACAGTTCCTCAAATAAACCATTTACCTCTTCCAGGGTATTGTTAATGACAAGTTGCTGCTCTTCTATTGCATCCTTTTCCTGATTCACCATTTCTGCCAGTTCCAGAGCCTTCTCCTTCTCTGCTTCTACTTCCGCTTTCATATAGTGAATACAATTTTCCATCTTATTGAACCCATTATGGATGGCAATTGCCATTTTTTCGCAGGTATGATATCCGCAGCATTCGCAATTGATACTCCGGGACTCTTTTGTAGTTTTATGCATTTTAAGATAGATTTCATTCAGTTCACTCTCTGTCGGAATTTCATAAGCGCATTCCTGTGAACGATCCGTATAACTGCGCAGATAATCGTTAAGATTCAATTTGGCAAATTGTTTATTCAGCAACTGCAACCGCTGCTCCGGTTTCAATTTTTGAGACCACGCACTATGGCGGCTGTTTTTCTTTGAATCTTTCTGAATTTTATTGATATGATACAAAGCATCATCCGTCATCGCCCGTGTTTCTTCTACGGCGGTTCCGTAGATACATCCCATACCACAGTTCAGTGCGTCAATAAAAAGTTCCTTATTCATTCCCCGAGCAATCTCGTCCTTATGGGCATCGAGATACTCATACACATGTTTCTCCCCTTCTATTTGACGGATATATACATCCTCTCCCAAAAACCAATAAACATTTTCTTTCAGTCCACCCGGCATCGGGTAAATGGAACCCAGCCCATATTCAATCTCATCCTTGGCCAGCGCCCCTTCGATCCGATGCTGCCGCATATATTTCATCAAATGATCAAAGGTAACATTATAGGAAACATAACCTTTCGTGTTCGGATCATCAATTTCCGATTTTTTCGCAATGCAGGGACTGATGAATGCCAGTTTGTCTGTTACACCCATCTCTTTCTTTGCATAAATAGCACCACACATCATCGGACTATGTACCGGAAATAATTTTGGCAACAACTGAGGCGCATAGCGCTCAATATAACCGACTACGGCAGGACAAGGCTGTGAAATTCCACCCACAAAATTATTCTGTTTGACATAATTCAAATAGCCCCAAGTGGTGATGTCAGCGCCAAAAGAGATACTGATTATCCGGTTAACTCCACATTTCTTCAATCCACCCAGAACTTTTTCATATTCATCCGGATAATTGGCTTTGAAGGCAGGCGCCAACAGAAGAGAAATCTTTTCCCCTTTTTTCAGATCTTCAAAAAACCGTTCCGTATCATCATGAAATTCTCTCGCATGATGTTCGCAGGCATCAATACACGCACCACACGCAATACATTTCTTTTCATCCACGCTGATTCTCGGATTGCCGGCTTCCTCCGATGCCACACAGGCTCCCAGACAACTGCACGCGCGGATACACTTGTTACATCCGATACATTGTTCATTCGTAAAAATTAATCCCATAAAACCCCCTCAAGTATTTTGTATTTTATATGTGTTTATTTCTTCATGCTCTCATAACAAATAAACCGGTTTTTTCCGCCTTCCTTTGCCATGTACATGGCTGCATCTGCTTTATCGATCATTTTCTCATATTCCCTGCAATCGGTAGTGTATCCCAGACTGACGGTGACAACGCCATGCGGTGAGCATTCATGTCCGATTCCAAGACTGCTAATCAACTCCACAATCTCCCTGGCGATGGTAGCGGCCGGTTTCATTTCAGTAAAACTGATACAAAGAATCTCCTCCCCACCATAACGATAAAAATGGACATCATTACCTTCCGCATATGTCAGCAACGCAGCACCGATTTTTTTCAGACAATTGTCTCCGTACACATGACCGTAAAAATCATTGAGTTTCTTGAAATCATCAATATCCATAAGAAACATTGCCCGAATCAATCCCCGCTTGCCGGATAAATCATCATGCAGAAGTTCATACATATCCTGCCGGTTTCGAAGCCCTGTCAGGAAATCCCTTCGACGGTCATAATCCGCCTCCTTATAATTATCCAACGCCTCCTGCAAAAGTTTTTTCTGCTTCTTCACTTCCTCCAATGCCTGCTCTAGCAGTTCCTTCTGCTTGGTTTCCGCATTTACCATGTCCGTCACATCGCTGTGATACCCCCGAAGGATAACGCCCTTCCCCTCTATCTTCTTTGAAGTACCGCCACATCTGGCATATACCTCTCCTTTTTTCGGATGAATCCAGATATAAGTGTTTTCCGAAAATGCTTTTTCAATCATCTCCTGCACACTTGCATTCACCGACGGAAGGGAGGATTTTTTTATGCGCGAATACCAGAAATCATAGGATTCCTCTTCTGTCATATTCTCATTTTCTATCCCGAGAATCTGACGCATCATAGGCGATACATGCATACGCGGCTTTTCCCCGTCAAAAAGAAAAATGTGCCAGATTCCAATCCCTGCTGACGCAATAATATCATCCGTCTCACTGATGTAATCCCGCAATTTTCCATATTGTTCATTACGCAAATTCTCATTTCGTGTAATATCCTGTGCCGAAACATATACATGCACACCCGTTTTTGTGTCATCGGGCACAAAATAATAATTGATTCGGAAATATTTATTTGCGACAGACGAATAAAACGTCTTTTCAAAAATACCTATTCCCGAATCATATAATTTGATTAAATTAGCCTGATTCAGTTCCATTCTGTCATCCGAAAGATCCCACATTCCAAATTGCTCTTTATCCATGGAACGCTTAATCAATTCGTCAAAATGACAGGGTGCCTTCAGACCTAATCGATTTGTGTAATTTTCTCCGCTATTCGTAATGATATCGTATTCCACAATACCGGTAGTTAAATCAAAATCATAAAAAAACACAGCTTTTTTTAAAAAAAGCTCGTTAATCTTATCATATGGTTTCATTTGTAATCCCTCGCCCCATATTGCACACCAATTATCTACTTTCATTATACAGGACAATTCCGTCGAAAGATACCCTTTTTTCGTTTTTTATGTACATTTTTACCGAAAAATTTCCTTTTTTTGCCAAAATCATCGTCATTTTTCTTGCTGCGCTTTGACCAATTGTTGTTTTGCCTCTTCCACGGTATCAGGAATCGAATGCATACGACTTGTATTTACTTCGTTTTCTGCAATTTGTCCAGATTGCGGTTAGAACCAATTACAATCAATTCTTCTCCCGCCTGAAACGGGACCTTCGGATCGAATGTCACTTCCAGACTACCATTGCTTCGTTTCCCTATCACATTTACGCCATAGTGTACGCGAATATTGATGTCAATAATGCTTTTCCCAACCCAGGAAGAAGGAACTGCAAGTTCCATAATACTGTATTCATCAGAAAGTTGTGTGAAATCAATAATATTCCGGCTGGTCAGTTTCTTCGCCATTTTATTTGCAGCGATATGCTCCGGAATCAGGCAGTAACTTGCCCCCAGGATTTCGAGAATTTCCCGATCCGTCTCATTTTGCACTTTACAAATTATTTGCGGAACCCCGAGCGCCTTGAGATTCATGGTAATCAGTACAGATGTGGCAAGATCACCGGTTATGGACATAACCACGCAGTCATATTTCTGAATTCCAACCTGCGCCAGAAGTTCCCGGTTTTTTGCATCGAGAGAAACTGCCTGCGTCACATAGTCTGCAATGTTTTCCACCCGTTCTTCATCCATATCAATTGCCAGCACGTTATGTCCTGCATCGTACAAGTCCCTGGCAAGCTGAGTTCCGAATAATCCCAATCCGATAATGGCAAATGATTTCATTTTCTTTTTTCTCCTTATCCAATCATAATTTTTACGGAAGGATATTTGATTTTTTTATTCTCTTTTCCTTTAAAGAATCCAACCGTTATGGTAAGCAAACCTACTCTTCCAATAAACATAAAGCATATCAGCATTATTTTTGAAGCTAATGAAACAGAAGAAGTAATCCCCAGGGAAAGCCCAACCGTTGCCAGCGCAGAAACACTTTCAAACAAAGCACTGATATAGGGCAGATTCGAGGAAAGACTGAGAAAAAATCCGCCTGATATTCCCAAAAATGCAAATCCTCCAAGCAGTGCGTATGCCTGGGCAATTTGTTCCGGCACAAGTGTCCGGTGCATTAGCGTTACTTCTGACTTGCCGGTCAAATAAGTAATGATGGATTTCATCGCAACCAGAAAGGTAACTGTTTTTATGCCTCCTGCAGTGGAACCGGCAGAACCACCGATGAGCATCAGCAGAACCGTCAGAACTATACTCTGTTTTGTCATGGTGCCTTGATTAACGGCACCAAAGCCGGCTGTTCTGGTAGAGGCGGATTGGAAAAAAGCATGCAGAAGTTTATACCCAAAGGACATATTTCCCATCGTATCCGGATTGTTGTACTCCATTCCCAGAAATGCAAGAGTTCCCGCGAACAGCAAAAATCCGGTCATGGATAAAACCAGTTTTGTGTTAATACTCCATTTTTTCGGATTTTTTGTCATCACAATATCATCCCAGACAATAAACCCAATTCCGCCAATTATAATCAGTGCCGCAATCGTCAACAAAATTACCGGATTATTCTGCAGTGTTTCCATACTGCTTCCCGGAGACACCTGCCCCATTAAATCAAATCCGGCATTGCAAAAAGCCGATATAGCGTGAAAAATTCCATACCATATGGCATCCTTTAGAGGCATTTGCCTTGCAAAACAAATGCTAAGTAAAAGCGCACCCACCGATTCCGCCAAAAGGGACACCAGCAATAACCTTTTCTGAAGCCGCATCACATTCTTAATCCCGTCTGAGCCAAGAGATTGTGCCATCAGCGACAAGGTCTGGATATTATTCTTTCTTCTTGTGACATGGAATAAAAGAGAAACCACAGACATAAATCCCAATCCGCCAATTTCCACCAGCAGAATAAGAACAACCTGTCCAAAGAAAGAGAAAGTTGTATAGATGTCAACCAGAGATAAACCGGTGACACAGACTGCGGAAGTCGCCGTAAAAAGTGAGGTAAGAAATCCGCAACTACCGGGCGCCTTCGTTGCAGCCGGAAGCGACAATAAAAGAGCGCCCAATAATATGATCAGCAGAAACACCAGCAGCGTTACCTGGCTGATATTAAGATTATTTATATGCTTATGAAACCTTGTATTCATCGTATTGCCTTCTTATAATCACGCCAACATTATTTCAGAAATTTTCATTTGCAAACAATTGCCTCTTACGAGCAATCATCTCATCAATTTTATCGATATACAGGTTCACATCTTTGACATTATCGCATCTTTCGATTCTGCCATCCGGGAACACGCGTTTTGTGACGGTACCTGCTCCGATTGCAACAATGGTCTGCACTTCCTCCATGATAAGAATGTTGTAAATACCGTATTTACCCGGCAGGGCAAATCCGGTATTTTCCAGATTTCCTGCCATGTTTTTCTGACGGTAAAGATAGTACGGTTTCATTCCCATCTGCGCGGCCGCCCGGTTTGATAAATTCATTGCAATCTCATAATCCATGGTATTGAATCCGCCATGCAAATCAATATACTCTCGCATTTTTGATGCACGCTTTATGGCAAGAGAATGAACGGTCAGACTATCCGGAGCAAGACGCGCAATTTCATCCAGCGTATTTTCCACATCTGATACCGTTTCCCCCGGAAGTCCGAGAATCATATCCATATTAATATTATCAAATCCTATCTCCCGTGCCATGGCAAAGGTGTCCTTTACCTGCTGCACGGTATGATGACGACCAATCACCTTTAATGTTTCTTCCTTCATGGTTTGCGGATTTACGCTGATTCGTGTCACAGGATATTTACGAAGCACTTTCAGTTTTTCCCGGGTAATGGAATCCGCACGTCCCGCCTCAACGGTAAATTCTTTCACATTTTCCCAAGGTAAAATTGTGGTAATATCATGAAGCAGAATATCCAGTTCTTCCGCGGAAAGGGAAGAAGGCGTTCCGCCGCCGATATAAACGGTGTCAAGGATTTTATCCTTCATCTGTTCTTTTGTATAAAACAATTCTTTTCGCACTGCTGCCAGATATTCCTGCACCCGTTTTTGATATTTGATAATCGGAAATGAGGGAAAGGAACAGTACAGACAGGTAGACGGACAAAAAGGAATACCAATGTACACGCTATAGCCATTTTGGAAATCAATCTGACTTAAAATTTTGCTTTCCCGCAGCCCGATATCAATTCCAAGTAATGCTTTTTCATGTCCCACACGATGGATACGATAAACTTTCTCCATCACTTTCTGCTTCGCCTCTTCGCTGTACATATCCGGTTCTTCCCGAAGCATAGAAAGAAGCAGTTTTGTCGGACGGATACCGGTAAGATTTCCCCACGGGAGTTCTTTCCCGGTTAAAGCACATAATTCGTCGTAGCAGAATCGTTTTACTTCCCGCTTATAATCTCCCTTATTTTCCTTCCCGTTTTGGGGAACATAATTTTTCTTCCTATAATAAGCAAAACAGGAATCCGCATCGTGACCGGGCTGAAATTCCAATTCGACACAGGTTTCCGAAAATGTCAGCAAAAGGCGGTCTTCCTTTTGCTCTTTCCCCCGTTCACCGCCAGGTGTTTCTGCATTCTTCGTCGGTTTGTTGCCAGGCAATTCATTCGCCGGCTTTACCGTCACTTCTGTATCCGGGA
>JBJEMA010000071.1:33172-49729 GCA_051879435.1 Lachnospiraceae bacterium
GGTTTGTTGCCAGGCAATTCATTCGCCGGCTTTACCGTCACTTCTGTATCCGGGAAAAATGACTTTGTAATAGCATGCAAATCATATTCATATTCTGCATCGTTGGTAATGATTCGAATCATACATTCTCAATCCTTTTTATGCAAATGGATTATTTTCCTTTTCATGGGCAATGTCCGTTGCCATTCCATGTCCCGGATACACACGGACATCCTCCGGCAAAATCATGAGCCGTTCACGGACGCTTCGCTGCAATTTGCTCATGCTTCCGGTCGGGAAATCGGTTCTGCCAACCGACTCAAAAAATAAAGTATCACCGCTGACAAGAATCTTATCCTCTTCGAAATAAAAACAACAACTTCCAATGGTATGTCCCGGCGTTGCAATTACTTTACATTTCTTATCTCCAAAGCAAAGTTCCTGTCCATCCTGCAGATACTCGTCCGCTTCCATGGTATATTTTCTTGACCACTGGGAAGAAATATTCACATAAGGATCCTGCAAAAGCACCTTTTCTTCTGCCATTGCATAAACCTTTGCTCCGGAAAGTTCCTGCAATTCCTTACACCCCATAATGTGATCAAAATGACCGTGGGTCAGCAAAATAGCCTCAATATGAAAGCCGTGTTCGGTTAATTTATCATATAAATATTTTCCCTGTTCCGCCGGATCCACAAAAATTACACCGGTCTCTCCTTCACGATATAAAAAATAACAATTTGTCTGGCACATGCCCATAGTCATTTTTCCGATTTTTAATTCTGCCATATCTACTCGCTTTCTTTTTGGAATCTGCTTTTCCCGGAATTCGATTATCCCGGAATTCAATTATGGAATCGTTTACTTTCCGGTTTCCTTTCCTGATTCATTTTCTTCTGTGACTAACCGGTTACCCGGCGGTCCACATCAATCACATTCTTAATCTGTTTCAATTTTTCCACCAGCTTATGAAGTTGCTCGCGGCTGCTGACTTCAAATGAAATATTTAAGGTTGCCACGCCCTGTTTACTGGTCTTCGTATTCAAGGCAATGATGTCAATCTTTTCATCCGTCATCGTTTTGGATATATCCGCAATTAAGCCGGAACGGTTGTTTGCATAGATTGCAATTTCGACAATATATTTGCGGTTAACCGCACCAACTGCCTCCGGTGCCCATTCTGCCTCAATCAGGCGGGCACGCTCAATTTCCGGAAGTTGAAGAATATTCACGCAATCCGTTCTGTGAATGGATACCCCGCGCCCTCTGGTAACAAATCCCACAATCTCATCGCCCGGCAGTGGATTACAGCATTTTACAAAACGCACGGCCATATCGTCCATACCGCTTACGGTTATGCCGGAACCGACTTTGCCCTGCGGCTGCATATGTTTCACCGGTTCCGCATCTTTCAGATTATCCAGCACCATCTCATCCGTGATATTGGCTTTGCGGTTCTGCTCCACATATTCCACCATCTTGTTGATGACCTGGCCTTCTTTTAAAGCGCCATGTCCGATTGCTGCCATCAAAGCATCCCAGTCTTTGAAACCATATTTCTGATACGCATATTTCTGAACCTCCGGTTTGGAAAGTTCCTGCACAGCAATGCTCTTTGCTTTACAATAAGCCTGCAGCAATTCTTTTCCGCGAATGATATTTTCTTCCTTAAATTCATTTTTGAACCATTGGGAAATCTTATTCTTCGCCTGGGTACTTTTCACCACATTTAACCAATCCCGGCTCGGACCCTTGGAGTTTTGGGAAGTCAGGATTTCAATGCAATCGCCGTTCTTTATTTCATAGTTAATGGTCACCAGTTTTCCGTTAACTCTGGCTCCAATCATTTTATTTCCAACCGCAGAATGAATGCTGTATGCAAAATCAATCGGTGTACTTCCCGCAGGAAGATTCTTCACATCTCCCGTTGGCGTAAAGCAGTAGACACTGTCCGAGAACAGATCCAAATCGCTCTTCAGAAGTTTCATAAACTCTTTATTGTCAGACATGTCCTTCTGCCATTCCAAAATCTGGCGAAGCCAGGTTAGTTTTTCTTCCTCCTGTGCCTCCACCTTCTTTCCATCGGAAGCCTCCTTGTATTTCCAATGGGCAGCAATACCATATTCCGCCGTCCGGTGCATCTCAAAAGTACGAATCTGAATTTCAAAAGGAGTTCCGGAGGAACCAATCAAAGTAGTATGAAGGGACTGGTACATATTTTCCTTCGGAACCGCAATATAATCCTTAAAACGTCCCGGAATCGGACGATAAATTTCATGAATTACACCCAGCGCAGCATAACAGTCTTTCACATTGTCCACAATAATCCGGACAGCAAATAAATCGTAAATCTGGTCAATGGTCTTATTCTGATTCTTCATTTTCTTGTAAATACTAAAGAAATGTTTTACACGACCATCGATCTTTGCTTTTATGCCCGCATTGGAAATGTGATAACTGACCTCATCCACAATACTTTGCACATAACGCTCGCGCACACTTTTCCGGACGGCAATTTTCTCTACCAAATCCGCATATACTTCCGGTTCAAGATATTTCAAAGAAAGGTCATCCAGTTCTACCTTAATTCGGGAAATACCAAGCCGCTGCGCAATCGGCGCATAAATGTCCAATGTTTCTCTTGCCTTTTCCTGCTGCTTTTCCGGCGTCATATATTCCAGGGTACGCATATTGTGCAGACGGTCGGCAAGTTTAATCATTATTACCCGGATATCTTTTGCCATGGCAAGAAACATTTTACGAAGATTCTCAGCCTGAATATCCAATTTGTCTTTGGAAAGTTTTAATTTTCCCAGTTTCGTAACACCATCCACCAAAAGTGCAACATCCGGTCCGAATTCTGCCTCCAATTCTTCCTTGGTCATGACCGTATCTTCTACCACATCATGAAGAATTCCTGCCGCAATGGTTTCTTTGTCCATTTCCATATCCGCCAGAATAATTGCAACGCAAAGGGGATGAATAATATAAGGTTCCCCGGATTTACGTACCTGATCCTTATGAAAATCAGCTGCCACACGGTAAGCCTTCTCAATCAGCGAAATATCATCGGATGGGTGATACTTTACCACTCGTTGAATTAATTCTTCATACAATGCTTCCGGAGATTGAAACTGCTTAATTTCCTCGATACGACCATCATCAAATACTACCTTTTGATGTGGAATCGCTTCCTTCTCTTTAATTTCCTGTTCAATTTTCTGTTCAATATTGGAAGTTTCCGTCATATAATAACCTTCTTCATATCCTACAGATTTTACTGTTTCATTTTTTATTTTCCTTCATAGACAATTGCAGATTCAACGCGATAACCCTCTAATTTCTTGCGTCCTTCCAGTCCTGCAAGTTCAATCAGGAATACAATTCCCACAACCTGACCCCCAAGAGATTCCACTAATTTAATCATCGCTTCCGTAGTTCCGCCTGTAGCAATCAGATCGTCTACCAGAAGTACTTTGTCTCCCGGCTTAATGCTGTCCTTATGCATCTCAATAGTAGCCTGACCGTATTCCAATTCATAACTCTGCTGCACGGTTTCTCTCGGCAATTTCCCCTTCTTACGAATCAGTACAAAAGATTTATGATTTTTATATGCAATGGGCGTGCCAAAAATGAATCCTCTGGACTCTGCGCCACAAACCACATCATATTCCAAATCTTTTACCAAACCATCCATTGTATCAATGGCCAGCTGCAAGCCGTCCGGATCCTGTATTACACTTGTAATATCACGAAAAATAATTCCCGGTTCCGGGAAATCCGGTATACTTACCACATAATCTTCCAGTTTCTTCATGCTCTGTTCTCTCCTTAGCGTTTTTGTAATTGTATGTTCTTTAATTATGTTCTTTGCGTATGTTTTTTTCGTATTTCTTTTCGTATTTCTTTTCAAGTGAATTTTCGCACTCATCTATTATTTTATCCTTGCAACCTTTTTGCGTCAATTGTGAACTACCCAGAATAAGAAAAGAACTACTCAGAATAAGAAAAGAACCACTCGGAATACAAAAGAATATGTATTGCTCATTCTATCTGTTTTATAATCAAAAACCGAAATATTCCCAGTAAAAAAGGACTGTGCATTTTTGCACAGTCCTCTTGAAAAATTTTGAATTTAGCCGAATAGACATTATGACTGATTACATCATTCCGCCCATTCCGCCTGCACCCGCCGGCATTGCAGGGGTTTCTTCTTTAATATTTGCAACTACAGACTCTGTGGTCAGCAAGGTACTTGCAACGCTGGTTGCATTCTGAAGTGCAGATCTTGTAACCTTAGCCGGATCAAGAATTCCTGCTTCAATCATATCCACATAGGTTTCATTTAAGGCATCAAATCCGGTACCCACCTCAGATTCTCTCACCTTATTAATAATAACGCTGCCTTCCAATCCTGCATTTGCAGTAATGTGGAACAATGGTGCCTCCAAGGCTTTCAGCACAATCTTTGCACCGGTCTTAATATCTCCGTCTAAGGTCTCAACCAGTTTTGCCACTTCCTTGCTGGCGTGAATGTAAGCAGAACCACCACCGGAAACAACGCCCTCTTCAACTGCTGCCTTCGTAGCTGCAAGCGCATCTTCCATACGCAGTTTTGCTTCCTTCATTTCTGTCTCGGTTGCAGCACCCACGCGAATTACAGCAACGCCACCGGACAATTTAGCAAGTCTTTCCTGAAGTTTTTCTTTATCAAAATCAGAAGTAGTTGCTTCAATCTGCTGTTTAATCTGAGAAACTCTTGCGTCGATGTCAGCCTTGTCGCCGGCACCGTCAACAATGACTGTGTTCTCCTTCTGAACCTTAACCGATTTTGCACGACCAAGCATATCCAGGGTCGTATCTTTCAAATCAAGGCCAAGTTCTTCACTGATTACCTGTCCGCCGGTAAGAATTGCAATATCCTGAAGCATTGCTTTTCTTCTGTCACCGTAACCCGGAGCTTTAACAGCTACCACATTGAAGGTTCCACGCAGTTTATTAACGATTAATGTGGTCAATGCCTCTCCTTCCACATCTTCTGCGATAATTAATAATCTTGCGCCGGACTGAACAATCTGTTCCAGAATCGGAAGAATCTCCTGAATATTGGAAATCTTCTTATCTGTAATCAAAATGTACGGTTCATCCAGAATGGCTTCCATTTTTTCCATGTCTGTTGCCATGTAAGCGGAAATGTATCCGCGGTCAAACTCCATACCTTCCACAACATCAAGCTCAGTCTTCATTGTCTTGGATTCTTCAATGGTAATTACACCATCTTTGGAAACCTTCTCCATTGCTTCGGCTACCATATTTCCTACTTCTTCATCGCCTGCGGAAATCGCTGCAACCTTGGCAATCTGCTGTGTTCCGTTCACTTTTTTACTCTGTGCGGCAATGGATTCAACGGCAATATCCGTTGCTTTCTTCATACCTTTTCTCAGAATAATCGGATTGGCACCTGCTGCCAGATTCTTCATTCCTTCATTAATCATTGCCTGAGCAAGAACGGTTGCGGTTGTAGTACCATCACCTGCTACATCATTTGTCTTTGTAGCAACTTCTTTTACCAGCTGCGCACCCATATTTTCAAATGCATCTTCCAGTTCGATTTCCTTAGCAATGGTTACACCATCATTTGTAATCAAAGGTGCACCAAAAGATTTATCCAGCACTACATTTCTTCCTTTTGGTCCGATTGTTACCCGTACGGTATTTGCTAACTGATTTACGCCAGCCTCTAATGCTGCACGTGCTTCTGCTCCATATTTAATTTCTTTTGCCATGTCGGTCGCCTCCTATCATCAACTATTATTGCACAATTGCCAATACATCACTTTGTTTCACAACGATGAATTCTTCATCTTCCAGTTTCACCTCTGTTCCGGCATACTTGGAGTAAATTACATAATCTCCAACCTTCACTTCCATCTTAACCTCTTCTGTTCCCGGTCCCACTGCAATAACTTCTGCCTGCTGTGGTTTCTCTTTATTCTGACCCGGAAGCACAATTCCGGACTTTGTGGTTTCTTCTGCAGCCACCTGCTTTAATACTACTCTGTCGCCTAATGGTACTAATTTCATGTAAGATACCTCCTTAAAATTTAAGTAATTCGAGTTTTCAATTCGATTCTCTCTAATTTGTTAGCACTCCCTATGTTCGAGTGCTAACATGTTACATATATTATCTTTCTCAACATCACTTCGCAAGTCGGAATAGAGTTGTATTTCTTTAATTTTTGAATATAAATCTCGTTTTTTCTCTTATTTTCTCTTTGTTTTGTTATCTTCCTGATATTTTTTATATTTTTCCGGTTGTTCATATCCGGCACACTTTTCCATTGTTTTCCGGTATTTTCTTGTACTATGCCTTTCCCAAAAACCCATATTTCTTCCGGCACTTTCCGCATATATGTTCCGGCGCACTCTTTTTATAATAAAAGCGCACTCTTTTTATAATAAAAGAAAAAATAGAAATAATTCTTTCCTTATGTTATGATAGAAATGATGTCATTTGACCGATATAACAAAGACTTGCTTCTTTTGGACAAACGAAAGGGGAATGCAATCGGATGGGAAATTTGAAACATTATATTAAAGGCATAAGCAACGGCGATAGTTTCTTTACTTTATCCAAAAAACTGTCCATTATAGTTACTGTACTTGCCGTATTCCACGCATTTTTGGCTATCATCTTCTGCATTCTCGAAGTTTATCCCATGATGATTTATTCTGCACTGTCCGTTGCCATTTTTGCCGGACTTTGCATGAGGCATATTCGTAATGGGAAAATTGCTTCTTTGGTTTTTATCGGTGCATCGGAGATTATTTTATGCTCCATGCTTGCCACTGTGTGCATCGGAAATAACTGCGGATTCTCTTCCTACAACATTTCCCTGATGACAGCACTGTTCTATCTTACATTTGTGGTAGATTATTTTAAAGAAAAGGAATACAGTCCCTTCTTTATGTGCCTTGTGTGCATTGTATCCTTCTTCCTCAATATGATAATAAGCAAATTCGTCCGGCCTTTATACACTATGCAGGACAACTGGGTGCTGGTGTTTTATATTATCAACAATCTGATTTCCTTCCTCATGATTATCGCCTTTAATTATCTGTTTATTTGGGAAATCAAAGCAAATCAGACGGCACTGGCCAACCAGAATAAGCAGCTTGATGTCATGGCTAATCACGATCCGCTGACCCACCTTTTGAATCGGCGCTGCATGGATACGCGCCTGGAAGAATGTATGCAGAATCTTCGCCTGAAAGGAGTCCGTTTCAGCCTGATTCTTTGCGACATTGATGATTTTAAAAAGGTAAATGATACTTACGGTCATGATGCCGGTGATGCGGTGCTTGTTTGGGTATCGGATTTAATTAAGCAAAGTCTGCGTGACGGTGACGAAGTCTGCCGGTGGGGCGGCGAGGAAATACTGATTAAAATTAACGGAACGGGTGAAATTGCTTACAAGGCCGCCGAACGGATCCGCAAAAAAATCGATCAAAACAAAGTTTCCTTCGAAGGTAAGGATATTCATATTACCATGACATTCGGCATTTCCGAATCAATTCCGGGTTACAATATTACCCAACTGGTACAGCAGGCTGACGATAAGCTTTATCAGGGAAAACACCAGGGAAAAAATGTGGTTATTTTCTAGCAAATTAATTGTTAGTTCTTACAGAAAAATATTATAAAGAAAGGTTTAATTAAAATGATTAGTGCAAACAATGTAACTTACCGAGTGGGAAAGAAGGCTCTCTTCGAAGATGTAAATATCAAATTTACAGAAGGAAACTGTTATGGTCTCATTGGTGCCAATGGTGCCGGAAAATCAACTTTCCTGAAGATTTTGTCTGGCGCACTCGATACCACAAATGGGGAAATTGTAATCACTCCCGGCCAGCGTCTTTCCGTTTTGGAGCAGGACCATTTCAAATACGATTCTTTTTCCGTGTTGGATACGGTTATCATGGGAAATCAGCGTTTATATGACATTATGAAGGAAAAAGAAGCCATTTACGCGAAGGAAGATTTCTCTGACGAAGACGGTATCCGTGCCAGCGAACTGGAAGGCGAATTTGCGGAAATGGACGGATGGGAGGCAGAATCCAATGCTGCTTCTCTTCTGAACGGTCTTGGCATTGATACCGCACTTCACTATCAGCAAATGAGTGATTTAAATGGTAATGAGAAGGTGAAAGTTCTTCTGGCAAAGGCATTGTTTGGAAACCCGGACATTCTGCTTCTGGATGAGCCAACCAACCATTTGGATTTGGATGCCATTGCATGGCTTGAGGATTTCCTCATTGATTTCGAAAATACGGTTATTGTGGTTTCCCACGACCGGTATTTCCTGAATAAGGTATGTACTCACATTGCAGATATTGATTATGGCAAAATTCAGCTTTACGCCGGCAACTACGATTTCTGGTTTGAATCCAGCCAGTTATTGGTGAAACAAATGAAGGAAGCCAACAAAAAGAAAGAGGAAAAAATTAAGGAGTTGCAGGAGTTCATTTCCCGTTTCTCCGCCAATGCTTCCAAATCAAAGCAGGCAACCTCCCGTAAAAAAGCCTTAGAAAAAATTGAACTGGACGACATTAAACCATCCAGCCGGAAGTACCCGTATATTGACTTCCGTCCGGATCGGGAAATCGGCAACGAAGTTCTTTTCGTGGAGAATCTCACCAAGAGCATTAACGGCGAACTTGTCCTCAATCATGTTTCCTTTAACTTAACTAGAGATAACAAGGTGGCATTTGTTGGCGGCAATGAACTTGCAAAGACGACCTTATTTAAGATTTTAACCGGGGAAATGGAACCGGACGAAGGTTCTTTTAAATGGGGTGTAACTACTTCCCAGGCTTATTTCCCGAAGGATAATACAAAGGAATTTGACAATGACAACACCATTACCGATTGGCTTATGGGCTACTCTCCGGTTAAGGATGTTACCTATGTGCGCGGTTTCCTAGGAAGAATGCTTTTTCCGGGTGAAGACGGAGTGAAAAAGGTGCGTATCCTGTCCGGTGGCGAAAAGGTGCGTTGTCTTCTTTCCAAGATGATGATCAGCGGCGCCAATTGCCTGATTTTCGATGAGCCTACCAACCATCTGGACATGGAATCCATTACCGCGTTAAACAACGGTGTTATTAAATTTCCGGGGGTTATCCTGTTTGCCTGTCACGACCACCAGTTTGTACAGACCACTGCCAACCGCATCATTGAATTCTTACCGGATGGCACCATCGTGGACAAAATTACCTCTTACGACGAATATCTGGCAAATGACGAAATGGCCAGAAAACGTGCCGTATATCAGGCAACTTTGGAAGAGGATGAAGGAAACAATAATTTATGAATATTACAAATATGCCTCTATCCCAAAAGGAAAACCGTAGTATCTTTTTTTCCGATTTGGACGGAACACTTTTAAATGACAAAAAGGAAATTACACCGCAAACATTTGCTGCCATAACCAAATGGATGGAAGCAGGCAATATTCTTGCTCTCTCCTCCGGGCGTCCACTGGGAAGTATCCTGGAAGTTATTGAAAACAGCAAAATCGGCTGGAATGCCGATGCAGGTGTTTATTCTTCCAATCTTTATGCCATTGCCTTTAACGGAGGACTGATTTATCATGTGGCTTCAAAAACCAAATTAGCTCAGGACAATTTGAATGCGCAGCAGATTGCGGATATTATCTCCATCGCTTTTGATGAAGGCGTCTTTTGCCAGGCCTATGATGATACTTCAATTTTGATTCCTTACGATGGCCCGGAAATACAGCATTATCGAAAAACCGTACATCTTCCGGTGAAAATACTTCCGAATTTTCAACAATACGCCTGTGACCAAAGTTGCAAAATTTTATGCATTGATTTACAACATCCGGAAAAACTGCTACGGGTTGCGGACCGCATGAAGGAAATCCATGGAGATTCGGTTACCTGCGTAAAATCCAATCCATTTCTGTTGGAGGTCTTTCCCGCTACTGCCGGAAAAGGAAATGCGGTTCATGTGCTCTGTAAACTTTTGGGCATTCCCATTTCCCAATCCTATGCTGCCGGGGACGAGCAAAATGACATTTCCATGTTGGAGGCAGCCGGTTGCGGCATTGCCATGCAAAATGCAGTCGACCTTGTAAAAAACAGTGCGGATGTTGTTACAAAAACCAATAATAACGAAGACGGATTGCTGCCATTTTTCTGCTTAACATAACAGGACAATTAGTGCCAAAAACCGGATGGAATGAGATACTATAGTCGATAAGTGATGTGACTATAACAGGTGAGAAGTGACGTGTGACTATAACAGGTGAGAAGTGACGGGAATTGACACATTTTGCCACGGGTTATATACTGTAAGTGATGTTTTTTTTTCGAAAGAGAAAGAATAATAAGATTAAATAAAGGAGAATAAAAACTATGAAAAAATGTCCACAATGTAACGCTGAGTTGCCAGATGACGCTGTTTTCTGTAACAACTGTGGTGCCAACACAAGCGCTCCGACAGCCACAGAAACTCCGGTTGCAGCACCTCCGGTAACTGATCAGAGCAATAATGCAACCTTAAACGAGGCAGTTGAAAAACATAACAATACAAAAATCGGAATGATTGCCGTTATTGCTGCTGCGGCTGCAGTATTGTTAATTGTTTTAATTATCATCATTGTTAATGTTGCCGGTGGTTCCTATAAAACACCAATCAAGAAATTGGTCAACAATCTGAATAAGCAGAATTCCAGCATCGAAAGTTATCTTTCCTGCGTTACTCCAAAATTTGTGACCGATACATATTCCGATATCTATAGTCTTATTAAGAAGGTGGATGCCGATCTTATCGAAGATTATGATGATGCAGTTGCTGATGAATTTGAAGATATGTTTGATGAGTTAGAGGTAGAATACGGTGATAATTACAAAGTTACCGTAGAATTTCGTGATGCAGAACGGATTGACAGCCATGATTTGAAAGATATCTCTGATATTTATGAAGATTTATACGATGACTTAAATGACGAGGTAGATTTCTCAGACGAAGACTTTTATGATGAGCTTGCTGATGAATTGGAAGATGAATACGATTTGGAACTTAAAACCGGCGATTTAGATAAGCTTCAGTCTATTATGGAAAGTTTCATGAAGGACTTCAAGAACATCAAAATCACTGACGGATATGAAGTAGAAATTAAAATCAGCATCGAAGGTGACGAAGGTCGTGACAGTGAAAAGATTACCTTTAATGTAATTAAGGTTAATGGTACATGGATTATCGATCCAATGTCCTTTATGAGTGCAGCAGGTATTTCTCCTTACAGCCTGTACTACATGTTCTAATTCAGGAATAGCCTGCAATAATACAGGCGTCAAATGTTATGATTCAAATATAATAAAAGAACAACTCCGGAACTTAAGCATCCCTTAAGTTCCGGAGTTTTTTAGGCTTCTACAATCAGATATCGTCCGTCTCCCACTTCGAATACTTCATCTGCATTCACAATATCCTGCAGATTCATTTCCGAAAGGTCCACGCCGGAATCATCAAAATATTTCCATACCTCTTTGATGTCATCCACCACGACTGCCAATACATCAGATAAGAATTCATCTGCCTCTTCGAGAGTCTCCGCTACCGGCTCCGGTAACAAATCACATTGTTTTTCCAAAAAACATTTTAATACGGCTTCATCATACTGCATATGCACTTCTCCTGTCTCATTTTATGATTCATCTAATAATTTAAGTCTTATCGAAATTTTCCCTGCTCATCTGTCAAATTTTTTCATCTAAGCCAAGACGATCCCGAATGACTTTATAAACCCCTTTATGCCAGTATGGCTGGCAGATATATTTCCCCATCGCCTTAATTTCCGGTCTTGCGTTACTCACCACATAACTTTCCTCTGCAGCCTTGAAAAGTCCAATGTCATTGGCATTATCTGCAAAAACCATGGTCTCTTCCCGCCGGATTCCCAAATAGTCCAGCAGATACTCCAGTGCATTCCCCTTATCTACACTCTTGTCCATAAAATCAACCCATTCTTCTCCCGCCATACAGGTTTTCACGCGTCCCTTCCACTGAGGAATTAATACATTCTCACCTAATTGGCGAATGGAGCCCTTTTCGTAAATGGCAAGTTTTATGCAAGGAAGCTTCAGGGCAAGAAAATCATCACAAATTTCATATTTGTTGTGATAACAGTCGCGAATCAAAGTTTCAAATTCCTCGCTGGGATTTTCCAGGAAGCAGCCATCCGGCGTAGAAATTACATAAGGATGTGCGGGGCTGATTTCCCTTAACTGATGTAGAATTCCTTCCACATCTTTTCTATTCATTTCCTTTATATGCAGATTCTTTCCATGATATACCAGATGAGCACCATTTTCACAGAGAAAAATAATATCATCCGCAACCTCCCGGAACATGGAATGGATACTGGCATACTGACGACCACTGGCAATGCAGAACTGATACCCTGCAGCCAGCAAATCCTTAATGGTCTGAATCATTTCCGGATAAATCTCCGGGCTGGAATCTTTGACCAGAGTTCCGTCGATATCGGAGACCACCAGTTTCACAGAAGTTTCCGGCAGATGATACCCCAGCTTACGCATTTCATTCAACAGGGTATCCATGGGCAATCCAACCACATTGTAATAATCTCCGTCAAATGCTTCAATATATTTCGAAAAGATGCCCTGCATGGCATAGGAGCCGGCTTTATCCCGTCCTTCTCCTGTTGCAATATATTCCCGGATTTCATCAGAAGACATTGCTTTAACAAACACATCCGTCCGTTCGGAAAATGTGACCTCCTTTGTGCCGTAGAGAATCGTCACGCCGGTATATACCTGATGGCGGTTGCCCTGGATTCGGGAAAGCATGGTAAATGCATCAGCGTCATCCTTCGGTTTCCCCAGTATGGCGTCCTCAAAGGCAACTACTGTATCTGCACCAATGATGAGACTTGGTTCCTGCTCCAATCCCAGTTCCTGACGGCATCGTAAAACCGCTCCGGCCTTTCGCCGGGATAATTCTTCCACCATTGTGTCCGGAAAAGTGATATCCATTGTCTCATCGCAATCGGAAACCATTATCTCAAAGGAAATCCCATAGTCTGCCATGATTTGTTTTCGTCTCGGTGAACCCGATGCAAGTATTACTTTCATTCTTCTGTCCTTTATCTATATTCTAATTTACATATCATCCGCATCTTCCGCGTGCATTTCCGGTTGGAATACCCGGTCATTTTTTCTTTTACCCTTCCGCCGGCGTTTTTCCTCCTTTGCCTCCCGGCAAAAGATTTCCTGGCAACAGATGCGCTCTTCTTTCGGCACTTTCTCCTTCTTATAATTACCGTCCGGCTGCAAAATATGTGCTTTCGCATTATCCCTGAACTGAATTTCAAGAATATGCATAATTTTTTCCTTTAATGCCGGATCTTCAATCGGGAACATGATTTCCACACGCCGTTCCAGATTTCTCGGCATCCAGTCTGCACTGGCCATAAAGATTTCCGGAGATAAATCATTCTCAAAATAGAATATTCGTCCATGTTCCAGATAATCACCCACAATGGAACGAACATGGATATTTTCACTGACGCCCGGAATTCCTGTGCGCAAACAGCAAATACCACGAATCAGAAGATAAATCTCCACCCCCGCTCCGGAAGCCTCATACAGTGCTGCAATCACATCCGGATCGCAAAGGGAATTCATCTTCGCAACGATTCGTGCCGTCCGGTTGTTTCGTGCATGCTCTGTTTCCCGATGAATCAACCGAAGTAGTCGCTTCTTCAGCCACAATGGCGCCAAAGAAAGTTTATTCCAGCCAAGCGGCTCCGAATATCCGGAAAGCATGTTAAATACGGCAGTTGCGTCCTCACCAATCGCCTCCTGACAGGTGAGAAGTCCAAGATCCGTGTATTGTTTTGCCGTACTGTCATTATAATTTCCGGTGCCCAGATGCACATAACGGCGGATACCATCCTCTTCCTGCCGCACCACCAGGGTAATCTTGGAATGCGTTTTTAATCCCACTAATCCGTAAATAACATGACAACCGGCTTTTTCCAACATTTTCGCCCAGACAATGTTATTTTCTTCATCAAAACGGGCTTTTAATTCCACCAATACGGAAACCTGCTTGCCATTTTCCGCAGCTTTCGTCAGAGCCTTGATAATCGGGGAATTCCCGCTGACACGATACAATGTCTGCTTGATGGCCAGCACCTTTTCATCATTCGCCGCCTGTTCGATAAATTTTACCACCGGCTGAAATGTCTGGTAGGGATGATGCAGCAATACATCCCCTTTTCGGATCTGGTCAAAAATATTGCAGCCTGCCGGGAACTCCGGTACCGGCTGTGGCTCAAAAGCCTGTTTCTTCAAATGATCAAATCCCGGCATACCGTACAGTTTCATCAGGAAAGTTAAATCCAGAGGTCCGTCGATATGATATATTTCATCGTTTGACAGTTTTAATTCTTGCTTTAAGGTTTTCACCAACCGCTTGTCACAGTTATTCTCCACCTCCAGACGAATGGCTTCTCCCCACTGGCGCTTCTTGATCTGCTTTTCTATTTCCTTCAGTAAATCTTCCGCTTCCTCTTCTTCAATGGTAAGGTCAGCGTTACGCATAATACGGAACGGACTGGAACAAACCACATCATAATTCAGGAACAGTTTGCTGATGTTGCGCTCAATCACTTCTTCCAGTCGTATGATAAATGTGGTGTTATCCCTGGATTTTTCTCCGTTTGGAATCGTTACCAGTCGCGGAATCACGCCCGGCACCTGCACAATTGCAAAATCCTGCTCCCTGGTATTGCCTTTCTTTGAAAGCAGTGCGCAAATATTTAATGATTTATTTTTAATCAATGGGAACGGTCTTGAGGAATCCACTGCCATAGGCGTTAAAACCGGATAAACATTTTCCTGAAAATAAGCGTCCACATAGGCAGCCTGCTGGGTGGATAAATCCTCATGATGCTCCACCAGCATAATCTTCTGTTCCTGGAGTTTCGGTGACAGCATCCGGTAAGTATCATATTGCAAATCCACAAATTTATGAATTTCTACAGATAAAGCGTCCAACTGCTCCTGAGGCGTCATCCCCGCAATGTCTTTTTTGGTATATCCCGCATGCACCATATCCTTCAGGGATGCAACACGAACCATAAAAAATTCATCCAGATTTGACATGCTGATACTTAAAAATTTGATCCGTTCAAACAGCATAATGTCATCATCTCTGGCTTCCAGCAAAACCCGTTCGTTAAATTTCAGCCAGCTTAATTCCCGATTGGTATAAAATTCTGAATTGAAATAATCCATCTGTTCCACCCCCGTTACGAATTCATTTTCTTTTGTTGAATTACCGGCGTTATACTGAATACTTCATTGAAAAATCTTGTCCTCTGACGGAACATTTCCTGCTCATAAAGAATATCCTGAGACGCATCTACAGTCAAAACCAGCGTGTCCTCTTTTAACTGCGCCGTAATTTTCTTAAATTTATCCTTGTGGCTTTTATCCAGTCCATTGGCCACCCGCAAAATGGCCGTCAATTTTGCAATGATTAAATATTGATTCTTATCCAGTTCTTTTTCCCCACTCATGCCTTCAAAATAGGAAAACTGGTCATGATTAAATCGAACCACATAAGCCACAATATTGCGTTCTTCCTGGGATAGACCGATAATTTCCGTGTTAACAATAATGCTGTAAGAGCATTCCCCTACATTGGTTACATTGATAAATTTCCCGCAATCATGAAGAATCGCAGCAAGGCGAAGCAAAAGCCGTTCCCGTTTTCCCATGCCATGCACCTTCTTCATGCTGTCAAATATGGTAAGACAGATTTCTTCGATGGTTTCGCTTCGTTTTCTGCTTCCCATATAGCGTTTGCTGATATTTCTTGCACTGGCCAGAATATCCTGTTCAAAATCATGCTCGCTGATGGATATTTTTTTCTTTTCCGCATATTCGTAGGCAATACCATCGCAAAGCGTAACGCCCGGTGCCCAGATGGCCTCCGCATTTAATGTATCGGAAATGCGCTCTACCAGTTTCGCCGCAATCTGTATTACTTCCACATTTTCATCCGGAACGCCGTAGTTATCTGCGATTTCTTCTTTTCCCGTTACAAACAGTGAGCGGGCAAAGGAAGAAAATTCTTCCGCGGACACAAGCACTTCTTCTTTTTTCTCTAAATCCCGTTTAATAATTTGGGATACATAATCGTCAACCACAATCAGATGACTGATGATACGGTCCTTCGTATACATCTTGCGAAATACATTCAATTGTCCGTCAATCATCTCTGTAAGAATTTCACTGATTTGAGAAGTTTTCGGACGCATCTGATTTAACAATTCATGCAGCCGCAATACTCCCAGTTTCAGATTCTGGGTGGTAACCAGCGCATCCTGATCAAAAAGTGATATCTGAATATTTCCTCCGCCAATATCCACAATGGCAGTTCCTTTCTCAATGATCTTGCGGAAAATTCTGCCCTCGGAGGCAATGGATTTGTAATCCAGAAATCGTTGTTCCGAGTTA
>JBJEMA010000072.1:0-3789 GCA_051879435.1 Lachnospiraceae bacterium
ACGGCATGAAGAAGATCAAAGACAGCATGAAGAAGATCAAAAGAAAATTGCCGAAAGTCAAAAACAAATTGTCGAAAGCCAAAAACAAATTGCTAAACTACAAGAACAATTAGCTAAAGCCAAGGCTAAATAAAACTTCCGACTGTCGCGGGAATGTCCCTGCGTCACCAAAAATTATCAGATTGACCGCTGGGCAAGGCTTTTTAAAGCCGCCACCTGGGATGAAATCAAGAATCTTGCAAAGGGGGATGAATGTATGGCACAGGCAGCAAAAGAATTATATAAATACAACGCAGACGAACTCATTCAACAGCAATGTCGCGCACGAGAAGAATACTACAAGCAACAGCGCACTCTCCATAAAACAATTACCGATTTGAAAAGACAACATGAAGAAGATCAAAAACGGCATGAAGAAGATCAAAGACAGCATGAAGAAGATCAAAAGAAAATTGCCGAACTCGAAGAAAAATTAGCCAAGGCAAAGGCTTCCTGCGGTGGAAAAGTGGAGTAAATTATGCTTTTTAATTCTTATCTCTTTATTTTTATATTTTTCCCTTTGGTATTTGTGGGCTGGTTCTTTCTGAATGCCCACAACCAAAATAAATGGGCGAAGGCATTTCTGGCAGGTATGTCTCTCTGGTTTTATTCCTATGCCAACATCCATTATCTTTTTCTGATTCTGGCAAGCGTGTGCGTAAATTATTTCTGCAGTTACGCCATGAAAAAATGGAACAGGAAAACCTTATTCCATCTCCTTGGCATCATTTTCAATCTCGGTCTGCTTTTTTATTTTAAATATTATGATTTTTTCATTTCCAATATCAATCTGATTTTCCGACGGGATTTTACATTGCTTCACATAGCACTTCCGCTTGGAATCAGTTTCTTTACCTTCCAGCAGATTTCCTTTCTATGTGATCGCAAGCGGGAAAATGCGCCACATTATCCTTTTCTCGACTACCTTTGCTTTGTAACCTATTTTCCCCAGTTGGTGGCAGGTCCCATTGTGAAACACAATCTTCTGATTCCACAATTTTCCGATTCTGCAAAATGGAAACCTCAGCCGGAGAATATCGCCCGGGGCATTTTACTTTTTTCTCTTGGCCTGGCCAAGAAACTCCTTCTTGCAGACAATCTGGCGCTTGCAGTGGATTGGGGCTACGAAAATGTGGTAGCACTGGACAGCATAACCACATTACTGCTGAGCCTGTTTTATTCCTTCCAGATTTTCTTCGATTTTAGCGGGTATTGCGACATGGCACTGGGAATGGCTATGATTATGAACATCTGCCTTCCGGTCAATTTTGACTCCCCGTATAAGTCCCGTAGCATCAAGGAATTTTGGAATCGCTGGCATATCACCTTAAATCAGTTTTTTACCGAATATGTCTACATTCCACTGGGTGGCAATCGCAAAGGAATTGTTCGAACCGTCTGTAATGTGCTTCTTGTCTTTTTCTTAAGCGGTCTGTGGCATGGAGCCAATTGGACTTTTGTTTTGTGGGGTGTTGCCCATGGCATTGTTCTGGCGATTCAGCGAATCTTTGAATGGAATCGCAGAAAATGCGAGAAGCCGCAAAATGCTCCGTATGAAACAACCGTCTCCCGCCAGGAAAATATGCAGCGCAACGAGAATGCGCTTCGCCAGGAAAAGATGCAGCGCAGCGAGAATGCGCTTCACCGGGAAAATATGCAGCACGAGGAACGCGCCTTCCACATCTCAGTTGGCAATTTTCTGTGCTGGTTTTTCACATTTTCGTTTGTTAATCTGGCATGGATTTTGTTCCGCAGTTCTTCCATTGCACAGGCGGGGGAAGTATTTCGCATTCTGTTTTCCTTTACCTGGAATGGTGCGATTGTTGATTTTGCTTATTCCATGGACTCCTCGTTTATGCAAATTCCGCTTTCCCTGCTGAAACGAATTAGCGGAGAATCGGTGCCATATTTTTATGTGGCCTATATGCTTTGTTTTGGACTCGTGGCCGCGATTTGCTGTATGCAAAAAAGTGCGCTCCGTTTTGCGAATAGTTGCAAAATGAAGCCGGCAGTTGCAATAGGAGCCGCAATTTTATTTGTACTGAGCGTCTTTGCTCTTTCCAACACCAGCCCATTTTTGTATTCCAATTTTTAAAGCAGTGGGGAAGCAGTGGGCGAAGCAGTGGGGACGTACCTTTTGTCACGAGGAGTGTCCCCTGTCCTAAGGAGCGTCCCCTGTCCCATGAAGAAGTGTGACAAAAGGTACATCCCCGATCACTAAAGAAGTGTGACAAAAGGTACGTCCCCGATCACGAGGAGCGTCCCCCTGTCTTCATTACATTATGCAATGGCATCTACAGGGATATCCCGCGGGATGCAGTCTTTGTTGTGAATTTACTCACATTTTTATCTTGCGACATGGCGATTTTCGACATGGCTGCAATATGGAGAGAACTATGAAAGAATCAAATGAATATAAAAAATTCATAAAATGCTTTGGAATTACTGCAGGGATTTTGTTATTACTTTCTGCCGTATTGGTGATAGTGATTGATCCGTTTTTTCATTACCACAATGTTTGGTTTGGCCTGTCCCCTGTGCAGGTTAGCGCAGAATACCAGGTAAATGGCGCACTTGAACATCTGGATTACGACAGCATTTTACTTGGCTCCTCGGTTACGGCAAATATAAATCACAGCATTTTGGATGATGCGCTTGGTACTAACACCATTAAGGCTGCCGGCGCGGGCGCAAGACCAAGTCTGCTCTATTATTACATGCAAAAGGGATTTGCGAATCAGGAAATTAAGACGGTTTACTTTGGCCTGGATTATTATTTCCTCACAGATGAATTTGAGGAGGATTCCAAGCAGACCCAGATTCTTTATCTGCGGGATAAAAATCCATTTAACGATGTTAATTATCTCTGGAATCAGGATGTCATTTTTGGCAAAATTCCAAATATGATTGCGCAGTCGCTTTTGCATGATTATGATGACGGTATGGCATATAATTTTGCTCAATTCAGCACCTATGGAATTGAGGAAGCATTGGCTTCTCATCAGCCGGATATGCAGGTGGTGGAGCAGATGGAACCGGGAGAATATTCTTTATCGGAAATGCGTGGTACAATTTCTGTACAGGATTTCAACGCAAATGCATTCAGTTCGCTTGCGCAGGGAGAAAATACGGATGCACAGGATTTCAACGCAAATGCATTCGGCCCGAATGCGCAGGAGAATTGGATGATTCCACAAGTTGAAGAAAATGTAATTATAAATATTTCCCGTATCGCTGAGGTGGTGGAGGCGCACCCGGAAACGGAGTTCAAATTTTTCTTTCCGGTAACCGGAATATTGTGGTGGGACCGGGCTTATCAAAACGGAGATGTGGAAATCCTGCTGGCACAAATGAAATATGCGGTTGCCATTCTTTCCTCCTATGAAAATGTGACTATGTATATGGGCGTTTCCAATCGGGCGGATTGTATTATGGATTTGGACCAATACTGTGATTTGATGCACGCCTCTTATGAGATAAACAGCGAGACAGCATATGCGATTGCCAACAATGAAACCATTGTGACAATGGACAATATTGATGAAGAGCAGGATGTGATTCGGGAATTGATTTATAACTTTGAAGAACGGATTCAGTCCGAAGGAAATTATGATTGCCTCTATGATTATACGGGTATGTTCCGCGGCGCATATTAGGAACACGCTGAATACTCTTTTTTCTTGAGAAATAAAAATAAAAATTTTTACCCGTTCGATAAAGAAAAATTGTTGACAAACAAAAATCTGGCGT
>JBJEMA010000073.1:0-13023 GCA_051879435.1 Lachnospiraceae bacterium
CTACCTATTGTAAAGATAAGTAATAAAATTTTCACAATATAGAACAAATATTTTGTAGCACTTACGATTTCCGGCAAACAAAAAAGAACCATGGCTGCCATCAAACAACCATGATTCCTTTTTCAATCTACCGGTCTTTCCGCATCTATTCATTAAGTGTACAATAATTTTTCAGTTCCTTTATATAAGTTTTGCCAAAATCACTCAATATATGGTTTTTCTTAATAATAAATCCAATGGTTAGCGGATCCTCTTCTTTTAGTTTTATTGATACGAAAGTATCCTGTAAAACAGTACTATCAATCATAATCCCGGTACCAATCGCAAAGCCGTTCAACATGGAAATGATTTCACACGACGTCGCTCTGTCATTTGACCTTATTACCTTCTTAAATTCATACCCTGCCAGTGCTTCTTCCGACAAATAGAATTCTGTCTCATTGGTTTGATCAAAGGTTACACACGGGTAATCTCTAAGTTCCTCCACCGATAATTCAGTTTTGCCTGCAAGCGGATGAAATTTGCTTAAGTATGCATATGTATCGCAAACCATAAGAGGATGAAACTCCAGTTCATATTCTCTGAATAATTTGTTAATTACATTTTTGTTGCTCTCGGAATAGGATAAGACACCAATTTCACTTTTATAGTCTCTAACATTTAATAAAACTTCATCCGTTCTTGTTTCCTTAATCAGATAAGAAAAGATATCCGCATTTCTTCTCTGAATCGCATTCACAAAGGCATGAACAGCAAACACATAATGCTGCATCGAAATGGAATAATATTCCTTTCCTTCCCCCTGATTCAGGTACTTGTTTTCCACAAGTTCATACTGGCTTACCGCCTGCTTTGCAAAGCCCAGAAATTCAATCCCTTCTTCCGTGAGTTTAATTCCTTTATTCGTTCTTTCAAATATTCTGATTCCGATTTCCTCTTCCAGATCTCTGATTGTGGCCGATAATGCAGGCTGGGACACATATAATTTTCCGGAGGCCTCCCTCATGGAAGATGATGTGGATATCGCAACTACATATTTTAATTGTAAAATTGTCATATATACTCCTTTGTAAAACAGTCTCACTCAGGAAAACCCATTCCTTTTCCTATCCCGAAGAATCGTTTTAACAATTCCCTCATACGATGCATCTTCCGCCTGAAGAATGTTTTGATATCCACTTTGCATGGCAGCCTTTGTGGATACCGGTCCGATTGTTACAATTTTGGATTTCTTCTCCATAATCATCCTATTTTTCATTCTGTCTACATTTGATGCACTGGTAAAGCAAATATAGTCTGCTTCGATTACAATATCCTCAAATTCCGTTTCTATATTATCATAAAATACTGTTTTGGAAAAAGCACATTTATCTGACAGGCGTACTTCCAAATCATGGCTGCCTGTTCCCGCACAGACATGTAATACCCTATCGTCCTTGCAAATAAGCGGTTCTATTTCTTCCGCTAATGAAGAAGCTGTCTGTCCTTTCGAAATATAATCAGCCTTTATTACAAATTTCTTCAATACCTCAGCTGTTTTCCTGCCAACTACAGCAATTGATGCATTCGCAATGCTTCTCACATCAAGCCCGCATTTTTCCAGATTATACATAAAGGAATATACGCCGTTGGAACCGGTGAATATGATCCAGTTTTGTTGAGCAAGATACTCTCCGGTGAGACTTACTTCCCTTGGTATAATCTTTCCTACCTTTACCTCAACGGTTTTTGCGCCTTGATCTCTGAGCAAGGTCACCAGTCTGTTCTCTGCATAGGAAATCTCTCCCGTGCCATATTGATAACTGCAGTTTTCAATATATGGAACCAGCACCGTCTTTCCAAACAATGGTTGATTTTCAAAAAAACACAGCCGGGATGCCAGCCGAACAACATTACCTACTACAATAATTGCCGGCGAAAGTAATCCGGCACGCTCCACCAGTTCGGATATATTTTCTAATGTACCGATACATTTCTTCTGATATGCGGTCGTTCCGTTGGAAATAACTGCCACCGGTGTGGAAGGATCTCTTCCTGCCAAAATCAACCCCTCTGCAATCTGCCCCACATGTGCCAGCCCCATAAGAAATACCAATGTCACCTGTGTATCTGATAACTGGGAATAATCAATCTCACTGGGTTCATCTTTTTTGCTGTGGGCTGTAATAACCTGAAAACCTTTGGCATAATCCCTATGTGTAATGGGAATTCCGGCATATGCTAACACGGAACTGACAGAGGTTACCCCGGGAACAATTTCAACATTCACCCCCTGTTCCTTCAGAAAAAGAGCCTCTTCCCCACCTCTTCCAAAAATATACGGATCTCCGCCCTTCAAGCGTACGACCAGATTATGCTGCAACGATTTTTGCAGGAGCAGGCGATTAATATCCTCCTGCTTCATGACATGTTTATGATTTTCTTTCCCGACAAAAATAAATTCACAATCAGATTTCGCATAATTCAGAATATCTTTCGATGCCAATCGGTCATATACAATACAGTCAGCTTTATTTATGTATTCTTTCCCTTTTAATGTAAGCAGGTCCACATCTCCGGGACCTGCTCCTACCAAAACAACTCTACTCATATTTTTCACTCTTTATTTCTAAAATACTTCCGTCTTCGTTGCCGAACAATGAATAAAAGATATTGCTGGTCGTATCAAGATACGCACCTATTGGTAAATGACAGTCGCCTCCTGTCTTTTTTAAGAAATTACGCTCTGCTGTTACCGCCCTTTGCGTATCATCATCTGAAATCGCATTAATCTTCTGCAAAAGTTCTTCGTTTCCCTCTGTCATTTCTATTGCTAATACACCCTGACATGGTGCCGGAATCATTTCCTGCGGACTAAAATACTGGGTGATTTTATCTTCAAGTTTGAGTCTGTGAAGACCGGCTGCGGCTAAAATCAATCCATCCATGTATCTTCCATCCGGCATTGGTTCCTGTAGTTTTTTGATTCTTGTATCAATATTGCCCCTGATATCAACGATTTCAATATCAGGACGCATCCGTTTGAGTTGAAATGCCCTGCGCTTACTTCCGGTTCCTATGATTGCCCCTTCTCTTAACTCATCGAGCGTCTTCGCTTCTCTGCTGATTAATACATCTCTTGCATCTGCTCTCTTAACAGCCTTGGAAAATACAAGACCCTGTTCCAATTCTGCGGGCATATCTTTCATGGAATGTACCGCCAGATGAATCTTTCCTTCCAGAAGAGCCTTTTCAATTTCATCAACAAAAACACCTTTTGAGCCAATTGTGTCTATTGCAGTATTCATATTCCTGTCGCCTGTGGTTTTTATTATTACAATCTCGAAATCATCTTCCGGATATTTTTTCTTTAATTGATCAATCACTATATAGGTTTGGGCTAATGCCAGTTTAGAGCCTCTTGTTCCGACTTTATATTTCATATTTTGATTTTATAAGAGAAATAATCTCCTCTATCTCCTTATCTGTTGGAATACATGCATTAGAAAGTGCATGCATCAGAATACTGCGAAATACCTCTTTGCGTTGCTCCTCTGCCGGAAAAATCATCTGAATTCTTTTTCGGTTTTTCCCCAGACATTCATTTATTTCACCAATCTCTTTTGTAAGGTACGCTTTCGACTCATTTTTCAGATATTGTGTCAGAACCGGGGAATATCCACCACTTGAAAATGCAGCAACTACATTTTGCTGCTTAAGATAAGACGACAAAATAAAGGAACTCTCCTCAATCTGATCTGCTACATTCACGGGAACCCGCATTTTCTTACAAAGCCGGGAAATGTGATTATTTACCTCCACATCATCCGTAGCCGCTATAACTAATGTCTTATCCAAAATATCCTGATCCGCAAATGCCCGCTCCTCAATATACAGGAAATCATTATTCCGTGATAAATCCTTCAATTCTTTGCAGATCTCTTTTGCAACCACAAATACTCTGGCTTCAAAATCAAGCAGCATTCTTACCTTTCTGGTCGCAACTTTGCCACCACCCGCAACCAGGCAGTCTTTGTCCGCCAAATCAACAAATAATGGAAAATAAGCCATATTAACTCCTTTGATTCATGAGCGACCTTATTCTCTTACAAATCAGACTTGCCAAAATGCATAGAAGGAAATCCGGAAAAACCGTAATCAGACAGTACTGAACAATAACAACGGTAAGGGAAACCGGTTCTGCCACATAAAAATTTTTTATCAGGAAAAAATAAATCGCTCCAATACTATAATATACTACCATACCTACTGTCGATGCCACCAGCATGGTGATAAATCCTTGTCTCCCGGTTTTATTCGCAATTCGACCAATGAGATACACTGCCGGAATAAATCCAAGTAAAAAACCAAACCCCGGTCTGAGTACATATGCGGGGCCTCCTCCGGCAGCAAAAATCGGTAATCCTGCAAGCCCCAGCGCCACATAAACCACTACACTCAGAGTCCCTAATTTTTCTCCCAATACAAGCCCTGCCATAATTACAAAAAACCATTGTAACGTAAAATGCATTGTATAAAGCGGTAAAGGAATATCAATTTTAATAAATGCGCCAATAATGATGAGCGCACTAAACAGTGCACATGTGGTAAGTTCTTTTGTTTTCAATAAACTGATTACTCCTTCCTACGAAAAAATTCTCTTCCACATTTTCTTCCGGATTTCTCTTCCAAATTTCTCTTCCGGATTTCTCTTCCAAATTTCTCTTCCAAAATTTACCTGACATATCATTCCATATTTACATGAAATAACAATTCCTGTCACCAAGAAGTAACAGGAACCATCAAATCAAAAATAGTATTCTTCATTAAATATCCTAAGATCTTCCTTTTCATATTTTCCGTTTTCAATATGAAAAGAATTGATAATAGGCGCTTCTGTTAAAAATGATAAAATCATATAACTTGCATTCTTATCATACGCAAGCCTTATGTCCTCTACAGATGGTCTGGATGGTGATGATGGGTGGGAGTGCCAGTTGCCAAGTGCCTGATAGCCATTCTCCCTCATATCCTTTATTGCTGCCAACTGTTCCTTCGGATTCATTGAAAAATGATCCTCTGCATGATCAATATTTTCAAGAAAATATACTTTTTTGATTACTTTATCGTTTCCGTCAATTTTGCCTGCGATAAGTCCACAGGATTCTTCCGGCAGATGCTCTTTTGCGTACTTTACGATTTCATCATACGCTTTACTATCCATTCGAATAATGCTCATTGTTTTATCCTTTATTCTGTTCGTCTCTTGTCTCAAACCGTCCGGCTGTTTCTTCACAAATTACCTGTTCGTAATCGATTGGTTCCAAAATGGTCGGATTATCTCCACATACCGCACATTTACAATCCTTCTTAAGATTAATTTTTCTGAATTCCATTTTGAGGGCATCATAGGTCAAAAGTTTGCCTGTTAACAATTCGCCTTTTCCAATCAGATATTTGATGGCCTCCATTGCCTGCAGCGTACCGATTGTTCCGGCCATAGCTCCTATTACGCCTGCCTGCTTGCAGGTTGGGACTGCGTCCTTTGGCGGCGGATTTTTAAATACACAGCGGTAACAAGGACCCTCTCCCGGCACATATGTCATGAGTTGTCCCTGGAACCGGATAATTCCCGCATGGGAAAATGGTTTCTTTTCCAAAACACAGGCATCGTTAATCAGGAATTTCGCCGGAAAATTATCCGTACCGTCAATGATAAAATCGTACTCACGAATCAACTCGCGCACATTCGTAGAGTCGACAAACATCCTGTAAGTTGAAACCTTTACATCCGGATTAATTGCTTCCATGCTTTCCTTCGCAGATTTCACTTTTGCTTTTCCAATATCTGCCGTTGCGTGAATCACCTGCCTCTGAAGGTTTGACAAATCCACATCATCTGCATCTACGATTCCGATATGCCCCACGCCTGCTGCCGCAAGATACAGTGCCGCAGGAGCCCCAAGGCCTCCGGCACCAATTATCAGAACACTTCCGTTTAAGAGTTTTCTCTGGCCCTTTGCGCCAACTTCTTTTAAAATAATATGTCTGGAATACCGTTCAATCTGCTCATCTGTCATTGCCATTAGCATCCACCTCCCATGAAGTAAAGAAACTCTACATTATCGCCATCCTTCAGTACAGTCGTTTCTTTTGCTTCTGTCGGTACAAATTCATCATTAATCGATACTGTGACATATTGGGGTGTTTCTACCTTTTCCGCATCAATCAGCTCCGGAAGTGTTAATCCGTCTTTGTATTCTTTTTTCTCACCAGCAACTGTAATCGTCATTTTTTTATCCTCTTCTTTCTTTCATTTTATGTTCTGTAAAATCCATTCCTCTAAATCCGTATAAGATAAAGCACCACTTTTTCTGGCAATTGCCTGACCTTCCTTAAACAGTAAAATTGTCGGGTTCGACTTAACCTTATATTCCGCGGCCAAATCCTGATCGAAATTTGAATTGACTTTTACGACCTCTAACTTTCCTTCATAGTTGTCTTCCAGGTCACCAAGTACCGGGACCAACCGCTTGCAGGCAACACAGGAATCCGAATAGAAATCTACCACCACGGGTAAAGCATTCTTTATTACTTTTTCTTCAAAATCCTCTTTCGATACTCGAATTGCCATTATTCCTCCACCTTCCTCACAAGTAATGTATAAGTTCCGTCTTCATTATCATACAGTTTAAGAATCTGATGTCCATCCTCCTTAAAACTTCTCGGAACATTCTGCACCGGCTCGCCATCATTCATTCTAACTGCCAATACCTCACCATCATCAATTTCCTCAATAGCAACCTTGGCTTTTACAAATGTAAGTGGGCAAACCTTATCTGTTATATCAACAAAATCATCGTATTTAATATCTATTTCTGCCATTTTTCCTCCGTTTCTTACTGCCCGTTATACGCAGCAGTGACCTTTTCCTTTAGTCCTTCTTCCCCAAGTCTTTCGAGCGTTTTTCTGAAACGTTCGCTTGGTTTTGCATTTTCTTCAAAATATTCAATCGCTGCATCGGTAACTCTGAATAAGGTATCCTTATCCTTAATAATCGGAACCAGTTCTTCTCCTTTATACACAAAATTTCCGAATGTACCACCGAAGGATACGATATAGCCGGGTGTTCCCTCCCATGCTTCTGTCGGACAACTCTTGACACATCTTGCACATTTATTACACTTTGCCTCATCCAATACAATCTTTCCGTCAACCATGGAAAGCGCTCCCTGTCTGCAGGCCTTTACACATACGCCGCATCCAATGCATGCATCTTCTTTATAAATGACCTCCATGCCGCCTTTAATTCCAACATCATTTTCTTCTGCCTTCAGGCAGTTATTCTGGCATCCGGTTACTCCGAACTTAAATTTATGAGGAAGTTCTCTTCCGAAATATCTTTCATCCAGTTCCTTTGCAAGAGTATATGTATCAATACAACCGCTGGGACATATCTCGGATCCCTGACACGCCGTTACCGTTCTGACTCTCGGACCGCATACTCCTGTTTTTACGCCTCCCTTTGCAAGTGCTTCCTTTACTTCCGCCAATTGTTCAACCTTGATAAAAGGAATTTCAATCCCCTGCCGGGAAGTCATATGAACATATCCTCTTCCGTACTTTTCGGCCACCTCAGATACAGTTCTGATATTTTCTGCAGTAAGATTTCCACCAACTACCTGAAGTCTTAATGATCCATATCCTTTCTGTTTCTGTTTCATGAAACCGCCTTTTTTCAGTTCTGCATAATTAATTGTTTCTGCCATTCCATTCACTCCTTTTCTTAAATCTGATTGATCTGCTCTAATGCCTTATCAAAATCCTCTATGATGTCTTCAATATCCTCAATACCAACACTTACTCTTACCAGATCATCATAAACACCGGCATTTTCTTTTTCGCTGTCATTGCTGTGCAGGCTGATTGTCGATGCCGGATGAATCACCAGTGTCTTGGTATCTCCGATATTGGATAATCTGAGAGCCAGGCTCAGACTGTCAATGAACCGAAACGCTTTTTCTTTTGTGCCAATCCTGAGTGTCAGAATTGCTCCAAATCCATTCTGCAGTTCTTCCTTTGCAATCTCGTGCCACGGGCTGCTCTTAAGCCCCGGATAATTAACAAAAATTTGCGGATATTTTTCCTGTATCCATTCGGCAAGCCGCTTTGCATTGTAACAGGCTCTTTCCATTCGAAGTCCCAATGTTTCCAAACCAATGATATTCTGATATGCCACCATTGGTGCTATGCAGGCTCCCATGTTCCGAAACAGTCCATTTCGTAGTTTTGCAATATAACACATTGGTCCGTATTTTTTGTACTCTGCAAGACCGGGATACCTTTCAAAATTCCATTTAAACTTCCCGCTGTCCGTAAGTATCCCACTGATTGAATTGCTACTTCCGTTGATATATTTAGAAGACGAATTCACGACGATATCTGCGCCATGCTCTATTGCCCGTAATAAATACGGTGTTGCCGTAGTATTATCAATTACAAGCGGCACCTGGTGCCGATGTGCTATTTCAGATAACTTCTTAATATCCGTTACATCCAGGCACGGATTACCAATCGTCTCAGCAAAAACTAATTTCGTTTTATCGGTAAATGACTGTTCGATTGTCTCCCAATCATTATTTTTCACATACTTTGTGGTTATTCCAAAAGCTTCCAAATCACGGAACAGATCAATGGAGCCTCCATATAAACTGGCACTTGAAACAATTTCATCGCCACTTCTTAAAATATTTAGAACTGCATTAGTAATTGCTGCCATGCCGGAAGCACATGCAACAGATGCAACGCCTCCCTCAAGTTTTGTTATTCTGTCTTCAAATGCAGAGATCGTTGGATTACCAACCCTTGTATAACAAAACCCTGGTTTCCTATTCTCAAATATTCCCTCCAAATCACTGGCACTTTTCTGTTCAAAAGCAGTATTTTGATAAATAGGAGGTAACGTTGCACCCTTTTCTTCTTTGATTACTCCTGTATGCAGTAAATCAGTATTAAATCCCATATTCAGGATTCCTCCTGTCGTATTCTGGCTAAATAAAAAGAGAAAACTTCATTCTACTTTTCTTTTCCTTACAAATCTTACCATTTATAAAGAATTTTAAATAATATTTAATAATTATAACCTGTTATAGCCACTAACTATCAATATACGACATACAAAAAGAGGTGAAAGAACTCCATCACCTCTTAACCTGTTTTGGAATTTAAATTGAAAATCCTGCATTAAATCCGGTTTCAGCCGCATGCGGCAAATCTAAAAGGCCATCATCAATTACATCACCGGCATATATTACATCTGTTGCTACATACCGGAATTGTTCTCTTTCCTCAACCAGTGCTTCTGTACCAATTGCAAGCACGGTTGTATCCGAAGGTAATGTTTTCTCCTCTCCGGATGCGGTCTTTACCACCACACCATTTTCCTCAATACGAACCGCTTTGGTACTTTCAAGCAAAACTATGTTCTGCTTCTTTGCCTCATTTAATAAAGACACACGAACGGAAAGTTCAGCGGTTGGAAGTATATATTCAGACTGTTCAATTACTGTGATTTTTCTTTTTCCATCTGAAATGTAAATTGCCAATTCAACACCAACATGTCCACCTCCGATGATAACTACATTATCACCGTATTTTTCCGGATGATGAAAAGCTCCCATTGCAGGAATTGCCTTTGAGGAACCCGGAATATCTGATTTTCTTTGTTTCGCACCGATTGCAATAACCGCAGTATCCACATCACTTTCAGAAATCAGTTCCGGCGTTGCATGTACACCCAGCTTCAAATCAATATTGGGATGCTTTTTCACCTGGCATTCCAAATATTCATGATAAGCCTTAAGATCTGCCTTAAATGGGACTTCATCCGTCAGCCTGATTTGTCCGCCAAGATTCTGTGAACCTTCATACAAAGTAACGGAATGTCCATGATCAGCCGCAGCAAGAGCTGCTGTACATCCTGCCACACCGCCTCCTACTACCGCAACCTTTTTCTTTCTTGTCGGAGCCGGAAGAAATTTTCTGCTGATTCCCTGACATGCAAATGGATTTACTGCGCAACCGGAGTCATTCTTTGGCTTTTCCACCAAAGCCAATTCATTGTCCTTAAACAACGCCTTACGTCTTCCATGGTCAATACAGTAATTACAATGAATACACGGGCGAATATCTTCTTCTCTTCCTTCTTTGGATTTCTGTAACCAATCAGGATCCGCAGTAAACGATCTTGCAAGCAACACATAATCTGCCTTTCCCGATGCCAGAATATCTTCACATTCTTCTGCCGTGGAAATATATCCAACGACCCCAATCGGAATATTGATTCCAGGTGTATTTTTGACAATTTCGCTGGTCCATACATTGTGCTGCCTTTCAATCATATAAGTTGGAATCATCATCGCTCTTGTACGATTGTCAAGTCTTGTTCCGCAAGACAAATGTGCCATATCAATATAATCCTGGAAAAGTAAAATCTGCTGTGCAGCGTCCTCCGGAGTGATTCCTCCTTCAATTCCATCCCATCCGTCCAGTCGAAGCTCAATAATCATATCATCACCAACTGCCTCACGAATCGCCTTCACAATTCGGAGAGGGAAACGAACCCTGTTTTCCACAGATCCACCATATTCATCTGTTCTCTTATTGCTAAGTGGTGACAGGAAGTCATGTGCAAGCCAGCCATGAGCAAAATGCAACTGAATTCCGTCAAAGCCGGATCGTTTTGCATCCAGAGATATTCTTACATGCTGATCTATTACTTTTTGCATATCAGCTTCATCCATACCTTTGATCGTATTGCCCTGATATACACCACTTGTTGACGCTAATATTGGATCATCTTGCATCCCCATACCTACAGCACATCTTCCGGCATGGCAAAGTTCTACAAAACTCTTCGCACCATAAGCATGTACAGCCCGCTGCATCATATGCATTCTCTGATGATTTCCATTGGCAAGTACCGGTGCATATAACGCATTCTCATCATTGGAAAAGAATAGCAGAAGATTAACTGCTGCAGTACCTCCTCTTGCCAGCTCTGCAAAATAATCGATTCCGTATTCATTGAGTTGGTCTCTTCCATTAAATCCAAAATACCACGGAATTCCATTGGGCGAACACATTACCCGATTCTTAAATGGAGTTTTCGAGTTTTTGACCTTAAGAGGTTTAAAAACATTAGGATACTTGTCTAAATAATATGGTCTCATGTTTTCTCCTTCTCTTTATTCAAAGAAATTGTACAAATGGCTTGAAATCTCTTCCTCAGTTAATGTTTCACTAATGATATCCTGCGACAAAAGAAAATCAGCCGTATTTTTCAAATAGGAAGCAATATTTTCCGGCATATTGGCATCAAACGTACCTCCTTCGCCAAAGTATCCTTTTACTTCCTCCACCTCTAAGTCCCAATAATCTCCGGCTAACTCATAGTATTCCTCCTGGTTATTCTGGTACCATTCCTCTCCCCATTTAATCGAGTCAACATATACCTGAACAACATCTGCGTGTTCAGCAACAAAGCTTCCGGTAGATTCGATAAAGATATAGCTTGGAACATCCGGTGTTTCAAGTACTGTTCCAATTCCATCTTCTTCTGCATTATTAAGATTTGAAATCATTACCGCTGCATCAATTTCTCCTCTGGACAGAGCGGCAATCTGTGAAGTCTCATCGGATAAGTTAATAAGTTCTACATCATCCTGGGTAAGTCCTGCTTCACTCAAAATGTTAATTACATATTTATGGCCTGTTGATCCGATTGAGCAGGCAATTCTTTTTCCTGCCAGTTGTTCGATACTGGTAATTTCGGAATTCGGTGCAACAACGATTCCCATATTTGCTCCCGAAGAGCTGAGAACTCCAAGTCCTGCTACATCGATACCATTTGCGATTGCCAGAACAAGCGGCTGATCACCCATACTGTTAACAATATCAATTTGATTTGCCAATAGAGCTTCGTTTACAGCCGCTCCATTTTCAAAATTTAATATTTCAAAATCGACTCCTATCTTATCCAGCTCTTCCTCAAGATGTCCTGTAAAAAATGCAGAATTAAAACCAACGTCAGTAATGGAATAGATTCCTCCGTTGTATGCAATTCTGACTGTCAAATCCTGACTGACCGCTTCTGTCTCCGCCGTATCTGACACCGGGCTTTCTGTAACATCCTCTGTTCCATTCACACCATTTTCAGTATTAACTGTGGCTTGTGTATCGTTCTTTCCACAAGCTACAACCCCAAATAATAGTGCTGTCATTAAAATTGTACTAATAATTCCTTTCTTCATTTTGTCTCCTCCTATAAGTAATATTCAATATCAATAGAGCTATTCTCAAAGAATTCTCTATATATTGCTTTTCTGATACTGGTGAATGCTTCACTATTACGATCTCTTGGTCTCGACATCTTCACATTAATACGTTTGCTGATAATACCGGGCTTGCTTGATAGAACAATAATAGTGTCACTTAGAAAAATGGCTTCATCAATATCATGAGTAATTAAAACCATTGTTGTTTTTTCCTTTTCCCAAATATTAAGCATCTCATTTTGCATGTTAATTCTGGTTAATGCATCCAAAGCTCCAAACGGTTCATCTAACAGCAGAATACCCGGTTTATTGATCAGTGCCCTTGCAATATTTACCCTCTGCTGCATTCCCCCGGACAATTGTTTTGGAAGTGCTTTTTCAAACCCCTTAAGTCCTATCAGGTCAATCATTTCACTAATCCGTTTGGCTTTTTCTTCCTTGGTAAGTTTCTCGTGAATACCAAATTCAATATTTTTTTCAACACTTAACCATGGGAATAACCTTGCCTCCTGAAATATCATTCCGGTCTTAACAGTTGGTTTTATAACCTCTTTTCCATCAACCTTAACTTCTCCCTTAGTTGCAGTTTCCAGTCCTGCAAGAATACGAAGAAGCGTACTCTTTCCACATCCGCTTGCACCTACAATAGAAATAAAGTCACCTGTTCCGGCCTTTAGTTCAATATCCTCAAGAACCTTTAATTCATGAC
>JBJEMA010000074.1:0-96952 GCA_051879435.1 Lachnospiraceae bacterium
TGCGCGACAGACCGGTTTTGAACCAGGGCTGCAAAGCCTGCGCGACAGACCGGTTAAATCCAGAGATGCAGGCCTGTGCAACAAACCTGCTTTGAATGGCTGCAAAGCGGTTTTTCAAATTAAAAATATCAATCGGATAATATAAAGGAGAATTCTATGTATCAGATTAATTTTGACACGCCTGTACATGTGCATTTTATCGGGATTGGCGGAATCAGCATGAGCGGGCTGGCGGAAATACTGCTTTCCCGCGGTTTTACCGTCAGCGGCTCCGACAGCAAAGAATCCCCCCTTACCATACACTTAGAAAGTCTTGGAGCGAAGATTGCTTACGGGCAACGCGCTTCCAACATTACGGACGACATTGATCTTGTCGTCTATACAGCTGCCATCCACCCGGAAAATCCGGAATTTTCCCGGGCCCGTGAGAAAAATCTTCCTATGCTGTCCCGGGCGCAACTGCTGGGGCAGTTAATGCGCAACTATGCGGTACCGATTGCCGTCAGCGGCACTCATGGGAAAACCACTACAACCTCTATGGTATCCGAAATCCTTTTACACGCAGAAAAGGACCCAACCTTATCCATTGGCGGTATCCTTAAGACCATCGGTGGAAATCTGCGTATCGGCCATTCCGAATATTTTGTTACGGAGGCCTGCGAATATACCAACAGTTATCTGGAATTTTTCCCGAAAATCAGTCTCATTCTGAATATTGAAGAAGATCATATGGATTTTTTCCCGGATCTTGCAGCGATTCGGGATTCTTTTCATCGCTTTGCCGCACTGTTGCCGGCAGACGGCACTCTGATTATTCATAAGGAAATCCCGGATTATGAGGAAATTACCAAAGACATTTCCGCAAAAGTGGTCACCTATGGTTGTTCCGGGGAATCCGATTATTATCCGGAAAACATTACCTTTGATGAAAATGGTTTCGGACAGTACACCTTATGTTGCCGGGAAAATGAAAGCGACATAGTGAAATACCCGGTTCATCTTCAAGTGGTAGGCCGACACAATGTTCTGAATTCCGTTGCGGCACTGGCGCTGGCACACCAACTGGGACTGGATATGGAAAATGCGATTCACGGGCTTTCCAATTTCCGGGGAACCGACCGCCGCTTTGAATACAAAGGAAAAATCGGAGGTGTCACCATCATTGATGATTATGCGCACCATCCTACGGAAATAACCGCAACGCTGACAGCGGCACAGAAATACCCACACAAGCGCCTTCTGTGCGTCTTTCAGCCTCACACTTACACAAGAACCCGGGCCTTTCTTGACGATTTTGCAAAAGCACTTTCCCTTGCGGATGTGGTGGTCCTTTCCGATATATATGCGGCCCGAGAGAAAAATACCATCGGAATCACCTCCCGGGATTTGGAGAAAAAGATGTTGGATGCAGGAACAGATGTTCATTATTTCCCAACTTTTGATGAAATCGAAAATTTTCTTTTGGAAAATTGTGAAAAGGATGATTTGTTGATAACTATGGGTGCCGGAGATATAGTAAAAATCGGCGAAAAACTTCTTGGAAAATAATTATCTACATTATCCACATTTTTTGGTCAAAATTTATTAACCAAAAGATGTGGATATTTTGTTTACATAACAACATTTTTTCTAACCCTGTCAAAAGCCGATAAGTATAGGGCAAAACATAATTTTCGACATTTTTCGGCAAATTATGTCGATAGGATTTCCACACAATTCACATTATCCACATTTTCTCAAAACCCTTGATTTTACTGGGTTCGCAGCAGTTTACAAGGTTGCTTTTTTCTTGTCCTATGATATACTTTTTCTTGCTAAAAAGTTTCTTGTGGGTGAATAAAATGATACCTTTGAATATTTCATTTAATGGGAATCGCGGTGTGACGATTTTATCTAACGATTTTATTGATCATTATATGAAAGATGCCAATGATGCGCAGATTAAAATATATCTGTACATTCTTCGCATGGTAAGTGCAAATCTTCCGACGGATATTACGGAGATTGCTGATCGGTTCAATCAAACCGAAAAAGAAGTTCTACGTTGTCTCCAGTACTGGGAACGTCTTCAGATTATGGAACTGGACTATGATAAGGTTCATAATCTGACCGGGATTCACTTCCTCGACAACCCGCCGGTGCAAAATCCGGAGACTTCATTCGCAGTTCCTGCCGGTCAATCCATAACAACCGGTTCTGATTCTGCTAATTCACCGGCTGAATGCATCTCATCTGTAACAGCTACCGGCTCCGCTTTACCGGCGACACCGGCTGACTGCATTTCGCCTGTAACAGCTGCCGGCTCCGCTTTACCGGCGACACCGGCTGACTGCATTTCGCCTGTAACAGTTGCCGGCTCTGCTTTACCGGTGACACCGGCAAATTTTGTTTCCGTTGGTACCAGCGAGGGAAAAGTAACAAAGATGATGACAATGACCATGGATTACGAAAAAGAAAAAGCATCTTACAGCATTTCCGATATTCAAAAAATCAGTAACGATCCGAATACTAAGATGTTGATTATGGTAGCAGAACAATATTTTGCCCGGGCGCTTTCCCCGGATGAAATCAAATCACTCCTGTTTATATATGACCGTCTTGCATTCCATTTTGATTTGATTGATTTTCTTCTGCAATACTGTATAGAATTAGGTAAAAAATCCATGTCTTACATCGAACAGGTGGCTTATGGCTGGTACGAAAGCGGTATCGAAAATGTTAAACAGGCCAAGTCGCAGATTAAGAAGGAACAACGCAGTTCTTACGCCATTATGGCTTATCTTGGAAAATCCGGCATTCCTACGGAATTGGAATTATCCTTTATACGGCGTTGGACGATAACCTACAATTTCCCGCTGGGAATCATAGAAGATGCCTGTGGTCGCTGTGTTCTGGCTACGGACCATCATCGTTTTGAATATACCGATGCTATTTTATCCAACTGGTATGAAAATAATGTTCGTACCAAGGAAGACATTGCCGCTCTTGACCGCAAATTTGAAAATAATAAAGCGGCCCGCGCGGAGGCAAAAGCAATTGCAAAAGCGAATGCAAAATCCCCTTCCGCCAATACAGGCCGTAATACCGGTAAGAATATTCCTGCCGGCTCTTTCTGTGATATAGAACAGCACGATTATGATTTTGATGCCATCGAAGCGATGGTTACACGGAAAATGAAGAAGAAAAAGTCAGTTTAGAGGCACATACCATTGACTTTATTGAAAGAGGATTTCCATGGCAGTTTCTCCGCAACAGTATAACAAGATTAATAAAGTTTATAATGATCGAAGAACCGAGAATGCTTTCCGATTGGAAAAACGCAAGGAAGAAATTTTTTCCAAATTGCCGGAATACAAGTTTGTTAATGATGAGATTATTTCCACCTGTATGCGCTATGCCAGGGATTTGATTGCTGCCGGAAAAGGTGCACAGGCAAAGGCGGTTATGGCCGCAGGCAAAAATGGACATATGACGGAAGATATGGAGTTTTCCGATGCTTCGACATCTTCTGCAACAGAATTTTCAGGGGATTCCCGGATAGGAAATCAGGACATTCTCTCCGCCATGCGTAGTGAGATTTTCGATCTGCATCAGAAAAAGAACCGCATTCTTACAAATGCAGGATATCCGGCCGATTATCTGGAAATGACATATACCTGCCCACTCTGTCGTGATACAGGTTTTATTGACGATGAAAAATGTGTTTGCTACAAAAAACTTGAGGTGGAGTTTTTATACGAAAATTCGCACATAAATGAATTTCTGCAGCAGAATAATTTTAACAACCTTTCCATGGAATATTACGATGAATCCGATATCGAAAGTTTCCAACACGCATTGGAGGTCTGCCACAGTTTTATTCATAATTTTTACAGCGACTACCACAATCTTCTATTCTATGGAACTACCGGGACCAGCAAATCCTTCCTATCCGGATGCGTGGCAAAGGAACTTCTGGATCGGGGTGCAACGGTCATCTACTACAGTGCGGTACAACTGTTCCAGTTGTTGTCCGTATATACATTTGAAGAAAAAGAGCACTTGTTGGATTTTATGGAATCATTAAAAAGCTGTGATCTGTTAATCATTGATGATCTTGGTTCCGAATTAATCAACGATTTTACCAAAACCCAGTTTTTCTCCATATTGAACGACCGGATTCTATGCCGGAAATCTATTATTATATCCACTAATCTGAAACTGGAAGAACTTCGAACAAAATATTCTGACCGGATTTTTTCCAGAACTGCAGAAAATTTTGAACTGATACGCAGGGAAGGGAAGGATATTCGTCTGCTTCGGATGCAGGAAACCTGACATTGGTAAGAATTATCATGGAAACTGCATTCTTTATATATATTTTGTTGATTTAAGCCATTTGCAATTATACTATTTTGTTGTATGTTATTTTTGGAATTTGTTATGCAATACTATTTTGATGTTGCTCACCCATACAGGAGGCATTTTCAGAGTAAAATATATTGCATTTTCAAATACAGGTCAAAGACAGAAAGAGAGGATTACTTTGTATGTCACGAACGAATGAAGAAGGGCGTAACTTGGAAACGATTCCGGTAGGAACACTTGGCATCATTCCGTTGGAGGGATGCCGTCATCTGGGGGAAAAAGTAAACCAATATCTGGTAGATTGGAGAACAGAACGGGAAAACAAACACACCGATACCCTTTCCTTTGCCGGATACAAAAGAGATAATTATATTCTGGATGCAAAAGTACCGCGGTTTGGCTCCGGAGAAGCCAAGGGCGTTATTCTGGAATCCGTACGTGGTACCGATCTTTACATTTTAGTGGATGTAGGCAACTACAGCCTCACCTATTCTCTATTCGGAAAAGAGAATCATATGTCACCGGACGATCACTACCAGGATTTAAAACGAATTATTGCTGCCGTTGGTGGAAAAGCAAGAAGAATTACGGTGATTATGCCATTCCTTTATGAGAGCCGCCAGCACAAGCGCAGCGCAAGAGAATCTCTGGACTGTGCAATGGCACTCCAGGAACTGGTTGCCATGGGCGTTGACAACATTATCACATTTGATGCACACGATCCCCGGGTACAAAACGCTATCCCGTTAAACGGATTTGAAACGGTTCAGCCTTCCTACCAGTTCATTAAAGGTCTGCTTTCCAACATTGATGATCTGCAGATTGACTCCAAACATATGATGGTAATCAGTCCTGATGAAGGTGGTATGGGACGTGCCATTTATATTGCCAATGTTCTTGGTTTGGATATGGGTATGTTCTACAAACGCCGGGATTACACCCAGGTGGTAAATGGACGCAATCCTATTGTTGCTCACGAATTCCTGGGTACGGATGTAGAAGGAAAAGACATGATTATCATCGACGATATGATTTCCTCCGGCGACAGCGTAATTGAAGTGGCAACAGAATTAAAGGCGCGCAAAGCAAACCGGATTTTTGTGTTCTGCACCTTCGGTCTTTTTACGAACGGTCTCGCCAAATTCCAGGAGGCTTATGAAAATGGTATCATTACAAAGGTACTGACCACCAATCTGATTTATCAGACTCCGGAACTTCTTTCCAGCGAATGGTACATCAGTTGCGATTTAAGTAAATATATTGCTCTTATGATTGATACTTTAAATCATGACGCATCCATCAGCGGACTCCTGAATCCAAACGAGAAGATTCAAACATTAGTAGCAAAATATAAAAACAAATAAGAGAATCTGACATTTGCAGCAAAACAATATTAAACTATACCTGAAAACGGCACATCCTTCCGGGATGTACCGTTTTTTATATACTCCTTTTCGGTTTTGTGTTCCTAAAAATGAATTTTGCTATTCATTCAGACGCACAAATCCGAAAAGGGACTTAATATAAGGGATTAATCCAACCATTGCTGATCATGTAAAAAGCCAAATCCACGATTTTCGGGAAACCGGTTTTAGCCAGCATGTTCTCTTTATGAAATTTCACCGTCCGTTCACTGATAAATAATTCTTCTCCGATTTCCTTATTGGACATTCTCTTGCATACCAGTCGGAGAATTTCCAGTTCCCGGTCAGTTAACGGAGCTTCTCCCTGCGGCAAAGGAATCATCTTCGTTTCCGGGAAAATACTTTCTCCTGCCAAAACACGCTCCGCTGTTTCCTTAAAATAATCCAGGCTGTTGCTTTTATAAATAAATGCATTGGCACCGGCTTCTTTTGCCCTTGGTGCATAGGAAATTTCGTCAAACGCTGTCATAACGATAATCCTGATGTCCGGATATTTTTCCCGAATATTTTTTGTATAAACCAGGCCGGAAGCATTTCCCTCCGTACAAACATCCATGAAAACCAGGTCCGGATGAAATTTATCACAATAGTCCAGTGCCATATCCGCACTTGGTATCTCTCCCACAACTTCATAATCGGACGCATCTGAAAAAAGATTTTTTAAGGCATCCCGCATGGAAGTTAAATCATCCACAATTAAAATTTTTGTCATACCTTCATTCCTTTCTTTCCGTCTTTCCCTGCACTCTCGGAATACTTGCCAAAATTGCAAATTGCGGCGTTCTGTCCACAATCAGCTGTCCACCCACATAATTAAGTCGTTTTTGCATGCCCCGAAGTCCGTTTCCCGGAGTCATATTGTGCGACGGTGCCTGCCCGTCATTAGTAATTTTCAGCAGATATTCATCTTCCCGGGTACGCATCTGCACCCATATTTTTTTCGCAAATCCATGGCGAACCGCATTGGTTGCAGCTTCCCGGATAATATCAACAAATATTTTCGCATAATCATTCTCTTTCGGCAAATATCCCCGAATATCCAGATTGACATCAATTCCCTTAAATGTCATTTTTAAAACCTGTAACTGCTGCTTGTATTCGTCCTCATTTTTCATTTCAAACAGATTCAACTGAATATCTCCCGCAAAGAATTCCAGCAATTCCTCGGAATCCTTCCGTTCCTGCAGAGAACGCAAAATCAAGGCAATCCGATGTCCCAAAACATCGTGAAAAATACCCTTTAAGCGAACAATCTCTTCCTCTTTGCACTGCCGCTCCATATCCTGAATGGCATGCTTTAGTTCCTCCCCCTGTTTTTGCAGTTCCATATTTTGCAATTCCAAATCCTTGGTCAGTTTCCACTCTTTTGTAACATTGGAAGCTGTAATAATGGCATATTTTTTATTCTTAATTTCCGTATTGCTATAATTTAATACCCAGTATTGATCCGTTTTTTCATCGTACAGCACCTTGCCGTTCAGATTAATGGCCAGATCTCCTTTTTGCGCAACACGGCGTACAAAGAACCAATAAATCTTCGTTCCGTTTGCCGGCATTTTCCCCATGGAGTTAAATACCAAATCCATCATCTGACGGTTAATCAGAATAATGTCTCCCTCCAGGGAATAAACCAAAAGACCCGAAGGCAGATTATCAATCGCCTGCTTTATGGACAATCCGGTTACCCCGTTCATGCGTCGGCGATTGTAATGAATTCCCAGCACATAACAACGAACGCCCAGATAGACAAGAACAATCAGAATTAAAAAGGGATAAAAATCACTCAGCATGTGCCTGATACATGGCAAAACAGCAAAATCACAAAGAATCAGAACAAATGCCGGCATTCTCCGATAACAGATAATCAGCCATACATTGCATCCGAGAAAAAGAGCACAATAACTATACTGAATAATATCAATTACTCTCTCCCACTGTGGTGTATACGAGATATGTAGGGTAGCAGAAAAAATCATCTCCGCAAGCAGGAAAAGATAAACAAAAAGAAAACTTTCCACCACAAAGCGTATTTTCTTCCCGGTAAGATTATACTGCATAATCATTACACCGAATAAATTGATGCATTGGAAGGAAAACACAATGATTAAAAGTATATTGTAAAAAAACAGAATCTGCGGATTTCCGGTAAAATAACTCATGACATACCTCCTTTCGGCTCGCCCATTTCACGAAATGCGGCTGCCCGGTCCGGTAAATCATTGGTTTTTATTTCTTTCGGCAGAATGAAAGCGATATCCACGACATCGTCCAGTTCTTTTTGTTCCAGTTTTCCGCCCAGATTATTTAGTATCGTTTGAAATTTCGTTGAAAATTCCACTTTTTCCGCCAATGTTTGTGACGCAATCAGGTGCATTTCCAATTGGGTAGGAGTTTCATTAAATTCTTCTATTATGGCTATTTCACCCAAAAGACGACTTACCGATAATATTCTTGCAAAGAAATCATAAAATAAAGCGGCGCTTTGGACGGGCACCGGCGATTTAATGCTATTGGCAGTGGCACATTTGATTTTTGCATACTTCCCTAAATCTGCCATCTCATCTATGTATACCGTCAACTCATCCGCAGGCACATAATCACTTTGCTGCCCCACGAAATATAACATACACTGACGCTTAATAAAAACCATGCGAAGCATAATGTGGGCCATATAATGCAAATGTTCTTCCTGGGTAATTCCTTTTGCGTCTTTTCTTTTTAATTCATCAATATCCTTCTGCAGGCCCTCCAGTTTCTCATGGATGATTTCCTCCAGACCGTCCATAAGTTCCTTTACAACCCGGGCCTTCGCCTCCTGATGCTTCTGATTGCTTTCCTTCGCCAAAAGTGCATTAATCTTTTTTGTATTGTTTAATGCAACCTCATTTTCATCCAACAGGTTTTTTACTGTTTTTATGTTTTCTTCGTAGAAAGCATAACCTCCCACAATTTTATGCATATACAATATTTTCGATTTGCCGAAAAGATAGGATCTTGCTTTTCCTTCTTTGTAATCGGCAATCATCTGTTTCTCAATGGAATACTTGGAAAAATGCATTCCTTCCGAGCCATAAAGCAAATTACCGTCCTTATCACGAATACTCATTTTCAAACCGGATTTATCGAACAATTCCTGATAATTGGAATTGGTAATCAGAAGCCCGCTGCCAAATGCAGCACCCAGAAATACTAACTGGAAGCATATATAAAATATGGTTCGGAATGCGCCGTTGTAAATCTCCAGTATATCATCAAAATGAAAAACATAAACAAAAAAATACACCCAGTAGACAATAATCAGAAAAGTGCTACGGGACAGACGATTCCGAATGACCTTTAAACTTAGTATGGTTCCCGTTCCGAAATTCAGCAGAAACATTAAAGCAAGACTAAGATAAAATCCCCAATTGTTGCGATACTGGATTTCACCGGAAACCGTTTCAATCATATATACCTGCTGATGCCATTCGTTGCAGGCGAAAAACACAATCAGAGCCGTATAGACAACACAACATATCTTCCATATCCAGACAGAAGATTTCATTTCCTCCGGATGACCAAGAAGTAACACTATCTTCATACAAATGCAGGAACATGCAATATGCATAGAATAATTGATATAACGATAGTAAACCAAAATGCGGCTATTGTCCGAAGGGAAAACCATAAAGAAGGCATAGAGAATCCACAGTTCCATCATAATGCCCAGAATAGTCATAAAGGTCCGAATATTATCCTGGATGATATGAAAACAAACCCTCATGGTACCAATCAGAATAAGACCAAATAAGAGCAGCAGGAGCATCTGCTGCATCGGAAAAAATATATTTTGTATTTGTCCCAACCAATGATTCATATGTATTTCCTTAATTTTTCATTATGAAAAAAATGAAATATATACCCAAAGGGCAATACCTAACGAAACAGAGGTCATCAAAACAGCAATCAGAACCTGCTTCTTGCTGACCTGCTTTTTCTCCACAATTTCACGCAAATATTTTTGATAAAATGTACTGTTTTGAAACCATCTTCCGATTCGATCCGAACTCCGGGAAAAGAAAAAGAAGGAAACCAGTAAAAAAGGAATTTGCGGAATAACCGGAAGGATAATACCAACGATTCCCAGTATCAAGAAAAAAGTACCGAAAATGAGCATTACAATTTTTTTCATCATGTTTCACTTTGCTCATTACAAAAACTTAAACTTTGCCATTACATAATCTCAAACTTTGCCGTTACATAATCTCAAACTTTGTTTTGCACAAAATTCAACTTTTTGTGTCCTGCAAAAACTCCTCTCTTTTTACAAAAAGGAAAACCTTCCTGCCTTCAGATGGTTTTCCTTTCTTATGTACTGTTTTTGATATTATAACCGGTTTTAACTAAAATCAATAAACACTGTCCCTGCCTAAAAGTTCAGCCTCAAATGAAATACTCAGTCTCAAATGAAAAACTCAGTCTCAAATGAAAATTCAGCCCCTGCCTAAAAGTTCAAATCACTCATCAAAACGGCAATTCCACCGGTAGCTGCCATGATAATCACAACAACAATCGTAATGACCAAACCTATCAATAAACCGCAAAAATAGGATCTTGCAAAATTTTTCAAATTGATATTTGAAGTACCGCCACAGGCAAAAACAATCAGAAGAATAACTCCCACAATCGGAATTGCAAACAACAATTCGAAACCAAAATAAGCCCACATACCAAGCGGCTTATACTCCGGAGGGATTACCTGCGTCTGCACATTCACATTAACCGGAGCTACCATAGGCTGCTGATATTGCATGTTATTTTGCGGTTGCTGATATGTTGTCGGCTGATTCTGCATCGTTACACTATCTGCTGCTATCGGATTACTGTACTGCATCTGCTGACCATCTGCAGGCATTGTACCATTTTGCACCTGCGGCATTGGATTATTGCAATTCGAACAATAACCTGTATTTGCCGCATTTTCTACTCCACAATTCTGACAAATCATTTATTTTTCCTCCTTTTTCTCTTCTGTCTCCATCTCCAAATCGGATGTACAATGCGGGCACTTGCATGCCTCTTTTGCAATTTCACTTCGGCAATACGGACAAATCTTGGTTGTCTTTGTGGCAGGTGCTGCCGGTTTCTTGCCGATAGAGGTAATTTTATTGACGGCTTTCACTAAAAGGAACAAGATAAAAGCCATAATGAGAAAATTAATTATGGCAGAAATAAAATCTCCCCAAAGAAATTCTGCGCCGTTAATTACCCATTTTCCACCAATCTCAATGCCACCGTCTTCTCCTACGCTTCCCGTCAGTGCAGCAATCAGCGGCGTGATAAAATCCGCAGTCAGCGCTGTTACAATATTCTGGAACGCAGCACCGATAATTACACCAACTGCAAGGTCCATCACATTTCCCTTTAGTGCAAATGCCTTAAATTCATTCAAAAATTTCTTCATATGGATACCTCTTTCCACTTTTGATAAAATACTGTAAATAACCAGAAAAATACATATTTCTACTCGAAATTTATCTTATCATTCTTATCCCTTTTACGCAAGAAAACGGAAACAAAACAAAGCGACAAAACCGTCCCGATAATCCAGCCGATTGGCCAGCTGTACCAGATTCCCACACAACCCAGCAGAGAGGAAAAAGAAAGGGCAAGTATCACGCGCAAAAGCAAATCCGTAAATGTGGAAATCATAAACGCTTTCATTTTTCCTGCGCCACGAAGGATTCCGTCCGCCACCAATTTAACGGAAACCACAAAGTAGAACGGAGATATGATTGTCAAAAACTGTTTCCCCGTTTCCAGTGCCAGTTCCGTAGGTTCCTTAATAAAGAAATTAACCAGCAGTTTCGAAGTGGTCAGATAAATTGCAACCACAGGAATACAGATGAACCAGACCATTTTCAGTGCCGCTAAAAACCCGGATTTTACGCGGTCCAGTTTGCCGGCGCCCAGGTTTTGTGCGGTAAAATTGGACACACCATTGCCCAAAGTGGTAAGAGCACTGATAATCATATTGTTCAATTTTATCGCCGCAGAATAACCGGCCACTATGCCGGGACCATAGCCATTAATCGTTGTCTGTATAATCACATTTCCGACAGAAATAAAACTCTGTTGAAGGAAAGACGGAAATGCAATGGATATGATTCTGCCAAGCATTTTTTTGGAAAACAACATCGCCTTTCTCTCTGTCTTCATGTTATGCAGACGACGAAGTACCACCATCATGGCCAGTACACAGCTTATCCCCTGACAAAGAAAAGTAGCCCAGGCAACACCCGCGATTCCCATATGAAGACATTTCACAAACAGAATGTCTACCAGAACATTAGCTGTGGATGAAGCAGCCAGGAAGAAAAATGGCGTCTTCGAATCTCCCAGTGCCGAGAAAATTCCGGTAGCAATATTGTAAAAAAACAGGAATGGCAATCCAAGAATATAAATTCGAAGATACAAAAGAGAATCGGCCATTAACTCCTGGGGCGTATGAATCAGTCTTAACAACAGTTCACTACAGGATAATCCAAGAACCATCAGACAGAGACATAATGCTGCGCCAAAAATCAGCGTGGTATAAATGACGCATTTCATCTCTTCAAATCGTTTTGCACCAAAATATTGAGCCGCAACAATGGAACACCCCATATTGCAGCCAAATGCAAATGCAATAAAAATCAGTGTTATTTCATAACTGTTCCCCACGGCAGCCAAGGCATTTTCACTGATGCAACGCCCTGCAACCAGACTGTCTGCAATGTTGTAAAGTTGTTGAAAAATAACGCTGGCAAATAAAGGTAAACAAAATAACCATAATACTCCGGAAGGTTTCCCCTGTGTCAAGTCTTTATTCATCGTATTCCTCCGTTTCCGTCCACTATTCTAGCACAACTGAAAGAAATCGTAAAATCCGGGGCAATCTGTTATAATGAGAATAATGGCAGAATTTATTTCACAAAAAGGCAGTCATTTATCCTGATAAAAACAGACTTTAATCAGAATAAAAGGCAGTTTCTCATGATCGAGAGAAATGAATCAGAAAATATTTAAGTTACCGCGATTGGAGAGAATAATACATGAACTATTCTTTGGAAAATGATCAATTAAAAATTGAAGTGGACTCCTTCGGAGCCGAATTAAAATCCGTCGTTTCCAAAATAACCAATGTTTCTTATCTTTGGAACGGCGACCCTGCGTTCTGGGGAAGAACCTCCCCGGTACTTTTCCCATTCGTTGGAAGCCTGAAGGACAAAACATTTACCTGCAAAGGAAAAAACTATCCTATGGGGCAGCATGGTTTCGCCCGGGACATGGAGCACACCCTTCTCTCCCAAAGTAGTGATACCCTTTGGTTTGTATTAAAAAGCAGTGAAGAAACGATGGCAAAATATCCTTACGAATTCATTTTACGAATCGGCTATATTCTTCAGGGCAACACCCTTCGGGTTCTTTGGGAAGTAGAGAATCCATCCGAAGAAACCCTTCCGTTTTCCATTGGAGCCCATCCCGCATTTCTTTGTCCGAATCCGGCGGGCGAACATAAGGAAGGTTATAAAATATTCTTTGGAAAATATGAAACACCGAAGCCATATTTCCGGGAAGAACAGGGAACCATTAATCAACCGTCGGATCGTTTTCTTCCGGTTTCCTCCATTCATCATCATGGAAATACTCTGGATACGGGACTGGCAGTTTCCGAAGACCTGGTGTTGCCTCTGAAGGAAGGATACACACCTATAACGCCGGAGTTCTTTGACCGCTGCACCTACATGATTGAAGGCAATCAGGCAAATGTGGTTTCTCTGGTGAATCCTGCCGGCAACGCATACATTACGGTTTATTTTAACACTCCGCTTTTTGCCATCTGGTCTCCGGAAAAGAAAAATGCACCTTTTGTGTGTATTGAACCCTGGTTCGGTCGTTGCGACCATATCGATTTTCATGGGGAACTGTCCGAAAGAGAATATACAAATCTTCTGGAAAATGGTAAAATATTTTGCACAGATTATGTTATGCAGTTTCAATAAATCGAAGCAGGAATTGTCAGAGAGGGGAAAAAAGATTTTATGAAAAAAATTTTGATAGTTGATGACAGTATCATAAACTTAAAATTAGCGGAAAAGGCTTTGAAAGAAGATTATCAGACTATTATGGTTTCATCCGGGCAGGCCGCCATTGAATATCTGGAATCCAATACGGTGGATATGATATTACTGGACATTATGATGCCGGATATGGACGGCTTTGAAACACTTACCGCCATTCGCAAGAATGCCTACATCAAGCAGGATATCCCGGTTGTGTTCTTAACTGCGGATAATGAGCAATCCAGCATTATGAAGGCCGCTTCCTTCGGAATCCACGATTTCATCGTGAAACCCTTCATTCCAAAAGATCTTTTGGCCCGCATTAACAAATATTTTGATCTTTAATACCAGAAAAACAACAAAACAATTTTGCACTTAATGTTCATGCAAAATTGTTTTGCGCAAAATGATAAAACAAATTGATGCAAGGTCAGTTTTTTAACAAAAATAATACAGCCAGAGTCCACAATACACATAGATGGGGCTCTGGTTTTTTATTGTCCGGATGCCCATTCGCCTATATGCGGAAATTGTTTCATATTCCGCTCCCGCTTCGTCATACCCCACCACATAAATCGGAATCTGTTTCTTCTGCATTTCTTTTGCAAAACACTCCAGTTCCCGGGAGATACAAATCGTTCCGGAATGATAACTCTCCAGAAGCACCGCCTTTATCGTACGGGAAACAGCCGGATACGACATTCCCACATGCTGACGAAGCCACAGCACCGGCGACTCTTCCTGAAGGGTGATGATTTTATTATAAAATGAAAATGATGTGTTTTCCTGCATGTTTTCACAAGGGATTTGCATCAGATACGCTGCCACTTCGTCCTTTTCCTCCGCTTCCGGAGAATTCTTTGGGGAAATGGAATTTTCCACCACTTCATCCCTTTCCAACCAGCCAAAAATACCGCCTTTTACACATGCCAAATCCGCAGAAAAAGTCTGGTGGGCCAGCAAAGAATCCCCATAGTAAAATACGGGTTGGCATCCCTCATTTGCATAACTTACCAGCACATGATTGCGTAAATGATTTTCCCCGCTTCTCCTCAGTTTTACCAAATGTTGCAACAAACGAACTGCCCCATGAAAATTCAACACACCGTTGGTTCTGGGATCATCCAGTACATAAGCAGCCGAAACCAACACCATGGGCAGAGGAGCCTTTGCAAACTGCAAAGACAGCATTGCCGCTGTAAAAGCAAGGGTATCCGTCCCATGGGTAATGATAATGCCTCCACTTTCACCTGTTTTAACTGCATTTTCCTGAATTGTCCGAATCGTATCAAAAAGAAGATTCCAATGATGTGCACTCAGATTTTCACTTAAAATGCGATAAGGTTCGCGGCAGGTGAAAGAAACCGCTTCCGTTTCTTTGGAAATCCGAAATTGTTCCTCATACTTTTCCAGCAGATAATACCTTCTTTCATCATCGGATACACGACCATCCGCCTTTACGCTGCTGCCAATGGTACCTCCGGTAAAAATCACATGGATATTCATTTTTCCCTCTGACTTCATTTTCATTTTTACCTCCAACGGACTTGCATAGCAAAGTATTAGCCTTTAAAATAATACAAAAATTGAAATAAGGAAAGGAACTATATCATGGTAAAACATATTATCATCTGGACATTAAAAGAAGAATTATCTTTCGAAGAAAAGACAGCCATCAAAGCAGGCATCAAAGAAGGTTTGGAAGGTCTTCAGGGGCAGATTCCGGGACTCCTGGATATAAAAGTTTTCCCCGATGGACTCGCGTCTTCCAATGCCGACCTGATTCTGGATTCCTCCTTTGAATCCGAAGAAGCGCTTAAGGGCTATGCGGTGCACCCGGCTCATGTAACTGTTGCAAATGAGAAAGTGCGTCCGTTTACCCGGACACGAAGCTGTTTCGACTACGAAATATAAACACGATTCCAAGAACGAAACGCTAATCCCTTAACGGAATACAATTCCAAGAACAAACACAATTCCCTTAACGGGAACACAAATCCTTTGCCGGAACACCGTTCTTAATGATAATGATTTAATTTTTCATCCCAGATTCGATAGTCCGGCATAAATTCTTCCACAATTCCATAAAAGGCAGGGGAATGATTTTGCTCAACATAATGGGACAATTCATGTATTACCACATATTCAATGCATTTCAATGGGGTTTCCGCCAGTTTTCCGCTAAAGACCAGCAGGTTTTTGGAAGGAGTGCAGGAACCCCATTTTGACTGCAGATTCTTTATCCGTATTTCCGGCTCATGAACACCATATTTTTCGAACAGGGGGATTTTTTCGCGGCACATTCCCAAAATCAGGTTTTCCTGCTGTTTCTGCAGCCAGGCGTTTACCAGACGCTTTGTATGCTTCCAATCCCCGGCATCCCGAACAACCACTTTTAAGGTGCAGGCCTGTAACGAAACATTTTCCGTCCAGCCTTCTTCTAGCGCAAGGGTAATCACATTTCCCAGATGGCAAAATGTTTCCCCGGAGCAGTAGGAGGAAAGGCGATTCTGATACAATGCTTCTTTTTCATATCTTTTTTGCACCCGCATAATATAGGGCATATTTAGCCGCAGGAAATCTTCGATTTTACAAAGCGGAACGGCCGGAGAGGCGGAAACCCTGATTTCCCCATCCGGTCGTATTTTTGCATTTATGTTTTTTACCGATTTGCGAAATAAATGATAGGTTATTGTTCTCTCCCGATCCTCCAGAGTAAAAAATCCCTCATCCGTTACTGCTGACTGTTTCCTCATCTTCTGCTTCTCTTTCTTCCATCATCATTACCGTATTCTTCAGCGTAATGGTTTCTGCACTTTGCATAAACCGGTCGGCCCAGTCCGCCCGGGTATCCATGGCATAAACAACCGAAAAATTATATCGCTCTGTAAAATAGATATACTCCGTTGTTTCATAAGAGATGTCTTCGCTGGTGTAATGCATTGTAATGGTGAGTTTCTCATATCCCTGCTCATTCTCCCGAAGCAGGGAATCTATGGTTACATCCACGCCTAAATCCGCTGACAGGGCAGACGCATAATCTTCCTGAGAATACTGTAAATAATCAATTCCTTCTTCACAATCTGTTCGAAGATAGCAGATGTAGGAATGATCCTCTGCCATCTCGCTAACATATGTCTGCTTATTCTCTGTATTATCTAAGGATGCCCGGAAATTTTCCGGAATATCCAAGGTCAGTACGGTTGCAATCTGTGCCTCCACAGGAATTACATTTTCCGATACTTCTCCGGAAAGCACTTCTTCCATGGTAATGTAATTATCACTCACCGTCTCCTGCTCCTGACCGCAACCGAGCAAACCGGAACATAAAAACATCAGGGCAAAAACGCCGGCTCGCGACCCGATTCCCATTTTTCTCATCCCATCATTCTCCTTCAATTTTTCTATCCCTCATTATTCTCTCCGATTGGTTTATGAAAAACAATTCCATTTGCATACAAAAATTCTTTCCACGGCCCATACTGGGTACTATACAAATGAATCTGATCTCCCGTTAATTCCGCCCGAAGATTTCCGTTTTCATCATCATAGACCGAATTGACATCCAGATAAAAAATCTTCTCTCCGTCCGCCAGTTCACGCAGTGCCTCATTGCGCTCATTGATGCTTTCGTTGTTAAATGTGGCATCCGTCCGGCTCCGCTCTCCGGTAACATGCATGATTCCCTGAATGATAATAATGGCATTCGGTTGCAATTCCATAATTTCATTCAACATATTACGGTAACCATTGATGAAATAATCGGTATTGCCGATTCCCATTTCATTAATGCCCACCATAAGATAAACCTTGCCAAACTGATGCGTTTCCAACCCCTGTCGCACCGTTGCAACCGTAGGATCTGTTTCCACGCTGCTATCAAGAAGTGTGAAACTGGACATGGAAGTTTTCGCATATACGGTGGCCGGAGCCATTCCTGCATATTCGGACAAACCTACCAGCCTGGAATCTCCGATGAGAACAGCATCTGCAAAATATGCTTCGTCCACCGGTTCAACCGAAGCAACCAGAGGCACCTCTCGGTCGAAAATATCATCCTTTGGATTATCTGTACCTGCTAATCCCTGGGATTCCTGATTGGTTTCATCCTTCCACGCTTCAAAATTATCTTTCTCTTTTCCATCAATGATGGCGGTTTCATCCCCCTCTGCGTTGCCGGTTCCCGATCCATCCGAATCCGTAGCAACGCCATTTTCTGCGCTGCCATTTTCCAAATCGTCTCCATTTTCACCTGCAGTTCCTTCTCCCGAAACATCATCATTAAGAATTCCATCTTCTCCCAAAGAAGCATTATTCCCTGCGCTCTCTTCCATCTCCGAAATATAAGCATAATACGCATAATATGTCCGGGTTACCTCATTATCCTCCATATTCCAAGGAAAAATCCCCACAGAAATTTCCTTCATGGCAAGGGAGATGTGCGGTGTTAATATGGTTTTCAACTCCTGCCAACCCTGTTCTTCCATTCTTTCCCATACAGTTTTTTCCTGGGGAAAGAAACCTTCACTTGTATAACCCTTTGCCGCCAAAATAATTCCATAAATTTCCAAAATAAGTGCAATGATAATAATGGAAATCAACAACGGATTACAGCGCCAAAATCCTTTCACTTGTCCTTTATTATGTTTCATGTTCATAAATCCCGTTCCATCGTATTTTCTAAAATCTGAAATATAAAAACGGATTGTCCAATCCCTGCGACAACTGGTAAATGCTATAGAAAAACAGTACCAGAAAAGCCAAGTCCGCCACCGGATATTTCCGAATTTTCATGATAAATTGTCGTACAGCCGGTACACATAGTATAATTCCAATCAGGAAAAATATCCCATATTGTTTTCCATATTTTAAATAATCCAGGGCATTCACATTGGAAGTATAATCCATGGCTACAAACGGAAACATGCGGTGCAAATAGATGCACAGACTATGGGAATCTTCAATGGCAAATACCACCCAGGAAACCGTTACAATGAATAAGGTATAGATTCGTGATAGGACCTTTGTCTTTTCCAGCCACTTCTTCAAAAACAATTTTTCCACCATAAGAACTACAAAATAACCCAGTCCCCAGATTATAAAATTCCAGTTGGCACCATGCCAAAGTCCGGTTAAAACCCAAACCACAAATATATTGCGGATCAGTTTTCCTTTTCCTACACGATTACCGCCCAGTGGAATATAAACATATTCCCGGAACCAGCTACCCAGCGTGATATGCCATCTCTGCCAAAACTCGGTTGCACTTCGGCTGCTGTATGGATCCTTAAAATTTTCCGGAAGAGTAAAGCCCATGATTTCTCCGAGCCCGATTGCCATCATGGAATAACCCCAGAAATCAAAATAAATCTGCAGGGTATAACCCACTGCTCCCAGCCAGGCCAGCGGCGTGGAAATACTTTCATAACCAATGGTTCCCAGTTGTTTCCACAAGGTTCCGTACATATTTGCCAGCAAAACCTTTGCCGATAAACCGATAATAAAATTCTTTACCCCCTGATCCATCTGCCAAGGCCGGACCTTCCGGCGATGCAGGTGGCTTCTAACCTCCGGAAATTTTACAATGGGTCCTGCCACCAACTGGGGAAACATGGCAATATAAGTTCCCAGAGTAATAAGATTGGTTTCCGGTTTATATTTTCTTTTATATACATCAATCATGTAAGAGAGAATTTGAAAGGTATAAAAACTGATTCCCACCGGCATACTGAGCTGTGGTACGGAAATCGTAAACAGTTCCATTCCGGTTTTTCCCATAAGATAACCCAACAGATGATTCAGATTGGTAGCAACAAAGCCTGCGTATTTAAACAGAAAAAGAATACCCAGATTAATCATCAGACATAGGATAAAAAGGAATTTGCGCAGTCCCTTGTAGCCCTCTTTTCCATCGTAATATTCGATTAATCTTGCCAGCAGATAATTAATTACAATGGATGCCACCATAAGAATTACATAGATTGGTCCCGAAACGGCATAAAATACCAGACTGCCTGACAGAAGTACCAGATTACGCCACAAAAGACCGTTTTTTTCCGTAACCGGAACCAGGAAATATAGAATAAGAAATATAGGTAAAAACAGAAAAATAAAATTTATGCTTGAAAATACCATTTTAAACTAACCTTGCCTTTTCTGTAACCGGCGACGGATTTTCGCCGTTACGTTTTCCTGTCAAAAGCAATTGTTCACATTTTCTTCATACTCGCTGCCTTGAAAAATATTGACAGCACTATGATATGTATATACAATCATACTGTAATGTAGTTTTCAATACTACATGTCATAGTATGAAAGGAGATTTTTTATGAGTTTCGAAATTATAACTGACTCAGCCAGTAATTTAACACAAGATCTCTTAGAACAATATAACATCCATATGATATCATATCACATTTGCATCAATGATAAAGATTTTCTTTGCTATGAAAAGGATCGAAATTATGAAGAAACCGGAAAACAATTTTACGCTGCAATGCGAAATGGTGTCTCCATGCAAACCTCCATGATAAATACGGTTCAGTTGGAAGAAATGATGCTGCCTTTACTGAAAGAAGGAAAAGATATTATGTTTGTAGGTATTTCCGGCGGTCTTTCCGGTACGGTATCTGCTGCCCGTGTTGCTGCCGGGGAATTATCGGAACAGTTTCCGAACCGAACCATCAAAGTCATTGATTCCGTAGGGGCCTCCCTTGGAGAAGGGCTAATGGTACTTCGGATGGCAAAACTCCGCGAGGAAGGAAAAACCCTGGAAGAGGCCGCAAAATATTATGAAGATAACCGCATGCGTATGCAACATATTTTTACTGTTGATGATTTGAAATATCTGAAAAAGGGTGGTCGTATTTCTGCGGCAGAAGCAACCATTGGAACACTTCTCTCCATCAAACCGATTTTATGGGCAAGCGAAGAGGGGAAAATTGAATCTTTGGAGAAGGTTCGGACACGAAAAAAATCTTTATCCACGCTTGTTCATTTTGTGGAAAAACATATTACACAGCCGGAAAATCAGGTGGTGGGAATTGCACACTGCGATGCTCCGGAAGAGGCGAATCAGGTTGCAGAGGAAATCAGGAAACGCTGCCCGGTAAAAGATATTTTAATCCGCTATTACGATCTTTGCACCGGCACCCATGTAGGTCCCGGCACAATAGCCATATTTTTTCTGGGAGACGATCGCACCAAGCCGGAAGGGAAGACAATATAAAGGCGGGCAGTAAAAACTATCCAAAAAGAAAATCGCTTAAACTGTAAGGTTTAAGCGATTTTTAACAATTATTCTTTTTCCGTTTCTTCAAGTTGGGCTTTTTCTCCGCCAATCTTGGTTTCCACCGCAATTTCGATAATATCCAACAGGGACTGTATAACCTCTTCTCTGGAAGGAAGGCTTGCACACTGGGAAAATGCAAATTGCAAATCCTCCGGTACATCATAAAGCTGTAAAAACTCTTCCCGGCTTAAACTTAGGGTATGACATTTGCCGCGTCTTACAAATTCCATGACACGAATGGCGTCCTCCTGCTGGAACCCGGCATCCATCAAATGCTCATAAACATCTTCACAGGTAAACAGGGGATATCTTAAAAACCACTCCTGACGATACGCCTTTGGGCACTTGTATCGCGCACAGGATAATGCGACGGTGTCACACATCTGCCAGAAATTCTTCGGGCGAATCTCAAAAAACAGCCTCTTCTGAATCTCGGTCTGCGCCGCTCCGGCTATATCATCATAGGTCAATTTCCTAAAATCCTTTGGTCGAACTCCCCGTTCCTTCAGCATCTGATTGATCCAGGTAGCATTGATGCACAAAAGCCAGTAACCTTCGTCACTACATTTAATTACAAACTTGTAGCCTCTGTTTCTCACAAAACTTCTCCTCAAATCAGTCAAAATCACTACCTTTCTTATTATACACATTTTCCTTGTGAATGGTACCCTTTTTTCATATATTTTGTGTTTTTTTCTATCTCAACCACGTTCCCTTGTGTTTTTATGTTAATCAAAGAAAGGGAGATGCGGCTTATTTTCTATGCTCCGGCTCCCCCTTCTTTTCTGCAAGAAAATTTATAACAATTTCCCGGATTTGTGCAAATTGCCCTCTTGTAATTACATTTTCCGAAGGAAAATTCATAAGCTGCTCCATATACCCCTGTTCCAAAGCCAACTCACGTGCCCGGGTATATTCCAGTTCAAATACAAAAGAAATGAGCGCCGCCACATAATCTACCGGCGTTTGCCGCATAGCCCGCAGAGTAGCATGTTGTTCCCGAAAACTGTTCATTACCCCTTCGCTTACCCGGCTGTGATACAACTCCTCAGTAGTCACATTGTAAATATCCTCCAGAGGAGTTTCGATATTTACCCGGAAAATGTCCACTTTGTCTGCATCCCGAAGTATCTGACAAAACATGGTGGTTCTTTCATCCAGCGTTTCGTCAATACGAAACAGACTATGATTAAAAATAGTCTGAAACAAAATATCATCCCACTCCGTCTCCGGCAGAAAAGAGCGAAGGATTCCATTTTCCCGATATGCTCCGGTATAATCGGTTCCAAATAAAATATCACAGCTTAATCTGGCATGATCCACAGACCGACCATCCACAAATGTGTTATAACGGCGCAACTGCTCAAAACGGCCGATATCATGCAGCATACCACACATCCAGGCCAGATCTACATCCTGCCCGGATAAATGCAGACTTTTTGCAATCTCTTCACACACAGCACTAACCTTGTATGTATGCACTACTTTTAATTTTATTTTTGGATCCGAGCAATCATAAGGCTTTACATATTCTGCAAAACGCGCCCGCACCTTCTCCCTGTCAATTTCCATCTTTCTCTCCGTTTCCGTTCCGCCCCGGTTTTGACGTATTTTTTCCGGTTCGTTTCTGCTTCATTTTTACTTCTTTTCCGTTCCGGCAGTTTTAGTTTTTGTATTATTTTACGCCCAGATTTTATGAACCGTTATTTCTTCCTGATGCGCAATATCCCTTCCTGTCTGCGCCAGTTTTGTATCTTTATTTTTGCCATGATAGTCGCTTCCACCACTGATAAGAAGATGATGCCGTCTTGCCGTTTGAAGTAAAAACGCAATCTCTTCCTCGTTATAGCGGCTGTAACAGCATTCCAGCCCCTGAATACCAAAACCCATCAAGGACTCAAGTTGTGTGGAAAATTTTAATCCGCAGTCATGGGTTGCCGTATCCTTTTTATCTCCAATGGGGTGGGCCCAGACAGCAACGCCGCCTGCCTTACGAATTCCTTCAATTGCCTCCTTTGCGGAAATGTGGAGTAGAGAAGAAAAGTCATTCAAATAATTACGAAACAAAAGATCCTTCGCCCGGCTTCTGATTTCCGCCTGCTGTGGCAAAGCATATTCTTCCCGAATTTCCTTTTCTGCCTGCTCCATCATATAACCGGCGTCAACTGCCGCATTTGCCACGGCAGGTTTTCCCACATTATGTATTTTGGATAGTTCCGCAATCACCTCCGGCTCTAGGCGAATGGAAAACGATTCCAGATAATCGAGAATCTCATACAACTTCTTTTGACGATTTTCCTGATTTTTCTGAACCAACTGCTGAATACTCTCATGCGTGACATCGATGCCCAGTCCTAAAATGTGACAATCCGAATCCGCATCCTTCCCGTCAATAAGGCAGGAGAATTCCACACCGGAGACACAGGTGATTCCCTTTTCCTTTGCCAGTTTTTGCATCCTTGGCACACCCGCAACCGTATCATGATCCGTCAAAGCGAAGAAAACAATGCCGGCCTCCTGCACCTTCCCGGCTAATTCCTCCGGACTGTCCGTCCCGTCCGAACAGGTGCTGTGCATATGCAAATCAATTTTTCCTGTCATTTTCTATTTCCTTTCTATTGTTCGTCGTACATTTTTGAACTAAGAACAATCCATTCCCAATCAATTTCCTCTGTTTTCCATATTAGACAGTTTTTGAGATTTCGTAAACCAATTTTTGCTGGGCTGCGCCCGGAAAGTGGGATAACGGAACAGTACATTTTTAAGCGCTTTCCGGTTTAACGGAAACAGCGGCCACAGATAGCTTTTATTTCCGAAAGTTGGCGTAGTAAGTATAGACAGAAGAATCAGACCGCTGGCAATACAGAATCCCGGGAAGCCGTAGCCCCAAAGTCCCCCAAAACCGGTCATAAGAATCAAAAGCATTCGATAAATACGCAGACCCTCGCCAAATTCAATGCTTGGCAGCGCCAGAGTTGCCAGCAGGGTAATCGCTGCATAAAATATGGTTTCCGCGGTAGCCCAGTTCAGGGAAATAGCCACATCCCCTGCAATCAGTCCGCCAATAATGGACATAGGAGTTGCGTAGCGGCTTGCCGCATGTGCTGCAGAATAGCGAAACAAATCCAGTGCAAATTCCATGATGAGCACAAGGAGAAACAATTTCAGATTCGACACCTGCTCCGTTGCCATTAAGTTTATTTGCGATGACAATTCCGGAAAGGAATTGCTGATGAGGAGAAATGTGGGAAGCAAATAAAGGGAAAGCAATACACAGAAAAAACGCAGCAATCGAAAATAAGTTCCAACCAATGGACTCTTATAATAATCTTCGGCACTCTGCGTAAATTGAAAAATACTGCAGGGAAAAATCATAGCCATGGGCGAATTATCCACCAGCAACAGAACATAACCCTCCAGCAGGTAACTACAGGCTGTGTCCGGACGCTGGGTGGACTGAATCACCGGAAGCGGATGGAACCATTTCTTTTTCAAAAGCAATTCTTCCAGACTCCTGCTGCCACTGGTAAGGGCCGAGGCCTGAATGGACTGCAGTTTTGTCCGTAGTGAAGCAAGCAACGCTTCCTCCGCATCTCCCTTCATATAGGCAATCATCACATCCGTTTTACTTTCCGTTCCCACCTGATGCAATTCAAATGTTAATTTCTTTGACCGGATTCTTCTTCGAATCATGCTGGCGTTGCTGGTAATCATTTCCACAAAACCGTCCCCGGCGCCTTTCATTACCTGCTCCGTATCCGGTTCTGCATTTTCCCGCTCCGGATATTCCCGCACATCCAGAATCACTGCCTGCGCAAATCCATCCACCAAAAGTGCCACCGGTCCGCTGAGCACCTGGAGCAGCATTTCCTCTCCCTCTTTCACAAAGTTACACTGGGCGTAACTGATTTTACAGGCAGCAAAATCTTCCAGACTCTCCCAGGAAAATGCGTCATTCCCACCAATTACATTCGAGAAAATCCGCTGTAAAAGTTCCATATTACAAAGACCGTTAATGGCAATCAAAACCGCATCCCGGTCTCCGATTTTCATCTGCCACAATACAATATCGTAACTATTCTCACAGGGAAGTTGGGCCTGTATCCATTCTATATTTTTTTGAATATTTTGCTCGAACTGCATAATCTTCCCCTTTTTCCCAAAATGATATTACCGTTTTTTGTAGTTGCCTTACATGCTCCTCGCATTTTTACAGTATCTGTTTCATACATGACGACACAGCAGGTCATCTTTCAAAGATAGTATACGCAAATCTTTCGATATTATAAATGGAATGGTTTGCATCTGAATTTCAATATGGTACACTTAATACAGAATTGAAATAGGGCTACCGGAAGCCCATTGGCTTTCAACAATGGGTGGTTCACCGGATGTAAGAAAGGCATTGTTTAGAATATGAAAATGATTTCCATTGTTGTCCCAACCTATAATGAAAAAGACAATATCGCACCATTACTGGAACGGATTCATGAAGCGCTTCCGGGCATTTCCCATGAGGTAATTTTTGTGGATGATAGCACGGACAATACCCCGGAGATTATTCGAACGATTGCGGAAACGGATTCCACCGTCGTTCTCCATCATCGGGAAAATGAAAAAGGTCTGGCAACCGCTGTTGTAAAAGGTTTTCAATTGGCAAAGGGAGATTTCGTAGCCTGTATGGACGCGGATTTACAACATCCGCCGGAGGTTTTATTTGATATGTATCTGGCTATGTTAGCCAAAGCAGATATGGCAATTCCAAGCCGCTTTATCAAAGGCGGCAGCGACGGCGGACTTAATTTATACCGCAAATTCGTATCCGGAACCGCACGCTACATCGGAAAGATTTTACTTCCCTGTTTACGAAAAATATCCGATCCTACCAGCGGACTGTTCATGATTCGTCGGGATTTGTTAGAAGGTGTGGACTTGCAGCCGATCGGATGGAAGATTATGATTGAGGTTCTTGCCATGTGCAATGTACGAAAAGTATTGGAAACTCCTTATGTCTTCCACGACCGGGAAGCGGGAGAATCCAAACTTTCCGCAAAGGTTACCATGGAATATTTGAAACAAGTCTTCCACCTGATGAATGGTGCAACCAATAAGGGCAGAAATATGCAACTGGTGCGCTGGACACCAGAGCGGTTGGAAAAAGAGAAAACTGCATTTAACTCTTAATCCACTGTGCCCATTTTTTACGATATTCTTCCGGCGTCAGCTGCTCCTGTTCCCGGAGCAGTTGACGAAGGGTTTCTTCCTCTTCCAGACCGGATTCTTTCGCAATCACATCAATCGGTTTAATGGTAAATCGCAGCATTTCCTTCGCTTTGATGAATTTACGATTCAAAATATAATCCGACAAAGTAATCCCGTATTTTTCTTCAAAAATCTGATTTAATCTTTCCGGTTTTAATCCATATTGTACGGCAAGGGTACCAAGCAAACCCGGTTCATCGATATGTTCGTTGACGGATTCCCGTAAATTGTCGCAATCATCGGTATCCAGTTGTTCACCGGCATGGTCCAGTGCAAGTTCGCCGTTTATTACCACATCCTTCAGGCATTGCAATACCAGGCCGCCTAACATGTGGGAACTTTCTATTTCCTCCATAACGAATTTAGATTCCTGTTTGCTGTTCAATGCCTGAATCTGCTCCTGATATAATGCGGTTCCCGCAGCCGGATGAAAGATAGGAGAATTTTTATTTCCTTCCAGAAAAATCGCATACAATCCGGAAATGTCTTTTCCGTTAAAATGCACCCATTGGATTTCCCACGGATTTTCCTCACTGCTTTTATGCTCATAATGTTTGCGGCAATCCAGAAAAACGCAGTCTCCCTGCCCCACTTCATAAACCTTACCGCCGGTTGCTACCGTTCCTGCTCCGGAGAGAACCAGAAAGAACAAAAAGGAATCCAGATTTTCCCGCACACAACTGTGCGCTTTTAAACTTTTTAACCTTCCGGTCTCCTGCACAAAATTCAGATTTTTTCGCGCAAATGCGGATGGGGTATGAATCCTGCGGTCGGAACTTGTCATTCCATGGTCATCAAATATTTTCTCACTCATCTATTTCTTCCTCCAGTAATCCAAAACTTCACTAATGGTCCGGTCCAATGATATTTGCGGGCTCCAGCCCGTAGCCTCCCGAATCTTCGTGATATCGGCTTCTATTATAGGCACATCCACCGGTCGAATCTTCGCCATATCCGTCTTCACCTGAATCTCTGCTGTTGACTTTGCAATAATCCGTTCCAAAATATCACGAATCTCAACGGCTCGTCCGCTTCCCACATTGTAGGTTTCTCCTTTTTTCCCTTTCTGCACCAGAAGTCCATAGGCGCGCACCACATCCCGCACATCCGTAAAATCGCGCTTTGCAGAAAGATTCCCCACATACATCACAGGTTCACGCAATCCCTTTTCAATCTCCGCAACCTGCCGGCAAAAATCAGATACCACAAAAATGGAGGATTGTCCGGGACCGATATGATTAAAAGCACGAACCAAAATCAGTTCCATATCATAGGCTCTGGAATAAATACTGCCAATCATGTTCTGGCATGCCTTTGTTGCCGCATAAATATTGCCCGGATCCAGACGGTTATTTTCTTTTATGGGCGTTTCCCCCGGTAAAATGTGTCCGTATTCCTCTCCGGAACCGATCATTAAAATACGAGGTTTATAATACAGTTCCCGGACTGCATCCAGCACATTGACGCCACCCTTTACATTAATGTCGATGGTAAGCTGCGGATTATTCCAGGCAACACTGACCGAGCTTTGGGCCGCCAGATGAAAAATGTAATCGGGCCGTTCCTCAAACAAAAGTTCCACGATTGCCTCTTTTTCCAAAATATCCAAATCGCAGACCTTCACCGGGGTATCCTCCAGCACTTCCCGGGATAGTTTTGTTGCCACTGTGTCGTAACCCAGATCCCTGCTTAAATGTTCAATCAGATACCGGCCTGCAAATCCGGCCGCTCCGATTACCATTGCTTTTTTCTTTTCTGTACTCATGTTCCAATCCTTATTTTTGTAATATCGGTTTCGTTTTCGAATCTCCGGTTCTCTTCCCCGAATCTCCGGTCACTTATCGATCACCTTTGGTTTTGAAAAAAGGAATTCCTGACGGAATTCCTTTCCCATTTTCTGTTTCTTTTCTGATTATAACTTTGCAAAATCAATTTCTTTCTGTACCAATGCCAGGTCGTTGTCAATCATACGCTGTACAATCTGGTCAAAGGAAATCTCGCGCTTCCAGCCAAGCTTCTCTTCTGCTTTCTTCGGATTTCCAATCAATAATTCCACCTCAGCCGGGCGGAAGAATTTCGGGTTCACCTTAACAAGCACCTTGCCTGTTGCCTTATCTTTTCCGACCTCATCCACGCCGGTTCCTTCAAATACCACATCAATGCCAACCTTTGCAAAGGCAGCAACCACAAATTCACGAACCGTTCTGGTTTCGCCCGTAGCTACGACATAATCATCCGGTTCATCCTGCTGTAACATAAGCCACATCGCACGAACATAATCCTGCGAATGCCCCCAGTCACGTTTCGCATCCATATTTCCCAGTTCCAAATGGTCTTCTACTCCAAGTTTAATTCTTGCAACGGTATTGGTAATCTTTCTTGTAACAAATTCCAAACCTCTTCTTTCTCCTTCGTGATTAAAAAGGATACCACTGCAGGCAAATATGTTAAAACTTTCGCGATAATTCTTTGTAATCCAGTGTCCGTAAAGTTTTGCAACGCCGTAAGGACTTCTCGGGTAAAACGGGGTTGTTTCATCCTGTGGAATTGCCTGAACTTTACCAAACATCTCCGAAGTAGATGCCTGATAAAATCTTGCATCCGGCTTCACAATACGAATGGCCTCCAACAAATTGGTTACTCCAATCGCATCAATATCTGCCGTCGCAATTGGCTGCTCCCAACTGGTTGCAACAAAAGACTGTGCTGCCAGATTATAAACTTCATCCGCCTGAGAAATTCTCATGGCATTAATCAGGGAAACCACATCCGTCATATCCGCATATATAAAATGAATCTTATCTTTGATATGTGCTACATTGCCGTAATCCACAACAGATTTTCTTCTTAAGATTCCATATACTTCATATCCTTTTTCCAGCAATAATTCAGCAAGAAATGATCCGTCTTGTCCATTGATACCTGTTATCAACGCTCTTTTCATCTGAAAAATCCTCTCTTTCCATTCTTCTTTGAGAATATGTCACACTCACTCTTAATTGTACTAATTTTATGGATAAAAGTCTACACCAATTATCCCCTGTTTCCGCCCTCTTTATACCATTTGCTGAATTTGTGTTTCCGATAAGGATGGGCCAGTTTTTCCCGTTCCTTTGGATTTTTACACTGCAACTGCATTTCCTCTCGCTCCTTCGCATCCATGGCCATATACTCCGTATAACTAACCTGCAATTCCAGGAGTTCCTGATTGCAGGACGGACATTGCAGCCGGTGTCCGCTGAGCATATGAATATAATCACAATTTTCACAGTAATGAATATATAGCATTCTCTATCTCTCCAAGACTCCCTGTTTTATTTTATCGAATCTCCCTTGATTGCATGCTTCAGACGAAACAAAAGGCAATAGGGAATTCCCGCATAAAAGAAACGGTACCGCTGCCGCTTTTGGAATTTCTCCCATAGAAACATCCACTTCTGCGGAACATCCTCCCGGATAATCCCCTCAGTGGCACGGGCAATCACCGAAATAATTTCCTCCCGTTCCTTTTTCTTAGCAAAATACGGATATTTTCTCATTTGCGTATCGTAATGCACCAGCCGGCAAACCGTCAATTCGCGCAAATAGGAAGAATCAGTTTTCTCTTCCAGTTTTTGAAATACGGAAATAATATCCAGAATGCGCATATCAAAACTGTTGCTGATGCTGCCCTTCCGTATACGGTGAAAAGCAATCTTTTCCCCGGAAACCACCACCCGTTTGGAATGATACAGGTACTTCAGATAAAAATACAAATCCTGACCAAGCCGGAGATTTTCAAAAAAAATCTGATTTTCTCTCAGCCGGTCTGCGCGGTACAGTTTTGTTGCCGGAAACGGACTTTCCAGTGTCAGCGCCTCTGCGAAAACCGGATCTCTTTCATAAATACCCGGCGCGGCATAAAGCATCCCGGTCGTAGGATATTCATCCATTCCTTTGGTAAAGCTCCCCAGGGCCAGATCTGCCTCATTTTCCTCTAAAATCTGCACCAACCGTGCCAGTCCATTTTCATAAAGCCGGTCATCGCTGTCCAGAAACAACAGATATTCTCCTTTCGCCTCCCGGATTCCCCTGTTGCGTGCCGCGGGTGCCCCCTGATTTTCCTGAGAAAACACACGCATGGCCGGATAAATGCTTTGCATTTTCTTAAGACGCTCCGGGGTATCATCCGTAGAACCGTCATCTACCACAATCAGTTCCGTTTCCACGCCCTTAAGGGACATAACGGAATGAATGGCTTCCTCCAGATATTCACTTGTATTGAAAGCAGGTATAATCACACTTACCATTACCATCTTCTCCAGATTCCAAAATCACTCATACCACACCTTTACACCAGGCAACCTTTCAGAATCTGTCAGAAAAGATGAAGCAGAATTTTTGCCCGAATGGATAAAGTAGTCCGGTCATACCAGACATCCTTTGTATCCGGATGGCAAAGCAGTTCCCATGTTTTCCTCCGGCTCTCCTTGTAATGTGCCAGCAGCAAAACATCATTATAGTAGCCCCTGTATTTTGCATGGTTCGTCACGCGTATAAATTCCCGGGCCATAAGGCTCACATCATAAGGCTCCTTCCTCTGCAGAAGTTCCCATTTTTGCCGTACCCAGGAAATGAGTTCTATCTTTTTATGCCCCACACCCACCACATTATTCTCGTGAATCCGATGACTCACATAAGAAACAGGCGTATACAGCACCCGGCCCGCATAACAGGCGTAAGATAAAGCAAAACTGTCGTGCATCATCACATGACGAAGATTCATTTTTTTCAACTGCTCCAGTAATAAGGCATTCATGGACATGCAACAACCCGGCACCTGATTATAGAACAGCATTTTCAAAGGGGAAAAATGTGGCTTCTTTTCAATTGCCTGCAATTTTACAATTTTTCCGCCTTTTTCCATAAGACGGTAATTGCAGCAGTGTATCATTGGCTCCTGATTTTGTTTTTCTCTCTCCTTCATGGCATTGACTGCTGTTGACACATAATTCCGGTCCCACAAATCATCCTGATCCGCAAAAAAATAATAGCCTGCGTCCGGCGCTGTCCGAATCAATTGAAGAAAGCTGTTCTGCGGCCCATGATTTTTTCCGCAAAGCAAAGTGATTTCACGGAACTTCGAAAAGAAATTGTCAATTCTGCCGTCCCGTAATTCTTTACGCATCTTTTTGATAATATCAACCGTTGTGTCCGTAGAGCCATCGTCACGAATCACGATTTGAATTTTCCCGACATAATCCTGCATAATAAGACAATATAACTGTTTTTCTATATATTCCGCCCCATTATAGGACGAAAGCAGGATAACCACATTTCCCTTTTTTTCCATTCAGACCTCCACATTATCAGGATGCAGACTAAACAAAAAACAATTTCAACTGTAAGAAACACCAACAAATCCAGGCCGCATATTTATAATACCCCCGATATTCGGTGAGATAATAAACATAACTTTTTCCATATTCCCTTCGATAGCGGATTTTCCCCAGCAGGAAGGATACGGAATCACTATGATCGTGAATAACACTTGTCCGGTTGGCACAGATTACCCGATAACCGGCCGCCAGCAGCCGTTCTGCCAGAATGGATTCTTCGTAATATAAAAAAGTATTTTCATCCAGATCTCCCACCTTTTCCATGCATGCATTGTCGAGAAGCATACAACATCCCTGGGGGCGATATACATAAAGCCAGTCCATATTTTTCACATTCATTTTTCGGCTTCTTATGCGCCAGGAGATGGCGCCAAGGGTTTCTTCCCACATATTTTTTCGAATGATTTCCCGGTTATACTGATGACCTGTTGGGGCGAAAACATTGGGAGAAACTGCCCCCGCATTTCCTGCTTCCTTCAAAGCTGCAATCATAATTTGCAAAACTTCGTTGTCCGGAAGAAGAATGTCATTGTTCAGAATCCAGGAATAGGCATACCCATGCTCTCTTGCCCAGCGGATTCCCATATTGTTTCCTTTGGCATAGCCGCCATTTTGCTCTGCCTTAAGATAAACATAATGCTTTCCGGCATAGCGGCTTAAAACCTCATCACTCTTGTCCGTAGATGCATTATCCACTACCACAATCCGGTATTTCGGCACAGATGGGCCCTGCAGTTTTTGCTTGATCTGCTTTACCATGTTCAAGGTCTTTTTCCATGAATTATAATTCAGAATTACAATTGCCACCTTCATACCATTCCCTGCCTTTTTGAAATCCTCATCCTCCAGCATTACGATTCGGTTCCTTTCGGATTTCCCGGCGGAACCTGCCCTGTGTCCCTAATTCGTTGCCTGATCTCTATACCACTGCACAAGCCGGTACAGCCCCATGGTTTCCATACTATTTTTTACGGATTCCTTCATTTTCATCCAACCACGCAGCATACGGAATTTTCTTCTTTGCACCAGTTCATAATACAAACGGTTCCGCGGACTCATACGGCAAAGATAAGGGTTGCTTCTATATTGCGGGAAGCGCTTTTCCATATAATGCCATGCCTTTGCAATATATTTCATTTCCACATGATTCTGCAACATCCGCGGAATAAATTCCGTCAAAATATGAAGAATTGCATAATACTCCTGCAATTTTTCATATTTTTCATTGAGCCCCCGTTTTTTCAAACCTGCGATGGAAAATTCCATTGCCGGAACAATCTCCATCAGTTTCTCGCCCTGGCAATCCGAAGTAATGGTACCGGAATGCTGCCGGTAGTAATAAAGGGGCTCCTGTATGGGAACAATCCGTTCCACTCCCGTCATCCAGGAAAAAAAGGCAGCGACATCCTCATAATATTGTTTTCTCGGAAAAACTACTTTCCTGTCGCGAAACAAATCGCGATGAAAAACCTTTCCGCAAATGGTTACAGGTACCAGAGAAAAACGTTCCACCCGATGATTACAGCCCTGTACCACCCGTGCAAAACCCGATTCAAAAATCAGGCGTTCCTCTTTCACATAAACAAAAGGGAACAGCAGAATGTCATGGGTTGAAGTGAGTTGTTTTCTTTTTTCCGTGATGATTTCCAGTGCCTGCTCTGCCAGATAGTCGTCACTGTCCACAAAAATCAGCCACTCTCCTTTTGCATTATTAATTCCTCTGTTTCGGACTTCTCCCAACCCCTGATTTTCCTGTGAAATAACGCGAATACGGGAATCCTTTTTTTTATATTCCTCCAAAATGGCAGGACTTTCGTCCGTAGAACCATCGTTAATTGCAAGAATTTCAAAATCACCATTTTGTACCAGAAGGGAATCCAGACAGGCTGATAAATATGGGGCTGTATTATATACAGGCACAATAAATGTATATTCCGGCGTCATACTTCCTCGTCCCTCCAAAATGATTCTCTATCCTTCCACACATACCAGAAAATTCTCATATCATCCATAAAGTACCGACGGAACATCCGCCCCGGCTCCTGCAGAAAGCGATACAACCATTCAAGCCCCACATTCTGCATCCATTTCGGTGCGCGGCGCACTTTTCCTGCCTGAAAATCTATGGCAGCGCCAAAAGGAAGACCCACTCCAAAATCCATTTCCTTACAATGGTGATACAAAAATTTTTCCTGCTTCGGTGCTCCAAATCCCACCACCAGCAGATCCGGGTGACATTTATTGACTTTCTCCACAATCAGGCAAATTTCTGCTTCCTTCTCTTCAAAATGCATCGGCGGTTCATAGGTACCCACAATGTTCAGCCCCGGATATTTTTTCTCAAGTTCCTCCTTTGCCAGGTTGGCCGCATTGTCCATTCCTCCCAGCAAAAACATGGTACAACCCTTCTGCCGCGCCATTTCACAGATTGCCGGCAGTAAATCGGAACCGGAAATTTTCTCTTTCAGTTCATATCCAAAGGAATCTGCAATCCACAAAAGCGGCATACCGTCCGCCACAACCAGAGCGGCGTCCTGATATGCTTCCTGAAATTCTTCATCCCTCTGCAATCGAAACAGATGATCCACATTGGCGGTAACAATATAGTTCTGGCGCTTCGTCTTTGCAAGGGAAATAATTTCCTCCACGGCATCGTCAAACGTCATGTTATTCAGCCATACGTTCAGAAACGGAATCCGTTTTCGTACGCGCAGGGCTTTCTTTCGCTTATTCTCCCAGCAAAGCACAGGTAATGCGATAATCATAATTCCGGCAGAATCAAACAGTAAATCCGGCAAATCCCCGTAACGGTCCACCATAAAAATCTGGATAAATTCGTCCAGAATAGCAATGGCAATGCCAATTGCACAGACATAAAAAAACTTCAATTTCCGATAAATCCGGTTTAATCCAACGGCAAATTCCAAGGTCAAGGCAAGGATTGCATACATGGCAAAAACATACAAATCCGGTTGCGGAGACAAATATAAAATTATGGAAGTTATCAACATAGCGGGAATCCACACAGCGAATTTCCCAATTTTCGTCTTCATGATATGAAAGTCCTAATCTTTCTTACAAAAATAATATGCATCTTTCTTACGAAATAACATGCATCTTTTTCTCATTTCCAGCCAATTCAAAATCTCCGCTTATGATTTTGCATGCCTGCGATGATATCCACTCCAATAGAATCGCGGAAAGGTATAAAACAAGCGGTAAGGAAATGACTTTGGAATCCGGTACCTGGATATCATTTTCCTTCCCACTCGAAAATATTCTTTTTCCTTTTCCGACAGGGCAGCAGATGGAGATGCCAGAAAACAGGTTTTCGCTCCATGTAACAGATTCTCCGCATAAGGAGAATAGTCGGCATAAGAGAATACCTCATTTTCTTCGATAAATTTGTCCATGCCAAGCAGACATTCCATATAGCCGGCAAAGCGCCGGCGCAGATTATCGTCTGACCGGGTAATGGAGTCTGTGCGATAGCGCCTGTAATACAAACATTTTTTTAAGACCACAACGCTGCGGGCATAAAATAAAACCCGGAAATGAAACAGATTATCCTCATGCAAAATTTTTTCCGGGAAGCGAAGGTTGTGCTTTTCCAGCAGTTCCCGTTCCAGAAAAATCAAACAGCAGGAGCACATGGTAGCATCTGTGGTTTTTGCCTGCTCCCGGAGAAAAGCCTGCCCCGGATAACTTCCGGAATAATTTCCCTGATAGACATATCCTTTCTGCTCCACTTCTTCCTGTCCGTCCGTAAATTCAAAGGCCTGAAATTTTACCACATCCGCATTTTTCTCCGTGGCCTCATTTACGAGTGTTTCAATGGCAGTTTCTTCCAAATAGTCATCACTGTCAAGAAAATAGATATATTTTCCTGTGGCATGTTCCATTCCGGTATTTCTTGCGGCGCTTAATCCTCCGTTTTCCCGGGTATACAGGGAAAAAAAGGAATATTCACGAACATAACGAGTGGCAATTCCTGCCGAACCATCCACAGAGCCATCGTCCACCAGAATGACCTCTAACGGCCGGTATGTCTGTCTTGCCACAGAGGTCAGACACGCATCAAGATATTTCTCTACATTATAAATTGGAATTACGATGGAAACCAAATTCTTTTCCATTTTCCTGTCCTTCCTCTGTTACTGCCCATGGGCAAATGTGACCGTTTTCCACACGGTATACCCGGTCGCAACCGGAGATGGTGCTTAACCTGTGGGCAATAATCAAAATTGTTTTTTCTCCATGGAGATAATTTATGGCATCCATCACTGCCTTTTCCGTTTCCTGATCCAGGGCGGAGGTTGCTTCATCCAGAATCAAAAACTGCGGATTATGATACAGTGCTCTTGCAATTCCGATTCGCTGTCTCTGTCCGCCGCTCAACTGCACGCCCCGGTCTCCAATCCGGGTATTCCAGCCCTGCGGAAGAGAATTCACAAATTCCAGAATCTGGGCCTGCTCCAACGCACGCTTCACTTTGCTTTCTTCTATTTCCTCCTCCCATACCCCGAAGGCCACATTTGCCATAATGGTATCATCGGAAAGATAAATGTTCTGCGGAACATAGCCTATCTTTTTCTGCCAGGATCCAAGACAATTGGCAATGTCCCGGTCATCCACAAAAATGGCGCCATCCGTAGGCGATAGGAGTCCCATAATCAAATCAGCAAGGGTGGTTTTTCCCTGTCCGGAAGGACCCACCAGTCCCACTGCTTCTCCGCAGCCAATCCGAAGGTTTTCCTTTTCAAAAATGAGTTGTTCCCGGCCTTCATAACAAAAAGACAAACCCTGAATCCGGATTTCCCTGCAAAAATCACAGGAATCTTCTTCCGGCTTTGTCTCCCGGCTTATTTTCGTCTCACATTCCTGTAAATCCCGGTAAATGTTTTCAAGGGAAATGCGGTGGAAGGTCATTTCTGTGATGTAGGTATTCACCTTTCCCACTGATGGAAGAAGGCGAAATGCAGATACGGCAAAAACTGCAAGCATTGGCACCATTTGCTCCAAATCCGTTCCCCGGAGTGTTGCTATGATAATCAGGAGCAAAACACCTCCGATACAGGCGGTTTCCGTTAATGGGCGCGGAATCTGCATGTAAAGCTGATGGCGCATATTTACCCTTGCAAACTGATCTGCCTCTGCTTCAAATTTTTTTTCAAAAAATGCTTCCTTTCCAAGCACCTTCACTTCCTTGATGCCTCCCATGGACTGTAAAATCCACTGTGTCATCTTGGTCTGTGTCCGATTATTTTCTTTCCCGAAATATTTCACCTTCTTCCGGGAGAAAAGGAAAAATCCACCGGTACATAACAGCAATAATACCACCATAAACAGGGTGATTAAGGGATTCAGAAAGAGCAGATAAACAAACAGGGTCAGACAAATAATCAGTTCGGAAAGAATCTGCAGCAAATCCTTTACCACCGTATAAAATCCTGCAACATCCATACGGATGGACTTTTGCAACTCCGAAACATTTTTTGTCAGATGAAAGGTATAGTCCTTATGAAGAAACACCCGGAGCATTTTCGTAGAAAGGTTTGCATTGCCCCGATAAACCACCCGAAACAGATAACGGTACATGGCGATTAAATATATATTTTTCAGACAATAAAGCAAAATGGTAACTGCGGAAAGCACAATCACCTGTTTGTCTTTTTCCACAGGCAAAAAAGCCTGAATAAATCTTGCATAGAAATCGGTTCCGTCCGCCGTAGAATTCAGAATGGTCTGTAGCAAAGGCAGAATACTGGATATACCAATGAGTTCCAGAAAACTACCCACCAACATTGCAAAAAACAGAAATATGATTTTTCTTTTTTCCGGTTTTGTAAGAACCCGATTGATTTTTCTTATCATTTCCATCGTTTTGTCATCTGCTCCGTCCTGCTTACTTATGAAAAGCCTTCACATTACTCAATGAAGGCTTTTTCTTTTGCAACGCATTTACACAATTGTCTTAAAATAAGCAATCGTCTTCTTTAATCCCTCTTCCAAAGGAATGGTCGGCTCCCAGTCCAACTCCTTCTTGGCCACCTCAATCACCGGCTTTCTCTGCAGAGGATCATCGGAAGGCAGTGGCCGGTAAATGATTTTTGAAGAACTTCCGGTCAGATTAATTACGATTTCCGCTAACTGCTTAATTGTAAATTCTCCCGGATTTCCGATATTAACCGGACCTGTAAAATCAGGACGTGAATTCATGAGACGAACCATTCCCTCAATCAAATCATCCACATAGCAAAAACTTCTGGTCTGACTTCCGTCTCCGTATACGGTGATATCCTCTCCCTTCAGTGCCTGTACAATGAAATTGGAAACCACCCGTCCGTCAGCCGGATGCATATTCGGTCCGTAGGTATTGAAAATACGCATCACCTTAATCTCCGTATGATGCATACGATGATAATCAAAAAACAGGGTTTCCGCTGCCCGTTTTCCTTCGTCATAGCAGGAACGGATTCCAATGGTATTGACACAACCCCGGTAGGTTTCCGGCTGCGGATGGACCTCCGGATCTCCATATACCTCGGAAGTGGACGCCTGTAAAATTCTTGCATGAACCCGCTTTGCAAGACCCAGCATATTCATGGCACCAAGTACCGATGTCTTCATGGTTTTAATCGGATTGTACTGGTAATGCACCGGACTTGCGGGACAGGCCAGATTGTAAATCTGATCCACCTCCACATGAATCGGCTCTGTAATATCATGACGAATAAATTCAAAATAATCATTTCCCAGCAAATGACGAATGTTATTTTTGCTTCCCGTATACAGGTTATCCAGACAAATCACATCATTGCCTTCCCGAATTAATCGGTCACAAAGATGAGAACCCAAAAATCCCGCTCCGCCGGTTACTAAAATTCTTTTTCCCATTCTTATTCTCTCCCATTCTTATAATTATAACTGATACTTAAACGCCTGTTCTTCTCAAATCAACTGCGAGGCTACCACTTATTTCCCAAGTAAGATGCGTAAATACGGCGTAATCGAATGATAACACGCCGGAATGAATCCGTAGTTCTTTTTTATAAAATAGTACCAGTCATGCTTTGGCAGACCCTTCGGTCCTTCCTTCAGTTCCATCCGTTTTTTTCGGGGAAGGGAAGTATCCCGCCAGGAACCCTCCACTGCATTGTCCTCGCACACACCCACATAATCCTTTGTATTGATGATACGAAAACCTTTTCGCCTTATGCTCATGCCGTAATCATAATCACTCATGCTGTGAATATAATGTTCATCCAGATTGCCCACCTGCCGGAAGATTTCGCTACTCATGAACACGCAGTTCCCGTTAAAGGTATCACAATACACAGGAGACGGTGAGGGATCCACCAGACGATATTTTGCAAAATGTCTGGAGGTCATAAGCACCCCGCCGTAACTGGTCGTATTCTCTGCTGTTTTGGTTGCACCCACCACAACTTCTGCCTCATTTTCCATTAGACGGTGGTACAGATTGTCCACCATATTCGGGAAAAAAACCACATCATCGTTAATCAGCATCACATAATCCAATGACTCCAAATGTTCCAGTGCATAATCTAAGGCTTTACGCATCCCGCCATTCCAAAAAAGTTTGCCGTCGCCCTTTAGAAATACAAATTGATACGGAAGTTCCCGTAACGCAGGTACAGTATTGTCCCGACTGTTATCGTCCGTTACCACAAAAGTAAGGTCATAGGAAGGATTCTGATTCCCAATGCTTTTAATGCAGGAGAGTGTTTTTTCTCTTCGGTTATAACAGGTAAGCAAAATCATTACCCTTGGTTTCTTACTGTTTTGCATCTTCTTTTCCTAACCAACCGTTTCCCGGGCTTTAGACAGTTCCCGGTATAAATCCCTTATCACACCGTCGCCGCCCTTCTTTCCGCTAATCCAGTCTGCAATTGCGAGGATTTCCTCTTCTGCGTCCTTCGGGGCACCCTTAACACCGGCAAGCTGCATTGCCTCAAAATCATTAAGATCATTGCCAACAAACATTACTTCACTAAAATCATAACCTTTCTTATCACAGTACTGTTGCAGAATGGTCCGTTTGTCTGCCACATCATGTATCACCGGCAGTTTCAGTTTCTCCGCCCGCCGACAAACCACGGGATTTGGCTCCGTGGAAATAATGACCTGCTCAATTCCAAGTTCCCGTATCCGGTTAATCCCATAACCATCGCCCCGGCTGACCGTAACACTTTCCACTCCATTTTGATCCACCAGCACCTTGTTGTCAGTCATCACCCCGTCAAAATCATAAGCAATCATTTTCAATTTGCGAAATTTCTTTTTGTATCCCATATTTCCTCTGCCATTTTCCTTATATAATTCCCGGCCCTGCCTGTGCTTTTCCGTCTTCGTTCCTTCCGCTCCACGGCCGGCTTTGCTTCTGTCTGTTTTCCGGTGTATTATGACTTTCCTGTTAATTTTCCCCGGAGAAAACGAATCACCTTCTTCACACCAAAATATTTTTTGATGTAAGCCTTATCATAGGCCATATCCCGCTTTACAGGAACATCAAATTGCAGCGGAAACTGCAGGCTTCCGTAGGTAAAATCTTCTTCGCTTTTCCCTGTGGTATGAGTTGCATCCTCCCGGTCAAATCCGATGTTACAAATCAGATTTTCCTTCGGAACCGCGCCCAGCCCGTGATATTTGTAACGGCAATAATCCCATTGCAAATCCCAGGTATCCTTCTTTTTTGTATAAACGCTGTTCATATTTTTTTTCAGAAACAAATAGGCAAGTCCGCTTTGAATTTTCTTAAATGCACCGCTTTTGTCAACTTCCGGCCAATCCGCAATATCCGCATCGTAAAGTTCCCAGGCTCTTTTCCATGTGGCCCATCCCCAAATGGAGGAATAATAGGAAAAGGTATATTGTTTCTCTATTACCGGTTTTTTCATCAGGTTCAGACCGGAAACCATCATGACACCGGGATCGTTTTGGTAATGCTCCAACATATCCTGGCAATAACGGAAAAAATCCGGTGCCGGAACCACATCATCCTCCAGCACAATCACCGTTTCTTCCTGTTGAAGAACCATGTCTATCCCCGTATAAACTCTTTGTTTACAGCCCAGATTTTCCCGTGCATAATCCTTGTGCACTTCACAATCCCAGTCAATGTGCGTTTCCACATAATTTCTGGTCTCGGCCACCTTTTTTTCTTCCTCCGGCCGTCCTTCCCGGGCTGCGTCGGAAATCAGATATAGTTTTGCCGGCTTCGCCCTGCGAATCTCTTCAAATACCACTTTCGTAGTATCCGGCCGGTTAAATATGATAAACGCCACAGGCGTGGTTAATTGAAATGTATCCATAACACCATGTTCATCCTATACATCTGTCACCCCGATAAAACGAAATGACTGCTTTTATTTGGAGCCCCGCCGGAACCATACATTTTATCCAAAACTCCTCCGAAACAGGACATTTTTTATCTGGAGCCCCGCCGGAACAGAACAACCAGAATGGTTTGCAGTAAAAGTTTTAAGTCCAAACGAAGGGACCACTCATCGATATATTTTAAATCCAGTTTCACAACTTCATCAAAATTTTTAATATCACTTCGGCCGCTGACCTGCCAGAGTCCGGTCAATCCAGGGGTAATGCAAAGTCTTCTGCGGTAATGAGGATTGTATTTTTCAAATTCGCTTACCGTTGGCGGTCTTGTTCCCACCAGACTCATATCTCCTTTAAGAACATTAAAAAACTGGGGAAGTTCGTCAATGCTTGTCTTTCGGATAAATTTGCCCACCTTGGTAATGCGGGGATCATTTTCCATCTTAAACATCAGGCCTTCCACCTCGTTATGCTTTTGCAACTCCGCAAGCCGTTCTTCCGCATCCACATACATGGAACGGAATTTCAAAATCTTAAAACGGCGCCCATTTTTTCCAATGCGTTCCTGTTTGAAAATAACGGGACCCTTAGACTCTATCTTTATGGCCAGTGCCACAAAAGGAAACACCAACAGTGTAATCAAAATACCAATCAGACTGCCAAAAACATCAAACACACGCTTAATCATCAAACGACGGTAATCCATATTTTGAAGGGAAAAGGAAATAACGGAAAATCCGGCAAAATTGCCGGCTTCCTTTCCTTCCAGATTTAACTCTTCCATTTCCACATTATAATGGCAGAGAATTCCCATGGTTTCAAATTCCAGAATCATATCACGCACTTTGGAAATCTCCGTTCGGGGAAGAGAAATAAACACCCGGTCCAAAATGTTCTGGGTAGCCACTTCAATCAGATTCTGCTCATTGGCAATTACCGGAACTCCGTCAATTTCCTGCCCCACCAGATCCTCATCCATAATTGCGATGCTGGTCAGCTCGTAATTCCATTTCTTTTCTTTTCCGATTCGCCGGATAATGGAGTCTGCTTCCTTTCGGGTGGTCACCACCATCAATTTATCACTGTTGATACTCTTTTTATAAAAATCCAACATGTAAATACGAAAACCGATATGCAGGAGATAAACCATGGCAAAATTAATAACGGTAAATACGCCAAGCACCAGACGGGAATAAATAAATGCCGTCTTTGTTGCAAAAAGAAAGACACTCATGAAAACAGTGACAATCGCAGCGTATTTTGAAACAACCCAGAGTTCCTTAAAAAATCCGCGCTCAAAAAAGTCCCGGTTCCAGTCTGTAGCAGCCGAATACAATAAAATGATTGCCATAAGACAGATCCCGCAGTAGAGATACTCATTGTGATAAAACAATTCTTTGAAACTGCGGAACTTTACAAAATAGGCCAAAAAATACGCCACAATGCCTGCAAAAAGTTCTATCGCAAGCAAACTATAGGATTTTATGACATTACTTTTCCGATATATATTATTCATACCCTCTATTATACTATGCTTTCCCTTTTTAATGAAATGGGTACCGTTTTTCTTAATGAAATGTACAGTACCGTTTTTCTTAATGAAATGAACCATTTTTCTTAGTAAATTGCAATGAAATGTTGCTCCTGCCTATTTATGAAAAGGGTGCTTTTGCATCAGTCTTTCAAATAATTGATGATACTGTTCACCGATATTGCTGTAATCATAATAAGCTGCCCGTTTTTGAGGTTTATCGCCCCAATCCGTCTCCATGGCTCTTTGCAGACAATCTGCATATTGCTTCGCATCCTCTACATCACAGACAATTCCGGCATCCTGAATTATTTCCCTGCGCACTTCATCGTTCGTGGTAACCACAGGAAGACCTGCTGCCATCGCTTCAATATAAACAATGCCGAAAGGCTCATAAAGACTGGCCAGCGTAAACACATCTGCACTTTGATAATACATCGGCGTTTCCGTATAATGAACGCCCTTAATCATGCAGCGTCCCGGCATTTTTTCCTCTGCCATTTTCTGCAGTTCCTCTTTTCCGTCTCCCTTACCGAGTATAAGCAAATCCACATTTTCCAGACGCGAAACCGCTTCAATCACTAATTGCTGCCGCTTAAAATGAAAATCCAGATTTCCAACGGCCAACACCAGACGATGCCCCGGATTGATATGAAATTTCTCTTCTGATTTTTCCTGAAAACGCCGGATGTAAGTTCCGTTCGGAATCATTTCCACTGCAGAGGTATACTGCATAGCCCAATTTTTTTGCGGGGTGGAAATAGCAACATAGCAATCCGGTTTTGTAAATAAGGTATTCTTTCCTGCAGGGCTGATGCCGTCGGCTCCCACAAAAACAAAAGGTGTACCATGAATTTTCCGATATTTTGCCGCCAACTTTGCTCCCTCGGAGCCCATTCCCGGAAAAAGCAAATCATAGGCTTCTTCGGACAAATGCTGCCTCCACACTTTTTTGCAAAACTTTTTACAAAACATGGACATAGGGAACAGAAAAGAAAGATACCGGGATTTCATGGTAAATGCCCGATATTTCTCATGTTTCTCATAGAATTTTTCGTACCATGTGAGAAACTTTCCCTTTTCGCAGTCCACGGTCACCACCTTTGACATAATGGTTTCATCCGATTGCAGGGAATAAATGGTTATGTCATAATATGGCGCCAGATACCGGACTATTTCCATGTAGAATGTCTCGGCACCCCGGCTGTAAATTCCGAAAAACGGGTGGAGAATGGCTATTCTCTTTTTCGGTTCGCTCATGATGAACTCCTTCCCGTCAGTTTGTTATAGATACTTTCAAAGGAACTGATCAGAAGATAACAGGGGTTTCCCACTCGAAAGGAGGCCATACGAATTCTTTTCCCCATTGACCAGTTTTCCTTTTTGAAATAATTCTGATACAGGTCCGCAAAATGCTCCCGCAAAATTTTGCGATCTTTTTTTGTTTTATTGGTCTGATAAAAGCGAATTACGGAATAAATTGTGAGATTTAACTCTGCCCGATACAATTCCGGTTCCTCATGCCTTTGGTAAAAATCCATTCTTTCGTAGCCTGCTTCAATGGCCGCTTCGTAGGTCTTATGGGAATTTTTATTCATGATGCTTCCGCTTCGCTGCCGATAATAATACAACGAATCAGGAATGGAAACAACCCTGTCCGCACCATAGATTAATTTGTAAATGGTGTATCCGTCCTCATATATTTTTCCCTTTGGGAATTGGATCGGTTTTCCCTCCCGTTCAAACAGGGTGTGGTGGTACAGTTTATTCCATGTAACAAGTGCCTGCTGCATTCCTCCCACGGTATACATCTGCATTTCCGCTTCCTGCCTGGTGTAAACAATGACTCCGTCCGTTTTTCCCTGCTCCGCCGTTTTCTCCGCTACCCCGGATTTTTGGGTATTTGGCGATGTTAAGCCGGTTTCCTCTTCCACTTCCTGAATTTCGCACCAGGCCAATTTGGCATTATATTCCTTTGCTGCCCGGTACAGTTTTTCTATCATCTGTGGGTGAATGTAATCATCGGCATCCACGAAAAAAATCCACTCCCCTGTTGCCTTGGCCATTCCTGCATTTCTGGCATCCGACAAACCGCCATTTTCTTTATGCAGCACCCGGATCCGGGAATCCTTTCCGGCATAGGCATCGCAAATGGCACCGCATCCATCCGGGGAACCATCTTCCACCAGCAGAATTTCCAGATTTTCATAACTCTGGCGCAAAATGCTGTCAATGCAACACCGCAGATATTTTTCCACTTTATAAATTGGAACGATTACGCTGATTAATTCTTCCATTTATGCTCCAAATCCCAGTATCCTTTTTCTTTTTGATTTTCCGAAATCCTTAGAGGATTCCTGCGCTTGCTCAATCCGTTTCCCGCACTGCCCTGTCCTGCAATTCCTTTTCCATGCGGGCAATAAAATGTATGGGGGAAAATGCATCTGTATAACCATAATCCGGGGGTGAATTTTTTTGAAAAAACGTAAAATTAATTTCTTCCGGTTTGGAAAACACCTGCATCCGGTCCGGGTGATAGTAACGCATTTCCTTCACCAGAGGATTATCCGTCAATAGTTTTTTTCCATAAGTAACAGCCTCATAGGCGCGCAGGGAAATGCCGCCACTGTAATCCCCAACAATATCCACAATACAGTTTGTCTGCATCGTCTGGCGTAAAACCTCAGGATAAGGTATGGGACGATTATAGATAATTCCATCCTTCTTTTCCCGGTGTTCATCGGAATAACAAATCCCAAACCTGCAATTCAGTCCGGCCTTCGTAAGCACCTCATACACCTCTTCAATTTTTTTCCCGCGCCCGCTGTCAATGCCCCAGAAAAATGCGTCTGTTTTGGAAACATAGTCCTCATCCGCAGGCAGTCCGGTTACGCTCTTTGCCGGAAAACCTTCCGTTTCTTCCGTATCATGCAAATCCGGAGGCAGACCTTCCGCAGTTTCCCGATTCTCCAAAATATGTGTTGAGTAGTATGTGTCAAAAAAATCAATTTTTCCCGGTACCGCGTCCGGTTTGTGAAATGTGTAAATCAGATCAAAATCCACCTGTCGCATATTCATTTGCGCCCTTTGGGAATAATAAGAACGAAAACTGTCCAGGAAATACATGGCAAGGTGCACATGGTATTTCTTTTTCAGGGCGTTCAGCTGCCCCGGCTCAAACCATGGAAGGGAAACATTATTGAAAACCAGACAATATTCCTCTTCCGGTTTCAGTGACAAATCTTTTAATGGACTAAATTTATTCCAGATATTTCGGAAAGGAAGGGGATTTTTTTCGTTCCATTTTCTGGCATGATGCAATTTCCACAATCCGTGAAGTACCTTAGGAATCTTCGGAAGGCGGGAATCGATTACAACATTATTTAATTGCTTCAAATCGGCGAACAAAAGATCAAACAAATCATTCTTTTCTCCGCCTGTAAATATGATAAACTGCAAGTTATTTCTCCTTCTTTCCCTTGGAAATACTTTCTTCTTGCATTTCTCGGCAATTCCCTTTCCCCGGCCGGGCATTTTAATATTGCCCCAAAATTTTCTTTACTGCTCTTTGGAACTTTGCAAGATAATATCCCATTCTCGTTGCATTCCGCAATCGCTTCAAATCCTTTGCGCCATCCCGTCTTTCCTTATGCTCATATATGGCAAGGGCTACTGTCAGATTCTGTTCCTTTGCGGTTTGGTAAAAAGGCATGGCACTCTCCGGATGTAAGGCGTCTCTTTGCGCATAAAGCAATTGAAAATCCGGATAATGACGAACTAAGGAAAGTTTTTGGTTTTCCGGCGCAACCAATAATTCAATGCTGTATCCAATCATATTGGAACAGGCTTTTTTTAATGCATCATTGCTGTTCCATGAGGAACCGGATAATTGACGATAGGCACCCATACAATCCGGCAGATAATACATTTTCCCGAATTGAAATAAATAATAGGTAATGTTGTTGTCGTCAAAGTTGTTGGCCAGCGCGCCTTCCGGCGGACACTCTGCAAAGACATTCCGAAACAACAGGGCGTTCGCCTGCAGGAACATTAATTTCCAGTATTGCTGCAGGGAAAATTTTTGTTCTTTTTTTGCCCGGCAGAGGGGTATGCTTGTTCCATCCTCATAGACAAGAGAAAGATTGTGCGCACACATGACACAATCCCGATGATCGGGATTATCCAGAACGGCCACCATTTTCGAAATCCGGTTTGGGGCGGAATAATAATCATCCCCATCCAGGAAACTGCAATATTCTCCCTTCGCCTGTGCCCAGAGACGCAGCCTGTTTTCGGCAGAACGCACCACCTTGTTATATTCCACCCCTGCTTCCCTTGGCATTTGAAAGAAACGAATTTTTTCCGGATAACGGTTTATGTAAGACTTCACAATTTCCACCGTCTTATCCGTAGAACCATCATCTCCCACCAGAATTTCGTAATCGGGATAGTCCTGTTGCAAAATGCTCTCCAGCGTCTGCGCTATATATTTTTCCAAATTGTAGGTTGTTACCAAGATACTGACTTTCACTGAAATCTCCCACATAACCATGCATTTTCCTTCGGACAAACCACTTGTGTCAAGCCTTTTACTTGTTTTGCAGTTTGTGAATGGAAGGAAATTTGCGAAGAAACGGCATGCTGTGTATTCCATGCCAAATGCGGCGCAGCCATTTCCCATTATTGCTAAAATCTGCCACGGGAGGACGGTATACCGCCTTCTTACCGTTTGTCACCTCTTCCAGCACCCGAATCCACTCCGGCATAATTTTTTCCGGCAGAAATGCACTATGGGCAAATGCCAAAGCCTGCGCTCCAAGCATCTTATTTTTTTCTTTGTCCTTCAAAAGCAAAATCACATTATCTGCCAGAGAATCCGCATTCTTATAAAGCAAACCGGTTTTCTGATGCTTCACGGTATCCAAAAGCCCATTCTTCATCCGTGATACGATGGGAACGCCGCAGGCTTCCATTTCAATCGCCGCCAGGCAAAAGGTTTCCGTAGCCGCCATGGGATTTACCACACCCACTGCAGTCTTTCGATATAAATCGTATTTTTCTTCCCCCAGAATGCCATGGAATATCACATTTTCCATGAGTTTTCCGTCTTCCGTAATGCCCGACAAAAACATTTCCTCATAAGACGCTTCCGCGATTCCCAAGGGACCCAGTTCTGCATTTTCATCGTACAATTTTCCGGTTCCCAGCACATGAAGCGTAGCCTGCGGAACCGCTTTAGAAATGGTCTTCCACGCAGCTGCCAATACATGAAAATTTTTCTGGTAAATCAGGCTTCCCACATAGGTTACCGCACAATCCCATGGTTCCTCCCGGCCGGCACACGCTTTGTCTGCCGGCGGGGTAAACATGTTAAAAACAAAGTCCATTTTATCGATAATTATGTCGTCCAGATAATTGTCATACATCTGTCGCCCAACGCAGATCAGCCGCTTCACACTATCACATTTTTGAAAAAAACGAATCTCCTTTGGAGTCAGATAATTATGACACCAGATCATATAATTCCGGGGATATTGTTCCAAAAGGCCGTACACATCATCTTCCTGCCGATTTTTCAGCAAAACCACATCGGCATTTTCCTCCATGCATAGCTGAAATGCCTGCGCAATATTTTCCACCTTTTTTCCCGGTGCCGGCAGAATGTTATCCCGGAAATGAAACATGGTCAGTTCTACCATTTCCCCATATAACTTCTGTAAATAGTATGCCAGCATCAAGAAGCAGTATTCTGTTCCCCCTATGCCCGGATTTCCCTTTTCCGGATGAGAAAGGTCCTTGTCCCTTATTCCATTGTCCTGAAAAAGCATGGCAATTTTCATTGATTATTTCCTCTCCGTTTTTACAGGAATTTACGAACTCCCGGAATCTTTTTCAAAATCCAGGTAAGGGCAAATCCCAGACAGGTAATCCACAGAGCAAACAAAATGTCATACACCATAACATTCATCCAGCCACTGTGGTTTGCAAAGAAGTACTTTATCTGTGTCAATATACGGATTCGTTCCAGCAAAAGGGGATGCATAAGATAAACTCCAAAGGTACACGCCCCCAGCGTTTCCAACAACCGGATAAGCCAATCCGGCATTTTTTCCTGCTTCACACAGGTCTTTGCCGTCAGCATCAGGGTGATGGAATTAATGGCAGCAGAATAGCCATAAAAACTTTCTACCGGGGTGTATACTCCTTCCGTTATGGAATAGCGATAGGTCCAGTAACAGCTGATGGCAATCACAAAAACATCTGCAATCCACAAAGGAATCAGCCATTTCTTCTTTCCGGAAAGATCCACCATGTGATGGAAAAAATATCCGGCGCAAGGATAAAATATTACCAGTTCGGATAATCCCAGAAAACTGAAATAATAATTCATACTAAAATCCGGAATCGCAACCTCCAGCATAGGCACCGCCACATCAAAGATTCCATACAGAATAATGAAATACCAGAAAAGTTTTCGATCCAGATTTTGCACCAGTTTCCGTAAAAACGGTACAATAACAAGAAAGCCGATATAAGCATACAAAAACCAGAACGGCGTCAGCCAGCCCTGTCGGAAAAAGACGGAAAAGAACCGGGCCGGACGAAATTCCTCAACCCCATTCATAACATCCCCAAGATAATAAATACCGGAGAACACCAGTAAATCCACAAATACCCGGCCAATCCGATGAATCCATAAATTCTTCAGGGATTCTTCCTTTTTCCCCAGAAGAAGCGCTCCGGAAATCATAAAAAACAAAGGTACCGGAATACGGCTGAAAATAGTCATAAACAAATAGAGCCAATAGTAAAAAGACCCAAATTCCACATAGGCATATTGCGGACCACCATCGGTATGGTTAAATACAACGAAATAGCATGCCATAATTCGCAGAATTTCCATATAAATATATCGGAATTTCCCGGAATTTTGTTTTAGCAGATGTTCCGTTTTGGAATTTTGTTTATGCAGATTAGCCAAACCGGGATTCACTTTTTCATTTTGTTTTGTCTCTTGCATAGATTTCCTCATTTTATGTCTTATTGAAAATGCTTCTTAGAATAAAGAGGCAAATATTTTTGAAATATTCCGCACAATTCTGCGTGAGTCCTCGGTCTGGAAAGCGGCTTCCATCGGAGAAAGAGATGCCAGGTAAATCAGTACCATGAGGCAGAGCCACTTATGACAGCGTACAAATGAACTAAACTTTTCCTGAAATTCCTTCATCCCCGGGTCCTTCCGATAACCAAGATACATTAGTTCAAAAAATTGAACTCCAAGGGCTGCGGAAAACCACCGGCCCCAATCCATGGTGAGTACAAACTGGACCAGAATCAACAGATTCGCTAAGGTCATCCAGAAATATGGTGTTCTGACCAGCATTTTCCAATTTTTCACCCCAGTTTTCTCCCAGATACATTTCCAGGCGTTAAGAACCACCAGGAGCACCGGGAAAAGAAGTGTAGCGTTGACAAATCCTCTCTCCCGCAAATATTCATTGTTACCGGTCACAATCATAGGCTCAAAAAACAGATACCAGGAATTTTTTATACTGCCAAAAAATTCGCATTCCAACGCCATTTCACTGATTTCCATATCGGTTCTTTGACACAGAACCGGATACAACTCCTCGAGGGAATCATAATGAATACCGCTGCAGAACTGAAAATAGAGAAATGAGCCCGCCGTGCACAAACACACCAGTATCATTCCCACAATATTTTTTTTGTTTCCTTTCTGCTCTGCGATATCCCACACCATAACAGCAAACAACATAGGAAAATACAGGAATAAATAAGCCTGATAAGTAGCCATACAAAGCAGGGTAACTACCGCATAAAGAACATATTTCAGAAAACTGTTTTTAACCTTCTCTGCCAGCAGAAGAAACAGCAACAGAAAAGCCAGCACAAAGGTTTCCACCCGGCCCATATTTTCTGCCGTCCACAAAAAACCAATATTTCCCGGCATAACCATATACAAGACCACCAGAGCCATACATGCCGCTTTTTCCATTTCCTCTGCCCGGTTCAGATAGGTTCCCATCATAATGGCAAGACATAGAATAATAATAAGATAGCCCAGATAAACGGTGGCAAGAATCATTTTCTCCGAAATAAATCCTCCCCCCGTGAGCAGGGAAAGAAGGGTGCCCACCAGCAGCCTGGAACTTACCCCGTCTCCGTAATTCATGGCATACCATACCGTAGCCCAACTGTTTAAGTTGCCATCAGAATTCAGATACATTTTTACCAGAAAAATCACAAAAATTCCGATTCCATAACGGCTGCTATATACCAGATTTTTCACCTTCTGCCACCATATATAAAATGCGGATTGTTTTTCATTACAAAAAAGAAGTAACTTACATAATCGGCAAATTCCATATGTCAAAAGCAGAGACAGGGAAAAGCGAAGAAGTGCAGATACACCGTAAGAAGAAAGGGGTGCATCCAATAGACTTACCCGCTTAAAATGATCCACAAAATAAAGGAGCGGCACCGCCACAAAAAAAGAAATCATTCCACCAAGCAGAAGTTTTGAGCCCCCCCGGTTGGAATTGCGCGTTCCGTCAAATTCATGAAGAATCAAAACCCCGGCAGGCAAAACCAGACAATAGATGCCGTAATATTCCGTAAATGCGGTGAAAATCCCAAGAAAACTCCGGTCTCTGGCGAAAAGGAAGGACAATACGCCAAATACCCCGTATAGAATTAATAAGGATATAATGATAATCCCTCGTTTCATACCTTTCATGGTTCAAGATTCCTCGTTTCTCTTTCCTTTTTCTCTTTCCTGATAACTCTTTTTTTCATCCGGGCTGCCGTTCGGCTTTTTCGTCTGATTGTTCATTTCCCGGAGGCTCCTGTTTGACTTTATGTCCGGAGACTACCGTTCGGCTTTCCTTTTGCACTACATACCGCCCTTGCGAATTTGCAGCCCCACCGTCAAAATCAGGTTAATTACGATACCGATTGCAAACAAAGCATAGAAAGCCACAATAACGATACGGTTCTTTTCATAGCGTTTTGCAATCTGCCTGTACAAAACGGCTATATTATAGAGAAATGCAAAATACATAAAGATCAGCGTTCTGTGCCATGAAGAAAACATGGTTGGGGAAAGCATCAACGCCATTCGTACCGCAAAACCACAACCAAGCGACCAAATGCATATTACACTGTCTCTGTACCGTTCCCGCCAATCTTTTTCTTCTCTATGCTCCATAATAAGCCAAATGGTATATACCGAAGCGAATATAAACAGTAATAAACCTGCGATTTCACTGAATTGAATAAACTTTGTTTTCCCATCCGTCAGGAAAAGAGCCGGCGTCGTAAAATCGTAATTGGTTTTTCGTCCAATCAGAAAATCCTTCATAAAATAACAACCGGTAAAAAGCACATCCACAAAAAGCGGAATTCCTGCAATCATATTCTTCCATGGCGCATTTTCCTTTTTCCATCCGGCCAGAGCCACACACAAGGCAAAAAGAAAAAAGATCATATCCGGAATCATAACAAAATGCTCAAATACAAATACCGCACAAAGTCTTGCCTTATCCATAAAGGTAAGGTCGAAAAATTCCGGCATCCAGTTCATTGCCTCCATGGCCGTTCGCTCATCATTTCCCGGTGCAGAAAAAGCGAAAATAATTCCGGCCAAACCTACCAAAGCGCCCAGAATTTCATACCATGGACATTTCTTTTTCACAAACACTATGGCACAGACAAAAACCATCACAAGCATGGTTGCCGACATTTCACAATTGGCGGTAAAAATCATAGCTATCATTCCCGCCAGATACTGCCACACTGCCACTTTTTCTTTCCGGGCCTCCCGGTAAACAATTGTCAACGCATACAACAAAGCAGCCAGTGGCCACAAATAATTCAGGGAAGTGCAAATCCATCCTGCAGAACCCATGTGCATAAAAGGATAACAGGCAAATAAAAGAAAAACAATCACATTTCCCTTGCTTGTTTTGTCATTAACCAGCAAAACCGTAAGGCAATGAAAAACCAGGGCACAAATCAATGTGTCAAGAATCTGCCACACCGCGAAAGGATATTTTACCAGGGTAAATAAAATTGCCTCCGACAAAACCCGTGAAGAATCGGTGATGTAACGATGCATCAGCAGTTCCAAAAGAGAATCATAGGAATTTCGCACAATAACAAAATAGGCATCGTCATTGGTAAAACCCACAAAGGTGGCATGCAGAAACGCAAAAAATACTGCATTTACCACCATCATAATTCCGTATAAATTTTTCTGTTTCTTTTCTGTTCCCATATTTCTATCCGTTATCATTACATATTTCGCCGGCCCCGCGGCTTATGGCTTTCCGGTCTTTACCGGCTCACAGTTTTTTGGCTTTCCGGTCTTTACCGGCCCACGGCTTTTGGCTTATTTCTGCTTCCGTTCCCGAAACCAGGATTGCACTTGATATTTCTTTTTGTTGAAAAGATGCATCGGTCGTTTTACCACATCCAGCACATCTTCCACCTTGTTGGCATCCTTCAGTTTTTTCTGGTAATCCCGTCCCAGATACACCATGTTCCTGCGTTTTGCCTCCGTGAGGTCCTGGTCGAAAATGTTTCTCAAAAATGCGTGGCAATAATCCGTTTCCAGACACGCCTTCGCCTGGGATTTCTCCGTCACAATCGGCGTCTTTATCATTTTCAGATACAGTTCATCATTTTCATATATTTCTTTGACACGGGCCACAACAGCGTCAAAATCCGGATAATCATACACATTAATAAAACTTTCCGGATTAAATTCTTCTGCTATCCGTGGACTGCCCCAGTAAATTGGGATCGTATCCGATGCAAATGCCTCAAAAATTTTTTCTGTGGTATAACCGTTCATGGCGGAATTTTCAAATGCCATGGTGAAACGGTATTGACGGGCAAATTCAATTTTATCTGCTACGGGGCCTCCCACATTGTTGCGGTATCTGCCCCCGGAATCCACCGGCAGATAGCCATTCAGCGCCTCTACCATCTTCTCCCGTTCCCCTGCTGCATAAGGATTGGATATTACATAGTTACAGAATTTCTTCTTCGCCAGGTAATATTCATCCGAAAATGTATGCTTCGCAAGGGCAAGAGGAATCACCTTGTCATACAGGGCATACAGAGGAAGACGAAGATACCGGTCTTCAAAATCAATATAATGGAATCCCATGGCATAATCATAAAGATTAAAATCAGGAATAATATTTTCTCCCGTAAAATAAATCTTTACGCAATCGTTATAGCGGAAATGCTTTCTGCTGAAACAACTGCAGAAAACATAATCCGGTTCATCGGAAATTTCCACCTCATAGTATTCTTCCAGAATTTTCTGGAAATAATTGTCTTTCGGGTCAAAATTTGGCCAGAAATCAATGTAATTTATTTTGATTTTTTTCTTATTCATTGTTCATCCTTTTTGTCCGCACACATTGTTCTCCACCGGATTCCCTGTAAAAAAGGAAGGGCACCCGTCATCAGTATCCAGACGCCATTTTTATTGTAATACGGAAGAAATGCTTCCCCGTAACTATACAGGGTAAAACCCAGCACCAGCATCATTCCGTAATAATTTTTCTCCCGGTATAATTTCCGGTAAAACCAGAAAAGCAGAACCAGATAAAGCAAAAGGAATATAAACCCCTGATTATACAAGGCATTGAAAAATCCTACCTCCGTTGCCTCAGGAAACCATGGTCTTCCCATCCAGTTCGGTTCCACGGAAATAAAGATTTTATAGGCATCCTGAAGCCGTCCGGTTGTAAGTTTATCCAGCATTACCCAGGGATCAAAGCCCCAGAAATACCATTCCCGGATATACGGTAGGAAAAACAGAATGGCTGCAATAGAGGCCAGTTCCAGAACCATAATCACAAGGCCACTGACATACAACAATTTTCCATGGTCCCGGCGGCGATTATAGCGGGCAAGGAAAAAGAATGCCGTTGTAACCACCATCGTAGCCATTCCCATTTTGGAATTGGCAAGAAACATAAGAATTCCAAAGGCAATCATCCAAAGGGTATAACCCCACCATCGCACTTTTCTTCCATAAGCGAATAATCCGAAAGCATAAACCTTAAAAGCAAATACTGAAAATCCGTTAGGATTAAAGAAACCAAAACAAAACCGTGTGGTCTCACCGCTTCGGAAATTCTGTGTCAGACTAACCTCATTGTGCAGACCGAGAAATGCCAGCAAAGCCGTCACCAGCATAGCAGCCAGCGTCCCCCAGAAAAACACCTTTATCACCTGTTCGGCCTTCTTATCCCTTCCGGCCAGCAAAATCAAAAGTACCCGCATAATAAGCGCACTGCTTTGAAAATAATAACTGAGCGCCCCATAAACTCCGCATAGCAGAAATATAGGAAAATCCTGTTTCAGATTCATGGTCAGCAGAATTTTCCCGGCAAAACATAACATTCCCAGCAGAATAATCTGCATCTCATGATAATTACCGTAGGCATACCCGGTAAAGGACACCGTGAGTTCGCATAAAATTCCAAGCCAGAACAGGGCATCTGCCACACGCAATTTTAATGTTTTTGATTGATCATCGTTGCGGATTTCTTTACCAATAGCATCCATTTTCCACATTTTTTCCGTTTCCATCATTTAACTGATCCGACGGCAGCGGTGACTGCCAGTATTCACTGTAATAGCAATTGATTTTATCAAAATCATCCCAGCGTTTTCCTTTTACGCCAAATAAAAGTTGAAGAGCGCCACCCATATGAATCGCCTGCTTTCCCGCATCCCGAAGCCGTGCTGCCAGAGGAAGACCATAAGCCCCGCAGGCGATAAGTGCAATATCAAAAGGTTCTTTCATGGCCTCTTCATACATATAATCCAAGGCATCAAACCAGGTCGGAAAACGGGAATCCTCCTGTCCCATCAAGGTCTGCACTGCCTTAACGCAGCGCAAATCAAATTCCGGCAACAGATCCGTTCCCGGAAAAAGATGCTCCCGCTTTTCATACTGCGTTAAAATACTGTCCCGGAAAGGATGAATCACCACCACCCTTTTGCCCTGCAGTGCAGCAGACCAGGGTGCTTCCGGACAATACCATGGTTCCAGCCCGGCCAGAAGACCCAGTTTCATATTTTTGTTTCCATAATGGTGAATCAGATAGTCCTCCATCTGATTAAACCAGATTCCCAACAAATCCATGCTTCCCAGCGATTTCTCCATAAGGCGGGAAAACCGGTCCAAATCTTCCAAATCCCCATAGAATCCGGAAAGGCAGATCATTAGACTTCGCATGGAATCCTTCTGCTTTGCATCATGCATCTGCGGCTGGCACTGCACCATGGCACGAATCTCCGTACCACCGATTCTTCCGGCGGCAAAAGGCTTTCCGGATAAAATCATTTCCTTAAGCGCATCATTGGTCTGTGACACGCTCAGAATAGGCATTTTATAATATTTCTTTCGATTTATATGCATGCCAAGTTTAACATCCATAAATTTACGGATTTTCCAATATATCCTTTTATAGGTCCACTCCAGATTCATGTTCCTCCAGCCCGCAGTTTTTATATAACTGCATTATCCCATCTGTATTATTCTTCTCCGTAAAATGAGCCAGGGCACGCTGCCTGCCGGCCTGTCCCATTTGGTCTCTCCGCTTTGGATGTTCCATCATATACTTCATCGCCCGGGCAAGTTCCTCTACAGAGTGAAAAAGGCAACCGGTAATGCCGTCTTCGATGATTTCCGCCGTCCCGCCGCTGTTTCGTCCCAGCACCGGCAATCCATGCAGCATATATTCCACGGTAACAAGACCAAAGCCTTCATACTGCGAGGCAATGATTCCCACATCCATATCGGACAAAAAGTCCTGTGCATTTGCCAGATATCCCTTCAGATGCACATTGGAAAGCTGATATTTCCGTATCCGCTTTTCCAATTTCCTTCGGTAATCGGCCTTTCCGTCTCCCACAAAATAAACCTCGAAATTCGTAAAATGCTCTTCCATGCAGATCTTCGCCGCATCCACCACATCCAGCTGATGCTTCATGGAAAACAAATAACCAAGGTATATGAATTTTACCGGAGCGTTTGAACCATTAACCGGCTTGTTCTCCGGCGGCTCATTTCCGACACAAATATTATCTGCGGCTGTCTCTCCCTCCGGTATTTTATCCTCCGGTTCTCTGAAAGTAACCCCGTCATAAATCCGTATGACATTCGCCCCGGGATATTTTTTAAGGTAATTGTCACGGAGCGCATCGGAAATGGCAACCAGGCACTGCGCCGATTCATACAGTTCCCGCACCTGTTTTTTCGGGAAAAAATATCGCATATGAAAATGTTCCTCTGAAAACTCCCGAATATGCCAGATATGCTTACAACCAAGCCTTTTGGCCAGCATCGCACCGGTTCCGATTACGCTGGAGTTGGAATGGATAAAATCAATCCCTTCTCCCTCAAAGCGACGGGTTAAATTATCCAGTTCCTGCCTTATGGCCTTTTTCCGTTTCCATTTTTTTACGGCAAAACGAAGGGGTGTCACATAAGCTGCCTGCCACTGGGTAACCGGCATAATTACCGTCTCTATACCCAACTCTGCAAGGGAATGACTCATCTCCCCTTCGGAAGGTATCACCAGAACCGGCTCAGCACCATAATCCTGTTTCAAACCCTTCATCAATTGAAACAGGGCACGATTGGCACCGTACATATTATCATAATGTGTAAGAAACAGGATTTTCATTCTTATGACCCAAGGACTTCCTTTTTGTCTTTTAATACGGCTACACCATCTGCAATCTCATAGATGGCATCACAATTCTGAATGGTTGTGAGACGATGGGCAACAATAATCATTGTCTTGGTTCCATGGAGAGAATCAATGGCTTCCATTACGGCTGTTTCCGTTTCATTGTCCAGGGCGGAAGTTGCCTCATCCAGCACCAGGATTTCCGGATTTTCATAAAGAGCCCGGGCGATTGCGATACGCTGCCGCTGCCCACCGGAAAGGCGAACGCCACGCTCACCCACCATTGTATCAAGTCCGTCATCCAGACCTTTGATAAAATCTGCCAGTTGGGCCTCTTCCAACGCTTTCCAGATGCGTTCCTCATCAATTTTATCTTCAAAAATTCCAAATGCCACATTGTTTCGGATGGTATCGTCTGTTAAATAGACGGCCTGCGGTACATAACCGATAATTTTTGACCATGCCGGAAGATTTTCATAGACATCCTGACCATCCAGAATAATCTGTCCCTTCTGCGGTTTCAAAAGGCCGAGAATAACATCAGCCAGTGTGGTCTTTCCTGCACCGGATGGTCCGATGAGTGCCACCGACTGTCCCTTTTGAATGGTCAGTGACAAATTTTTCAGCACCGGCTCATGTCCCAGCGGATATTTCCATGTGATTTCGTTCACCTTTAACTGCGCTTCAAACACAAGCGGTTCAATCTTGTCGCGGTCCAGATTTTTCAATTTAAATGTTTCTTCATTTTCAATGGATTTCAGCATATCGTAAGTAAAATCCAGACGCGGACGATTGTAAATGATGGCGTTCAGGTTCGTCGTCAATCGGCTCACCGACGGGAACAGACGAAATGCCGCCACAGCAATGATTGCCAGCGTGGTAACAAAACCTGCAATATCGTCCGTCATGTGGAGGCGGATAATCACTACGCCAATCAGCCCACCGATACATACCACTTCATAAATATTTTGCGGTATTACATTAAAGAAATTATTCCTTCGTGCTGCCCGGGCATTCTGGGCACAGGAATCATTAAAATGTTTGGCAAAATATTCCTGCCGGTCCATCACCATAATTTCCTTAATTCCGTTAAATGCCTGACTCAGATATTGGAGATTTTTCCCTTCGCATTCCTGACCAATCCGTCCTAATTTTTTCACCAGATTTTTGAGACCATAGAAAATAATCAGCATGCAGGTACCCAATATTCCGATCAGGGAAAGTGCAAGCATCGGATCGAGTGTAATAATATAGATACCGATAGCAGCAATGGTAAAGACCTCTGCCAGCACACGGAACATATAGAAGAAAACAGCAAATACGCCAACGACATCCTGCGTAATGCTTCGGATTAAAATGGAAGAATTTACTCCCAAATGAAACAGATAGGAACTGTGCAAAAATGTATCTGCCATTTTAATGGATAAATCCCGTTGTACACTGGTGGAATACCAGGCCTGTACATACTGTGAAAACATCAGGTATGCATTTTTCAAAATATAGACAAGAATGATGGCAATTCCAAGATAGGTCATCACCTGAAGTTCCGTTTCCGGATGTACCAGACGAACCAGCAGATCATAATACCATTTTCCCTGCAGATCATCCGGCGTCATAATGGCTTCCACAAACGGAAGAATCGCTGTTACACCGAGGAGTTCCCAGGCCGAACCGATAAGGGCAACCAGAGTAACCAGAAAATATTGCTGTTTCTGCTTCCGGTCCAGAATATAATTTAGCTTCATTATGATGTCTTTGAATGCTTTCATGTCTCTCTAATCCTCTTTATTTCGTATGACGCAGTAACCCATAATCAGCAGGGCCATATAAAAAAGCGCCATATTATAAATCATATAACGGGTTTGGCAAAATATCAGCGCTGCCGTCACTCCCACATTTACCACAATGCAGATAAGTACCGTCAGTCCCATCCATGCCACATCTCTGGTATCTCTCCGATGAAAACAAATGGCAAGAAGCACCAGATAAATCAGATAAGCCACCAGGGCATAAGCATCAAATAAGGTTCCTTTTTTGGCAACGGTGTTCACAAACCCATTTCCCATAGACGCAAAGTAAACTTTTGCGTAAGTGGCAAAGTTATCTTTTAACAGCGACCGGACAATTACCTTGCTCATACGGTCTGCCTCCTGCTCTGCCTCCATTCCCTCAGCAAATCCAAGACTCTTGGCATACTCCGGGAATAAATCCTGAGTAGTTTCTATGGTAATCATGTCATAATGGGCGCCGTAGTGGGATTCCAGATTTCTCCAGCCCTCCTGGGCATATTTGTAATTGCATTCCTTCGCATCCAAGAGGTCATAAACTTGCAGGAACAATGCCCGCACATTTTCCTCTTCAATGAGATCCGCATCCTCCCGGTCTGCCACATAAAGGGAAGTGGTTAATACCAGATTCATGTCCCGGGTATTTTGAGCAAATTCTCCCCGAAGAGAATAATTATACAAACGGTTTCCTCCCAGCGCAATTAGTACACTGACGCAAATGAGTCCCAGGGAAATCCCCATCTTTTTCCAATAGTTTTCCTCTCCGATACGGGAAAGAAGTAAGACTGCAAACAGAACCAGATAGGCAATAGCCATCTGCTTTCGCGTATCCATCATTACTGCTGCAAGAATAAGGGCAATCAATTCGTATCGCAGGTTCTTCGTTTCCAGCAGATAAAGCACTGCCAAAACAAAAAACAGCCAGAGACTCATGGTAATTCCTTCCGTCAATATGCTGTTGGTGTAAATGGAAGATCGGCCCGCGGCAAATTGGCAAAGACATGCCACCCCAAAATGAATTCCCAGAAGCACATAAACAAGCGTATTCGGAAGGTGGTATCTCCGCTTCATAAACACCACCAGAAGCCATACCGCCAAAGCCATCTGTATATTCTGGAACAGAATGACGATTTTCAGGTAATTTTCTTCGCCGAACAGTTTCCGAAAAAACGCAAGAAACAACGGATATACCGGCTCTCTCGCAGAGATCATGGCAATGTATCCTTCCGAATCGGCAGCCAGATAAACTCCGAAAACAAAACAAAAACTCAAATAAAACAGGATACATACAATCAGCAGAATCCATGTATTATAATCAATTTGAATGTTACTATTTTTCTTCCTTCTTGCCATTTTCCTTATCTTTCTTTTTTCCCGCTATTATACCAGTCTTCCTTCTCCAGCCGTTCTCTTTTTGCAATGCTGATATCGTTGCGATGAATCTCAAAATCCCTTCGATTCTTTGTCACCATATCCGATAAAATCATCCCGGCGAAAAACGCCTGAACGGCAGCCAGTTCAATAAATCCGCAGACAATCAGGGTTGGCATATTTTCCACCAGTCCGCTGTTTAAGAATCTTGCAAATACCCAGATAAACATCGCTGCGGCAACTACTGTCATAATCGCTGCCAGAAGAGAGAAAAAGGCGAGGGGCTTATAATTCTTATATAACTTGATGATAACACCAAGCACCTTCATTCCATCCGAATAAGTATTCAATTTGGATTCGCTTCCCTCCGGCCGATCCCGATAATCCACAATGACATTCGCAATGGACATCTGATTAAATACGGCATGTATGGTCATTTCTGTTTCAATCTCAAAGCCACGGCTCAGCACCGGATAACTTTTCACGAATTCATAACTCATAGCACGGTATCCCGTCATAATATCCTTGATGTCGCACTGAAACAATCGATTAATGCTGCTGCGAACCACAGAATTGCCCATGTTATGAAACGGGCGCTTATTTTCCTTGAAATAGGTGGAAGAAAGCCGGTCCCCCACAACCATGTCCACATTTTTCTCCAGAACAAGGGCGGTCATTTCCCGGGCGTATTCCATGGGATAAGTATCGTCTCCATCCACCATGACATAACACAGCGCGTCAATCTCCCGGAACATACGGCGAATTACATTGCCCTTTCCCTGCTGGTATTCATAACGGACAACTGCGCCTGCGGCAGCTGCAATCTCTGCCGTCTTGTCCGTTGAATTGTTGTCATATACATAAACAACTGCCTCCGGCAGAGCAGCATAAGCGTCACGCACAACCTTTTCAATCGTTTTTTCTTCGTTGTAACACGGAATCAAAACTGCTATTTTATCCATTCTCATGCCTTTCCCAAAAAGTTCTCATGCTTTTCTGCAACATTCTCATGCTTTTCCCACAAAACGGAGAAATTCGTCGTAATCCCGAATATAATCCGTTTCATCGTAATATTTTGAAGCAAACACCATTAATACGGCACCTTCGGAAAATTCTGACATTTCCCGCCACATATTATTGGCCACATACAGGCCTTCATAAGGATTGTCCAGAATCACCGTCTCTTTTTCCGTTCCGTCATCCAACAATATTTTCACGGAACCATGGACGCAGACCAGAAGCTGCTCTAACGATTTATGGGCATGCATTCCCCGGGTAATACCGGTCTTTGTATCAAACATGTAGTACACCCGCTTGATTTCAAACGGAACATCGATTTTTTCTTCCAGAGCAACCAGATGACCTCTGTCATCTCCATGTTGTTGTAAAGGGTATTTCTTGATTTCCATAATTAACTCTCTCTACTTCCCTCGTATTCCTTATGCCATGCCTCCAGGGCACGCATGGTTTTTGCAGAAAATATATTTCTATAGTTGTCTTTGCTTTGATAGAGTTTCTCCCGCATCCGTGTAATATCACTGTAAATGCTTGGGTGCACCTTTCCCGTAGAAACGCCGCCAATGGTATGACGGATTGCCGGCTTTCCATACCAGCCAAAGTCCACGCCTTCCAGCAGGAGCATCAGATAATAAGGGTAATCCTCCACCAGATGATATTCTTCGTCATAAACTCCATATTCCTCATAAAGGGATTTTCTGGCAAATGTGCAACTGCCGCTAAGCAGATTCTTTTTTTGAATCATGTAATTGATTAACAAATGGGGACAATGTTGTAACATCCGGCCCAGAACCGGTACCGGACGGATTTTTGTATGCCCGTCCGCATATTCGTCCATGCGTCTTGCCGTAATTATTTTACATTCCGGGTTTGCAAATTGCTCCACCAATTGCGAAATAGTAGTCTCTTCATAAAAGGTGTCACCGCTGCAACAATTAAAAAGCAGTTCCCCCTCTGCCATGGCAATTACCCGATTCAGATGCTTTACCGTTCCGACATTTTTCTCATTTACATTGACCCGAACCTTTTTATATTTTGTCCTTAGTTTACGGGCATAATTTTCCAAAATACCTGTGTCATAATTGGAGGAACCGTCATCGCTTATAATGACCTCTGCATTTTCATAGGTCTGATGCAGAACGGATTGAATCGTACTGCATAGACCATCTGCATTGTTATAAACCAATACGAAAATTGTTACAAATGGGTGATACGCACTCATTCCTGCTTTGCCTCCGCATCTTTTGATGAGTCATCCGTTTTGGAATTCTCGGAAGATGAAATAGCATTCGATGCCGCCTCCGTCCATACCTCTGCATCCGTATGGTCATATGTCAGTTTCCGGACATGATATTGTACATCCTCCATAATTTTACGATTTGCTGACATGACATCCGCCAGAAGACCGATGATAAAAGTCATAAAACCGATAATCATCAGGGTACAGGCTAAAATCAAAGACTGGATATGTCCGGCAGTCCTTCCGCTAAAATAATACACCAAAAATCGGATTCCGATTCCAAGCCCCACCAGAAACGGTATGGAACCGAGAATCGTCAGGCACATCAGGGAGCGATACATAAGAAGAGCCCGCAAAATGGTAAGCATGGATTTTTTAATATAGGAACCCATGCTATGAAACAGACGGGATTTCCTTAGTTCCGGATTGGTATGAATCGGAACAGAGGTAATGGCCATTTTATTTCTTCCGGCCTGCACGATGGTTTCCAGTGTATAGGTATATTCATTGATAACATTTAAATGCATGGCTGCTTCCCGGGAAAATGCGCGAAACCCGGAAGGAGCATCCGGAATTGTAGTACGGGATGCTTTCCGGACAACCCAGCTTCCGAAATGCTGCAATTTCTTTTTCAGCCAGGAGAAATGTTCCGTCTGGTCAATCGGCCGTTCTCCCACAACGATGTCCGCCTTTCCTTCCAGAATCGGCCGAATCAATGTCTCAATATCATCGCCGCAATACTGGTTATCCGCATCGGTATTGACAATGATATCGGCACCGTAAGACAGACAGGCTTCAATGCCGGCCATAAAGCCTTTCGCCAGCCCTTTGTTTCTGGTAAAACTGACCACATGGTGAACGCCCCAGTTCATGGCAACCTCCACCGTTTTGTCCGAACTTCCATCATTAATAATCAGATATTCAATCTCGTCTACTCCATCAATGTGCTTTGGCAAATCATTCAAAGCAATCTCCAGCGTTTCTTCTTCGTTATAACATGGAATCTGAATGATTAATTTCATAATTTCCTTCTTTCCCCCTGCACTTTCCTGTACATGGTTTTTCGGCCGCAATCTTTCGGCCGCATTTAATTCTCTCCCCGGTAAATCATCAGCGCAATCGGACTTTCCATCTGAAATGCTTCCTTCGCATACGGCAATCCTTCCATGACCTCCGTACTGTAAATCGAAGTACTCATATTGCCTTTATAAACATAGCGCCACTCCCCGCTCTCTTCGGTAAAAATACCCGTATCATAATTCAGCAGGAATAAATTGTCGTACATAGCAGTATATTGCTCAATCTGAAACTTCAGATTGACCTGATCCAGGAAATAAATATCCGCGCCTGTTAACGCTTTTAACTGCATTCCCATAAGCCGCTGAATATGATAACCTTCGTCAAACAAAAGAACGGCATCATTTTCACCAATGCAGGACGCCACATTTTCCAATTCATAGAAATCCCCGTAAGTAAGATCTCTTTCCTGGTACAAAAGCTGGGTCTGATATATTACAATGCAGGCGCATACCACCCCCACAGGCACCAAAGCCTTTGGGGAAATGCGGTCCATCAAACCACCGGCCGCCACCACCACCAATAGAACAAACGGTGCAAGATAACGGGCGTAATAGTAATAATAATTCACAAACAACCATACAATTCCGCAATACAGGAAAATCATGTACAGCATAGAAAGATAAACAGTTACCAGATTCCGGTTTTTCGCAAACTGCTTAAAGAGCACAGGGATGGCGGCAAATGCCATCGGCACACATACAAATCCCGTGGTAAGCAAAAGTCCGATAAAAGACGAATTCATCAAACGGACTCCATCCGGCAATTTGAAAAGAACCAGAACCATATCTCCCAAAACAAGTACCATCAATACAATCATCAGAATTCCTATCGTCTTTGTCCCCTTCGGTGACTTACGGAATTCCTTGAATGCATGGTGGACTTTCCGGCGCAATGGAGTAAATCCGAATAATATGGCAAGTAACGCAAAGATTCCCACAATCACCCAGATGATAATCGGCAGATTATTCTCATTTAGGGTAATGTAACGATCCACTCTCGTAAACAGAACCGTAAGATTGGAAATGGTATAATAACGGGAACGCGCCACCATCATGGCATATCCCATTCCATACCCTGCTAAAGTTACTACCATGGAAATCAGATAACGCCGGTCTCTGGTATAGAAGAAATTCAGCAGATATAACAATACAAATAGCGGCATAATCATGGAAACCGTTACATGGAAGAAACAAAGAGCCAATACCGGTAATGTAGAAAACAGCGCCAGATGCTTTTTCTGATTGGAGGTAAGCAGTTCAAAAAATGCGGAAAGTAGCATGGCAATCACTATTTCCGTCAGCATGTTTTTGGAACTCCACATAAGAATCGGGCAAACGGCCAGCAGAAGGCACATAATACTGTTGGTTCCTGTTTTATATTTCAGATTGTTCCCAATAAGCCAGGCATTTCCCAGCAATAAGAGGAATAAAAATGTAAGAACACCACCCATATTACTCAGGCCGAACATTTTTCCCCAAAGAGCAAGCAGTGCCGGAAATGTGGCGATACCATGCAGAACACCTTCCATTTCCTTCGCATCCGGATTTCCATGTTCCTGTTCCAGATAAAATCCTGCCAGATCCCGGATTCCGGTGCGATAGGTCGCCTTTTCGTATTCATTTTCAATTTCGTAATATTCCCGAAAATCGATGACATTATTATTTTCACCGGCCATGTAGTACATGGCGCGAATCTGGTACAATCCTTCGTCCTGGCTGGTGCTGTATAATCCCTCCGCAGCCATACCAGATAAAAATGCGGCAGCAAGCAGGATTATTGCAAGAGGAATCGTTTTCTTTCCCGGCAAGGTAATGATTGGAAGAACCCAGTTTCCCAGGAAAAAAATACCAGCCGTGATGAGAATTTCCGTTACCAGAGTCCACACCGCCGTTTTCATCAGACTAAACGCGTCCATCCATATAAATATTCCGCTTAAGAAAATCCAGAAACTGAAATACAGGCTAAAGCCTTCAATCAGCATCTTTTCCATTGTAATTTTTTTATGTGCAAATGCTGTCATGGCACATCCTGCCAGCATTCCTAAAACCCACACCACCAGTAACATGGCAAAACTCCTTTGTATTTACCGGAACATGTCCAGATAAAGTTTTTCTAAACCGCCAATCATTTCTTCATAAGTAAATTTCTTCTCTTCCACTGTGTCGAAGGCATCTGCTTTTCCCCGCATTACCCGGTAAATCTTTCTTGCCAGATCCACCGCATCACGGTTTTTAAATGCCTTGCAGGTACCAAAGGTTACCTCCGGAAGGGAGCCTCCGTCACTATAGATTAATTTTGCTCCCATCTGGCATGCTTCGAGTGCACTAAAACCAAATCCCTCTGTTAAAGAAGGTACAACCACGCAGTCTGCCTGATGAATTGCTGCGGCAAGCTGCTCCCGGGTTACGGAATCCCCGATTTTCACAAATTCCGCCAATCCATCCTGATGAATCTGCTGTATGAACTGCGCCCGCAGATCCTCCGGCTCTTTTCCAAGCAAAAAGCAAAAATGGACATTGTTATCCAGCCGGTTTTTTGCAGACAACAGGCGGATTGCTTTTTCGTAAACCTGCACGCCCTTTGTTTTTCCCGGTCTTCCGTAATACAAAAATACTTTGGAATCCTTTGGGATACCAAAATAGTCCCGAAGAGAAAAATCCGGATCCTCCATACTCTCTTCCATCTCATTGGCGAGGTAAACTCTTTGTACATTCTTTTTCCCGCAATATGTTTCCACATCCTTCTTCGTTGCATCGGAAATGGCATGATAGCAGTCAAAAGGCATTCTGCAGGAAATCTGCTCCACCAGGAAAAATGCAGTGGCACGCAAAAAAGAATCTGCCCAATACCATTTTTTTCCTCTTGCTTCATATATGGTTAAAAGTGATTTTTTATGATATTTCTTCGCCAGATAACTAACCACAGGCGAGGTGGTAAAAATCGAAGTGTGCACTACATCACACCATTGGATTACCGGCGCAATGTCTTTCGGATTTGGCAGTGGGTGTCCAAAGGCTGATTTCCATCTGCAATACCGAACAGGAATTCCGTCCACCACCTTTTCCCCGCAATATTCTTCACCGACATTACGAGCCACCACGCGAACCTCATGTCCGCGTTGCAGCAAACCTTTGGCAAGGTCATAAAACATTTTTTCTCCGCCACCCACATAGGGATAAAAATGCGGAAGTACAATTGCTATTTTCAAAACAAGTCACACTTTCCCTACTTTACATAGATAATCTATTTTAGTATACCACAGATTCTATTTTTTTCTATGGTTAAGGAAGATTTCAAACAGGTCGGTAGAAAACACGATCCGCGCACAATATTTTTATACATTGGAACATAGCCCTCTTGTTTGTAAACAAAAAAAGAAGGCTCGGACAAAACCAAGCCTTCTGAAAATGAAATAATTATTGCTTTTTGCTATTGTATTCTTCGAGAAATTCATTGAATGTTGCGATATCACTAGCAATTATTTTTTGAACATCTTCCGTTCTGCCCTGAGCCATTAACCAGCGAATTAACTCTAAAGTTTTTTCGATACCTATTTTGATACCTTTTTCGATACCTTTTTCGATACCTATTTCGATACCTTTTTTTCAAGTCCAGCAGAATAAGCAGTCATGTCTGCCACCTCCTTTTCAAATTCGACAGTTGTTGGTAGATTATACCTATATTTTAACAGACTAATCTTGAAAAATCTCTCGGTAATCTGCCTGTATTTTCTTCCAATGGTATTTCTGACTTCTTAACTTCTCATAGTCCCTGTAATAGGATTCCAAGGATGCGGAAAAATCCATCTTTTCCAGTTCCGCATAATCGGCAAATGCTACACCGGGTATGGAACCGGCTTTAAGGACCTTTGCATTTGCTACCGGGATTACATCCAGAAACATAGCCTCCTGCATAACGCCGGAGGTCTGCGTCCCGTACACATCTTCGCCGTAAGGAAGTACTGTATAGCGGGAGGAAGAAAGAAGACGGTAATATTCTTCCTCTGAGAGATAACAATCCCGCAATGTGATATTTTGTTTTGCCGCCTTTTTCAAATTGGCAAAGCGTTCTTTCTCGTAAAATCTGCCTGCAATGATGAGCGAATACCCATTTTGATTAAAGGCTTCCACCAGTTCCTCCAGTTTTTTTCCGCTACTCATGGTTCCAAGGCACACCGCCTGTTCCTTTTTTTCCTGCAGACGATATTTCTCGTATTTTTCCGGATTATAGTAATAATCCGGAATATAGTGGCTTTTGCAATTCTTAAACTTGAAATATTCTCCACTGGCAAGAATCAGGTCCATCTTCTTCTGCGCCTGCTCAAATACCCATTGTTTGAATCTGGCGACCGTATTTCCATGATAACCATCCAAAAACATGGTCAGTACCACCTTTTGTTTTGGTTTTTTATGGAAAAACAAATACAGCATCAGATAATATTCCACATTAAAAAACCAGACAATATCCGCATCTGTTTCCGCAAACGCTTTTTTCAGATTGGTAAACATATGCAGTTTATTATTGACTTTTTCAAAAAATGAATTGTGCCCTTTCATCACGATGTTTTTCGGCAACGGACAGCATTTCTTCCGGATATCATCCGGCAGATTTCTGCCAATCACTTCCGGTGCAAATATTTCAACCGCACAAAAATCCTTTATGAAATCATGATATTCTTTCAGCACTTTTGGGGAATGGCCTACCGCATTCCCCTCCGTGTCACATCTTCCCTGATATTCAATCATCGCAACCTTTTTCATATATTTCCTCTTTTTCAACGAACCATCCGGCATTGCACTAACTGCATTTTTTCGTATTACTTACTGTTTTCCCTGTTTTCTACCCATGGTTCAATTTTGCGGCCAGTTTTTTACATTGTTTTTTGTAATACATGCGCAGGATCCGGTGTAATCCGCCTACGCCAAACACAGCTAAAACCGCCGCACCCCTGTTTCTCATTTTCGTTTTTTTATCTCTTTGAATATCCCTGCGAAGTCTGCGAATAATTGTATAAACCTGTGTCAGGATTTCCTGATTTTCCGGACATTTCTCCGTTTCCGAAAGAATCTGAAAACAGGCAGAAAATAACCGGCTCTTTGCTGCCGGAAGATACTCCGGAAAATTCCGTTCCACATATGCGACCATCTCATTGGCATGCATCAGGTAATCCACATTACGTTCCCGCGAGGTAGAGAAGATGGTATTGTCCGCCCGCTGATAATATTCATAAAGTGGGGCGCCGGTATAAACAAGCGTCTTTGCTTTCGCAAAAAGCCGGTAAATTGTGCCCATATCTTCTGCTTTTGTTCCCTCGGGAAATGCCACCTCATCCCAGAGTGCTTTCCGGCTGATCATCCCCCATGGAACGGACATAAAATCCCGTTGATAAAGGAGTCTCTCCATTGCTTCCGGACCGGTCATAACTAAGATTCCTTCCGTGCAATTCATGCCTGTGGTTTTCTCCGGACCGGTCACATCTGTGGTTTTCTCCGGACCGGTCACAACGGATTTATCCTTCGCTTCATCCATCAACTTTGTTTCTTTCCCATCCGGAAAAACGCGTACAAATCCGCAGACCGCAATATCTGCGGCCGTTTTCTCTGCCAGTTGCTGCAAAGTCTTCAAATAGGATTTCGCAATCACATCATCGCTATCCACAAACGCCACATATTCTCCCCCGGCCATGGAAACGCCAAAATTTCTCGCCTTTGCCGCTCCCCCATTTTCCCGGTGAAAAACACGAATGTGATTATCCTTTTCGCACCATCTGTCACAGATTATGCCGGATGCATCCGTTGCGCCATCATCCACAAGAAGAAGTTCAAAATCCTTATAATCCTGTGCAAGTATGCTTTCCACACATGCATCCAGATATTTTTCCGCATTATAGACAGGTACAATTACGCTAATCATCTGCTACCCTTTTCCTTCCGATTTCTTCCCTTTGTTGCGGCGCGCAGCCTCTTAATCCGTACAACATTTTCTGCCGGCGCAGCGTTGCAACAGGCCAAAATTTGCGACTTTGGTTGCGCAGCAAACACGGAGCAATTTTGCTTGTTGCGGCGCATATCCCCTTAATCTGTTAGATGTCTACGCCGTGGCAACCAAGAAACTGCTGCATTTCGCTGTAAGAGGCAAATTCCTTTTTCCATCCATGCACGCCCCATGGAATATCTCCTTTTTCCACCCGCTCCCGCAGATGGTATTCCCCGGCAAATTGCAGACCGGTCTTTTCATCCGCCAATCGGAAACCGCATTTGTTGCATTCTCCAAATACGCCGAAAAAAATGTCTTCATTGCGTTTGATGAACCAATAACATTTTCTCCAGGAAAATTCTTTAATCAACGCAATGCTTTTTTTGATATTGCGAAGGCAAAAACCTCCGTTTCCCATGGTAATTCCCTGCCCCACTTTTTTACAACATTCCAGGCGCTTCTTTCCGCTTCGTCTGACAAAACGCCACTCCAAGATGCGTCTTTCCGGAATCCATGGTGCCCCAAAATAATCATAACCCTTTTGCATAAATTCCTGCAGGCGGTTCTCGTTTCCCCAAATAACTGCATCCGTCTGGGCTATCAGCATATAATTATAATCCGAAAAACGCTCATAAAATTTTACATTCAGAAGAAGATGATTGTATGCTTTCGTTCCTGTAAAAAATTTGTCCGGAAATGTTTCAAATCCGATTGACGGAAAATTTTTTTCATAATAGGAACGATTTAATCCATCCGGCGCCACAAATACAATATGTTCCCCCTGTAATACATTGCAGTAGCGGGATACGCATTTGCTTTCATCATCTTCCAGACGTTCTTTATATATTGGAATCACAATAATACATTGATAGGAAACCATCGTTCCTCCCTTTCTTTCCGGTTATTTCCCATTCTTGTTTCATGCCTTCATCACAGGGCCGGCGTCTCATTCCAGAGTTTCTCCACATTTTCCGGTACCCGGTCCCAGGAGAATCTTTCACTTTCCGCAAGCACATTTTTGCAGAATTCATCCTGCCTGTTTTCATCGAAATAACGGTTGACCGCATCTGCTATTGCCGCCGGATTTTGCGGTTCCACAACATAACCGGTTTTTCCGTCTGTAACCACCTCCGGAAGTCCGCCCACATTGGTCACCAGAACAGGCAAACCGAATCCGAAGGCAATCTGTACAATTCCGCTCTGGGTTGCCGATTCATACGGGCAGAGGTTCATATCGGCTGCCGCAAAATACGGCTCCACCTCTTTGTCCGGGATATACCCGTCCCGCACCACAATATACGGTTCCATCCGCTTCTCCTGAATAAGTCGCATGTATTCTTCTTTTTCCGTTCCGAAATCTCCAACGATCCAGAGTCGCAGATTTTCCTGCTTTTCTACGATTGCCGGCAAAGCCTCAATCAGATGTTTCAATCCTTTATATTTGCGCACCAGGCCAAAGAATAAAAGCATTTTTTCATCTTTGGCAATTCCCAGTTCTTCCCGCGCCGTCTGTTTGGAAATATTGCGCAATTTAAATGCGGAATAAGTTGGATGCACGGTCCGAAGGCATTTCATATCAGGCAAAAGTTCCGCAAGATCTTTTTCATCTTCTTTCGAATGGACAATGCAATAATCTGCCTTCCTTAAGGTGGATTTTGTCAGGAAACGGTCCATTACAAAACGTTCGTGCGGAAGAACATTATGGCATACAAACAATACTTTGTAACCACGAAGTGCTCCCAAAAGCAATTGATAGCATGGTGCAAAATAAGGATGCCACCATTGCAAAATAATCAGATCCGGTTTCATTTTCCTGATTTTGGCTGCACTGCCCCAAATATTAAACGGATTGGCTGTATGAATGAGAAACTGCGCATCCGGAACTTCAAATGTCTTATTGCTGTAGTCCTTCTGTTCTTTCTTAAACAGAATTTTCGGATATTGCATTTTATAAGATATGGTTATGGTTTCAAATTTTTTCGACAATGCCTTACTCATCAATCCGGTAAAATGCGCAATACCGCCTTTGTATGGGTAAACCGGCCCAATCAAAATCACTTTCTTAAGTTCCTTTTTTTCTGTTTTTTGCTCTGTCACAATTTAATCTCCTATCCGAAAATCCAACCATTGTTTTGCGATATTGCCTTTCTTCACTGATTACGAATGAAGCTACCTGTTTTCCACATAAACACGATACACTTTTTCCAGCATCCGAACCTGGGTCTTTACATCAAAACCTTTTTCCTTCAGGATTTTTGCGGGATCCTGCAACATTTTTTCCGGCTTGGTTATGGCAGAATTTTTCTCCTCATTTTCTTCTCCGACTTTCACAGGGTCATCCTGTACTTTTTCTTTTCTTTCGCCCCGCTTGCGATTCATTTCCTCCAGATAGGAAAGTGCCTTCTCCGCCCATTTTTTTGGGCCTTTCTCCAGAGAATAATAACGCACATAATCCGTCACATCCACATCTCTGGTAATGGTGTCGGAAATCAGGCAGGGCAGGGAAGATGCCTGGGCTTCCGTAACAGTTCCCGGTAAACCTTCATACCGGGAGGGGAAAATCATCAAATCCATCGCCACATAATAATCCTGAGGACGGGACTGACGACCGGCAAAGATGACTTTTTCCTCCAGTCCCAAATCTTTCACCAGTTGTTTCGTTTCGCCCATCAGACTGCCACCGTCCCCCACAAGCAGTAATCGGGCGTCCGGACGAATTTGAACAATTTCAGAAAACACCCGTAAAAGAAAAGCATGATTCTTGGCATAGTGGAATCTCCCCACATGTCCAATTACCAATTGATTGGTTATATTATATTTTTCACGAATGGACGCACGAACGGCATCCTTCTCCGGCGTTCGCGCGAATTGGTCCACCGAAATAGCGTCCAACAGCACATAACTTTTTTCCGGTGCCAAATCGTATCCGGCCGGTTTTTGCCCTCCTGCTCCTGCATCAAAAAATTCCAACTGATTCTGTCTGTAAACAGCCCGTGCTGCGTCAGAAGAACAGGCCCAGCGATAATCTGTTTTCTTCGCCAGATTGCGACGCAGGAATTTTGTTAAAATCCCCTTCCAGCCTTTGTCCACGCCGGCACTTCTTGCATGGGCGATGGTTACCATTCCGTATTTTTTCGCTATCGGCAGATAAATGGATGCCGTGGAAGTCTGATGCCCTTGAACAATGGAAATCTCCGGGTGACTTTGAAAGAAAGTTTCCATTGCTTTTTTATATGCAAAATAGTTAAAAAAGCGAAATCTTGGAACCCGATATACAGGGAATCCCAGTGCATTCGCTTCTTCTTCATAATAATCCGGACCTTTGGTATGCACCAAAAATGCATACCGGACTTCATCTGTATTCAAATTTCTCGCAATATCCATAACCCGGCTCTCAGCGCCTCCAAGTTCAAGTCCGCCAAGCACCTGCAATACAATAATCGGTTTTTTTTCCATGAGCTGCTCTCTTTATTTCAAATTTACCTTATACCAATCAATGGCAAGCTGAATTCCCTTTGAAAAATCGAATTCCGGATTATAGTCCAGCAACTTTCTTGCTTTTTCAATATTAGCATTGGAATGCTTAATATCTCCCGCCCGCTCCGGTCCAAATACCGGTTCGCGATTAATAGCAAGGGCTTTACAAAGATCATAGTAAATATCAATCAGATACTCTCTTCCGCCATAGGCAATGTTGAAGGCCTCTCCCGCCGCCTCGGAAGGCGCAAGTGCCGCTTTCAGGTTTGCCTCAATTACATTATCAATATACGTGAAATCTCTGGACTGTTTTCCATCTCCATGAATGGTTGGGGTTTCTCCATGAAGCAGTTGGCGGATAAATTTCGGAATGACCGCTGCATACGCTCCATCCGGATCCTGTCTTCGTCCAAATACATTAAAATAACGAAGTCCGTAAGTATCCAGTCCATAAAGTTTTTTATAAAGTTTTCCATACTCCTCGTTCGTGCGCTTTGTTAAGGCATAAGGGGAAAGCAGTTGTCCTTCCTGTCCCTCCACCTTGGGAAGCACCGGATGATCACCGTAAACAGAAGAAGAGGAAGCATAGACGAATTTTTTTACGCCCTGCTGTCTTGCGGCTTCCATCATATTTAAAGTTCCCCGGATATTGTTTTCCTCGTAAAAAAGAGGCATTTCAATGCTTCTCGGAACGCTGCCCCATGCCGCCTCATGAAACACATAGGAAACCCCCTCGCAAGCCTCTAGACAGCAATCCAAATCCTTGATATCGCCCTTTCGAAAGGAATATCCCTCTCTTCCCATGAGAAAATCCACATTTTCCTGTTTTCCTGTGGAAAGATTGTCCAGACACCGCACCCGGTAACCCAGATCAAGAATTGCTTCACATAAATTGCTCCCGATAAATCCGGCACCACCCGTTACCAGAAACAGGCTTCCCTCCGGAAACTTCAAATCCTTATATCCCATCGTTCATCCTCTCTTCTTTCTTCAAAGTTCTATTCAAAACCACGCATTTCCTGCCTGTCACAGCGCGGCCCAACGATATGCCTCATTTCATTCCTGCGCGCCCCGCCGATATGCTCATTTCATTCCTGCACGTGCGATCCGCCGATATGCTCATTTTATTCCTGCGCGCGATCCGCCGATATGTTCCAACTTTCTTTTCACAGTGATACCCGCTGACTACAATCTCCAATACAGATAATCTTCCCGGGCATCGTATGCTTTACGATTCAGAATACCCTTCAAATCCAGGAGAACCTTCTTACATGACTTGTCCGGATAAAAACCATCAATGATTTCCGGAGTAAGGGAAAGGAACGGTTCATGGCTGACCGCAATGATCACGGCATCCATATCCCGCATCTTGTCTATGGTCTGGAATTCAATACCGTAAAGACGCTTTGCTTCCGCCGCGTCTGCAACCGGATCCACTACAATTGGTGTAATTCCGTATTCATTTAATTCATTGTAAATATCAATAATCTTTGTATTTCTTGTGTCCGGGCAGTTTTCCTTAAATGTAAATCCGAGAATTCCCACATTTGCATTTTTTACATTACAATCCGCCTTGATTAAATTCTTAACCAGACTTTCTGCCACATATTTTCCCATATCGTCATTTATCCGGCGGCCTGACAGAATAATCTGCGAATGGTAACCCAGTTCCTCTGCCTTGTAGGTGAGATAATAAGGGTCCACACCGATACAATGTCCGCCAACAAGTCCCGGATAAAATTTCAGGAAATTCCATTTGGTTCCGGCCGCTTCCAGTACGGCCTTGGTATCAATGCCCATACGGTTAAAAATAATGGAAAGTTCATTCATAAAAGCAATATTGATATCCCGCTGACTGTTCTCAATCACTTTGGCTGCCTCTGCAACCTTGATGGACTCTGCGCGATATACACCGGCTTCCACCACAAGTTCATATACTTTAGCTACCGTATCTAAGGTTTCCTCATCCATACCGGACACAATCTTGGTAATGGTCTCCAGGCGATGCACTTTATCTCCCGGATTAATTCGTTCCGGTGAATAGCCTATTTTAAAATCGACGCCACATTTCAGACCGGATTCCTTCTCCAGAATCGGAACGCAGATATCCTCGGTCACTCCCGGATAAACCGTTGACTCAAATACCACCACAGAACCTTTCTGCAGATTTCTTCCAAGAATTCGGCTTGCGCCTTCCACAGGCGACAGATCCGGCGTATGATCCGCATTTACCGGCGTAGGAACGGCAACAATGTGAAATCTGGCCTGTCGCAAATCCTCCTCCCGGGAAGTAAACATTACTTTTGTCGCACGGATTATGTCATCCCCAACTTCCTTTGTTGGATCCACTCCCGATTTATACAGGTTAATTTTCTCTTCATTCAAATCAAAACCGATGACCTGCACTTTGCGGGCAAATGCAACAGCTATAGGCATTCCCACATAGCCGAGACCCACCAATGCAATTTTCTCTTTTCCTGATATTATTTTCTCGTATAAATCCATTTTCCGTTTCCAGCCTTTCTATCTGTTATTTTATCCTTTATGCCGTCATTTTCTTCTCAATTTTCTTCCTCTTCATGGCAACATCTCATTTTCTGTGTTTCATGAAACAATTTCTTCTCCATTTCCTTCTTCTTTGCGGCGGCTATTTTTTTCTGTATATCTCTGAAGACATCTCCCATCGATTCTGCACCGAATCATTTACTCTGACAGATAAAGCACCATGGTACCGTCAATGATTTTCACCGACCGTTCAGAGGGCCAGACTTCCATCTCACCAAACGCGTCCGTCTCCATCAGTTCAGCAATTCTCGCCTCGCTGCTTTCGGTATAATGCGTAGAAGTATACCAGTTCAAAAGCGAGATATATTCTCTCGGTACGGAAAGAAACAGGTTGGAAACCACCCCGGACATCATCGGCGCCGCATAGATATATTCCGGTTTTTCAAATGTTGAGCCGATAATAGCTACTTCCATATCATCGTGATAGCCCTCTTGTATTTCCATCCGCGCCTGCAAACGATTCAACAAAAATTCCATTTTCGTATTGGCATTGTCCACGCTGCGATATGCCTGATGGGCAATCACAGTAAAATGGAAGGAAATACAAAGAAGAAGAACACAAAGCAAAATCCATAAAGAATGCCTTCTTCGGTACTGCTTATCCAGCCACTCCCCGAATTTTCCAAAACCACAGTCCAGATTTTCCATCATTACCAACGGATAAAGATAAATAAGGACAATGCCGTACTCCATGGAAGTAGAGGTATATGCCACCTCCTCGGAAGCAAATTCAAATGCAAATCCCGGCAAAGGAAGGATCAAAAGCAACAGGAACGCGATAATCCACCGCACCGGTTGTTTCCACAGTTTCTTTTTGGTAAAAAGAACAAAAACAATCACTGCCAGTAATATAAATAAAAGCACATTCATTACGTTGTAGCAGTTCACCTGGAATCGCACAATGAAATATCTTGCAAAATCAATATAGCAATCCGCCACTGCTCCGATTATCCGTTTCATCATGCCGGTGCTTTGTCCGTTCATGCCCATATATTCTGTGGTGCCGAAACCGTATGCACTCCACACAATCTTTAAAATTATACCATACAATACAAGTCCGAAAATTCCGGTTCCGAAAAAGCGTCCCACCGTTTTCCAGAAAGATTTCATTTTCTCGCCGGGATTAAGAAGAAGCAACAATAACCAGAGTACCATAAGTAAAATGGTTGTGGTGATGAAGGCCTGATAAAATCCCAGAGATACAAAAAGGCACAGACCACCTAATACAATGCCCCGAAAGCCCTCTTTTTTCACACTAAAGAAAACTGCCAATGTAGCAAAAAGCAGGGAAATCATGTAACCGTCAGCGGTATACATGTAGGTGAACATACTTGTTACCACAGGATTAGCCACCAGAATCCAAGCCGTAAGCAACAATGCAATCGGACGCTTCAAATCAAAAATTTCCGCAATCACCACGGCTGTAAAACCGATGAGAAGAATGGAAAACAAACCGATGAAAAACGGTAACTCATAATTACCCCGGATTTTTTCCACCAGCGGAAGAAGGTAGCGCCCCAGATAAATTACCCATCTTGGCTCAATGGAATTCAGATAGTTGGTCGTATCCGCATTTACCATCACATTGGTCAGGCGAAATGCATGCGTTAATAAACCTATGATAACTGTATAAAGAAAAATCTTTTTATTTCTTGTCATTCTATTTCCATACCTTTTCTATTCTTTCCAAGTTTTGCACCGTTTCCGCACTTTCGATTCCGATTTTATGCACTGCAAACCAAGTCCCCTTTATTCCGGCGATTATTCTTCCGGCACCTGTGGCTTTCCTTCCGGCGGCTGATCGCCCAGCACCCGGTGGATTTCTTCCAGATATATTTTCATGACAATCTTACGGTCAAATTCCCTTTCCATTTTTGCCCGACCGCATTTACCCATTTCTTCTTTTTCATCCCGGGTCAACAAATGGAATTTTTCCATGGCATCATAAAGAGCCTTCGCATCTTTTGGCGGGAAGGAAAATCCCGTTTTCCCATCTTCCAATGTTTCCGCGCATCCCGGTATATCAGAAGCCAGAATCGGCCGTCCTGTGGCTGCCGCTTCCAGACAAACATTGCTCATGCCTTCGTGATAGGTAGGATTTACCAGACAGGAAGCAGCTTCCAAAAAGGTTTCCGGATCATTTCGCCAGCCATAATACCGAAGATAACCCTTGGTCTCCAGGGCCTTCAGTTTCTCCTCATAAGCCTCCTCGCAAAATCCAACCACATCAAATAGCACATCCGGATATTTCTCTTTCATCTTTTCCATTGCAGTGAAAAATTCCTCCGCGCCCTTGGCCTTCATGATTCTGGCCATGTACAAAAAAGTCTCCTGCTCCGGATACGGTTTAATAGCGAAATGTTCCAGATTAATTCCGGAACCGGGAACAAGTCGAAGTTTTTCCTTATCCCGAATAGCGCCCCGATTGATTAAAAACTCCCGGCTGCTTTCATTCTGAAAAAATACCGCCTCGGCTTTTGAAAATCCTTTTCGAAGCAAAGTGCAGCATACCTTTTGCAGGAATCCTTCTTTTTCAAATGCGTAACCCAGACCTGTCACCGTTCCCATATAAGGAATACCCAATTTCTGACAGGCCATGGCGCCATAAGCATTCGGCTTTATCGTATAGGTCAGAACCAGATCCGGTTTCTGCTGCCGTAAAATGTGGCAATACAGTTTTTTAATCTGCAATTCCTGAAAAGGATTTTTCCCACGGCGCTGCATGGGAGTTTCCACCAATTGACATCCCTTTTCCTTTAGTTCCTCATAAAGGGAGTAATCTGACTCATTCATGGGAGTCAGCAAAGTAACCTTATATTGCAGCAATAGTTGTAAAATCAGTTCCTTACGAAAATTGTATAAACTTCCAAAACTGTTTGAAATTAAAATGATATGTTTCATATTTTTCCCTATCCTGCTTCAGCGCAGGAAAATTTCTTCATACCGGTTGATAATAAAATCCCAGTTATATTCCTGTCTGACTCTGCTTTTGGCTATGTCTGCCAGACATTCTATATCCGCATCGTTCATTTCCTCTGCCCGGTGGATCAGTTCTCTTAAACTGCCTTCTTCCTTTGTCCAGTAAAGAGCACCATCCTTTGCAACTTCCCGGTTAAAACCCACATCCAGAAGTAAATTGCATCCGGTTGAACCCAGCGCCTCCAGAAGGGAAGGATTGGTACCTCCCACCTCATGACCATGAAGGTATGCAAATGCATTTTCCCGGATTTTCATCAAAAGTTCCTGCTCATAAACGGTTCCCACAAATTTGATTCGCGAATCCTGCTCAAAACCTGTTGTTACACGGAGTTGTTCATAAAACTTATTTTTCTCCACATTGGAAATGATCACCAAATCCTTTTTTGTATCAGAGGACATAAATTCCCGCAGCATAGTCTCATAATTATTATCCGGGACAAAACGACCCACGATGAGAAAATACCCCTCTTTTGTAATCTGATGTCCGGCACAAAAATCCTGAAACTCTTCCTCCGAAGCCTTGGAAGGCCGTACTTCTGCTCCATAGGCAATAAATGTGGTTTCTTTTACCCGGGAACCGTAAGTTTTACGAATATAAGACTCGATATTCCGGGAATCGCAAATGGCCAGATCACTGTTGACAACCAGACATTTTTCGCAAAACAGCAAAAATTTTCCAAGCGGACCTTTCCATTTTGCCCGCTTCCATTCCAACCCGTCGGGATTCACACATATGGTAACTCCCAGACGATGCAACCTTTTTGCATGGTGCTTCATCAAAGGTCCGATACGGCATCCCAGTATACAAACCACAATTTTCCCGCCGGGATGTTTTTTCGCAAAAGTTTCTACCCGGGAAAGTACCCGGGAAACATGAAGAATTCTTCCGGCTGCACCGGGCAGAGGAAGTTTTACACCAAAGCAATCTGCCCCTTGGTAAGTAAATTGTTTTTCCTCCTGATCCATGCAGGAAACATGATATTGAATCGCCTGCGATTTTTTCCCTGATACAAGATGATCTGCAAATGTCTCAAAACCGCCGTATCTGGCCGGAATCCCTTTGGATGCCACCAAAAACACATCCACTTTATTCTTCCCCTTTTCCATCTACTTCACACCTTTCCGATGTTTTCCGGTATTCACGGGTTTCTCCGGTTTCCCCGCTCTCAAACCCCTCGGTACTGGATTTCATAAACAATACCTTAATTGTCATAACCACAATCCGGAAATCCAGGGCAAGCGAATAGTTTTCGATGTACATCAGATCTAATTTCAATTTATCATATGCCGTGGTATTGTATTTTCCGTATACCTGGGCATATCCCGTAAGTCCGCCCTTTACCTTTGTACGGTAACAGAATTCCGGAATGGAAGCCGTATATTTTTCCACATGTTCCACGCGTTCCGGACGAGGACCCACCAGACTCATATCGCCTTTTAGAACATTAATCAACTGGGGAAGTTCATCAATTCGGGTTTTTCGGATAAAACGCCCCACCTTTGTAATCCGGTCATCATCACTAACCGCCGGTCTTGCCTTCCCATCCTTCTCCGCATCCACAATCATGGAACGGAATTTGTAAATAATAAAACGCTTTTCGTTCAGAGTCACACGCTGCTGGGTGAAAAATACGGGACCATGGTCCTCCAATTTAATCAAAAGGGCAGTCAGCAGCATAATCGGAGATGTGATAAGAAGCATCAGCAGAGAAACCACAACATCAATGATGCGCTTCACCATTTTCTGTTCAAAGGTAAGTCCGATATTATTGGACATGAGAAGAGGAGTGTCAAACAGATGATGTTCTCTGGCACTGCGCACCAGAATATCTGAAATTTTCGGTGTCTGGTAAACCCGGATGCCTTCTCCGTAACAATACTTAATCAAATCATTCCGAAGAGGCGATGCCACATCATAGATAATAACGGAATCGTGATTTTTCATCCGTTCACATATCTTTGCAAACCCTTCCTTTGCGCAAATGGTATCTCCCACAACATATTTGTCTTTTCTTGTGTTAACCTTGTCCAAAAAAAACTTCACATTGTCATTTTCATAAATCACCAGAATATTCCACGCCGGGAACAAATGCACATAGAGGCGGTCAAACAAATGAACAAAAATAACGGAAACCAGAATCTGGGCCCCGAACAGGCAAAGATACGCCAGCAGTATTTCATCCACCATATAAATGGAACTGATGGTAAGTACCGTCTGCACCGCCATAATCAAATTTACGCAGAACATACCCAGTACCTGGGAAAGGACTGCATTTAACGCTGTGTAAAATCCGATTTCAAAACCACCAAAAATCTGGATGAAAATAAGGGTAACAATAGCATAAACCCCGATTTCCATGAAGTTACCGGTTCCTGTAAACGGCTTAATGTTTAACAGGTTCAGATAACGGTACCATATAAAGCCAAAGAGGGAGCACATGATATCCAGAGTTATTAAAATTTCACTGATTTTGAACAATCGCTTGTACTGTTCATAACTTTTATCTTTCATATTAAACCATGCCTTTTCTCCGCCTGCCGGTATCTCCCCAGGCGCAATGTTGCGTTTACGAATTTTCTTTCCGTTTTATGAAATTTCCTTTGCATTTCGTTTTTTCAAAATATCCGTTTCCGACAAAAGATAACCAATACCCACAAATTGCAACAGGCAAATCAGATACGCCGGATGACCGATCCACTCCGTTACCTGGCTGATGACGCAGATTCCCTCCAAGAGAACCACCAAATAAAGATATTTGTTTTCCTGTCCCTTTTTCCAATACAGGAAAATACTGTACGCAAAAGCCCCAACGGTTAATACCAGGAACAGGATACCTGCAACAATTCCGTACTGGTACAAAATATGAATATAGGTGCTGTGGGCATGAAAAGCAAAATAACCGGACTCCAGGGTAAGGTGACCCGGGCAGTGACCGGTAAGATTGGTTTTTTCCAAAAAGGCCTGCCAGATTTCTACCCGTCCGTTTGTTACATCACGCTCTGTATCCACTTCCACCGTTGCTTCCTCTCCGGTGGCTTCCTGCTCTTCAAAATTAATATAAATGCCCCATTTCCCAAATACAATACGCAGGTATTCCGCCATGGATGTATATTTCTCCGACTGGGAAGGATCATTTTTCATTATTCTGTGTTCCGGATCATATTCGCCGTCAAAATAAGTCGGCTCATTTAACTTTGCCGGAACATAGCGAATCACCAGATAAGTGGCCTGGAACAATGCGGCAACGGAAAGTAACGCAATGACATAACGGAGAAGCACCAGCCATTTTTTCTTCTCCCGGATCATCTGCAGAACGAAAACGGTAAATGTGCCAAACAAAATTCCCAGAATCGTTGTTCTTGTATAATTAAACAGGGCGATGCCTGCAACAAAACCAAAAAGAAGATGATAATTCACCAGCATGATGACCCGGGTGGTGCGATCTGCTTTCTTATGCCACCAATCGTTCATCCGAAACAGAATGACGGCTACTATGGTTGCAAAATACATACCCGCCATGTTGCTGTTGGAAAAGTAAGCCATGTAACGATTCGTATCAAAAGGACGATGATACAGAGATTTATATAAGACATAAACCAGGGATAACAGGCAGGCGTCGCACACAGCACGAAAAAGCAGTTCTCTTCGCTGCGGCTTTGCCAGCATGGAATAATAAAGTGCAGTAAAGCCAAGAGAAAAGAAGGTAATGTAGTAATATTCCCTGTGAAAAATCACAACCCAGACGGCATAAAGAATCCAGACAATTCCAAATACGGGATTTGCCGAACGCATCCGTTTCCATGTTTTGTTTTTTATCATATCCCGCACAATGGCAATCAGCACAATTCCCCAAACCAGGGCAACCAGTTTTCCATAACGGATGACATCCACATGCTCATATTTGCACACATCCGGTATCCATTGTTTCGCATACGCAATGCGCATGACAAAATACCAGATAGGAAGATACACAAGGGAAATCCAATGAAGATAACTGCGCACATCCAGCATGGTGAGCACCATCAGCCCAAAGGCAATACAAAATGGGCGAAAGGAAATGGCCTGCTGATAATTACTGCCGGAATTCATAAAATTGATTCCGTAATAAATCTGCGCTAAAAAAAAGACGACAAACAACAGATAACGATATGTATCCGGATTTTTTATCCGGTTTTTCTTTTCACATTGTATTATCTCCATGGTTTCATCCAATTCTTTCATATTACTGATTATGCTATTTATCACATTTATGAATCTGCATTTTCCCGGGTTTCTTTTTCCCTTGTTTGATTTTCCCGGGAAGGAATCATCTGCTTAATGACATACTGCGGCGAATTGTTCATGGAAATATAGATTCGCCCGATGTACTCTCCGATAAGACCCAGCATCAGCATAATCATGCCGCAGAAAAATACAATTGCAGACATAAGGGAAGAAAATCCGATCACCCGATCCGGCAAAACAAATTTCTGAACGATTACTACAATTCCATAAATAAAACCCACAAATGCAGAAACACATCCTACACATGTAGCAATACGAAGGGGTTTTACGGAAAAGGAAGTAAATCCGTTCATCCAAAGACCAAGTAGTTTTTTCAGTGTGTATCCGGAAGAACCCACGGTCCTGCTCCTGTGATTTACATCTACATTCACAATATTCTTCGTTGCACGTAGCACCAGTCCGATTACATACGGATAAGAATTCTCGTAACGGATCATGTCATCTACAATGAAACGTTTTGCCGCAAAATAACTGGATACATACAAATCCTTTGGCTTATCCAACATAATGCGCGCCATCTCTTCGTTCAGCATACTGCCGAAATTCCGGAAAAAAGAATGCTTCTTATGGGCATAACGGGCATAGGCCACATCTGCCCCTTCTTCTAACGCCGCCAAAAGTTTTGGTGCCTCCTCTGCCGGAGTTTGTCCGTCATCATCGAGACATATCACAATATCTCCCTTACTCTGTCGAAGTCCCGCCATCAGTGCATTGTGTTGTCCGAAATTACGGGTAAAATCGATTCCGGTAATTGCCGGATTGCTGCTACATAATTCCTCAATAACGGCAAAAGTATTGTCTGGCGAACAGTCATTCACCAATATAATTTCATAGGTATATTTCTTTTTTTGCAAGTCGTCTTCCATGGCAGATACGATTTCTTTGATAACATGCGGCAGTGTTTCCGCGCTGCGATAGCATGGAATTACAAAACTTACTTTGTTCATCTATTTAACCTCTCTTGTGGGCAAATCCTTCTTTTTACAAACAAAAAAGCAGATTCGCTCCTTTTTTCCTTCTATTTCTTTCCACTCATCATATTGGTAATGAAATCCTGTTTTTTCCTGTACTGTAATGGAGCGGGGATTGGTAAATAAAACCCGGGTAACCACCTGTTCCATCCCGAGACAGGTAAGTGCATAATGAACCAGCAGATACTCTGCCTCTGATCCGTAACCCTTCCCATAGGCCGATTCTTCGCCGATGAAAATGCCGAATTCCGTTTCTTTCTTTTCTTCATCAAAATTCTGCAGGTAAACGCTTCCGATTTCCTCGCCGGTCTCATTTACTACAATAATGTATTGCATTACCCTGCCGGTGGCAACTTTTGTATGAAACCAGTTCAGATGTACTTCTCTCGTTAGCGGCGTCCGGTAAATGAAATTTTTCATTACAGGTTCGCTGTTGCGCCAACGAATAATGTTATCCGTATCTTCCACCGTAATTTTCCGCAGGGATACTTTATTTCCCCGGAGAAATTCTTCTTCCGGCATAACCATTTCATTTTCAGAAAATATCCTGTTTTCATTTTGTTCGGAAAGAGTATTTCTCTGTTTCCGTTCCTTATTTTCTTGCATCATATTCAAACTCCGGTTCTGCAGGCCAATTCGGAAATTGTAATCAGATAATAGTATTCTTCGCCCACCGTAAAGGTTTCCAGAATCTCCACATTCTCTCCCTCAAACAGCGACAAGTCCTTTCCGATAAAATAGACTGAATTCCCGCCATACAAAGCAACCCGTACATTTCCAATCTGTTCCCGTTCCAGTTTCTGTTCTAAAAGAGGGTGCCCCATCATCCAGCCACCCAGGAGCATATAATTATGATATCCATAAGTATCCGATTTTAACGCATATTCCGTACGATTTGGAAAAGAATTTACATCCAGAAGAAAGAAATCATCGGGATGCTGCTCCATATAAAAGTATACCATATCGTATTTTTCATTTACAGAAATTTGTACCTGATAGGACTTGCAAAGTGACTGCATGGAATAAACGCTTCCATAAAGACTGATTCCGACCAACAATACTCCGGAAAATATACCAAAAAACTTAACTCTCCAGTTACGGCTGTCTCGGTCGCTTCCTTCCCTTTGATGCGATTTCCGGCGGCTTTGCCACATTCCCAGTAACAGCAGAATTTCAAATAGGTACAAACTGACGGTTATCCGCTCCGGATAACGACCCCGGTAAATCAAATAAATCCAAATGACGCTTCGTCCCACGAATAAAAGAAATAGAAGGAGAGAGAGCGGATTTCCGATTTTACGAAGCGGTTTTGCCGGTTCCAAATCTGCAGTTGTATGCGCTGCCGAATTCTGTTTTTTACTATCCGGAAATAATGAGGCATCAAAAATCAGAAGTACATATAGGAAAATAAGCAGAATATTATAAGGCATATCCTCCGTTTCCAGAAACAGGCGGTGGACATAGACATACACCGCCTCCCTGCATTTTTGCTTTTGATCCACCGGAAGCTGCTCCTGATAATCCCGAAAAACTTCCAGCGGATAAGAAGAAATGTCGTCCGCCAGAAGAATATCGTATTTCTGATAGCAGTCTATCGTCTGCCCGGAAAGACCACATTCCTCGTAATATTTCACAGCATTTTCATCCATGGCAATCCCGGTGTAGTCATAGATGAGGGTGCGAAGATCGTTGTAAGCAAAATAATCCTTCCAGTCTTTTCCGTTGTAAAAGGCCAGTTGCAAAAGAACAAGCAAAACCAGACAGGATACAAAAACACCAGCCTGCAAAATCATTTTCTTTTTTTTCGGTCTTTCATGGGTAAGAAGGTGGTAACACACTGCCACTGCCAAAAACGGAAGCATGAGGTAACACACATTGCTTCGGATTTCATAACAAAGAATCGTAAGCAAAAGGCTTTCCCATGGGAAACGGTTTTCTTTGCAATATGCCACACAGAATATGGCTGTCGCACCTACAACCGCTGCTGTTACCGTATAGGTGGGCAGTATCATTTGTCTGCCAAACAACATCAGAAACAGTACAATAACTCCCATAACACATATGGCTTTTTTCCACCATTTATCTTCGCCGGAAATCAACTTGGCCAGAACCATGGTAAGGCAAAGTCCATAGCAGCCAATCTGAAAGATTCCAAACCAGGGAATGGACGGCTGTAACCTATAAAAGCCACTAAGAAGAAAACTCAGTGGCTGATTGAAATAAACCGTCATGCTGCTGCTTTGTCCCGAAAATCTTCCGGACAAAATATCCTGAATCATAACATCATCATTGGCATAATAGAGAACATCAAAGTACAGAAAAAGAAGAGTAAATAATACCACCGTAATTCCCAGTGCAATCCCTATGTTTATCCATTTTCGTAAGCCAGTTAGAAGGTTACCGTCTCTCATGCAAAAAACTCCAAAACTTTGTCAATAACATACTGCTGGTCCGCTTCCGTCATACTATAGTAAAGAGGAAGACGGGTTAAGCGTTCGCTTTCCTTTGTCGTATAAACATCTTCTCCATGAAATTCCCCGAATCTTTTCCCCGCAGGAGAAGAATGGAGCGGAATATAATGAAATACGGACAAAATTCCGTTCTTCTTCAAAAAGTCAATGAGCGCTGTACGCTCTTCGTAATCTTTTGCCTTGAGATAGAACATATGGGCATTGTGAGTGCAGCCCCGCGGAACCGTCGGAAGTACAATGCGTCCTTCCTTTTCCAGCGGACTGAGCTGCTCATAATAATGATTCCATAGGGAAAGACGTTTTTCGTTAATTTCATCCGCCAATTCCAATTGGGCAAACAAATAAGCCGCATTCATGTCACTTGGCAGATAAGAGGAGCCATAATTTACCCATGTATATTTGTCCACCTGACCACGGAAGAAACGGCTTCGGTCGGTTCCCTTTTCCCGGATAATCTCTGCCTCTTCCATATAAGTATCATCTCGAAGAAGCAGGGCGCCACCTTCTCCCATGCTGTAATTTTTTGTTTCGTGAAAACTATAACAACCCATGTCACCTATCGTTCCCAGTGCCTTACCATGATAAAAGCTCATAACCCCCTGTGCCGCGTCTTCAATTACCATAAGGTTGTATTTTTTTGCAAGAGCCATGATGGTATCCATTTCGCAGGCGATACCGGCGTAATGAACCGGCACAATGGCTCTGGTTCTCTCCGTTATGGCATCCTCAATCAGAGTTTCATCGATGTTCATGGTATCGGGACGGATATCCACGAAAATCACCTTTGCGCCCCGTAAAACAAAGGCATCCGCAGTGGAAACAAAGGTATAGGAAGGAAGAATCACTTCGTCTCCCGGCTTGATATCTGCCAGAAGCGCAGCCATTTCCGTCGCATGGGTGCAGGAGGTGGTGAGAAGACATTTCCGTACCTTCATGCGCTGCTCAAACCAGGCATTGCATTTTTTGGTAAATTGACCGTCACCACAGATTTTCTGTGCTTCCACGCATTCCCTGATGTATTCCATTTCTTTTCCCGTATAAGGAGGCACATTAAAATTTATCATGCCATCTTCCATCCTTTCCCATATTCCGATTCCGTCGTATATTTCTTCACAACTCCACAAATGAATTACTCGATTGTTCTCGCAAATACCACAAATTCCTGATTGGAGAAGACTTCTTCATACCCATTTCCCGCAAGGAACTCCGTAATCAGGGGAAGTTTTTCATCCTTTTCCAAACGTTCCCTTTCCAAATCCGTCATTCCCAGAAACGCCATTCCTTCTGCATCCTCCGTTCGGAACGCTTCCACCTTTGCGCTGAGAATAACAAGAGGATACTCCCCATTTTCATTCAGGGCATTCATTTCCTCTCCAAACTGCGCCTTCGGAAAACTATCCAGATCCACCCAGAAACTGCTTAGTGCCGCCGGCTTTTGCAGAAAATAATGGAGTCCCGGCAAATTACCATAAACAAGCAGTGTTTCCTGCTGCCCCTGCGAATCTGCCACATAAGAATATAATTCGTCCATGCAGGTGGCATGCATTTCTCCGGTCACCATACCCTGCATCAGGGACGGCGCCTGCAAACGGGTGCTTCGCACTTCTCCATCATTACCGTCGCAAAACACATAAGTACCATGAAATAAAATAATCTGTACCAGAAAAACCAACAGATAGGTTCCCAGCATTGCTTTCGCCGGAAAGGCAAGAATACTTTTTCCATACTCCCGAAAAATCCGGTAACCAAGCGCCAGAGAAATTGGTGCAAGCAGGAACAGATAATTAATGATGCAATACAAGTGATTATTGCTTCCCAAAGGTAAAATCAACAATAAAACCAGATTCAGAAGCGCCGCTTCCTTTTCCGTTTCCCCGAATTTTTTATCCAGCAGAATCCAAAAGGAAACCGAATAACAAAAGAGAAGAAAAAGCACGCTCAGGGAAAACATACTTCCCACATTGTAATAGGTGGTGGTAAATACCCCGTTGCGATAAAAGTAAAAATACAATAATGCAACACACAGCATATAGCCAATCTTTTTTATCTTTACAAAGCGGTCCTTCCATAGGGCAAATCCGCCCATTCCCGCAATAATACCCAGCAGAAGAAGGAAAAACCAGCGCAGCTGAATCCAATAATTTTTCCAAATGGTCAGGAGCATGACCTTCAGGGAATATCCACCGGCCTCGTCCTCGCTGGTCAGCAGGGAAATCAGCCAATTAACCATTTCCCCATATGCCCCGGTTCCGTCGGAAAGTATCATCATTCCCAGCATTGCCAATATACCCAGGAAAAAACCCAGAACGCAGATTCCCGTTTCTTTCCAGATTTTTCGGTCTTTCTTCTGCCACACATCAAACCACACCAGGACAATAAGCGCTACCTGGGTAAGATTGGAGGTGCGGACAAACACATTGCACCCCAGAAGTATGCCGGCAGGAAATAACAGCCATGGCTTATGTTTCCGCATAGCGAGCCAAATCAGCAAAATGGCAACCGTAAGAATCAGATAGGATAAATAATTATAGAAAATTATGGTAGGACACCAGCATAAACTAATGGCAATCACTTCTCCCCAAAAAAGGAAAAGAGGGGATACATATTTTTCGGCACCAAAGTAAACCACAAGGGCAATTGTCGCCACCAAAAAAGCCCCCATTATATTCATATAAAGCATCTTTCCGCCGGTGAGCCACATAAGAAACCGGCCAAACAGATTCGCCAGAAAAGTGGCATATTTCCAATTGCCGGAAATCCGTTCAAAATAAAGGTAATTGCCCAGACTATAGGTGGTATCCGTCAAATCCGCCCCCTGATTCACCATGACAAAAGGATAAAGAAGAAGCAGTATGGGAAATATGCAGTTTTCAATCCAGAACTTTGGGCTTTTCACATTTTTCATTTTGCTTCCTTTTTCTCCAAAAAGATCTTTCGGGTTACAAAATTATAAACCATTACCACAGCAGTGGCGATTATTTTTGCTCCTGCGGTTACCAGATTCGGCTGATTCTCATAAAGGTGGGCCATCACCTTTGCGGCAAACACAAGGGAACCCTTCAAAAGCAGTTCATTAATACCCAGACCGATAACGCTCAGCATCATAAATACCACAAATTCTTTTCTCCGGTCCATATCCTCCTTACGGGCAAACACATATTTCATGCTTAGGAAATAGTTGACCATAACGGAAATCACAAATCCGAAAAATCCGGCAACCAGTGCAGCAGTATCCGTATCCAGGTCTGCCTTTCGAAGCAATGCGGAAGCGCCTAATGTTATCAGAAAATCAATAACAAAACAAAGACCTCCCACCAGACCAAATTTTACTAACTGGGCAAATAATTTTTTCATAAAATGCCTTTCTTATTTCTTTTTCTGAAAAATCCACAATTTACTGAAAATATAATTCAGAATAATCACCACAATGCCGATTACCAGTTTTGCCACCAGGTCGTTGGAATGGAGCAAATCCAGCATCAGCATGAACAAAAACTGCTCTACCAGAAAAGAAAATACACGTGCTCCCACAAAGGAGAAAAATTCTTTTGCCACACCTTTCCCATCCACAACCTCACTGTGAAAAACAAATTTGCGGTTGGTCCAGTATGCGAAAATAACCGCCACCACCCAGGCAATCACATTGGATACCTTTTTGTTAATGTCATCTGCCAGAAAGTTTACCAAAAATGCTCTGCTGGCCAACAGATATGCTACCCAGTTTACCAGGGTAGTGAGACCACCGAAGATCAGATAATCCCAGACTTCCTGCTTTTTGTAGTAAATGCGTAACCCGATTTCCATGAGTGCTTCGATTCCCCGAAAGAATAATTCCCGCAGGAAATCAATTACAATGCCGCCACAGAATAAAACCAGGACAGATAAAATCAGATGCAATATCCGCAGCATTCCATAGTCTCCGGAAACCCGGAACCATTGCGGCCATGCGTACCGGAGCAGTAAATGCTCATGAATCAGATATACCCCAAAGGTATAAGGCGCAATCCGGACAAAGAAACGGGTGAAAACATTATCCTTACAAGACAGGTTTTGGAAAAAACCAAAAAGTCCCAGAGAGGCAGTCAATACAAAAACAAAATTATACCCGGTGGGAATAGTGGCTGCATCCGGATAATCCGCCATGAAACTACCAGTATAAAATGCCATGGAAAAAACAATCAGTGCCACGGAACACAGATAGATGGCAATGCTTTTTCCCTTTGTAGCAATTACTGACAACCCATACAAACGAATGTAAGAGGCAAGTACATAGAGACACAGGAACCAGATTACTCCGTTTCCGCGGTCATCAATTCCAAGGGAAAAAGGAATCAGGGTTTTTGAAAAGGAAAACAATATAAGCAGAAGCCAAAGCAGACAGGCATGTTGCTTTTGACCAAGTTTCCGGATTCCACTTCCCATAAACGGAACAAAGAGAAGGAGTAGCAGGTATGCCGTTGCAAACCAATAGTGACCATTTACCACAGGGAAAAAATAGAACAGCAATTCATGAAGATTCAGCAATTCCCTCACATTCACCATTTGCGTGGCAATGCATACAAGAACGATTCCTACGCTGTAGAAAAATACTTCACACCACAATCGCACAAAGCGGGACAATTGAAACTTCCGGTCAATGAGAAAATATCCGCTGATGAAAACATAAACATTAACACTAGCCAGACAAAAAGCCTCCAAAGTCCAGCGTAAAATATTGTTAAGACTATGATTCTGCCCCAGAGTTTGCTCCAGCAGTCCGCCTTTGGATAAATAGTGCAACACCAGAATCATCATCATGGCAAGGCAACGGAGAATTTCAAAATTAGCCTGCCGACTCTTTGACACGGGAAGAATGTTCCGTGATTGCTTCCATTCCTTCATGGAAGAAGGCAACTCCTTCTCATAGCAAAGGAAATCCGTCTCCTGACAATCGTTACCGTATGGTAGCGAATCATTGCCCTCCTGGTCCGCATTGCTTGATTGCACGGCATTGCTCTCCTGCAGATGGTATCCCAAATGTTCAAAGACATGACAGGATGCCACATTTTCTTTTTTTACTTTCCCCACCAATTTCCGTACAGGAGCCTTTGGATGATTGCCGGTTTCCTTTAGAAGTTCTTTCTCCAGCAGGAAAAGGAGTTTTTTTCCAATTCCCTGATTGCGACAATCCGCATCCACGCTGTAACTGATTTCCCCGATTCCGTCTTCGGTTTTATGAATGCGCACCGTTCCCACAGGTTTCATAAAATCCATGCCAACAAAAAGAAGAGTATCCTCCGAAGCCAGCACCTTATCAAACCACACTTCATGGTCCTCCCATGGAATGGGGTTCTGCTGAAAGGAATTCCTTCTGTTTTCCGCCTCATTGGCCCACTCAAATATTTTTTTCTTATCCGATGCATTTGCACCTCTAAGATACAATTCCATTTTATGCCTCTTCTTGTTTCGGTTTATTTCTATACGGTATATGATTGCCGCTTTTCTTCGGCATCATTTTCTTCGATGTCTTCCTTTGGTGTCTTCCTTCGGCGTCATTTCCGTCGGTGTCTTCCGTCGGTGTCTTCCTTTGATATCATTTCTTCCTTCCGGTTTTTCTAACTGCTACCTTACATTAATCTATGGATTCTGCAAAGAACTATATTTGATTTCCGCAATTCTCCAGTCCTCTTCCGTATCAATATCCTGCACCATCATTTCCTCCCGGAAATAAGGCAGGGCTTTTTCCATTACCACTTTCTTCTGTTCCAGAAACGGAACTGTCTTCATACAGTAAAATTGACCACAATCATGATAAAACGGCTCCAAATCCTGGGAACGGCAATTCATATACTCCGGCCATTTCGGCTTCAGATAGCCTTCTTTTACCACAACGCAACGTTGTGGCGGGAAGGAAAACTTCACAACAGGAAGTACCGTATCCGCATCACTGTTTTCCAGTAATTCCATAGCCGACCGTAGGGTATCTGCCGTCACAAAAGGAGCCGTTGGGTAAATGCAACAGATTGCATCAAATGTCTGTCCCATTTCCTCATATTTTTGCAATACTTCCAGAAGAACTTCCGCCGTCGTTGCAAAATCACTGGCTGTCTTTTCACTTCGAAGAAAAGGCACCTTGGCACCGGCCCGACGGGAAATCTCTTCAATCTCCGCATCGTCTGTAGAAACCATCACCTCAGCAAACACCCCACTCTCCAACGCAGCCGCAATGGAATATTCAATAATGGGTTTTCCTAAAAAAGGTTTCACATTTTTTCTGGGAATTCGTTTACTTCCGCCGCGAGCGGTAATAATTGCCAATGCTTTCATTCTGACTCCTTCCAAACCCTGCGAAGGTTCTTCTGCGCAATTCTAAACCCTACGAAGATTCCTCTGCACACTTCCAAGCCCTTCCCGGCGATTTTTCTATTTTTTCAAGACTTCTTTTCCCGCAGCCTTCGATAGCCAAACAATAATTTGTAAAAAACAAAAAATAAAAAATTTGATTTCATATGCAAACGGATAAATCTTTTATCTTCCTCCCCGAATCCCTTTTCATAATTAGGATTGGTTTGAAAATCCGGTAATATTTCCCTGATTTTTTTTCTTAAATACCGAGTGTGTTCCATTTTCTGGCATTTCCCTGAATACATATAAGAAAAAAGTGTTGTTGCGTAATACAACTGTGTAAACCGAAAATCAATTGCCTCTTTGTATTGCTTATAAAATCCCCGTTCTTTGGCACCGGAAAGCAATGCCTCCCCGGCAGACAGCCGGTCCAGACATTTTTCCCATGTAACTTGATGGGTCGTGGACTGAGGCAATGTCAGATAATAATAAAGCGGCTCCGGCACACGTTCAAAATGCGTAAAATAACAGGACCACAAAGGTGCTGCACAATTGTCCTCATAAAATATATTTTCCGGAAAATCCAAATGATTATCCGTAATCACCTTATGCAGATAAATTTTGACCACCATGCTTCCGCTTTGCAGAATCATTTGCCGGTGTTTCTCTTCATCCAGTACGCCGGTCTGGGAGAAAGTATTGTTTTCAATATTTTTCCCCGGGGTAAATGTATAGGTATCCACAAGCGTGTAATCACATCCAACCAAATCGGCTCCTGTTTCCTCCGCTTTTTGCAGAAGTTTCTCATACATGGTGGGATGTACCCAGTCATCACTGTCCACAAAGCCAATCCATTTCCCTGTAGCCACAGCAAGACCACGATTCTTGGCACCACCCTGCCTGTGATTTTCTTTGCAGGCTACCACCTTTATTTTCTCTGGATATTTTGCCTCATATTCACGAAGCAGGGAAAGGGAATGATCCGTTGAAGCATCATCCACTGCGATAATTTCATAATCAGAAATTCTCTGTTCCAAAAGAGAATCCAGGCAATGGTTTAATTTCTGTTCTGCTGCCATATTATAAACAGGAACAATAATAGAAAGTAACATGCATACCTTCCCTCCTAGCGTTTTCTTGTGCAAATACACAAGCATTTTCTTACGGAGCCTACTTTTGTAAATTCACGAAGATTTCCTGAGGAGCCTACTTTTGTAAATTCACGAAGATTTCCTGCAGAACCTACTTGTGATAATATGCAACCAGTTTCTTCACAGCCCGGATTACATCATCCGTATCCTGCTCCGTCAGGGAATAATAAAGAGGAATGCTCATTATGCCTTCGTAAAGTTTTTCCGCATTCGGGCATAACCCTTTCCGGTAGCCCAATTTTTCATAATAAGGAAAATAATATACCGGAATGTAATGAACATTGCAGCATACATTTTCCGCTGCCATGGCATCAAAAAATTCTCTTCGGCTACAGGTCAGTTTTTGCAAATCCAACTGCAAAATATATAAATGACGGGTTGTTTCGGATTCCGGAATTTCCTTTTGCACAATAACGCCATCCAAATCCTCAAAAGCAGCATTGTATTTTTCCACAATGGCTTTTCGCCGATCCGAAAATTGCTGTAGTTTATCGAGCTGACTTAGCACCAGTGCGGCCTGTATATCCGTCATGCGATAATTCATTCCAAGTCCGATTTGTTCATAGTACCAGGCTCCTTCCGGCACATTTTCCATAAGTTCGGAATCCCTTGTAATCCCATGGGAGCGGTAAAGACCAAGTTTTTTTGCAATGGTACTGTCATTCGTCAGAACTGCCCCGCCTTCTCCACCGGTAACCGTTTTTACCGGATGAAAGGAAAATGTGGTAATATCTGCAATGGAACCCACCGGCCGGCCTTCATATTTAGTTCCAATGGAATGAGCCCCGTCTTCAATTAACATAAGATTATGTTTTTTACAAATCTGTTTCAGTTCCTTTAATGCCACTGCCTGTCCGGTAAAATCGACCGCAACCACAGCCTTCGTCATATCCGTAATTTTTTCTTCCACGCTCTTGGGATCAATGTTATAAGTGGCCGGGTCAATGTCCGCAAAGACCGGTCTTGCACCACAATACAGTGCACAATTGGCAGAAGCGGCAAATGTGATAGGTGTGGTAATCACCTCATCTCCCGGTCCGATTCCAAGGGCCTGGCAGGCAATATGAAGAGCTGCCGTTCCGTTGCTGACGGCACAGGCATATTTTGCTCCGGTGAGTTCACAAAGGCGTTCTTCCAAAGCGGTAATTTTCGGCCCGCAGGTAAGATAATCACTTTTCAGCACCTGTACGACAGCCTGAATATCTGCATCGTCAATATATTGATGTCCATAAAATAATTTTGTTTCCCGTACCGGAGTTCCCCCCAGAATTGCAGGCATATCACTCATTTCCATATCCTCACTCCATCATATTTAAAAAATCCCGGACCAAACGCCCTGCGCCTTTTCCGTCCACTAACTGTCCCAGTCGATTTGCATAATAAATCCGTTTTTCATAATCCTGCAGAAGCTGCTCCAACTGCAAAAGTACCTGTTCAAAATCCATGGATTCTCTCACATCCCCCAGATATGGGATATATCCCTGCTCCGCAAAGCCTTTCACATTATAGAGTTGGTTGTCTGCCAGAGAAAAACTAAGGGCAGGCGTCCTGCAACAGGCTATTTCATAAAGCGTTGTGCCACCGGCTGTAATCACAACATCCGAAGAAAGAATGGCATCCTTCAAATTCGGAAGTTGGGAAAGCACTGTCACATTTTCCATGCTCCGGGTCATCTCTTCCAATTCCGCCAAATCCGCATGGAATTTTCCACATATACATAGAAATGCAATATGTGAAAACCGACGGCTTGTCCGAATTTGCGACAAAAATTGTTTCATAAAATGAAATTCATCTCCGCCTCCGGTTACCACCAGTACCTGTTTCGGTTCTTTTCTGATTTCTTTCGGCGGCAGTTCCTCATAAATCTCCGAGAGAGGGCAATATCTGCAACCCAGCAGAAGCTCCTTGCCCGCATATTCCTTCTCATAGTCAAATAAATCAGAATAGACCGCGTAATTAATGAGAACGCTGCATGGCCAAATTCGTTCATGCAAATCATCCACATATGCGGTCCTGGTAAGGGCATTGACAGCCTCCATATATTTTGGGGACACAAAATAACTGTCAATCAATAAATATTCTATTTGCTGCTGCACAATCAACTGTTGCATCAGAGGAATCTCCCCATCAAAATCATCCCAGGTTCGATTCAGACAAATTACTTCAAAGCCCTGACTTTGCGGAATCGCCATTGACCCTTCCTCCGCAACGATAAATACCGCCTCGCAACCCAATTTCCGCGCCGCAGTCGCTACAGAAAGCATACGCATCATATGCCCCGTAGCCGTTATTCGATTTACTTCCGTCCTGATATATAATGTCTTATTCATCTGTTCTCTCGAATCATTGCCTATCCAAATTTACAATGTATGCCTCCTGCGACATCGGCTGTATGCCCGGCCATCCTATGTGCCTCCTGCAACATCGGCCGTTTGCTTGGCCATCCTATGTGCCTCCTGCAACATCGGCCATATGCCGGCCATCCTATATGCCATATGCGACATTGGCTGTTTGCTTGGCCATCCTATGTGACATATGCAACATCGGCCGTATACTTGGCCATCCTATGTGCCATATGCGACATCGCTGTTTGCTTGGCCATCCTATGTGACATATGCGACATTGGCTGTTTGCCCGGCCATCCTATATGCCATATGCGACATTGGCCATATGCCGGCCATCCTATGTGCCATATGCAACATCGGCCATATGCCGGCCATCCTATATGCCATATGCGACATTGGCTGCGTAGCAGACACGGAGCAGATGGCATATAGGATGGCCTTTACTCCACAGTGCAGATGGCACATAGGATGGCCCTTACTCCACAGTGCAGATGG
>JBJEMA010000074.1:97052-135607 GCA_051879435.1 Lachnospiraceae bacterium
ATAGGATGGCCCTTACTCCACAGTGCAGATGGCATATAGGATGGCCCTTACTCCAGAAGATGTTCGAAGGAGAGCGGTGTTCCGAAATCCAAATCTTGTGCCACTTTTCGTCCAAGCACCTCGTCATAATATTTTGGCGCCAACCCATATGCCGGACGCACCACCCGAATATTATCCGGCGTCAACATCTCGCCCGCTTTGATGTCTTTGGATACAAATATGGATTTGCGGGTATTGCGACTGGCCATCTCCGCTTCTGTAAGTTCATAACTCACTTTTCCCATAGCCCGTTCCGCATCCCGAATATCTTTCACCATAGAGGCAAATTCTTTTGGCTCCATAGAAAAAGCGGAATCCGGGTTTTCAATCTTCCGGGACAGGCAGAAATGCTTTTCAACAATATTGCCACCCATGGCCACTGCTGTAACAGCCGCAATATTACCCATGGAATGATCAGAAAGTCCAACCGAAAGATGATATTTATCCTTCAAATCCAACATGGTACGCAGATTCATTGTGTCCGGAATGGCCGGATAAACGCTGCAACATTTCAATAGCGCCAGCTGCTGATTGCCCATTGAAGTTACTGCCTCCACCGCTTCATCAATCTCTTCCCGGGTAGCCATTCCCACCGACATAATAATCGGTTTGCCCGTAGCTGCCACTTTACGAATCAATGGAATATCCACCACCTCAAAGGAGGCAATTTTGTAAAATTCCATCCCCAGGGATTCCAGGAAATCCACGGCAGTAGGATCAAATGGGGTTGAAAAGAAATCTATACCGATACGATCCGCCTCTTCCTTTAATCGTCCCTGCCATTCCCACGGGGTGTAGGCCTTACCGTAAAGTTCATAGAGATTGGCATCCTTCCATGCCTCTCCCCGATAAGTAAAATATTCATTGTGACAGTTCAGGGTGATGGTATCAGGGGTATAAGTCTGAATCTTCACGCAATCCGCACCGCTTTCTTTCGCTGCATGAATAATTTCCAGCGCCCGTGAAAAATCCCCCGCATGATTTGCGGACATCTCCGCAATCAAATATGCAGGATGCCCGTCCCCTATGGTTCGATTTTTTATTTGAAGATACTGCTCTTTCAATATTTCTACCTATCCTCTCCGGCTCGGCAGCCGGTTTCCTTCCGAAAAAATCCGGCTTGGCATCTGCCAATCGTGTAGTCAACTACACAGACTATCCTTAGTGATTAAAATCAATAGTTTTCAATAACTCCCTGATTTCCTCCACAGAAAGCCACTGGGTATTATTGCCAGAACTGTAAGAAAAGCCCTCTGCAACCTTCTTTCCGGTTGGAACCGCCTTCTTTGCCTCGCTCCAAACCATCTGAGGATAGACAATAAAATGCTTATCATATTCATAGGTTGTCATGGAATCTTCCACAGTAACCATTATTTCATGAAGTTTTTCGCCCTCCCGGATACCAACCTCCGGCATTTCACAACCCGGAAGCATGGCCTGAGCCAAATCCGTAATCTTGAAGGAAGGAATCTTACTGATAAAGGTTTCTCCTCCCTTTGCTTCCTCTAATGCTTTGATTACCAGCTGCACTCCTTCTTCCAGGGAAATCCAGAAACGGGTCATGCGATAATCCGTAATCGGAAGACTTGTTCCGCCATTATCAATAATATTTTGGAAGAACGGAATCACAGATCCCCGGCTTCCTGCCACATTTCCGTAACGGACAATGGAAAAATTCAGCGAACTTGCACCGGCATAGGCATTGGCTGCAATAAACAATTTGTCGGAAACTAGTTTTGTGCCACCATAAAGATTCACCGGATTTACCGCTTTATCCGTAGACAGGGCAACCACCTTCTGCACATCACTGTCCAATGCGGCCTCAATAACATTCATGGCCCCGTGAATATTGGTTTTAATTGCTTCGTTTGGATTGTACTCGCAAGCCGGCACCTGTTTTAAAGCTGCTGCATGAATGATATAATCCACACCCTTCAAAGCACGACGAAGTCGCTCCACATCCCGCACATCTCCAATAAAGAAACGAAGTTTTTCCTTGTATTCCTTAAATTCATTCTGCATGATAAACTGCTTAAATTCATCACGTGAATATATAATAATCTTTTTTGGCTGATAATGCGTCAAAACATACCGGGTAAAACATTTGCCGAAGGAACCCGTTCCGCCGGTAATTAAAATTGTCTTATCATTTAACATTGTTCCAAATCCTTTCTTTTTCCATGGATTCCCAAAAAAGAACCCGTAAAATTATACCATATTATAGGCATTTCGCCTACCTTCGCCATTCCTTTTCCAATCGTACACACCATTCCTTTTCCAAAAGGCTGCGGTCTCTTTTTCCGGATACCGGTGCCTACTTTGCCGAAACGCGATTGCTTTTCCATCGAAGATAACGCCCTTTTATCGTCCAATAATTCAATGGCCGTTTCTCGGAAGGCAACGCCAGCATAGTGGCTGCTTTTTTCCGTTCCGGAAATGCCCCATGCTTTTGGAAATATCGGAAAAGCAACAGCATTCCCCTGTCTTTTTCCGATGGTACATGCCAAATGCACACGCCATTGTAATTCCAATTGGTGGATGCCAGGTAAAAGCGTTTTTCTGTCCAATACCGGAATAGATAGGCCCCGCTCTCCAGCACCGGATGCGTATCCTTATAATGTAATGCTGCAATCGCCAAAATTGTTTCATCGCCGATATTTTCTGCCACAGCATAATCAGAAGCCACAATGCGCCGATAAACTTCCTCGCAGCAATCCATAAACTCCCTAAGTTCCTCTCGCCTTGCGCAAATCAGTTCTCCGCCGTAATGGATCAGATTTTTCTTCTCCTTGGGATACAAATTCTGATAATCCGACCGAATCTTATTACGCTCCTCATGGGAAAAGGTATGATTTACCGGACAAAGCATCAGTCCGTAATCCACCTCGTTCCATAAATCCGTATAAGGAAGCGCGGTATAAGTATCCGTATCCAACAGCAGAATTTTCTCATAATCCGTTTCCTTTGCCAGATAGTCCAGCACCTTTAATTTATAAAATGCCAGCGCCCAGGCAAATTTTTTCGGCATATTATAAGCGTCAAAGTCCAGTTCCCGAATTTCCACATCGTTTGCTCTCAGCAGTTTTACATATTGATCCTCCGGCTGCGTATTGATAAACAAAACAACGGCATCTTCCGGATTCTGCTTCTTTGCGGAAATCAGGGAAACCACAATATTTTTCATATATAACCGGCGTTTTTCTTCATCGCTTTTCTTCCGGTTTAGCTGCATGGAATTGCCATACGCTTCCTGAAAAGCAAATGCATTCGCAATGACATTCATAATCTGGTATATTCATATCCTTTCTTTGGAGAAATGATAGGTGCCTTCTTCATAGGCCCGTCTACCGCACCTTCCGGACAACCAAGAGCAACCGTTCTCAGAAAACGCAAAAGTTGAGAAACCCCATAGCCCGCATTCCACTTCTGATGCACCGTCTCATAAGCATTTAATCCCAGACTTTCCCGCAGCGTGGGCTGCTCCAGTAATTCCTTCACATAAGAAAACATTTCCTTTTCCCGATTGCAGCGATAAACCATTCCGTTATACTTATGACGCAAAAGAAAAGGAACTGCGCCAATTCCGGAAGACGCTACCACAGCACAGCCGCTGTTCATAGCCTCATTCAAAACAGCACCCCAACCTTCTTTATAATCACTGGTAAAAAGAAAAATGTCGCTATCGAGCATTTTTTCCCGTACCTCATCCGGAGATAAATAGCCGGTAAATTCCACATCTTTCTCCAGGCCTTCCTTCTTCACCATTTTTTTCAGGCTTTCTTCCATTTCACCGCCTCCTGCCATGGTAAGATGAAATGGCAAATCTGCCGGTCGATAGCCTCCGTTTTCCAAATAGACGGCGTCTTCATTTTGTTTCTGCTTCAGCCATTTTGCCAAATGAATGGCCGCCTCCGGATGCTTCCAGTCAATCATCCGGCCGCACCACAAAATATGAATCCGTCCATCTTTCTCCTGCATCTGCTGTTTTCTCTTCTGCAGTTCATCTACGGCATAGGTGTATATTTCAGGGAAATAACCCCAGACATACATTTTATTCGGATAGGCATGAATCAAATGAAAATCCGACGCCACATAGGCCCCGGCGCAAAGCAGGTAAACATTTTTGTTTCGGTAACGCACATGGTCATGGTATTTCTTTTTCAGTCCCCTGGGAGAAATGAATTTCCATTGTCCTTCCTTATAAATCCGTTCACTGTAACGAAGGGTAATTTTGTCCGTCTGCAAACGGTTTTCAATGTATTCTTCCTCCGAAGCGCCGCCAAAAATGACCACATCGCTTTCATCTATAAGTCGCTGACATTTTTCCGGCGTTTCATAATAACGAAGCACAAAATCATACCGGGAATCTTCTTCCGACCACCCCATGGTAAGCCGCTCTGCTTCCATTTTTTCCGTCTGAATAAAGAAAAAATCTCCCTCATTTTGGGCCAGCATTTCTTTGCAGAAGGGAAGCTGATGATGATTAATGTAATTGGATACAAACACGATGTTCATGGATAACTCCTCTACCACCGAATGACTTTGGCCTGCGACAACAAATCCGTTTCAAAAAATACTTCCCGACCATCCAGGTAATTCTCGCAAAATGTGAGAAAACGCCGGGCTGCCACATTGGCATTCCATTTGTCGGCAATAGTCCGGTAAGCCCGTTTTGCAAGTTGCTTTTGTAAATCCGGCTTCTGTAAAAGTTCCACGGTTTTGGCAAGTAGCTCCTGCCGGGAACCATATACCATGCCATTCGCTCCATCTTTCAGAAGATAAGGGACACAGCCGGCTCTTTTATTGGCAACCACACTGCAACCGCTGTTCATGGCTTCATTCACCACAGCGCCCCAGCCTTCCTGTTCGTCGCTGGTCATAAGATAGATACCACTTCTCTCCATGAAACGGCGAACCTCAGAGGGAGCAACAAAATCGTGGAGGGTTACCTCCTGCTGCAAATGCCATTTATCAATCAGTTCCTGCACAAATTCCCGTTTTTCCCCTTCCCCAATCATAGTCAAATGAAAGGAAATCTGTTTCTTTTTCAGTTCCTTTGCCAGCCATAGGGCGTCCTCCGGATGCTTCCATCCAAGCATTCGACCGGTCCAGAGTATTTCCCGGATATTTTTCCCGTCAAACGCTTCCTCTTCATATTCCATAAATTCCGGGAAATATCCCCATTTCAGCATTTTTCCGGGATAAGAAAAAAACAGGTGGAAATCCAGAGGAACATAGGCCCCGGCGCAAAGAAGATAAACCGGTTTCTTCCGGTAGCGGGTATGCTCCTTAAGTTTGTGCCAATAACTTTTCAGCGAAAATGCGTGGATTCTTCCGGTTTTATAGATTCTCTCAAAATAGCGAAAGGTAAATTTGCCCATTTCCAGACGGTTACGGATATACATATGATGGGTTCCGCCGCAAATCACCACCTCACACTGCAGCAGTTCTTTCTCGTATTCTTCCCAGTTATCATCATAAAAATGCGCAAAGGAATACCCGGATATATCCAGTTCCCACCCCATCTTTATCCGCTCTTCATCCATTTGATTTGTTGCCAGAAACAAAAAATCATCTCCCAGAAGCCTGTTCATTTCCCTGCAGAAAGGCAGTTGATGGTGGGTCAGGTAATTGGATAAAAAAATTACTTTCATAAGACATTGCTCCTGTCAACTTTCTGTCAACTTTCTTTCACCTGTTCATACACCCAAAGAAGCATTTTGTAATTTGCTTCCGGATCATGCGTCAATTTTGCATGTGCTTTTGCATTTTTCCCAAGGCGGTCCGCCAACTCCGGTTCGCGGAACAACTGCAGAATTTTCTCTGCCAATTCTTCCGCCTTCTGCGGCTCATACATGAGACATTCCGTATCTTCCTCCGCCATACTCACAATTCCTCCGGTACGGGCAGCAATGCAAGGCATTCCAAGCAGCATGGCTTCACCCAGGGAATTCGGGGAATTTTCTATCATGGAAGAAATGACAAAGAGTTCCGCCCTTTGGTACTCTTCCAGCATTTTTTCTGCGGAAATGGAACCAAGAAATTCTACCTGTTCCCATAAATCCCGATCTTTAATCAGCTGACGAAGATATTTTCCGTAGGAGGAAAGTTTCAGCCGATCCTTCGGGGTATCGTAAGAAGTCAGGTTGTCCCCGGCAATTCGAATTTTCACATCCGCAATCTGTTGTTTTACAATCGCCAGTGCCTCCAGCACATAATGAATTCCCTTCAGGGGAATATTGCCCTGGGATGCAAATATCTGATGCGGCACGCACTTTTCCCGCTCCCAGTGATTTCCATAGAAAATGGGACGAAGGGTTTCATTTACCGGATAATAGGTGCATTTGGGATTTGCAGATAAAATGTATTCCCGGTCAAATGCTGTACGACCGCAAACATGCTTGCAAAGTTTCAGTGCCTCCGCTTCATTTTCCGCACGCATTTTGTATTTTTCCTGCTGCTGCCAGATACTGTCCTGGCGAAGGGTATCACGAAAAGTAGAACGCTGCACCACATCGCCCGGCAGACCGCCACAGTAAACCTCCGCACAAGGTTGCATCAGCCCCTGCAGATGCACAATAATATGATCTCTCCATTCCTTCAGTCGAAGCATCGCAAGTGTATGGGGATATTCCGTTCCGAAAATATGAATGATATCCGGTGAAAACTCCTCACAAAGAAGACCAAGGGAAGCTTCCAGCCCTTTGTCGTATATCTCGGGATGATCGGTGTCTTCATAAAAACTGTAATACGCAATATTTTCCGTAACACCGGTTACACTTTCCGTCTGCTTCAGCGGAAATGCAATCCCCATCTCTATTTCATTGTTTTGCGACAGCTTTGCAGCCATTCCCGTAATCCAGCCTTCTTTATTGCCTGCCGGGCGTCCCACGCCTCTGGCAAGTATTGCCGGCATTTGATTACATAGCCATAATACTTTCACTTTCCTGCTCCCATTTCTGTGTTACAAAAATTTCTGTGTTACAAATTTTTCTGCGTAACCAATTTTCTGTACGGCCAATTTTCTGCGTAACCAATTTTCTGCGTGACCAATTTTTCTGTGCAGTCAATTTTCTGCGTGACCGATTTTCTGCGTGACCGATTTATCTGTGCAGTCAATTTTCTGCGTGACCAATTTTCTGCGTGACCAATTTTTCTGTGCAGTCAATTTTCTGCGTAACCAATTTTCTGTACGGCCAATTTTATACTTCTGGTTTTTTACTTCATCTTCGATACAAAAGCCTCTTAACCCTCTGATAAAATGCGGAAAAGGTTTTGCTCTCTGCCATTCGTTTGCGAAGGGGCTGCAAGGTAATCCACATAACAAACTGATAGCCTATGCATTTTACTCCCAGATACTGTTTGGTGATTTTTTTATGTTCCTGTCTTGCCATCCGTACCCGCTTCCCGGTTTCCGAAAATCCTTCTCCTTCATAGGAACAGACCGGAAAATCCATGGCACAGATTTTTGCATTTGCTTTATATTTACACCATAAAAAATGTTCATAATCCGCCCGCACCGGATATTGCAAATCATACCCCCGGGAAGCGAACAGCCTTTTATGGTAAAAGCAAACCTGGTGACATGGAATATTGCGATAACAGGTAAAATCCGTTAATTTTTTTGGGGAAGGAACCACGCAGCCCACTGTTTGCAGATACTGATCTCCGTATAGAATATCTGCTTTGGTAGCAACAATGTGCTTCGCACATCTGGCCAGCACAGTTTCATCCATAAGATAATCCCCGCAATTAAGGAAAATATAATAATCCCCGGTTGCAACCCTTATTGCCTGGTTCATGGCGTCATAAATAGAGGTATCCTTTTCCTCAACCAGTCGAATCCGTGGAGCCGCCATGTCATCCGGGCAGGCCGTATCCGGCGCCCTGCGCATTCCGTCGTCTTTTCGGTATTTCTCCGACAGTTTCAACATTCCGTCGCTGTTTCGGTACTTATCCAGCGCTGTTAACGACCCGTCGGTGGACCCCCCGTCTTTAACGATAATTTCAAAATTATCATAGGTCTGAGCCAGCACGCTTTCAATTGTCTTTGCCAATTTGTCGCCTGCATTCAGGCAGACAGTCAAAATCGAAAATTTGATCAATTTGCCCATTTCTCCATCATAAGGTCCGCATTCATCCAACTTGCATATGGAAGAATCTTAACATTAATGGCATCTGCTTTCATCAAAAACATAAGAAAATACAACACGCCGGCCATAAAAATCATAATTTTCATGAACATTTTTGTTTTTCCGGAAGGAGCCAGTTTTATCAGCAGAGGAAGATAAAAAATATGGCTGATATTTAAGTAATAACCAATCCGCGAAACAAAGGGAATGAAATGAAAACAGGTATATACTCCAATGGCTGCCATGTTCAGGTAGAAATAAAACCAGAACTCTTTCACTGGGACACCGCCGTGACGATGATAAACATAAAGCGCCAGCACAAGAACAGCCAGACATCGAAAAATATTGGTGTAACTGATGCCGGAAGTTCCTGCAACTAAAAGTTCCTCCTGCTCCAGATAAGACGGATAAAGCCGGAGAAAAATCTGCATAAAGAAACTTTCAAAAAACAAGCCGGTCAGAGAAAGAATAGCAAGAATCCCCACCTGCCATTTTTTCCATGGTACCCGCGCCAACAGATAGAGAGGAATTACCACCAGTACGGATTTATGAAAGAAGGAGGCAAGAATAATCCAGAATACAAATTTCAGATATTCGTCCCTCTTAATGTATTTCATGGAATAAAGCACCATGCTAAGTGCAAGATAATAACGCACCGTATTGAAGGTCTGAAAATACAGACCCAGCGCCATAAACAGGAAAAAGGACATGGCAAAATCCGTACTCTGTTCATAAATGCCGCGTAAAAAGAAAAAGATGGTGAAAAAGGCAAAAATCCCAAAAATCACCAGATAATTCTCTTCCCCCAGAAACCAATATACGGCCTTTACAACTGCATTAAAGCCTTCCTCCGTTACCACATAATTGCCATGCACAATATCATGAAAATGACTGATATAAGTGCGGTAATCATTTCCGGTATAAATCCGAAGGGCAGATACGGAAAAGAGAATAAGAAACAGGGTGAGCATTCCAATCTTGTTAATCATATCCTGACGGATAAAAATGCGATACTGTTTCCCCGCTCTCTCTATGGTATTGTCATCTAACATGGTGGGTTGGATACGAAATGCAATCGTATAAGTCACCACCAAAATGGTTATATACAGAATCATGTTACTTTTGGGCTTTCGTCCCCTGCCTCATTAATTGATATGCTTTCTTCGGTGCAATTTCCCTGCACATAAATGATTTTTTCGTTAGGATAAACCGCAAGGTCATCGGTAACGCCAATTTGCCATACAGATAATAATAAAGTGCGCCACGGTCATAAAAGAATTTTTCGTTGTATCCATGAAACCAGGTGGATTCCCGCACCCTCTCTTCCCCCAGTTCTTCTGTTGTCCGATAAACACGAATACCGGCTTTAATGCAATCATGAAGGAACAGGCTGTCCTCCCCGGCACTATATCTGGCGCCACCGCCAAAAAGCAGGGAATAAGTAATTCCTTTGGCGTGGAGTTTTTCCCTTCGAATGGCAAAACTGTAGGTTGGATATCGTCCGCAGTTATACCACCGAACCCGTTTAAAGTCCTTGTTGTAATAAGTTCTTCGTTCCTCGGAAACCCGGAAATTAAAGGTGAGCATATCTGCTTCGGGATGGCGGGCAAATGCATCAAGAACGGTTTCTTCATAACCATCATCATAAACAATGTCTTCGTCGGAGAATAACAGAATGTCCTCCTTTGCCCGCATCAGCGCATTGTTACGGCTCAGTCCCACGCCTCGTTCCGCAAAATGATATACACGAACCTTCCGACCGGCAGCCTCACACTCTTCATAAGAATTTTCCCCGCATTGGTTAATCAGAATCGCCTTCGATTGTAAATTCATGGCACGAACCAGTTCTTCCGGGTTCTGATTCACCGCCGAAATCAATACTTCCAGTGTCATAAAATGATTTATCTCTCCACTACTTTGATAACCGGTAATATGCACGGTAATATTTTGCATCCACATCAATCAGCACAACCGTGTCCACATGGCAACTCCAGAACTGCAGATTCTTCCATGCCCTGTCGAGGCGGCTTCCGTTCTTTTTTCCAAAAGGAATCATCCAGATAACACAGTCTGCATTTTTCACTTTTACGAAATAGTCCCGTTCTTTCCCAAGATGATAACGGGCGATATCCACCTGTTTCTTCTGTTCCCCTTCGCTTTGAACAAGTTTTTGCAAAAATTCCTCCGTCATACTCTCAGGGAATGCATTCTCATATCCTTCTGCAAAAACAACCGTTTTTTTCTCTTTTGTCAATTCCTGCAAATTAGCCTGCAAGGCCAGATACTCTTCCGTATCTTCCCGGTTACCCTTTTCCAGAACACCGGCACACAATTTACCAAAGCGTTTCTGTACATCTGCTTCAATATACATGGAATCATCCATGGCATTGGTATAAAGCAAGGATAACAGTGCTGATACGAATCCGCATACAGCGCCCAGAATACACCACCTTTTTACATACCCTGCCCGTTCCAATTTTTTCGTTGCCGGCTGATCAAATGGGGTTATGGAAGTAAAGCCGGCCTTTTCCAGAGCAAATTCTTCCAGTGCCTGACCGATGGCCGCCTGAACATTTTCGGCCTCTTCCGGATCCGGGCTTTCCACATTTACCCAGATAAATCGTATATCTGACATGGTGGGAATATCGGTCATTTCTGCAATTTTCTCTTTTTCAATGCCGCAAATTTCACTGGCTCGTCCCGCAATGGGATCGGAATCCAATACTTCATTCCAGGTGTAATCGTTGTAGTAATCGTGAATATCTTCCACCTGCTCCCGGTCAAAAACAATCTCATAAAACGTGCTGCTTTGATATAACAAAGGACCGGACAGCCACACCTGTTTCACATAATACACAACGCTAAATATAACTGCGCCGAAAATAATTGAGAAAAATAAAAGTCCGATTTTTCGAAGCATCAATAACATGAACCGCCGTAAATCAAAGGGTTCTTTCATAAAATTATCCATTCTCCCTGTCGACTCCTTTTTGAGACTTAAGCGCGGTAGTCTGAGAGGCATCAACGCCTTCTGTACTTTCCGGTTTTAAAACAATTTTCAAGGTTAAAAGCATCAACTTCAAATCCAGCCAGAATGAATAATTTTCAATATAGGCCAAATCCAGTTTTAATTTATCATAAGGGGTTGTGTTGTATTTTCCGTAGACCTGGGCGTAACCGGCTAATCCTGCTTTCACTTTCATGCGATAAACAAATTCCGGCATTTCCTCCGTATATTTTGCTATGATTTCCGGGCGTTCCGGCCGCGGTCCGACGAAAGACATATCCCCCTTCAGAATATTTAGTAACTGGGGAAGTTCATCAATTCGTACAGCACGAATCACTTTACCGATGGGTGTAATCCGATCATCATTTTTTGCTGCCAGACGGGCTTTTCCGTCAGCTTCCGCATTTACCTTCATACTACGGAATTTTAATATCTTAAATTCCTTTCCTCCCTGGGTACAACGAATCTGCTTATAGAGCACAGGTCCTCCGTCATAAAGTTTTATGCAGATGGCAGTCAGCAGCATGACAGGGGAGGCTATGACAAATAACAGCACAGAGCAGATAAGATCCAGACAGCGCTTCGCAATTCTCTGCTCAATATTTAGGGCATATTCCCGGGTCAGATAGATTGGGGTGTCGAAAATGTGCATCTCCGTCATTCCCTTCACAATAACATCCGGAATTTTCGGCATCATATACACACGAATGGATTTCCCATAGCAGAATTTCATCAGCCGGTTTCTCTCCTGGGTGGCAAGGTCCCATAAAACAACGGCATCATAATCCTCTGCCACTTTGCAGATAGCGTCTACCCCTTCGGAAATATTCATACATTTGCAAATATTGTACTTGTCCGGCCGGGTGGCAAATTTGGCCAAAATATCCTCTGTAGGCCGTTTACCGGAAACCAGAAGCATATCCCTCGGTGGAAACAAAGCTTTGTAAAAACGCTGGCTGACCCAGGTCCATACACTGATCCACACAATATCAACTGCCATTAGAAGCAGAATATAATTAGGATTCACCAATTTTGCAGACATCAAAGAAATGATGGCGTAACTGATAAGATTAACACAGAATGTAGCAAAAACCTGCGAGAAAAATACCTCCCAGGCTTTCAAATATCCGATTTTGGTTCCCCCGTACATACGGGAAAAAAACAAAAGCAGTACTGTATAAATTGCTACCAGCAAAATATCTCCCTTAATCCAAAAAACCATTGCCACCATCTGCTTATAAAAGTGCATCCAGCAGAATGCAAATGCGGCAACCTGGCAAATCAGGCTAAGAGCAGATGCCAACAGCACCAAAACTCTCCTTGAAGTTTCAAGCTTTTTCATAGAAGCAATCACTCCTAAACAGATAACATAATCCTTTAAATTATAGCATTCTCATACCCTTCTGGCAACCGCGCCAAAAGCCCACCCCACAAAGCAGACAAGGCGTTTTGGCAGGGACAGATTTTCCTGCATTTTATATAAATTCCAGATGCGGCGAATGGCTTCCATTTTGTTGGAAGATAAAGAACCGGTGCTCCGGCGGTAAGTCACCAGGTTTTCATCCAAACCGTATGCAACAACCCCGGTTTTCAAAATATTCCACCAGGTTGCCGTATCTTCACTTTTCACGGCAGGCATGTAAATTCTGCCCTTTTCCAATTTGGTCAGATCAAAAAGCACCGTAGAGGTAAATATCACCGTTCGCGACAATGCCTGCCCATAATTCAGGGTTTTGGGAACATGGACGATTTTTCCTGTTCCAACCCCATTCTCATCTCCAAATTCATAACCGGTAAATACAAACGCCGCCTGTTTTTCCAGCAAAAAAGCAAGTGTTTTTTCCAGTTTGTCCTTCTGCCAGATATCATCCGCATCCAGAAACGCCAAAAAGGTACCCTTTGCTTTGCGAACTCCCGTATTTCTGGCCTTTGCAGCACTTTTCTGCCCATTACTGGTCAGTATCTGTATTCGCGGATCCTTATAGGACGCCAGAATTGCGGGCGTTTTATCGGTGGAACCGTCGTCCACCAGAAGTAATTCCCAATTGATATAGGTCTGTTCCAACACACTCTCAATGGTGGCTCCAATATATTTTTCCGCATTATAGACCGGGATGACAATACTGATCATTCCTGCATCCTTTTTCTCAAAATCCGTTCCCATCCTGCTTTGTTCCTTTTCTATTTCCGAACGCCCGTCCACTCACTTTATCTGGTATACATATAATAATTATCGTCAATGTAATATAAATAGTATTGACCAAAAATGACATCCGCAAGTTCAAAATCATTTTCCGCAAGTTTTTTCGCATCAAACACCAGAACATCGCAGCCCGTCTCCAGAGCAATATCACCAATCAGCTCCATATTTGCCCATGGACTCTGCATGGCTTCGTAAGCCCGGTACTGCCAATCCTCATAAATCTGATGCATCTGGCTGTCCGTACTTCCCAGCCACAAATCTTTTCCGTAAATGGTATAAATCTGCCCCGTATAAACCCGGGCGTCCTTCATAATGTCCTGCTCTCCCCACAGAAGAACCGTATCCATTCGCATTTCACTGCGATAGTTTTCAATCTGACAAATGATTTCATATTCCTCCGGCGGAATATAGGCATTATTTTCCGCCCGTTGCCGCTGGGTCTGATCGTAAGAGGTAAATGCGGCCAACAGAAGGATTGCCACCATTCCCAGAGCCAGTATAATCCGATTCCAGACTCCCTTTCCGTAGCCAATCGCCCGTACCCCCACATACACAATTACAGGCGTTGTAGGTAAAATCCACAGATACATGTTATCCACCTGCGCCTCCGTCATAAAACGCATGACAAACAACAAATAAAACGGATTAATAATCACCGTCAGAGTCAGCAGCGCATACCAGAACAACTGCCCGGTTTCTGCACGATGTTCAAATTTATTGTTCCACAGGGCAAATAGACCAGCCAGAAACAAGGCGGTAAATCCCACATTCCCCCCCGCCATGGCCAATGCATATTGCATGCTATGAATTATTTCCGCCATCGCAAGCACCTCCTAATCTGATATCCGCCTGCAATCAGGAAGCAGAACAGAACGGAAATGACGAAGGGCAAAAATCCCTTCTGATAATCACAGACACAAAGGCTTGCCAGTCCACTCATCACAAGGTAAAGAATGCTGCGATACTTTTTATGTCCAAATATCTGCATACACAGATAGATACCATAAGGAATCAATACGGTATAAACTATGGTTTCCCCTCTGAAACCGCGATACATCTGATAATAGAAAATGCAGTTTTTGGCAAAGGAGCCGCATATATTCAAAAGACCGATTCCTACCACGAACATATAGGCCTGGTAAGAATTATCCTTGTTGCTCACAAAGAGGGTGTGACCCCAAAGCCAGTAAACCGATGCATTAAGCAGCAATACAACAATTGGAATCATGCGGTACAACAGGGTGGTGGTTTCTCCCGGAAGAAGTTGTAAAAAATATGCATATAACACAGGCAGTGTTACAATTTTACCCCGAAAAGTAATTCCATAAGTAAAAGTGTCCCCCATTCCCGGATGATTTTCATAAATCAGATTGGAAACCAGTGTCGTATTTACGGTTTCTGCTGTAAAATCCATGCTCACATCCGGATAGAACAGGAAGAAAAATACTATCTGAAGACCGATGATAAAAATAGCAGAAAACAAGGGTCCGGCATTTTTCGTATCTATTATTTTCAGTTGTTTCAGCATGTTTTTCCTTGCCACCACCAGGGATAAAATACAGAAAATCAGCAGAAGTATGCTGAACACACGGCAGACAACATCAAAGGGTGCCAGCAGTTTAATGGAAGGTAAAACCAGCACCTCCCAGAACAATATCACACTCAAAAATCCGATAAGGAATGTTTCCGCCATGGTGGATTTTGTATCGCCGATTACTTTCTGAATCAGATTTCCCAAAAGATATGAAATTGTGCATAAAAAAATGGGTAACAGATAAATCATCTTTTTCCTCACCAATAGGCACTTTGGTTTTATTTTACCACATTTACATGAAAAAATAAAAAAAGGGAGTTTTACCTCTTCTGCAAGGTAAAACTCCTATTTTTTCTCTTCATATTGTTAATTACCGCTGGCAATCATCATATCCATTCCTACGGGTTTTGACAAATCCTTCCATTCATTCATCCGGATATAATCAACAATTCTTGCAATAAACTCGCTGTTTGACGGTCGTTGTGAATCCGGGCAGTTATAATACCCAAATTCCTTTTGAAAAAATTCCCGATTCCCATTCTTCCAGGCGACTTCTATGGCATTGCGAATGCCCCTTTCCACCTTTTGCTGGGTAATCTCATATTCCTTTGCAATCTCCGGATACAACAATTTTGTAACGCTGCTAACACAGTTGTTGTGTCCCAAAGATATGATTATTGCACTTCTTAAATAATAATATCCATTCAGGTGTGCCGGCACACCGATCTTTTGAAGAATCACTGTAATTTTCAACCAAATCTCGCGGTTATCCGACATTAATGGTTGCGTTTCGTCACTATTATTCCACATATTTTCCCCTCTTACGAGAGCAGGACGCATCCTTCATAGAGGGATGATAACATAGCAGAAAAATGTCGTCAATCCATTTTTTTGAAGGATTTCTCTGTTATTTTGACGAAGTATTGTACCTTTCATTATTGCGTCTTGTCATTACCGTGCCGGGCGCTACATCTCGTCATTACCGTGCCCGGCGCTGCGTCTTGTCATTTCCGTATTTCGAATGTGAAGTATCACTTTCAGTAAGTTTCGCCGTATTTTGTTCTTGTTACATTCTTGCCTCGGATACATTTTCCCGGAACCAGTCATAAGCAAGGCGAACGCCTTCTTCCAATTCCACCTTATGCATAAATCCCAACGCATGCAGTTTTGTTACATCCGTCAATTTTCTCGGTGTTCCGTCCGGCATCTCTGTATTCCACACAATTTCCCCTTCAAATCCGACGGTTGCCTTCACCGTTTCCGCCAGTTCTTTAATGGAAACCTCTTTCCCGGTTCCTATATTCACATGCTGTTCTCCGTCATAGTTCTCCAAGAGAAAAACGCAGGCATCTGCCATGTCATCCACATATAAAAATTCACGCAGAGGAGTTCCGGTACCCCAAAGTTCAACGCTCTTTGCACCGGACATCTTTGCCTCGTGAAATTTACGAATCATGGCAGGCATAACATGGGAACCCTGTAATTCGTAGTTATCATGAGGACCGTACAGATTCGTAGGCATGCAACTGATAAAATTATCTCCATATTGGCGTTTGAAAAATTTACACATTTCCAAGCCGGAAATCTTTGCAATTGCATATGCCTCATTGGTCACTTCCAATGGGCCTGTGAGAAGTGCATCTTCCGGAATCGGCTGAGGCGCCATTTTCGGATAAATACATGTACTTCCAAGGAAAAGAAGCTTCTTTACATGAAAATCATGGCAACATTTAATTACATTACACTGAATCTGCATATTCTGATAAGCAAAATCCGCCGGCGCCGTATTGTTTGCATTGATTCCTCCCACCTTTGCGGCAGCCAGAACAACTACATCCGGTTTTTCTTCTTCAAAAAATTTACGGACATCTGCCTGCTCCATAAGATCCAATTCCTTATGGGTCCGTCCCACAATATTTGTGTAACCTTGCCGTTGCAAGGAACGCACAATTGCACTTCCCACCAGTCCCCGATGACCGGCTACATAAATCTTATCGCTTTTGTTAATCTGACTGCTCATCTGATTTTCCTCCTAAAATTGCACTGATTTTTTGAAATCGCATCATCCGGCAACCATGTAAATGCGATTTCACCCCATAAAATATATTTTTTCACATACACTATATATTGTTTCCACAAAATATGATACCACACCATTTCCATCCTGCAAACCAAAAGGCAACCTTAATATACAACCGCTTTTTCTTAATTGCTCCGCCCGGAGAATAGGTTTGCACCACCCGGAGAATAGGTTGTCCTTGCCTTTTATCCTTCAAAAAATTATAATAAATCTGATAGGGGGAAATACGAATGAACTATATCATTGATTTTTTTACTAACGAAATCCTGGTTTCTGCCATTGTGGGCTGGGCAGTCGCACAATTGCTTAAGACAATCCTCCATTTGTATGTGACGAAAGAATTTGTTGCAGAACGGTTAGTCGGAACAGGAGGAATGCCAAGTTCACATTCCGCCACTGTTTGCGGTCTTGCCACTGCAGTTGGAATCAATTACGGACTGGGTTCTGTGGAATTTGCCATCGCCGGCGTTCTTGCCATCATAGTTATGTACGATGCCCTTGGGGTAAGAAGAGAAGCCGGACGTCAGGCAAAGGTCTTAAATGAAATGCTGGATTATTTCTCCAGCGTCGGCAAAAAGATGACCGCCCAGGAAAGATTAAAAGAATTTGTGGGACATACGCCTCTTCAGGTTATTGTAGGCGCAACCATCGGCATCGGACTTGCCTTTGTTGTTTGTCTCGTTATTTTTAAATAATAATTCTATATTTTTATTCTATTTAGAAACGGAGTAACAGATTTCATGGGAAATGCAGCAAAAAAGAAAATCATTGTAACCGGATGTAACGGTCAGTTGGGGCGCGCCATTGCTCAGGTATATGCAGGGGATGCCTACTGCAACGAATATCAACTGGTAGAGACGGATGTTCCGGAGTTAGACATTACCAAAATAGATGATGTCCTTTCTTTTGTATCTGATATTCAGCCCTATGCAATTATTAACTGTGCCGCGCATACCAATGTAAATGCATGTGAATCCCAACAGGATCTGGCCTATAAAATTAATGCCATCGGGCCGCGTAATTTAAGTATTGCTGCCTCAAAAGCCGGTGCGAAACTGGTTCATGTATCTACGGATTATGTTTTTCCGGGAGACCGGGATTATAACGATAATAAACCTTATACAGAATTTGATCAGGTAGGTCCGCAAAGTATGTATGGGACAACAAAACTGGCCGGAGAGAATTTTGTAAAAGAATTTGCCACGAAATATTTTATTATCCGTACTGCCTGGCTCTATGGTGACGGAAAGAATTTTGTTAAAACCATGCTGAATCTTGCAAAATCAAATGAAAGCGTCAATGTGGTTTATGATCAGGTAGGGAGTCCAACCTCTGCTTCCGAACTGGCAAAGGCAATTGCCGCACTCCTTCCGACGGAGAACTACGGGCTCTTCCATGGTACCTGCGAGGGAGTTTGCAGTTGGGCTGATTTTACGGAAGAAATTTTCCGATTGGCAGGTTTGTCCACAAAGGTAAATCGAATTACTACGGAACAATTTCCTACTCCGGCAAAACGACCGGCTTATTCCGTTTTGGAGAATTACATGTTTAAACTTACGACTGACATTCGCTTTGCCGATTGGAAAGACGCCATCAAAGAATATATGGAATCCGGATTGGCTTATAAAGAATAATTCTCCATTAAATAATGTTCTCTGTCATTTTATGAAAAAGCACACATAACACGGACATTATTATAAAATAAGTATTAACAAAGAAACTATTAATAAAATAACTATAAACAAAAAACTGTCGCTTCACGAAACCTGACTCGTTGAAGCGACAGTTTTTTATTCTGCATCCAAATTATTACTCGGCACCATAATCCTCATTTTGTCCCCGATTTAATATTCTGTACCGAGATTTCTATTCTGCACCCAGACCAAGTCGATTTAATGCAGAGAATATTGCACGAACGGAAGCACGTGTAATATTAGAACTTACACCAACGCCGTAAGTAACTTTTCCGCTTCCCACATCCAGAATATGAATATAGGCTGCAGCCTGTGAATTAGAACCGCTCTGCAGTGCATGCTCTTCATAATCCAGAATCTTGATATTAATCTGGCTGGATTCCTTCAGACCGCGCTGAACCGCATCCAACGGACCGTTTCCTACGGCAACAAATGTTTTTTCTTTATCATTAACTGTATAAGTTACGGTTACACGGGTATCAAATTCTGAATTAATTTCGCCCGACATATCATCCACTTTTAATTTGCGGAAATGTACCGGCTCTTTCTTCTGCAGGTATTCCTCCCGGAATTTTTCCATAATCATATCCGGAGAAACCTCACCCTGCTGTTCGGAAATCACCTGAATTACATCTGCAAATTCTCTCTGCATACCCTTTGGAAGTTTAAATCCGTAATATGTATCCATGATAAAGGCAACTCCGCCTTTTCCGGACTGGGAGTTAATTCGAACAATCGGTTCGTATTCTCTTCCAATATCTGCCGGGTCAATCGGGAGATAAGGAACCTGCCAGATCTGGCTGTTTCTTTCCCGCATTGCCTTCACGCCTTTATTGATTGCATCCTGATGAGAACCGGAAAATGCGGTAAATACCAGTTTACCGGCATAAGGATGCCTCGGGTGAATCGGAATCTTACAGCATCTTTCATACAATTCCACAATTTCATTGATATTATCCAGTTCAAGTTCAGGATTGATTCCCTGAGAAAACATATTGTAAGCAATATTAACAATATCCACATTTCCGGTACGTTCTCCGTTACCGAACAGGGTACCTTCCACACGATCTGCACCGGCCAGTAAAGCAAGTTCTGCAGTTGCAACGCCGGTTCCTCTGTCGTTGTGCGGATGAACGCTTACGATAATACTTTCTCTGTTTTCAAAATGATTAATCATCCACTCAATACGATCCGCAAATACATTCGGTGTTGTCATTTCCACCGTAGACGGAAGATTGATTATAATCGGATTCTCCTTGGTTGCGCCCCATTCATTTTGTACTGCAGTACATACTTCCAAAGCATAATCCACCTCAGTTCCGGTAAAACTTTCCGGTGAATATTCCAGAATAATTTTACCCGGAAAATTTGCGGCGCGTTCCTTTACCATGCGGGTTCCCTGGATTGCGATATTCTTAATCTGCTCCTTGTCCATGTTAAAAACCACATCTCTTTGTAATGTCGAGGTGGAGTTATAAATATGTACAATGGCCTGGGAACATCCTTCAATCGCAGCAAAGGTTTTATCAATCAGTTCTTCTCTGCACTGGGTCAGAACCTGAACCTTCACATCATCCGGAATCATTTTGCGTTCAATCAGCTGACGAAGAAAATCGTATTCTATCTGGCTTGCAGCAGGAAATCCCACTTCAATTTCCTTAAATCCCAGTTTGACAAGATATTGGAACATTTCAATCTTTTCAGATACCACCATTGGATCAATGAGTGCCTGGTTGCCGTCTCTTAAATCTACGCTACACCAGATGGGTGCCTTTTCAATTTCCTTATTTGGCCATGTTCTTTCCGGAAAATATTCCACCGGATTTCTCTGATATCTCTTATAATTTAACATTATCCTTTACCATTCCTTTCCTAATCTGCCCTTGGGCAGAGATACGATTTTTGTAATTTATACTGTGACCCAAACCGATTCCGTTTCATCGAGTGATTCTTTTTGCCTTTCCTGCGTCATTCAGCATCTTCAAATGTTGTGACTCTTTTTGCCTTCCTGCGATATTCAACATCTTCCAGCATTGTCAGAATGTCACTCGCCTAAACCACTCTCTATCAGTTGAATCAAAAAGGTCAAAGCCTCTTCTTCATCCGGACCCTCGCAGACAAATTCAATCTCTTCTCCACATTTTACACATGCGCCCAACACACTGAGTACACTCTTTGCGTTTGCCGTATTTTTTTCTTTATACTTAAATGTGATAAGCGACTGAAACCGCGATGCCTCTGTACACAAATTACCGGCCGGTCGCAAATGCAGTCCTGACGGGTTTTTCACCCGAACCTTCTGACTAACCATATTGTATCCCCCTTTCATTTTGCAATCCCATTTGCAAAATGCATATCAATAACCACCCATAAAAAGAATTTTATCTTTTCTTCAAAATCTATAGCACTGTATTCGTAATTAATTCCGCCAATTTTTTTGCTTCGTGTTCAATCATTTCCTGATTTTTTCCCTCAATCATTACACGAACCAACGGCTCCGTTCCCGACGGCCTTATCAGCACTCGACCTTCCCCGGCGAACTTTTCCGTCAGACGGGCAATTGCCTCTGCAATCTCGGGATAATCCATATAACTATCCTTTTTATGATTCGGCACCTTGGCATTAACCAAAGACTGTGGTAGGACTTCCATAATTTGGGATAGTTCGGATAGTTTCTTTCCCGTACTGACCATAACTTCCAGCAAATGCAAAGCAGATAGCAGGCCGTCCCCGGTTGTGTTTTCATCCAGGAAAATAATATGACCGGATTGCTCACCGCCTAGGCTGGCATCCACTTCTTTCATACGCTCCAGAACATAACGGTCACCCACCTTTGTCTGGTCAATATCTATTCCTTGTTCCTTGGCCATTAGGGTAAATCCCAGATTACTCATTACCGTAACTACGATTTTGTTATTTTTAAGGCGATTCTGTTGCTTCATAAAGTTGCCCACAATCGCCATAATCTGGTCACCGTCGACCACTTTTCCATTTTCATCTACTGCCAGCAGACGATCCGCATCACCGTCAAAGGCCAGCCCCACATCAGCTTTTTCATAAACCACTCTCGCCTGTAGTTCTTCCATATGAGTAGAACCGCAGTTCGCATTAATATTAGTTCCGTCCGGATTATTGTGGATGGAAATCACATTTGCTCCCAGTTCCTTTAGCGCCTCCACTGAAGTATAATAAGAAGCTCCTTCTGCACAATCTACCACAATTTTCAATTTATCCAGTTCCACCGGAACGGCCTTGATGGCGTGATTGATATATTCTTCTCTGGCGTCAGTCCGATACTTTATTTTTCCCACCCGGGAACCGGTTACAAATTTCACGCCCTTCATGTCATTTTTAATGTAGGCTTCAATCTCATCCTCCAGAGCGTCCGGCAATTTATAGCCATCTCCATCAAAAAACTTTATTCCGTTAAATTCCACCGGATTATGAGATGCGGAAATAACAACGCCGGCATCCACCCGATATCGCCTGGTGAGGTATGCCACCGCAGGTGTCGGTACGACTCCCACATATACCGCATTGGCACCCACCGAACAGACACCCGCCATTAGAGCATTTGCCAACATATCACCGGAAATACGGGTATCGCAACCAACCATAATCGTTGGTTTGTGTGCTTTTTCTTTTGTAAGTACAGTAGCGCCTGCCTGCCCCAACTGCATTGCCAGTAACGGCGTCAGTTCTTCATTGGCAACTCCTCTGACACCGTCTGTTCCAAATAATCTTGCCATTTTACAAACCCAGCCTTTCTATTCTTCCTGTTCCTGTGCCATTACCTGCACAGTCGCATAATAATTTTCTTCTGTATGAATGCCTTCCGGCAAATTAAGCGTAATCTCCATCTGGTACAATCCCGGATTCAATGCGGTCTGATCGACGGAACTTAGAAATGCCTGATAATCTACGGTACCGGTAACGGAGGCCCCGGAAACATTCTCAAATGCATCCGATACACCCACTGTAGTTACACGAACCATGACATTTGACAAATCAACATCTTCTTCTCCAAGTCCGATGCTATCCACATAGATTTTTGCATTTACACCGGTTGGTACATTCATTAGCGATATGTTGCTCATCGGAATATTCAGTACCCTTGTCACTGTTTTTTCAATTTCTATGGTTGCCGTTGCAAGACCGTCATCATCACTCTCCACAAATCTTACCCCATCCGGCAGATACTTGCCCAGGTTAATGACGATGGAATAAGTCTCATTTTTCCCTTCCACATTAATCGCTGCAGCCGGAATCTCCAGTGCACTGATTCCGCTAAGAACATTGCCACGCCCTGCAATGGTTATGGTCGGACGGTCAGAGGTTACCTCACCCCGAATCACATATCCTTCCTCCACAGAACCGGATGTCTGATATATGACATCAATGGTTTTCGTCTCCAAAATAGCCACATTTACATTGACGGTTCGGATATTCTGCGTAAGCTTACTGCGGAAATCCAGTTCATTACCTTCTTCATTAAGCAGCACCAGTTCCACATTAGTGGAAATATCCGAACTGCGACCGCTTACATCAATTTTTGCCTGCACAGCGGCAATCTGATTGATGAGAGATTCTGCACCGGATATGGTTGCAATGTTCTGATTGGTACTGATATCACCTACAATATGACCATCGGCCGGTGTTCCTTCCACAGCCACGGTAATCGGAACATGAATTTCCTTTCTGTCTTCAATGCTAAGTTCCACTGCCTGTATATCACTCTTCATGCTTTCAATCTGATTGAAATTTTTATTGGTGGAAAGATTGATGGAAATGGTATCCATCAGCGTCAGATCCTCCATATCTGCCACAGCGCGAATGTCTTCTTTGCTAATGCTTTCAAGAACTGAACGGGTTCCGTATACGGTAACACTGATGGAATCGGTTCCGTTCAACACTTCATAAACCTTTCCCTGACGGCTAAGTGCATCCTGGTTAACGATTTCTACCGGAATTCCGCTGTAAGTATTGTGAATCACCGGATCATCATAATTTACAACCAGTAACCAGAAAACAAATGACACCAATAATGCAATTATTTTTAATCCAATGTTATTGGTAAATTTCTTTTTCACTCTATGAACCTTGCCCCTTCTATTTCCTGTGTATTATGGGGAAGCGTAGCATTTTCCGGGTGAATTATAATGGTTTCACCTTATTCCTCTGCTCCGTTTTGCTGATTTTTCCCCCATACACTGATTCTGCGTCCCTTCTTAGGTTCTTCCACAGGTTTATCCTGAATCATCTCCAGTTTTTCACGAAGTCCTTCCTGATTTAATCCACTGAACAGTTCCCCGCCGTAAGCAACGCTAACCTTTCCGTTCTCTTCGGAAACAATTATGGTAAGGGAATCGGTGGCTTCACTGATTCCAACTCCGGCACGATGACGGGTTCCCAGTGCCTTGCTCAGGTTTCGGTTGTCAGACAATGGGAGATAACAGGTTGCGGATACCACGCGGTCACCGCGAAAAATAACTGCACCATCATGTAATGGGGTATTATGTTCAAAAATATTAATCAGCAGCTGGCTGGAAACCACTGCATCAATCGTGATTCCGGTTTTTTCATATTCCACCAGGGATTCATTCCGTTCTAACACCATAAGTGCACCGGTTCGTACCCGGCCCATGGCAAAGGACGCCTTGACGATTTCGTCAATGGTATGATCGGAATAACGCCCTGTATTTTTATTATCCGTAGAAAGAAAATTCGGCAAAAGATTTTTTCGTCCCAGTTGTTCCAGTGCCCTTCGAAGTTCCGGTTGCAACACAACAACAAAGGCGACCGCGAAAATGGTCAGACCCTTTTCTGCAATCCACAAAATCGTATTCATGTTAAACAGGGCCGCAATAAACAAAAAGCCCAGAATTACAATCAGACCCTTTAACAAAGACCAGGCTTTTGTGTTTCGGATCCAGACCAGAATATGATACACGACAAAAGAGATAATGAGAATCTCAACAACATCCGTAGGACGGATGTTGGGCATGTGTATCGTTGATAAATATTCTTCTACAAATGCGCTTAATTGTTCAATCATCTTTTATTATCTCTTCTCTGAAATATTATTCTGATTTATTGGTTATTTTTACGGTTCGCTCTTGCCTTGGCAATTGCGGCACGCTCGATATCCGTCATCCCCTGCCCGTCTCTTTGCCGCACCCGGGAAGAGGCAGCCATGGTATATTCTTCTTCGTCCGGTAAAATAATGCGTTTTGTTCCCGTTTTATTGCCGGTTACAACCTTTTGCGAAGAAGCATTTGCCCGGCGCATCCGATATTCCAAAACATCTTCCTCATCATCCAGATAACCGTCATCCGCCGCAGTGCGCTCCATTTTGTCCGGTCTTGTTCCGGATTTGGTGGAATTTTTCCCCTGACTTTTGATTTTCTTAACCTGTTTATCTGCCAGAGCCACCGTATTCTTTGGTACCGCTTTTACATAATAGTAATATTCATCATCTTCGAATTGAACCCGCTCTGTCCGGCTGTAATCCACATTAAACACAAAGAACTTAATCACAATTACTACCAGGACGGCGAAGAGGCTTCCCAACATCAATCCCCAGATGGAGATGTAAGTGTTGTATTTTAGATCTCCAACCAGAATAACCACAATATCCAACAGGGTACCTGTAACGATGGCAATGGACCAACTGTAATCCACCGACAACCGCCGGATCAGGCTCACCACGACAATGGTAAGTGAAAATGCAACAATAACCACCATCATTTCCTTATTGTAAATAATTCCATCAATAATCATACGCAGGTTAATCAGGAAATTTTCCTTATCCTGCCCTACCAGTAGAGTTTCATTTGTAACAATGAAGGACAGAATATAATACAAAACCGTTCCGCACCCCACCGATACAATCGAAGAAGGAGCTGCCACCAAGCCGGCAGACAAAGGAATCACATAAGGAATCTTCAGGTAAAAACATATGGGCGTAAACAGCACCAGCAATGTGTCCTTTGGCGAAAAACGGAAATACAAAAGTAGCATCAGGACCAACACTGCAGTAACAACAACAAACGCTTCTAAAGATAATGTGTACAAATGCAACAGAATTAGTACGGCTGCAAGAACAACAATCAGATTAAGGGGAAGAAAGGAACAAAGCAGCGCCAAAATAATAACAACTGCCGCATTCGACAATTTTTCCGTATAACCAATCTTTTGGTTAATCATCAGAAATGTTATCAGTGCCAACAAAAATTTTGAAATCGGTCTGACAAAATGTTCATAGGTACTGATGAACTTTTTCAATTGTTCACGAATCACCAATAATTGTGCCATAAAAATAACCACGCCTTTTCTTACCCTGCAACAGAACTGCAGATATCTATTTTACTGTTTTTGCCTTGTTCGTTCTTCCCTTTGCCTCCTTGCGATACATAGAGGACAATCGGCGAAGATTATTGAAATAATTACGAAGACTGGTTCTGGCCTTCTGATAACGAAGTGCATACACGATGTAGGTAATAATTGCATAACTAACCACCAGTTTTAAGTAATTAATCAGAACCTCTTTTCCAAACTCCAGCAAATCTATCTTGTAAATATCCTGAAGGAAAAATTCCAGATTATAACAAACATATAATGCAAAAATAATCACAAATGCGATGGTGCCATATATAATTGATTTGATAACTTCTTTGCCAATGTAATCGCCGCGAAAATAGGTGCCAATGGATTTGCTTCGTTTTCCCTCACCGTTTTCGTAAACTGCCATTTTTGTCATCAGCTTGATTCTGGATTCATTAATCATTTTTTCGCCCAACTTAATCTGAAATACTTATAAACCGGTTCCAATTGCCAGTGTCAGAAAATAGACTTTTTCAACGCCTGTCTTCTTCAATTCTCTTGCAATTGCATCAATTGTACTGCCTGTGGTATAGATATCATCAACAATAATCACTCGTTCTAATTTTACATCATATCTTCTTACAATAAAAGCGTTTTTTATGTTAATTTGACGCTCGTGAAGCCCCAGTTCTTTCATTGGAATTGTCTTTCTTGTACGGACAATTATATCTTCATAGCAGGGGATTTTTGTTATTTCCGCCAATTCTCTTCCAATCTGCAGTGCCTGATTAAATCCCCTCTTTTGCATTTTGCTTTTATGAAGAGGAACCGGAAGAATGGCATCCGGCTTCCAGCGCTCAAGTTCCCTGCTCGCCGCTTTCGCCATGGCCCCTGCGTAAAACCGGGCATACTCCGCCCTGCCGTTAAATTTGTAGCGGTAAATGGAATCCTTAATGGATTCATATTCAAATATGGCCCTTCCCTGGTCATAATCATGTTTGTGGCGACTACAGTCATAGCAATATTCACCCTCATTGGCGTGCATCCTTTTGCCACATTTACAACATCTCTCGTCCCCGACATATTCCAGACTTTGGTTGCAGGGTGCGCAAATCAGTTTCCCAAAAGGTGCAACCCCGTCACAGACCGGACACCTTCTGGGGAACAATAAATTTATTATGTTATCAACTGCTTTTGTTTTTTCTATAATGAATAACCCCCTGTTTTCATTTTCTTTTGATTGCTGATTGCAACTATGTTGCAATGCATCTACGCCGGACATTTTACCGGGATGTAAACATATCGGATAATTCCACCAGTCTCTCGCTTAAGGAAGTATATCGTCTTTGTACCCGGTTATTTTGAATCATCTCCTGAAAGATGCGGCTGCTGCCCAGCAAAATCACACTTTCTCTGGCGCGGGTAACACCGGTATAAAACAGATTTCGATTTAAGAGCAGCGGATTTCCCGTTAACACAGGAATTATAATGACGGGATACTCGCTTCCCTGGGCTTTGTGAATGGTTATGGCATAAGCCAATTCCAATTCATCCAATGCAGAGAACGGATAATCCACTTTCCTGCCATCATCAAATAATATGGTCATTTCCTTGAAATATTCATTTATTTCCACAATTTTTCCCACATCTCCGTTAAACACTCCGGTACCGGTTTCCTGTGGCAGATTATATTTTCCTGTAATTTCCCATTCCAGTTGATAATTATTACGGATTTGCATGACTTTATCCCCAACCCGGAAAATATTATCTCCGTATTCGTGCTCCTGTTTTTTGGCATCCGGCGGATTCAGCCTCTCCTGCATGATTTTATTCAGAGTTTCCACTCCCAGCACGCCCTTTCGCATGGGCGTAAGAATTTGCGTGGCCATAACATCAATCTGAAATTTTTTTGGAACACTGTTCTTCATCAAATGCTCAATGTAGTTGTATATAATCTCCGGATTTTCCTTTTCCAGCAAAAAGAAATCCTCATATTTTTGGGTAAAATCTATACTTTCTCCTTTATTGATCTTATGTGCGTAGGAAACAATATGGCTTTCCTTCGCCTGGCGAAAAATATTTTTCAGCATTACACAGGGAAAACAATTACTTTGAATCAAATCATGCAGTACCTGTCCCGGTCCAACGGAACTTAACTGGTCCACATCACCCACAAAAATCAGTTTTGCACCCAAAGGAACGGACCGGAGTAATGCATTTAGAAGATGTAAATCCAGCATACTGACTTCATCAATAATGACAACGTCCGCTTCCAGGGGATTTTCCTCATTTCGTCCGAATATGCTTTTGTTTTCCTCGGAAAAATCGCCGCCTATCTCCAAAAGACGATGAATGGTTTTTGCTTCACAGCCTGTGGTTTCCGTCATTCGTTTTGCCGCTCTTCCCGTTGGCGCTGCCAAAAGGACCTCCATATTTTCTGCCAAAAAGAAACGGATAATAGCATTTATGGTTGTGGTTTTTCCCGTACCCGGTCCACCGGACAATAAAAAAACACCGCTTCGGACACAGGAAACCAAAGCATCCCGTTGCAGGTCATCCAGCTGCATCTCCATATCCGATTCAATTTCCCGAAGTAACTCATCCATCTTTTCCTCGGAATACTGCATGGAGGGATGATTGTATGCTTCCCTTAATTCCAGCAATTTTGTGGCACATTTCATCTCCTCATAGTAATAGGAACCGGCATAAACCCGTTCTCCCTCGACTCCTTTTTTCAATATCACCTTTTTATCGATTGCCAGAGACAGCAACTGATTTTCCACAATCTCCCGGTTAACCTCCAGCATGTCCACAACTTTTTGTATCAGTTCTTCTTTCGGGAAATAACAATGCCCTTCATAAGTTGTCTGCAATAAAATGTGAATCAGTCCGCTGCGGACACGATAATCCGAATCCACCCGGATTCCGGATTTCATTGCAATGTCATCCGCAATTTTAAAGCCTACCCCTTCAATGTCCTCTGACAATTTGTAAGGATTTTCACGAATCACCATATAGAGTTGCGTTCCATACTTCTGGTAAATTTTATTTGCCAAATTTTGCGTAATTCCTAAGGAATGCAAATAAAGCATGGCTTCCCGCAAATCTCTTTTCTCTGCCAGTTGGCCAGCAATCTCCCGGGCCTTACGAATACTGATTCCTTTTACCTCTGACAGGCGCTCGGGCTCTTCCCGGGCGATGCGAAAAGTATCGTCTCCAAATTTCTCCACAATTCTCGCCGCAAGCGCTTCCCCCACTCCTTTAATGGCACCGGAACCCAGATATCTCTCCATTGCCACCCTGTCTTCCATGGCAACGGCTTTTATGGTGCTGATTCGAAGCTGCTTATTGTAAATAGGGTGAATCTCATACTCCCCTGTTATTTCCACGGTTTCCCCTTCCGAAAAACCCTGCACCGTTCCTTTGCAGGTAACGGTTTTCCCTTCTGATACCAAATCAAATACGCCGTATCCGTTTTCTTCTTTTTGAAAAATGAAATGTTTGATATAGCCCTTAAATGTTTCCAAAATCCTACTCCGTTTATTATGCTCGTATTTTCGTTCTGTCGGTCCTTTATGTGTTCGTAATTTGCTCCCACATAGGAAGAATCCCCACAAACTGCCCTTATAAGGAAGTCTGCAGGGATTATAAAATTCTTAATTTTCGTTTAGATTTTCCGGAACAACCGTCTGGTTTCGTTTCATCTGCTCATACATCTGCATCGCCAGACTATTTGGTCCAAGAGATTTCTCCGTCATTTGTTCAGAAATCTCCGTAACCGCCGTATCCATAAAATAATCTACCATCTGAGAATTGGAACCATCCTCTTCTCCAAAAAGGCTGGCGGTGGATTTCATGGACTTTACCACCTGTTCCCAAAGGTAAGTTTCAAATTCTTTACAGGCTTCCAGCAATTCTTCATCTGACTGTGCACTGTTCACCTTATTGGTTAACTCGGAAGTATTTTTGCCGGATGCCACTTTACTCACATAATCCGTCATTCCGGAAATATCATTTACTCCTATGCTCATAAAAATCACCTACTTTATCTCTTCAACTGATTTGCCTGCTCCATCATGGTATCCGATGTTGTAATCGCCTTGGAATTCGCTTCATAGGCACGTTGTGCCACAATCAGATTCACCATCTCATCCGCAAGCTGGACATTGGAACCTTCTAAATAACCCTTCACAATTTTACTTTTTTCAATATTTGCCGTTGTTTCTTCATTCAGCGCCTGTCCGCTGGCTCCGGTAACCCGGTACAGACTGTCGCTCAGTTTTTCCAGCCCGGCAGGGTTATTGAATTGCCATGTTCCAATGCGAATGTCCAATGAAACTGCATTTCCGTTTTCGTCCATATAGAACAATTCTCCGTCTCCGGAAAGATTCAGATTAGAAACCGGTACCGTCTCATCGAGGACAATCGGTTGCCCCTTAGAATCCAGTACGGAACTGCCCTGGGAATTACAAAGCACCAGACCGCCCTGGCCGTTTTCCGAAAAATTAAAACTACCGTTTCTGGTGTAATATATCTCTCCGGAAGCATCCTTTACTCCAAAGAAACCGGATCCGTCAATGGCAAAGTCTGCATTTCCATTGGACTCATAAAAACTTCCCTGCGTAAAAATTGTAGTAATGGAAGAAGAACGAACACCAAGACCCACCTGCGAATCAATCGGCTTTAACTCTCCGTTTGCAGAAGTTGTTTCTGTCTGAAGCTGCTGATAAAGAAGAGATTTAAACTCATTCTGACTTGACTTAAATCCGGTTGTATTAATGTTGGCAATATTATTTGCAATTGTATCAACCGCCGTCTGCTGTGCAATCATTCCTGCTGCACCTGTCCACAAAGAACGAACCATAGAAACCACCTAACCCTTTCCTGCATTCCTGCACAAAGAATGCGAACAACATTTTGCTTACACTTTTCCTAATTGGGTTGCTGCAATCTGCAGGGAACTGTCCAATGTCTGAATCACTTTCTGGTTAGACTCATATTGTCTGCTGACACTAATCATCTCCACCATCTCAGATACCACATTTACATTGGATGTTTCCAAATAACCCTGGTATACCTTGCAATCCGTTGCATCCTGAAGTTGTGCGCCTTCTACCGGTACATAATAATTCTCTCCGTAATGGCGAAGGTAGTTGTAATCCGCAAAATCGGTAATTTTCAATTTTGCAACAACTTCTCCATCCTGGATAATTTCGCCCTGTTCATTCACAAGCACTTCCGCATTGGGATCCAGCAAAATGCGGTCGCTGCCCCCATTGGTTGTTTCACCCAAAACATAATCGCCATCCGTTGTTACCAGATAGCCCTCGTCCGTGATTGTAAAATTGCCATCTCTTGTATATAAGGTTGATACTTCTCCCGCTTTATTTGTAAATTCTACGGTAAAGAAACCTTCCCCACCCAGCGCCAAATCATAGGTATTGTCCGTAATCTGAAATGAGCCCTGAGAAAAATCTGTATAGCCTTCTCCTATCTTAACTCCCGGATTTGCAACACCAATCTGCCTCGGTAAATACACGGATTCGGAATCATCTTTGATCTTATCCACCAAAACCGCATCGAAAGACTGACTGGTGGCACCTTCTTTTTTATAACCGACGGTATCCACATTTGCCAGATTGTTGGTGAGAACATCCATACGATTTTGTTCGTTAATCATCCCCGTATACGCCGTATAAAGACCCTTCAGCATAACAAATCCTCCTTAAATGTGAATCAATCCCGGTTTTACATTTTTCCTCCGCCGGTCCGCATAATTCTAACTACTCTTCTTCGTTGTAGCCGGAAAGGAATTCGATAAACCGACCGGTACCAATGGCTACGCAGGTCATAGGCTCGTCTGCCAACATGGTATTGATATTTGTTCTTTCCTCTATCAATTCTTCCAATCCGCGAAGCATCGCTCCGCCCCCGGTAAGAACAATTCCCCGGTCAACAATATCCCCGGCCAATTCCGGCGGTGTTTTCTCCAATACAGCGCAGATGGTATCAAGAATCTGTGAGGTTACATCTTTTAATGCCTCCGTGGTTTCATCGGAGGAAACCCGTACCGTCTCCGGAAGACCGGATACAATATTACGACCACGCACATCCATATAATCAACCTCAGGACGCTTAAAAGCAGTACCAATCTGAATCTTAATATCTTCAGCAGTACGGTCTCCCACAAGAAGATTGTACTGTCTACGCATATATTTCACGATTGCTTCGTCAAAATCATCTCCGGCAATCTTAATGGAATCGCTTACTACCGTTCCACCCAGGGAAATGACAGCAATGTCTGTTGTACCACCGCCAATGTCCACAATCATATTGCCCTGTGGTTTACTGATATCAATTCCTGCTCCAATTGCTGCCGCAATCGGCTCTTCTATAATGGCAACCTCTCTGGCTCCTGCCTGGTAGGTTGCATCCTCGACCGCCTTTTTTTCCACCTCGGTAACACCGCTGGGAACACATACTGCAATTCTTGGTTTCCGAAGGGTTTTTCTTCCCATGGCCTTATTGATGAAATATTTCATCATTTTTTCCGTAACTGTATAGTCAGAAATAACACCCTGACGCAATGGACGAACCGCCACAATATTTCCCGGCGTACGCCCAATCATTAATCTTGCATCTTCCCCAATGGCTTTAATCTTATTTGTATCCCGGTCAAATGCCACAACAGATGGCTCTTTTAATACAACACCTTTCCCCCGGATATATACCAAAACGCTGGCAGTTCCTAAATCAATGCCGATATCTGCGTAATTCATACTGTTACAAACCCCTTTCTAGGTCACTATTTCGAAACAAAACATACAAACTCAATATATTATTATATCGAATATAGTATCTTTTTCAAAGGGGAACACAAATTTTTCTTTGTTCTGATTTTCACGAACACAGTTTTCCTTGTTCCGCTGTCAACGAACATTGATTTTCTCTACTTTTGTTATCGGCATTTCCCTTGAAATCTTTAGAACTGTGTGGGGAAATCTGTCTTTACGGAAGCATCCGTTTCAGGAACCGGCCTGTATAGGATTCATCCACTGCCGCAACCTGCTCCGGCGTTCCCTTCGCAATAACCGTTCCTCCGCCGCTTCCGCCTTCCGGTCCCATATCAATAATATAATCTGCTGTCTTTATCACATCCAGATTGTGTTCAATTACCACAACCGTATTACCGGCATCCGTCAATTTCTGCAGAATATCAATCAATTTATGCACATCTGCAAAATGCAGACCGGTGGTTGGTTCGTCCAAAATATAAATCGTTTTCCCCGTACTTCGTTTGGACAGTTCCGTCGCCAATTTGATTCGCTGGGCTTCTCCTCCGGACAACTGGGTAGACGGTTGTCCCAGCCGGATGTAAGAAAGTCCTACATCATAGAGAGTCTGAATCTTACTGCGTATACTTGGCACCGATTCAAAAAACGGAAGTGCCTCTTCCACCGTCATATTCAAAACATCATAAATATTTTTCCCTTTGTAATGCACATCCAGGGTTTCCCGATTGTAGCGTTTTCCTCCGCATACTTCGCAAGGAACATAAACATCCGGAAGAAAATGCATTTCAATTTTAATTATACCGTCTCCGCTACAGGCCTCGCATCTGCCACCCTTTACATTGAAACTGAAACGACCTTTTTTATATCCTTTTGCCTTTGCGTCCGTTGTTGCCGCAAAGAGATCGCGAATGGGATCAAAGACGCCGGTATAGGTAGCCGGATTGGAACGGGGCGATCTTCCGATAGGCGACTGGTCAATATTAATTACCTTATCGAGTTGTTCCACTCCCTTGATTTCTTTATGTTTTCCCGGAGTGGTAAATGCACGGTTCAGGGTTTTCGCCAGGCTCTTATAAAGTATCTCATTGATCAGCGAACTTTTTCCCGACCCGGAAACGCCGGTCACACAGGTAAATACCCCGGTAGGAATGTCCACCGTTATATTCTTCAGATTATTTTCCGCAGCACCAACAATCGTCAATTTACCGGCTGGCTTTCTCCGGATTTCCGGAACAGGGATTTTCTTTTTTCCGCTAAGATATTGACCTGTGACAGATTCTTTCACCTTCATAATTTCCTCCGCCGTACCGATGGCTACAATTTCACCGCCATGCTCTCCGGCTCCCGGTCCTACATCCACAATGAAATCTGCCGCACGCATGGTATCTTCATCATGCTCCACCACCAGAAGCGTATTGCCCAGATCTTTCAGACCCCGAAGCGCACCTAAGAGCCGGTCATTGTCCCTCTGGTGCAGTCCAATGCTGGGTTCGTCCAAAATATAGCAAACGCCTACAAGACCGGATCCAATCTGGGTTGCCAAACGGATTCGCTGTGCCTCACCACCGGATAAGGTTCCCGTAGAACGGGACAGGGACAGATAAGAAAGTCCCACCTCCTGCAAAAAGCCTACCCGGGCCTTAATCTCCTTAATAATCTGTGCCCCGATTAACTCCTGCTGTTTTGTCAACTTCATATCCTGCAGGAATTCATACAACTCTCCAATCGCCATGGAAGTAATTTCGTGGATATTCTTATCGCAAACGGTTACTGCCAATGCCTCTTTTTTTAATCGTTTTCCCCCGCAGGTTTCGCAAGGAGAAATGGACATGAATTTCTCGAATTCCGCTTTTATGGTCTCCGAAGAAGTTTCCCGGTATTTGCGTTCCGTATTTCTTTTGATTCCTTCAAAGGTTACCGGATAGACGCCAGACCCCCTTTGTCCTGTATAATGTACATCAACGGAAACATCTGTTCCGAACATAAGAATGTCACGAACTTTTTTTGGCAGTTCTCCCCATGGAGTGTCCAGACTGAATTTAAACTTCTTTGCCAAAGCCTGCAAAATTGCATTGGTAAAACTACCCTCTGAACTGCTGGAGGCCCACCCCATGGCCATAATACATCCCTGGGAAATGGATAAGGATTCATCCGGTACCAGTTTTTCCGGCACAAATTCCATCTTGAAGCCAAGTCCGACGCAATCCGGGCAGGCGCCAAACGGATTGTTAAAGGAAAAACTTCTCGGCTCGATTTCATCGATGCTGATCCCACAATCCGGGCAGGAAAAACTTTGGCTGAAGCGAATCGGTTCTCCGCCAATTACATCCACCAGCAATAGTCCGTCCGTAAGAGCCAGCACATTTTCTACAGAATCCGTCAGCCGTTTTTCCATTCCTTCCCGTACCACCAGACGGTCCACCACAACCTCAATGGTGTGTTTCAGATTTTTGTCCAGAACTATTTCTTCGGATAATTCGTAAAGGCTGTCGTCCACACGAACACGCACATATCCGCTTCGTTTCATGTTCTCCAACACCTTTTCATGGCGACCTTTCTTGCCGCGAACCACAGGCGCAAGAAGCTGAATCTTGGTTCCCTCGGGCAATTCCATAATCTGATCCACCATCTGATCCACCGTTTGACGACGGATTACTTTTTTACATTGCGGACAATGTGGAATTCCCGCCCGGGCATACAAAAGACGGAAATAATCATAAATCTCCGTTACGGTTCCCACTGTGGAACGCGGATTTTTGTTGGTAGATTTCTGGTCGATACTGATTGCCGGACTAAGTCCTTCAATTTTATCCACCTCCGGTTTTTCCATCTGCCCGAGAAACATTCTCGCATAGGAAGATAAGGATTCCATATATCTTCGCTGTCCTTCGGCGTAAATAGTATCAAATGCCAGCGAGGATTTTCCCGAACCGGAAAGACCTGTGATTACCACAAACTGGTTACGCGGTATTGTCAGATCAACATTTTTCAGATTATGTTCTCTGGCACCCTGTATACGAATTACCTTCGACGGTGCCTGCATTTTTTGATTTTTCTTCACCATGCCTTGTTGTCCTCTTTTCTATGTTGAATTTCTCACATTTTTCCGGGATCTTCTCGGAATCTTTCTCCGGGATTTTGTCGGTATCTTTTTCCGGGATTTTGTCGGAATCTTTCTCCGGGATTTTGTCGGTATCTTTTTCCGGGATCTTCTCGGATTCTTTCTCCGGGATTTTGTCGGAATCTTTTTCCGGGATCTTCTCGGATTCTTTTTCCGGGATCTTCACGGAATTTTCACGGAATTTTTTCGGAATCTTTCTCCGGGCCCGAATGTTATTTCCGGAATCGTATCCCTATAAATATTTCTTTAATTCCATCATCCGATCCCGCAAAAATGCCGCATTTTCAAAATCCAGATCCGCAGCTGCTTTGCGCATCTGTTTTTCTGTCTGTGCAATGAGTTTTTTCAATTCTTTTTCATTCATGGATTCCGGATCCTTCTCCAGTTGATCCTCCTGCTTCGCAATCTCTTTGCTAATACTGATCAGATCACGGATTGCTTTTTTGATGGTAGTTGGCGTAATTCCATGTTCCTCATTGTATTTCATCTGAATTTCCCGACGACGGTTGGTCTCCGTAATGGCTTTCTCCATGGAATCCGTAATCTTATCGGCATACATAATGACGCGTCCTTCCGCATTACGGGCCGCGCGGCCTACCGTCTGAATCAGAGAAGTCTCCGAACGCAAAAATCCTTCCTTGTCTGCATCCATAATTGCAACCAGCGTCACTTCCGGCATATCCAGTCCTTCCCGCAAAAGGTTAATTCCCACTAATACATCAAATACACCAAGACGCATGTCACGAATAATCTTTGCCCGCTCCAGCGTTTCAATGTCGGAGTGCAGATATTTCACCTTAATTCCAATCTCATGCAGGTAATCCGTTAAATCTTCTGCCATGCGTTTGGTCAGAGTCGTAATCATGACTCGATTCTTCTTGTCCGTCTCCTTTCGAATTTCCCCAATCAAATCATCAATCTGACCGGCAATCGGACGGACGCTGATTTCGGGATCCAATAATCCCGTTGGACGAATAATCTGTTCTGCGCGCAGAAGTTCGTGCTCCGCTTCATAAGTGGAAGGCGTAGCCGAAACAAACAACATCTGGTCAATTTTATTCTCAAATTCCGTAAAATTCAGTGGTCGGTTATCCAGTGCGGAAGGCAGACGGAATCCATAATCCACCAGCGTGGTTTTTCTGGAACGATCCCCTGCGTACATGGCGCGGATTTGAGGAATCGTCATATGGGACTCATCAATGATAATGAGATAATCATCACGGAAGAAATCCATAAGACAGTGGGGTGGAACTCCCGCAGGCAATCCCGTAAGATGACGGGAATAATTCTCTATGCCGGAACACACACCTGTTTCCCGAAGCATCTCCACATCAAAGGCAGTTCTTTCCCCGATGCGCTGCGCCTCTATCAATTTATCTTCACTTTTAAAATAGGCCACCCGTTCCTTTGCTTCTTCTTCAATAGCCAGACAGGCCTTTTCCATCTTGTCTTCTGCCACTACATAATGGGAGGCGGGAAATACACTCACATGTTCCAGGGAACGAACCGGTTTTCCCGTTACCGGCTCAATCTCTGTAATACGGTCAATTTCATCTCCGAAAAATTCAATCCGTATATAGTAATCGCTACCCTGGGCAGGGTTGATTTCCACAACATCACCCCGTACCCGGAAACAGCCCCGGTTCAAATCCAGATCACTTCGTTCATATTGAATCTGAATTAATTCCCTGACTACATCATCCCGGTCTTTCTGCATACCGGGACGCAGAGAAACCACCAGGCCCATGTAATCGTCCGGACTTCCCAGACCGTAAATACAAGATACACTGGCCACCACGATTACATCCTTTCGTTCCGTAAGGGATGCGGTTGCCGAAAGCCTTAATTTATCGATTTCATCATTTACCGAGGAATCTTTTTCGATATAAGTATCGGATTGCGGCACATAAGCCTCCGGCTGATAATAATCGTAATAGGACACAAAATATTCGACTGCATTTTCCGGAAAAAATTCCTTCATCTCGGAATAGAGCTGACCTGCCAATGTTTTGTTATGGGCAATAATCAATGTGGGTTTATTGAGCGCCTGTATCACATTTGCCATGGTAAATGTTTTTCCGGACCCGGTCACACCCAGCAATGTTTCAAACTGGTTCCCATCCCGAAAACCCTGCACCAATTTTTCGATCGCCTGAGGCTGATCGCCGGTTGGCTGATACTCGCTGTGAAGTTTAAATTCCATAACCATCCTCGTTTCTAAGAAACCCTCTATTTCTTCTGATTGCGTCCTTTTGGGGAACGAATTCCGTTCCTGGTTTTGTTCCATTTGATTCTTTTTGCGAACCAAATCCGTCATTTATTATAGTGCAATTCCCCGGTTTTGTATAGAGAAAAACGAACATTTGTTCTTTTTGTGCAAAAAAAATGGCACCTCAGTGCCATTTTCAAAACTTATTTCATGATTCCAAAATAAATCATTCCCACAGCAAGATAAGATACTGCCGAACAGAAAAGCCTTTTTTTCAGAGAATCTGCTTTTTTCAATAAATAATACAAACTACCAGCGAAAACAATGATTCCCAAGGTGATACCAATAATCATGTACCATTTGTTTTCCGTAAAAAATGATTGTACAAACGGATAGGATGCCTCCATAACATAATGGCC
>JBJEMA010000075.1:0-46819 GCA_051879435.1 Lachnospiraceae bacterium
AAAACATCAATACGCTGCAGAAATACTGGTAAATGAATACTGTACGATAAACCAAAAGCCATGGGATTAACATGCTCAGATACGCAATGCAGAAAAAACCTGCATTCCGGTCTTTTTTACAACGCCATAATATCGCATTTACCACCACTGCCACGCTTCCCACAAACCACACAAGCGGATTACCGAAAGTGGCTACGCTGCTGACTTTTCCGTCATCAAATACAGTAATGGCATCCAATAATGGTTGTTTATTCCAAAGCCACTCATACCAATAAGACATATACGGGTGTGTCTCGGTTATTCCCTTATGATACTGGTACATATTGACTGACATTTCATAAACTAGCACAAAAATATTTTTATCCGGGTTCATTTTCCAAAACGGATAAAAGGACAGTACATAAAAGATAAACGGAATAAGCAAAAATGCCACCACACAGGTAAAAAACAAAATAATCAAATGTGTTTTTGCCTTCTTCCAGTTTTCCGGCTTTGGATAATGCTCCAGCAAATACAGGAAAATGCAAATCGCCAGTCCTGCAGCCGCATACAATCCGGTCCATTTGGTTGCAATTGCCAGTCCGGTCAGCACTCCCGTCACAAACAAAAGCAGAATTTCCTGACGAAGCAGTTTCTTTCGAAGAACGGAATCCGTTGCCGGATTTTCAATCAGCGGCGCATTCTGTTCCATCTTCCGTAGCGACACATACATTGCCGTAAACATGGCAACTACCCATACGGCAATGATAATATCCAGCGTTCCAATGCGGGAAAGGGTAAGATGCATGAAATCGAAAATCAAAAACAGTGTGATCACCATGGAAATCCAGGTTTTCTTCGTCACCTGACGCACCAGAAAATACATCAGCGGAACCAGAAGAAGACCCATAACCGCACATACAAAGCGCCATCCAAATGGGGTCATCCCAAACATAGTAATCCCGATTCCCATCAGAATTTTTCCAAGTTGAGGATGGGTATATTCGTAAATGTTGTCCCCGTTCAAAATCTCATAAGCCGTCCGCGCATGATAAATCTCATCAAACATGGTCTGGTCATAATAAGTGGCATTTCCCGGAAATTTATCCTGTTCATCAAACAACGAAGCATAAACTCCTGCATTTACCGGTGTTATCACATTTCCCTGGACATCCAGAAGAATCATCTCATTGACATAAGCTTCTTCATACATGGAAACCACACCCAGAAAACGCACCCGCATCGGACAGGAAATGCGATTCCAGCAAAAAACAGAAGAAACATTTTCATTTTCTTTTACCAAAACCCATTGACCTGTCTGCTCATCAAAATAAGAAAAGGAAAAAAGACGATTATCCAATTTTCCAAGATAAATCACGATTTCCGAAAGTTCATATTCCGCCCCCAAATCAAGAATCAGTTCATTCCCCGCATTATTATTGAGTTCGAAATAGTATTCTGTTTCCGGTGCCTGATGGGAACCGAGACGCCAGAAAATAAGAAATCCGCACAATATGGTTAAAATGCTGACAACGAGCGTATCCCACCTGGTCCACAGTGGCTGCTTCTTTGGCGATTTTAATGCGCTGCCGCGGCCTGCCTTCTTTTGCGATTTTAATGCGCTGCCGCGGTCTGCCTTCTTTTGCGATTTTGATGCGCTGCCGCGGCCTGCCTTCTTTTGCGATTGCGATGCGCTGCCGCGGCCGATTTTCTTTGGCGATTTTGCACGGATTCCCTGAGATTTATCCTCAGAATCGGACGCTTTTCCGTCGCTAACCGTCATCGGATTCTTCATGAAATAATCCGGTGAATTCATGCGTAAATAAATATATACCCCACAGTTTACCGCAACCGCAACTGCAGAAAGCGTAAGTTCTATGACAAACAGATGCGGAATCTCCATCTGCGTAATTTCAATATAACCCCAAAAAGACAGCGGAATAAGTATCCAGTAGAACAGGGACAGATACGAAAGTGGAATTCGTATTCCGACAAAGCAAATCAGGACGGCTGCAATAACAACAACCAACTGTCCCCCCATGTTTTGCGATAACAAACCGACGGTAATTGCAGGATTGATCAGATAAAATACAAACAAGGGAAATACTTCTTTTTTCTTCTGCTCATTCCGATAGGTCAGATAGGCCAGAACCAAAAAAACCAAATCAACCCAAAGAAAACGCAGACGGGTCAAATCACGCTCTTCCTCCATAAGCACCGGAAAAATATGCGCAAAAAAGTATATCACCCCAATTTCAGCGGGGTGATAACAGAATGGTTTTCCGTTTTTCTTTTGCAACAATCGAAATCCAAAAATAAGCATTCCCACAAAGGAGAAAATTCCGATTTCATAGAATACGGGCATCATATGTCTTATCCTTTCTATTCGATGCAATGCAAAGAAGTTTCCTCCTCTGCCAAACGCAGGAATATCAGATTAATACCTTAGATAAAAATTCTTTGGTTCGTGCTTCTCTTGGATGATTGAATATTTCATCCGGAGTACCTTCCTCCAGAATAACACCTTCATCCATGAATAGCACTCTTGTTCCAACTTCTTTGGCAAATCCCATCTCATGGGTAACAACCGCCATTGTCATGCCGTCCTTTGCCAGATTTTTCATAACTTCCAGAACTTCTCCAACCATCTCCGGATCCAGCGCAGAGGTCGGCTCATCGAACAGCATCATCTTTGGTTTCAAAGCCAGCGAACGCACAATGGCAATACGCTGCTTCTGTCCGCCGGATAACTGATTCGGATAACTTTTTGCCTTATCCTCCAGATTTACAATTTTCAAAAGGCGCATGGCTTCTTCCACCGCTTCCTCTTTTGTCATCTTTTTCAGCGTCACCGGCGCAAGCGTTATGTTGTCCAAGATGGTTAAATGCGGGAAAAGATTAAAATGCTGGAAAACCATACCCATCTGCTCGCGAATTGCATTGATGTCACCCCCCGGAGCCGTAATCTCTTTATCCTCAAAGAAAATCTGCCCACTGGTCGGTGTCTCCAGTAAATTCATACAACGGAGAAATGTTGATTTTCCGGAACCGGAAGGCCCGATAATAACAATCTTTTCTCCCCGTTCAATCTCATAATTAATATTTTTTAAAACCTTGTGGTCACCAAAGTCCTTACACAAATTTCTAACGTATATCACCTGTGCGCAACCTCCTTTCCAAGAGTCCCATCAAATAAGTAAACAGCATTACGATTGCCAGATAAATCAGCGCAACCGCAATCAAAGGAAGCATTGCGTCAAATGTAATTCCCTGAATAATATAACCACCTCTGGTCAAATCGTTCAAACCGATATAACCGCAGACGGAAGTTTCCTTTAGCAGTGTAATCATTTCATTCACCAACGCCGGCAAAATATTTTTCACTGCCTGCGGCATAATAATCCGCGTCATTGTTGTGGAATAATTCAGTCCCAGAGAACGACCGGCTTCCATTTGACCTTTGTCAATGGACATAATACCGGAACGCATAATTTCCGCAATATAGGCACCGGAGTTAATTCCAAAAGAAATAGAAGCAACCAGTATTTTATTATTGCAACTTGCAAAAACAACAAAATACATCAACATTAATTGTACGGTAGACGGAGTTCCCCGAATTACGGTAAGGTAGAGCCGACAAATCGGATCAAAGATTTGAAGAAACACACCGGACACGCCACGAAGGTTCTTTCTGCCGATTTGATCATAGGAAGTTCTGACAATCGCAATGAAGATACCGATTACCAGACCAATCAGCAGGGCATAAATGGTAATCTGCATTGTCATTCCCAAACCGTTCGTAATGTATTTCCAGCGATCTTTTTCAACAAAGTCCAGGATGAACTTCTCAACTAAATCATTCCACCATTCCATTCTTATGTCTCACTTTCCTGTTGTTTCTCGTTCTTGTCTGTTTCTCGTTCCTGTCTGTTTCTCGTTCCTATTTCTTTATCAGGTCTGCTTGTTTACCGGGTCTGCCTGTTTCATTTTCTTATTCGTTCTCTTCCTTGGATTTCCCACTCTTAAACCATTTATCCAGTACATCTGTTTCTGTCCATAAAACAAAGAGGAAATAAAAGACAACGCAGACGACGGATATAATCCGGTTTGCTTTTGCAATTTTCTTCTGCAACGCCGTTTTCTTTTTTCTTATTTCTTTCCATTTAACTTTCAAGATTTTCTCCCTGTTACATACGGATTTTTCCTGTCCGGATTCCGGATTGTATTCCCGTTTCCATATTTCCTTCCCGGTTCCGTTTCCATATTTTCCCGGATTTCATTCCCGGTTCCGTTCCCAATTGTTCCCGGATTTCATTCCTTAATGTTCTTTCGATTAATCACATAAAGGAGTACGCCAACAAAAATTGCACCTCCGATAATATTTCCGATGGTTACCGGAATCTCATTTTGTACAAAGAAATTTGTCCAGTTCAGACTTGCCATCTGCTCTGTCGTATATCCATAAGTATCCATCGCCAGTTGCACATATTTTTCATTGCCCGCCGCAAGAATTCCCGCCGGTATGTAATACATGTTGGCAACGCAGTGCTCATACCCGCCGACTACAAAAGCCATAATCGGGAAGAAGATTCCCCATACTTTTCCGGCAATGTCTCTTGCCGCTGCGCCCATTAAAACCGCAGCACATACGAAAATATTACATAAAATGCCCGATGCAACGCCACTTCCAAAGGAAATATTATTTTTTCCCATTGCCACTTTAATGGTAAATGCCCCAAGAAGTCCTCCTGTATAATTCAACTGACCGCTGTAATAAACCAATAGACTCATAATCAGTCCGCCAACCAGATTCATAATCCAGACAAAAACAAGAACGCGAACCACATCAAGCCATTTGATTTTCTTATGCATAGCGGCCATCACCATCATACAGTCACCGGTAAACAATTCGCCGCCGATAAATACAATCATCATAAGTCCTACCGGGAAAATGCATCCTCCAACCAATCTGGCAATTCCCACATTGTCAATGGAGTGCATGGCAACATTACTTGCTGCCGCACCGCCGCCAATGAACATTCCTGCCATGATTCCCAGAATTACCAATTTCCAAAATGGCAATTTCGCTTTTGCAACGGCTCCGTTAATATTTCCCTCCAAAATTTCCGCAGGCGTATTAAAATTATTCATCTTTTTCTGTTTCTCCTCTTTATCGATTCAGCATCTGTATCGCGGACGGTCTTATTCCCGCGTCCAGTCTCCGATTATTTACTGTTGCCCATTATAACACAAAATAGAATGTTTAAGGAACTAATTTCGGTTGTATTCTCCGATACGCACTGCATGCACAACAAAGCGTCTTCCCGTAGTGGAACAGGTGGACAATGTAATCACCACATCTTCTCTTGAAACATTAATATCCGGTGATATCATGGATATTTGCCGGATTTCATCCAGAAATTGGTCAAATTCCAAACTTCTTCCGAACGGAACCTGATAGACAAAACTGGTTTCCGGAATATCTTCATAAGCAAAAATCATATAACGGTAAATGTGATCCCTGGTGATAATCTGAAAATACTCATGTCCCTGATAGAAAGAGACATCCCGGTATGACTTCAGTTGCCCAAACATACTTCCGTTTTTCATGTTGTGGCCATATATTATGGTATGGGAATCCTGAAAATCACCGTTATTGTTACAATCCATGAAAATGGAACCGGCGCGAACAGAGGTACCGTCGTAAGAAGTATGAAGGTATTTGTCATTATCTTCTGCTAAAAGCACAGGATAGCTGATGTCCATATTTTCAAAATAAAGCCAACCTACAATATCCGTATTTATCGCAATTAATGCATCCATATCAACATCGACAAGTCGATACCATGCATTGGAATCATCAAACAGCGGCGCATTAAAATCAGCGTTGCCGGAAACAGTCTCCGAATCAACAGATGTTTGTAATTGTTCATCGACAATCGAATTCACCGAAACAAACTGCTGCCGGGTATCCGCATAAATCCGGTCTGCTTTCCGATATTGCAGAAATGTGGTAAGTAACATGAAACCGGAGGCCACAATAAGAACAATTCCAAGAACCATTCCCAAAATCAAAGCCAAAGTTTTCTTCTTCTCTACATATTCCTCGTCTGCCTCTTCATCTTCATCTTCTGCTTCTTCTGCTTCTTCGTCTTCTTCTGCTTCTTCGTCTTCTTCTGCTTCTTCTGTTTCTTCGTCTTCTTCTGCATCTTCGTCGTCGGTAAAATCTGCATTCTCCGTTTCTACATCTTCTGCAAATTGTGCTTCCTCCGTATTTCTTGCCTCGTACGCAGTCTTTTCCGGCGAATTACTGTTCGCCTCGTACGCAGTCTTTTCCGGCGAATTACTGTTCGCCTCGTACGCAGTCTCTTCCGGTGAATTGCCGTTCTTCGCATTTGCTGACTTGTCCGGCTCTTCGTCGCAAATTCCATCCGAATCCGCATCTGCCACATACTCCAAATCTTCCGGAATTTCCGCATCTTCCAGCATGTCGAAATCAAGAAAGACCAAATCCTTCAGAATTCTTCCTGCGTCTGCTCTATTCTTTTTTCCTTTCTTCATGCCCATATTTTCACCTTCTGCCCATCGAAAATCAAACCATATGACATTTTACTTATTCCCCCGGCAAACATGCATCGTTATGGCTTTCTATGCGTATTTTCCAAGCAAACATACATTCTTATGGCTTTCTATGCGTATTCCCCCGGCGAACCTGCAATCGCCTCCGCAGGTTCACAAAAGAGATGGCAAATAATGCAATTCCCAGCAGAAGCAAACCACACCAAAGCAAAGTCTGGCTGGTGTCGCCGGTTCTCACATTGGTACTTATATCTGAATCGACATCTGTATCACGATCGCCGGTATCGATTCCTGATGAAACAGCATTCTTGACAATAATCTGATTGCTGCTATTTCCATCGCCATATCCCGAAATCTGCACTTCGTTGTTATCATACGCCCCAACAAGTGTTACGGAGCCGTTATTTTCTACACGGAAAAGAATCGTTGTTTCCAATAAATCATAGCCCTCCGGTGCGGCAATTTCTTTGATGACATATTCTGCGCCGGCACGAAGCGGTGCTTCCACCAAATGCGTTTGCCCGTCGGATATCCAGGATTCCACAGCCACTAATGTTTCATTGCCCGTTTCATCCGTAATTCTCTGATATAAAGTAAGTACTGCACCGGCCAATTCCGCACCATTCACCAGATCTACTTTGCTGATGGATACCCGGATTGCTTCATCCCGCATAATCAGAGTACCGGAAGGCGAAATTTCTCCGTTGTCCGGATTTGCAAGCGTGATTCTTCCGTTGCCGTCCACCCGGAAAGTAATCGCCTCTGCATAGGCATATCCGGCAGGTGCACCGGTTTCCTGTAAGGTATAGGTTCCCGGCTTTAAGGTTACGGAAGAACCATTTACCACCGTACTTTCTCCGATTGCGATGGCTCGCGGCGTCGTTCCGCTCACCCAGGTAAATACCGGTTCACCGGTAGCGCGGCTTCCCTCGTACAAAGACAAGGTTGCACCCGGTACTTCCATACTGCCGGCAATTGCCTGTTTGCTGATTGTCATCACATTACGTGTTTCCGTTATCGTATCGTCACCTTTTGATGTCTCTTCCGTCGGCGTATCCGGTACCACAGGAACGGAAGTATCCACATAAACATTTCGGTATTGAACCACCGTATCATTTCCGGCAGTTACCGAAGCAACGCTCGTAACGCCTTCCGTATATGCAGCGCCACCTACCGAATAGGTCGTGCTGATTAATGTTTTTCCTGTGATGTCTGTTACAAACTCCGTAATCGTATAATTTGCAGCTTCCTCCGTCAAAGCCAGCGTATAGGTATAAGTTCCCGCAGCATGGTCAAATTGGGCAAGCGTAAATGTCTCCGTTGCATGCGTTGTATTATTTTCAATTTGGAATACCAGCGCACCTAAAACCTCTGCCTCCGTCACCGGACCGGCAATGGTTTTTTGGATGACCAACCGTCCGGTATCATTTGCAGGAGTGTTATAAACCGTTATCTGATTACCGGACTGCGCATAACTTCCCGCAGTTCCACTGTTAATTTCTAAGGTTCCGTCCGTCTTAACGGTAAAGAGAATCGGCGTCGTCATTCTTGCATAACCGGCCGGAGCCAGATTTTCAATAAGCGCATACTGCTTTCCGGCCTGTAACCGGGATGGATTAACATGGAATACTGTTCCCGTAGACCATTCTGCCACCAGCGATGTCGTATGACCGGCCTCATAATTCCAAAGCTGCAAATGGGCTCCTGCCAGTTCTGTGCTCGTATCTGTATCCTGTTTGCTAATGGACAAGGCCAATGCCTGATCCAGCATAACAAAACCGGAGCCGCCATTTATCAGCGCCGCATTTGCCGGCGAACCGGAGAGTGTAATTGTTCCCGTCTCCGAAACTTGGAAAGTAATATCCGAAGTATAGGCATAACCGTTTGGTGCACCTGCCTCGTGAAGCGTATAAGTTCCCGGTTTTATGCATATCATAACCGCCTCGCCATTGGAATTGGTCACAATTCTTTGCGTGGAACCAACCTGGATACTTCTGACCTGGTTGGATGACATCCAATAGGCAATCGGCGTTCCGCCTGCAATCGCACCATTGTAAAGTTCCAATTTTGCGCCCGGAATTTCCGGACCACCTGCAATTTCCCGTTTTCCGATCTGAATTGTTCTTGTTACCAGATGATCGGATAACTTGATATTATTATTTTCCGTCAGCACATTTCCGCCGGAAATATTTTCATAAGTTCCCAATAGTTGAACTTCACCACTAGCACTTATCGTAAATTTGATAACCGTTGTAATCTGTTGGTAATTCGAAGGTGCCACTTTCTCCACAAGTGCATAAGTAGTTCCTGCTACCAGCACATCCTGAATGTAATATGGGGAAGCCGCATTGGAAGTCCAGCTTACCAGCGGAGTGACACTACCTGGAATATGGGTAACATCCGTAATACCGGTTATATCACTTGCCAGATATACCGCCATCTGCGCTCCGGCGACCTCAGTTCCGCCCAGTCCTGTCTTGCTGACAACGATCTCCTTATAAGGGGCATCCCGCATAATCAAGGTTTTCGTCTCTGCAGATATCTCTCCATTCGAACTGCGTAAAGAGATGGTTCCGTCCGCCGCAACCGTAAACGGAATGCTCTCCGCAGTCGCATATCCGGCCGGTGCCGTAATTTCTCTTAATTCATAGTCTCCCGGTGTTATTGTAATGTTTGTGGCATTTCCGGATGCATCGTTGACTATTTGATCTTTCACATCAATTGTTACCGTCTTAGACGAATCCGTCGATATCCAGGTTGCAATTACTGTGCCGCCCCGCAAAAGCTGCAATTTCGCTCCCGGCAGTTCATCGCTTCCGTTGATAGCTCTCTTGCTTATGTCAATCGTCTGCGAAGCAAAATCATTTTTAAACAAAATCCGGTTATTGCTCAGCGTTGTTGAATTCGTCACCTCAGCGGCTGTAGTTCCTGACGAAAGCGTAATTGTACCATCTGCCGCTACCGTAAATTTGACAAGGGTATCCACCCGGCTATAATTTGCCGGTGCGGAATTTTCCAAAAGGGCATATGTCTCCCCTACGGCAAGATTCGTTATCGTTTCTGCTCCGCTGCTGACCGAATTCCAGTTGTGAACCAGAATTGCTCCTTTGGCCGGATTCTGTACATCTGCAACAGTATCATAAGTTACATCCGATTTTAAGCGATAGACGGATAAGGAAGCACCATTTAACATTGCGCCGGTATCCAGATCGGTTTTGCATACTTCAATGGACCGGTATGGACGGTTACGGAAAATCAGATGATTTGTTCCATCTCCCTCTACCAGGGTACTGCCTCCCTGCAATATGGTAATCTTACCGGTTCCGCCGTTATTTTCTACCTTGAAGATTACGATGCTGTCATTCAAATCGTAACCAGTCGGTGCACTTACTTCTTTCAGGGCATAAATGCTGCCATCCCAAACACAATTGTCAGGAAGAGGATTCGTACCAACCGAAACAATGCCAAACGACTTTGCGGTAATTCCGCTGTCCCATGTATATAACGGGCTAGCAGCAATCTGGTAATTGCCGGCATCCCCGGTAACTTCATAAAGTTCAAATCCGGCGTCGGCCAGTTCTGTTGTTCCGCCTAATGCCTGTTTGCTGATGGTAAAGCGAACAGCCGCCGGTCGAGGCTCATTATAAATATTCAGAGAATCTCCGCTTCCTATATTCTGTACGATTGCCACTGCATTAGACGCATAGGAGCCCTGCAGGGTAATCTTACCGGTTGCATCCACGGAAAAAGTAATCGTTTCCTCTAAAATATCGTAATTGGCTGGCGGGGCAGTTTCTTTTATGGTATAAACACCCGGCACAATTCGGAAAGTGGTCGGATTATCATAAGGACTTATTTCTTGTGAACTGGCAATGGTAATCTGTCGTGGTGCATCATTTGTCGTCCAAGATGCAAGTGCGGTTCCGGTGGCCGTATCTCCCGCATATAGTTCAAATTTTGCACCAGAAAGAGGCGTATCGGTACCCATTATCCTCTTGGCAATGGATATGGTGGTTTCCTGCACTTCATCTTTCATAATAATGGTATTCGTGATTCCACCGGAACCGGTTGTACCTAATACGATTTCATTCGCATCCCATGTGCTACCGGACGCATCTGATGAGATCACACCGGTATCTTCAATGGTAAAAACATAAATTCCTTCCAACTGCTTCAATCCTGCATCAGCCGGCGCTGCGGTTTCTACAATGGCATACTTTGTTCCGGCCACCAGTTTATTCGATACCAGATAAGCAGAAGACGAAGTGGTAAAGCGATCTACATAGGCCAATGTCTCTTTTTGCGCAATAACTCCATTAAAGTCCAGGGTCGAAATCGTATCATATTCGTAAATGGTAATCTCGGCTCCCTCAGCCGGCAGCGAGGTGCCCAGAATCAATTTATTCACATAGATATTCTGATATGGTGCGTCCCGCATAATCAACTTTCTTCCGTCTACTTCACCGTTTGTCCCAGACACAGGAGATATCGAAGTTCCGGACGCATCTAATGCACCAATCGAACCATCCGCCTTAATTTCAAAATAAACCTGCTCTGCTTTCGCGAAACCGGATGGTGCAGTCTGCTCATGCAAAACATAGTTACCCGGTGCCAGAATAATTTCTCCGCCCTGCACCATATAGGTACCGTTCGCCATGGAAGTATCAATCTTTATGGTTTTCGCTGTTGTCCCGGAAATCCATGCAGCAATCGGCGTGGTATATACAGACGGATTATAAGCGCCATTATACTTGTACAGATACAGAACCGCACCAGACAGTTCACTGCTGCCACCCACAGCCTGTTTGCTGATTTCCATCGTTTGCAATGGTTGATTGGTAATAGTAATTTTTCCGGCATTCAGTGCAACATCTGTATAAACCATCGACGCCGGAGTACTGCCGGTTGCCGAAGCAGAAACCAGCATCGCCGTTCCGTTCGATTGAATATAAATCACAATATTGGTTGTCAGTCGCTGATAACCACTAGGTGCGGCTGTTTCCGTCAAAATATAGTAATGATCGGTTTTCAGGTTTGTACCCGATATCACATGCGGCGTTGTGGTTCCCACCCATGTCTCTAACGGTACCGTATCTGCCGGAATACTATTTCTATCCGCAATACCATCCGCATCATAGAACCGGAAAGTAGCACCCGGCAACTCAACACCGCCTCCGGACGCAACCTTGCTGACAGTAAGATCCGCAACTGCTGCATCCGTCATTCTTAACTGACTGCCCACAACCGTTCCGCTACCGGAGTTTATCGTAATCGTCACGGTACTGCCTGTAATCGTAGGCGTAAAACTAATATCCTCTGCTATACAATAACCGGACGGAACAACAGTTTCCTTTAAGGTATATTGTCTTCCTGCAACCAGGGTAATGTTGCCGCTCGCATCCTGACTTGCATTTCCACTATCTACCACCTGAATGGTTTTCGGTGTTGAGGTGCTGTCCCATGCGGCTACAAAAGTGGTTCCGTCATAAAGTTCCAAATGTGCGCCCGCGAGCAGATTATTGCTGCTGTCCACTTTTGCAATGCTCATGGTAGCCGCCGTTGTCTCTTCATTTTCCAGATACAGATAACTGCCGGAACTGAACTGACGCACACCAGCCGGAAGCGGATTATTCGCCGTTCCCGGAATTACAAACAGATACGGCTCCTCACGACAGGCAAGCGTATGTCCACTTATACCCACCGGCGTTCCCGGTGCAATTTCGTATAAGCCGTAAACCACATTAAATCCAAGGTTCGATACCGATAATTTTCCTGTTGTGTTAGTAATCGTATATGTTCCATGCAGCGTATCTTTTACATAATTTCCGCCTTCCAGGCGCATCTGCCAGATTTCAAACTGGGTGCCGCTTACCGCATTCATCACTCCATCAATCGTACAATATTTATCTACCGTAATGCTACCGGTATCAGAGGTTGCCGAAACTGAATAATCGGTGGTAATACCGCTAAAATATACACTATCTGAAGCGTTTGTCTGGTTGCATCCGTACAAAGCGAACGAGTTCTTCGAATTCGCTTCACTGAAACTGTCCTTTTCCGAATCACCCGTATGACCCGTATGATAACCATCATATATATTTACAAAAGCATCATAGGTAATCTTAAGATGCTTCGCATCCGGCAGATAAAAGGTCAAGGAATTGGTTTTATCGTCATAGTCAAAATAATATTGTCCTTCCGATTTCCCGTTAACCAGCAGAGTTTCCGTGCCGTTTTCTATTTCGTACACTTTTACCGTATCAAGACAATAAGATAAACCATAGGCAAGGGTATCTGTTGCCATCAGCCAATTCGATTCCGACGCCAAATCCCTGGCAAATGGATTGATGTCAATTTCATAATGACCGGAATTGAAATTTGCGCCATCCAAGGAAAAACTTCCCACATTTCCCGTCTTATCCACCAACGCTTCCGGTGCAATGGAAACGGAGGATATGGCAGGCACCGCATTTAAATTCGTACCATCATAAGTACCGGTTGCTGTATTGACAAAATTTTTCGTCTCACCGGTTCTTACAAACGCATTCTCATCCGCAATCTGCGCAGAATAATACATTTCCAGAACATATTTTCCACCGTAACTTGCTATCGCATTTTTCCGAATCATAAACTCTTCATCTACCGGAATTGTAATTGTCAGGATATGGGTTGTGTCATTATAGGAAACTGTTGTTACCGCATCTGTTGTTTTTGGAATCGGTGTTCCGCCGGAAAGATACCAACGGTCATAGGCATATGTTCCGTCTCCATTGTTTCTGTAGAATCCCAGAGAATCATAATAAACATTGCTGCCAAACACCAGGGAATCCTGAAATTGCAGGGAACCATCCACATATTTCATTCCTTCCGGCAAAACATCGGTTATGATGATGCTTTCTCCGTCAGCCGAATTCACATAAGGCATATTCATGACATCCATTTTCAGGACATAATCCGCCTGATAAGGATCGGATGCATTGACGCTGCCGGATTTTGACAGTGCATCACCCGCTGCCGCTTCATTGTGATAAGATGCCCGGGAAGACAAAGATTTGGTTGCGCCCAAAGCCGTCGTATAGTTCAGAATGCCGTCATTATAGAAGGTATAATCCTTCAGGGAGATTACGGATTCCGGAATCTTTGAACAAAAACGAACCGTAATATCTCCGGCATGACTTTGTACATAGGAATCCTGCAATTGCACCGCATAAGAACGGCCGTCTCCGTTTTCCACCCCGGATATCACAGAAGATCCTGACGAAGTTATTACTCCATTCTCCACAACAAGTACGCCGTCAACATATACCGTCGGCTGCACTTTGTGTTCTCCCTGATCGGAAGTAACATAGTAAGGAATGAAATCCTGCACTTTCACATTCGTCGCACCCACAGGCAGATCCTTAACTGTTACATCCCAGGAAATCAGTCTGCTTGCTTCCTCATAACCGATTACTGTCTTCGCCACAGATGTGGTGCCCGGTACACCGGTTGTCTGGTAATTCGCTGACGCCTCGATCGGCGTGGTACTTCCGATTGGCGTTACCGTAAATCTATTGGTTACATTTGCACTTTCTCCGTTTTTAAATTCCTCTGTCAACGAAGTCTGGTAAGTTGCCGTAAATACGCCACTGCCCTGATGGGTAAAACTATCCAGGGTAAGCGTGGAACCATTCGCCGCAACAAGACCGGTTCCCGGGATTTCTTCTACAGAAGAAATGTAATCGCTCAGATTCGTCTTTGTTGACACGTAAGAATCACCTACATTTACCGTAAGCGTCCATGTCTGAAGTTCATCCGTAGCACCGCTGCTTAGAGACTTGGAAACCTGAATGCGATTGGCATTTAATCCATAAACATCACTACCGGTATTTCCCGGATTTTGTTTATTGGTCTGATAAGATACTGCGATTGTATTTTTTAAATCATTGGTATTTTGCCCATTGGCAAGATAAGCTTCTACTGCTGCCTGCGGCACCTCCATATAATAACGGACTGTAATATATTCGTTGTTGTGAAATTTTAATCCCGTTAATGTATCTAGAGATCCAATGTTGGTTCCAATTGCACACGAGCCCCCATTATCCGTCGTTGTGTTTTCCATAATTGTAAAGCCGGCTGCATTTTGCAATGAAGCACCCGCTGTATCAGTAACGGAACCAATGGTTGCATAAATGTCCGCGGAAGGAACGCCATGTGCCGGATTGGTTGCCGGATTTTTCTGATAGCCGCTAATACGAATGGTATAGTATTGCCTGCCGGAGCCGTCTGACTGCATCTCAAAAGTATCCAGAGATTTGTTACTTCCGAGACCGATTTCTTCTTCTCCGTTATCCCATTTAATTGTTTTGCTAATACCTGCTATCTGAATTGGTACCATATCGCCCGAGTTATTTGTAGCGGACAAATCATTAATGGAACCGGATAACTCCGCCATAACGGTTCGTCCGTTTTCCATCGTCAGGAAGGTAGAATCCGTTAACTTTATGGTGACCCGACCGCCGGTTATGGAAGCCGTTCCGACCACCCGGCCACCGAATTGCACCGGAATGTCTGCCACATTCGGCATGGTCACATTCTTCATGGCATTTAAGTCTTTGGAAAATGTTGTCGGACAATTATAAATTCCTTCCCGCATGTTGCAGGATAATTTCACCGACAGCGCATCCCCTTTGGAAATGGAAGTTACACTACTGATATCCACTCCGTTAATCATGACAGATAACTGCCAATCATCATTCTCGATTTCCATCGGTTCTTCCGCAAAGACCATTGCCGGCATATCTGCCAAAAAAGTCATGCAGCCAATGATAAAAGTCATAACAAACGCCAGAACGCGCCGGATTTGTATGGTTCTGCCCACATCCCGTCTCCCGAATTTACTTTTTCCTTTTTTCATTTCCCCTGCTCTTTTCATAGGCTTTTCTCCCATAATCTTAAAAACCAAGTGAATCAAATCTGCTTATCTGCTACCACAGTCATAAGCAACTTTTTACGATATTTTTCCGTACCGACCGCCAAAAAACAAAAAATGGCTGTAGCGGAAAATATCATATGGCAAATCATTAAATAAAATTTGCCTATATGGAAGATCCATACTACAACCATCTTCATGATAAATCAGGTCCCGCCATCGTCGTTCCCTATTTTAATTACAATTTTACTTCAAAATACTCTTTCGTTTATTTGCTTTCTGAATATACAAATTATCGTCGGCAGATGCAATCAATTCTTCCATATCACTGCCAATTTCAATATCAAAGAACTTCAATCCCGCACTTAAGCTGACATAGTATGGCTTATCGTTGCTGGCATTGAGAAGTTCTGTTTCCAATTCAATCACACGGAAGATTCCTTCCTGCGTAGAAAGCAATTCCGCATTCTTCGTGTTCTCATCAAAAATCAGAAGTGCGGCAAATTCATCGCCACCCATCCGGCCTACAATTGCGCTTCTTCCTAAGGAATGTTTCAGAATATCAGCAATTGCCCGAAGGGAATAATCTCCTTCTTCGTGACCAAACTGATCATTAACCAGTTTCAGATTATTCATATCCGCGTAGATAAATACGGCACGCTTTCCGAAATTACCTTCCGTCTTAATCATCTTCTTGGCCGTTACCAGGAAGCCGCGTCGATTGTAAATCTGCGTCAGTTCGTCTGCTTTGGACACCTGGTCGAGGAATGCATTGCTCTCCCGAAGTTCCTCCAGATTGTCCTCCAACTGCTTGTTCAATTTCTCCTTTTCATCAATCAGAGAAAGCATCTGTAACGCTGATGAAATCTGGAATCGTATCGGTTCAATAAATACAAGATTATCCTTGTTTGGTTCCATTACAAGAATTCCATATTGTTCCTTGTTTGAAAATAATATGGTCGCCGCATATGTTTTTCTGCGGTCCTCTCTATCATAAGAATGCGTAAAAATATCAGTGGTATCTATCTCCTGCTGCTCATTTTCGGGAACAAAACATTCCAGATCCTTCTGCCCGGCTTTTTCATAAACCTTAGCAGGACGCTCCCAGCAACTTCCCATTTCACACTGCTTGGTTTGCGGATAAAGCAGGATAAAAGTGGATGCAAAATGAAGCATATTCATCTTCTGAAGCAGAAGGCTGTATTTTTTCTCATTATTGGAACTGTTGAAAATATCCCGGGTAATATCCATCATAATCCAGTTCAGAATATTATTATCCCGTGAATAGGCATCTCTCCTTCGTTCTACGGAAATATGAATATTCCGGAAAATCTTTGATTTCACTTCCCGAAGCAAAATTCCATCCTCAACATTTAACACGAAAGGATAATAAAGTTTCAAGAGTTCATCCGTTAAATGATAATAATAGGAGGCCTCTTCGATGTATTCCATCATACCTTCATAGCAGGAACGGAAATAATAGCGAATCTTTCGATCCAGTTCGATATCTAACGGTTTTTTGCACAAATTCTCATTCAACCACACCACCATCTCTTTGATGTCGGCTTTGATGCGTTCCATGTAGCCGCTATAATGGCTGCAATCAAATATTTTTTTGTACAAAATCCCAGCAATCTCTTCCTCAGAAATATGGGTGGGATCCATAATTTCATCCGGTTCTATATTCTTGGCAGAAGCACCGCCGCAGGAATCCCGCACAATCAGATTGGTTTCCACCCGGAAATGCATCTCTCTTCTTTCTTCCTTGGGAACAACCGCCAATTCACAGGCCCGTATTACCGCCTGATAGCCCAGTTCCTGGGAATCTGCCCTTGTTGTGGTCAATCCCGGACTCATAATGGATGCAAAATCAGAATCATCAAATCCCACAATGGCAATATCATTGCCCACACGGATGTTTCGTTTCTTCATCACACGATAAGCGCCTCTTGCCATATGATCATTGGCAAAAACAATGGCGTCCAGATCCGGATTCCTGTCCAGCAGTTCCTCCACAATTCCATCACTGTACTCGGAAAAATCACCAAACATAATTCGATTCTCGATTACCGGAAGATTGTGTTTCTCCAAAACTTCTTTGTAGGCATCCAGTCGCTCATTCGCATCGGAATTGGTGGACGGTCCACTGACAATACCGATATTTTTGCGTCCATGGTTCACAATTAAATGTTCCACACCCTTTGCAAATCCGCCCTTGTTATTAAAGAGAATACTGCTGTATCCGGTTGCTTCGCTCGCCAAAGTGATAATCGGAATATCACCGAATTTTTCCAGAAACTTCTGCCGTTCCTTTGCCGTGACATTTCCACATATGGTACCCAGCGAAATTACCAATGCGTCCAGATTCGTATCTTTTGCAAATTCGAACATAAAATTGTTCTGATAGTCATAATTATTTTTATTTGTGTCGTTGTAAGTAGACTTCAAATAACCCCCGGTCAGTAAAAACAAATCCGCATCCGTTTCCTCTGCCGCCCGCATGGCACCCTGGCAGGTCTCGCGCGTAAAAGAATCATAATATTCACTGACCAAAAATCCAATTTTAATTCTTTTTCCCATGTATAATCCCAAAAAAGTTACTCATGCAATGATGCATATCCCATAAAATACTCAACCGATATTATTCTATCACAAAACCTTCGAAATTCCTACGAAAACTTTTATTAAACCTGCTTTGTCGTCCATTTTCCGCAATCCCAGACATGAGTAGCCAGACCATCGTAAAATTCCGGTTCATGACACACCATCAGAATGCTGCCTTTGTATTCCATCAAGGCCCTGCGCAACTCCTCTTTCGCATCTACATCCAGATGGTTGGTCGGTTCGTCAAGAAGCAACAGATTCGTGTTCCGGTTCATCAGTTTACAAAGACGCACCTTAGCCTGTTCTCCACCGCTTAATACCTTAATTTTACTTTCAATGTGCTTTGTGGTTAGTCCGCATTTTGCAAGAGCGGAACGAACTTCATACTGGGTAAATCCCGGAAATTCCTGCCAGATTTCTTCGATACAGCTATTTTCCGCCCCCTTGGTCAGTTCCTGTTCAAAATATCCGATTTCCAGATAATCCCCCTGGGAGACAGAGCCGGACAAAGGAGGAATCAGCCCCAAAATACTCTTCAATAGTGTGGTTTTTCCGATTCCGTTGGCACCGGTCAGAACAATCTTCTGTCCCTTTTCCATATGCAAATCCAGAGGAACTGACAAAGGCTCGTCATATCCAATCACCAACCGGTTCGTCTCAAATATCACCCGCCCCGGTGTTCTCGCTTCCTTGAAGTAAAATTCCGGCTTCGGTTTCTCCCGATCCGGTTCAATAAGTTCCATTTTATCCAACTTCTTTTGACGGGACATTGCCATATTACGGGTAGCAACCCGGGCCTTATTTCTTGCCACGAAATCCTTTAACTGGGCAATTTCCTTCTGCTGCCTGTTATATGCCGCCTCCTGCTGGGATTTTTTCATTTCATATACTTCCATGAACTTGTCATAATCCCCCACATAACGGTTCAGTTGACGGTTATCCATATGGTAAATGAGATTCACCACACTATTTAAAAATGGGATATCATGGCTAATGAGAATAAAGGCATTTTCATATTCATTCAAATACCGTTTCAGCCACTCGATGTGTTCTGCATCCAGATAGTTGGTCGGTTCATCAAGCAATAAAATATCCGGCTTTTCCAGTAATAATTTCCCCATTAAAACTTTGGTACGCTGACCGCCGCTTAATTCCGTTACATCCCGGTCCAGACCGATATCCGTCAGTCCCAGGGCTCTGGCCACTTCCTCTACTTTCGCGTCTATCATGTAAAAATCATGCTGGGTCAGCAATTCCTGAATGGTTCCGAAATCCTCCATCATAACTTCCAGTTCTTCCGGCGAAACTTCTCCCATTTTCTCGCACAGTTCGTTCATCCGGCTTTCCATTTCATAAAGGAAATCAAAGGCAGACGCCAAAACATTACGAATGGTCATACCGCTTTCCAAAACCGTATGCTGATCCAGATAACCAACCCGGACATTTTTCGCCCATTCGACTTTCCCTTCCTCCGGGTTCATTTTTCCGGTGATGATGTTCATGAAGGTGGATTTTCCTTCTCCGTTGGCACCAATCAGACCAATGTGTTCTCCTTTCAGCAGCCGAAAGGATACATCTTCAAAAATGGCGCGTTCTCCAAATCCATGGGTCAAATGTTCCACATTTAATATACTCATAATTTCTTTTGTCCTTTTCCATTCTCTTTGGCACAGCCGTCAGCATTTCACCTGAAAATGAAATTCATCCGGTGCCTGTATTTCGCTTGAATGCCAAGACTCAGCCGGTGCCTATGTTTCGCCTGAAAGCCAAGACTCATCCGGTGACTATGTTTCGCCTGCAGGCTGCGTTGCATCCGTCGATGGGTCGCTTGTCGGAGACGAATCGCCCGGTGACGGCGTGCTACTAGGCGACGGCGTGGCACTTGGTGACGGCGTGCTACTAGGCGATGGCGTGGCACTAGGCGACGGCGTGCTACTAGGCGACGGCGTGGCACTTGGCGACGGCGTGCTACTAGGCGACGGCGATTGATTTCCATCCCCCGGCTCCGCCGCATTTTCGGATACCGAGTTGTCCGATACCGAATTGCCGGAAACGCAATTGTCGGATATGGTGTTATCCGACACCGTTTGCTCTGTGTCCGGATTATAATGAGCATAATTACCGGAAGGTCTTGCATAAGAATAATCGATTTCAAACCAGCCCGTTGCCGAAATCCCGGGCACCGGATGACTCACAATGTATTCCAAAATAAACGGATAAGCATAAGCAGCATAATGAAGACCATCTCCGGAATTAAATTCATTTTTCATGGTACCGTCTTCATCCAGAAGAATGCTGTTAACATCCAGATAATAGACCTGCTCATCCAACGCCAGTTCCAGCAGAAAGTCATTGCATTTATTTATCCAGGCATTTTGTGCTGTCATCTGATAAATGCCGTCATCCTCCACCGGCCAGATAGACTGAATCACAATGGCACTATCCGGACACAGACGCTTTACTTCTTCCACCAGACGACGATAGGCATTTTTGTAATCGTCAGTCAGATTTGCGCTCATTCCGTTGACGCCGTAGCATATATAAATTACCGGTGCCTGATGAGACAACAGATAATTTTCAAAGGTATACTCTCTGCCATTGTCAAACTGGTAAACCGTAGACATGGCCACCCCATGGGTCAATCCGACCTGAGCCAGAACCTGCTCCTGAGGCATAAATCCATACATGACCATTGCCACACTCCGGGAATCCCCAAGGAATATGCAGTTGTTCAAATAACCCGTTGTCATTTCCCCATCATATTCCAAAAGTCCATATTCCATCTGTAAGTTTCCCTTCCCGTTTTCCTCTTCATTGCCGTTATTCATTCCAATGCCGGCAGAAGCATCCTCATTACCGGAAACCGATACGGACTGTGTCATTTGGTTCTCTGTCTGGGCAATATTACGTTTTCTTACGAGAATAACAACAATTGTTATTATTGTTACGCAAATGCAGGCCGCTAAAATAATCATCACCCGATTATTTCGCCAAAACCTTTTTTTCCAAAAGGGATACATGCATCTCCTCCTATCCACATAATGCAGCAATCCGCTGTGGCAAATCCTTCAGTTTTGCAATCGTTATGGTTGCGCCTTCCAGTTCATCTTTTTGTCCAAATCCATACAGACAACCAACACTACGCAAATGGTGCACTTTTGCCGTTTGCAAATCCGAATCCCGGTCTCCAATCACAACATACTCTCCCGGAAATGACTTTTGAATCTCCGGGAAAATTTCTTCTTTTGGGCGAAAATCAAAATCTTCCGCAGCATAATACGCATCAAACCACCGTTCCAGACGAAACACCTGTCTGTGATTTTCTAAATACGCATGACGGCAGTTGGAAAGAATCACCATGTGATACCCTTCCTGCTTCAACCGGGTTAGCACATTTTCTGCATCCGGATATAATACAGCCTGTCCCGCCAACACCAGTTGGTCCATTTCCTCTCCAATGATACTTCCCGCTTTTCGCTTTTCTTCCGGCGAAAGCCCGGGCATAAACGACTCCCACATGGCAGGAGCACTCATGCCCAGATATACGGAAACCTCTTCATCCGAATAAAATCTTTCCGGTGCCAGATTTTTTTCCACCAGATAAGAATAAGCTTTACGAAATGCTTTTCCGTATAAACTCTTTGTATCATGAAGGGTCCCGTCCCAATCAAAAATCAGCGTACGAATCATAAATTAAATAATCTCCATGGCATTCACCATTTCAATGGCTGCAAGGGCGCAGTCATAGCCTTTGTTGCCTGCTTTGGATCCCGCCCTTTCAATGGCCTGCTCAATATTCTCTGTAGTTATAACACCAAACATAACCGGCTTTCCGGTTGCCAATCCTACCTGGGCGATTCCCTTGGAAACCTCAGAGCAGACATAATCGTAATGTGTTGTAGAACCGCGAATAACAGCCCCCACGGCAATCACAGCATCGTATTTGTCGGATTCCGCCATCTTCTTTGCAATCACAGGAATTTCAAATGCTCCCGGCACCCAGCATGCCGTTATGTTTTCCTCTTCTACGCCATGACGAACCAATCCGTCAACTGCACCATCTAACAACTTGCTTACGATAAAACTGTTAAATCGGGATGCCACGATTCCCACCTTCATTCCCGGCTTTGCAACTACTTTTCCTTCAATTACATTGATACTCATGATTTTTCCTCCTGTTTTTTATTATATCGGTTTTTTATTTTCGTTTCTGTCGTATTTTGTCAAATGAATTATCATAATACAAAAATATTTTCTTTCGCTTGAACTCCTAGTGCAAAGTTTTTCCTGCACTTTTGTCTTCGCCCGTAAAATTCATTTTTCAAAGTTTTTCGTATGACACTAAGTATTTATGCGGTTTCTATGAATTCTTGTCAAATTTTATATGCTGGAAAATGTGACCCATCCGTTCCTGCTTGGTTTTCAAATAAAATGCATCATATTTTCCGGGATCAATTTCAATAGGAACCCGCTCCTTAATCTCAAAATTGAATCCCTCCAGTCCGTAAATCTTGCTTGGATTATTGGTTAAAAGACGAAGCGACTTAATTCCCAGATTCTGTAAAATCTGCGCCCCTGACCAGTATTCCCGCAAATCAGGCGCAAACCCCAGTTCCAGATTGGCATCCACCGTATCTCTTCCCTGCTCCTGAAGTTCGTAGGCTTTTAATTTGTTAATCAGACCGATTCCCCGCCCCTCCTGACGCATATAGAGAATCACGCCCCGTCCTTCCTGCTGTACCATTTGCATGGCTTTTTGCAACTGGGGACCACAGTCACAACGGGCAGAGCCAAACACATCTCCCGTCAGGCATTCGCTATGCACGCGACAAAGCACATCTTCACCGTCTCCGATATCGCCACACACCAGCGCCACATGATGTTCTCCGCTGATGTCATTGACATAACCGTAAATCTGAAATTCGCCGTAAGCGGTTGGCAGTTTGGCACAAGCTTCGCAAATCATATGATTTTCATAGCGCCTCAGATAATCCTGCAAATCCCGTATGGTAATAAATACCAGTTGATGTGCCTGCGCCAGTTGCTGTAATTCCCCGGTACGCATCATGGTACCGTCTTCGCGCATGATTTCACAGCAAAGCCCGCATTCCTCCAGGCCGGCCAGCCGGCACAAATCCACCGTTGCCTCCGTATGACCGTTCCGCACCAGCACACCACCATGTCTTGCAGTCAAAGGAAATACATGTCCCGGTCTTCGAAGATCCGAAGGCTTCGTAGCCGCTTCCGTGAGTTTCCGGCAGGTAAATCCCCGTTCCTCTGCGGAAATTCCTGTGGTGGTATCCACATGGTCTATGGAAACCGTAAAAGCGGTACAGTGATTGTCTGTATTTTCCGATACCATCTGTGGTAAATTTAACCGGTCTGCATATTTTTTTGCCATAGGCGTACAAATGAGACCACGCCCGTATTTTGCCATGAAATTCACATTTTCCGTTGTCGCAAACTGAGCCGCACAGATAAAATCCCCTTCATTTTCCCGGTCCGGATCATCCGTACACATAATCACTTTTCCTTCCCGAAGTGCCTGTAAGGCCTCCGGAATCGTATTGTATTGAAATTCCATTTTTTACCTCTTTCCGGGGTTAGCACCCTTTATTTTTCAAAGTCACACCCTTTTTCTCCGGAGCTGACTCTCTTTTTTTCGAAATCACACCTTTTTCTCCGGAGCCAATTCCCCTGTTTCAAGTTCTAAAAACCATGTTTTGCAAGAAACTCCATGGTAATTCCGCCGGAACCGGCATTTTCATTCTCCGCATCTTTCGGAGAGAACGAAGATAAATCTGCTTTCCCGCCGAGCACATTTCCCAGCAGATGCTGCACATATTTCGCTACGATATCATTTTCCAGATTAACGATATCGCCTGCTTTCTTTCGTAACAGAATGGTTTCGCTTCCGGTATGAGGAATAACGGAAACCTGAAAACTATCCCCGTCTACCTTTGCTACCGTAAGACTGATTCCGTCAATGGCAATGGAACCCTTCTCCACAATCAGTTGTAAAATGGACTGCGGTGCCTTAATCTGCACCCAGACCGCATTGCCCTCATTTTTCATGGAAACAACGGTTCCTGTGCCGTCAATATGACCGGAAACCAGATGACCCCCAAATCTTCCGTCCGCCGCCATGGCCCGCTCCAAATCCACAGGTGCACCGCTTTTCAAACTTCCCAAATTGGTTCGGCGCAGCGTTTCCGGCATGACATCTGCCGTAAATCCGTCGGAACTCAAGGATGTTACGGTAAGACAAACACCGTTTACCGCAATGGAATCACCGATTTTCGTATTTTCTAAAACCTTCTTTGCCGAAACTTTGATAGAGCCGGAACCCGAACCGGAAATCACCTGCCTCAGGGTACCGATTTCCTCAACAATTCCAGTAAACACCCTGCATTCCTCCTTCCACTTCATAATCCAAAAGCAAATCCTCTCCCAGCCGTGTTACCTTCTGTAATTTTAATGCAGGTGACTCGGCGGGCAAGGCGATGCCCTCGCCTTCCACAGGTGTCTTTGCCTCTTTTCCACCAAAAATTTTCGGTGCCACATAAGCGCAGACATGATTCACAATCCCCGACTTTAGTGCCGCCTCATGCAGTTGTCCTCCACCCTCAATATAAACACTGTCGATTCCCTGCCGTCCCAGATAGGTCATCAGAGCCTGCAAATCCACCCTTTTGTCCTCTCCCGGCATATTCAGTATCTTAATGCCCCGATTTTCCAGTTCCTTCTTCTTTGCAAGAAAAACGGGATTTCGTTCCTTGTCCGCACAGACAACCAGGGTTTCATATTCCTCCGCCGTTTGCACCAGTCGACTCTCTGGCGGAATTCGCAAATGGGAATCCACCACAATGCGAACGGGCTGCGGCAATTCTATCCCCGTTACCCTGCAGTTCAGCAGGGGATTGTCTGCCAGCACCGTTCCAATCCCTGCCATAATTGCCCGGTATCTTCCCCTCTGCATATGCACATGTTGTCTGGCTTCATCCCCGGTAATCCACTTGGATTCCCCGGTTTTCGTTGCAATTTTCCCATCCAGTGTCATGGCATATTTCATCACCACATAAGGTTTTTTCGAAGTAATGTAATGGAAAAATACAGCATTCATCCCATCGCATTCCTCCTTCATAAAATCCTGTTGAACGATAATATTGTGTTCCTGCAGATATTTCACTCCTTTGCCGGACACCAGAGGATTGGGATCCCTGGAACCGATTACAACTTTCCCGATTCCATATTCCACAATCGCTTCCGTACATGGCGGTTGTTTCCCATGATGACAACAGGGTTCCAAAGTCACATACAATGTTGCCCCCTTTGCCATTTTCTTTGCATCTATGCCGTAACGCCTTTCCAAGTCTGCAAATGCTTCCCGCTCCGCATGAAGTTCTCCGTATTTATGATGATACCCTTCGGCAATTACCAGATTGTCTTTTACAATAACGGCGCCAACCATTGGATTCGGACTGGTAAATCCCATGCCCTTTTCCGCCAAGGCGATGGCCCGCTCCATATATTCCCGCAATACCGTCACTTCCTTCCTATTCTGTTTTCGAAAATCCTGCCTTCGGAAAATCTTTCTCAAATCCTTCCTTCGGAAATTCTCTTTCACACAAAAATGCCCTGCAAAATAATTGCAGGGCAAACAAACACTTTCCGTATTCGAATACTTTCTCATTTGTCTTCTTCCATCCAGACTATACTGTCGGCTCCGGAATTCAACCGGATCATGCTCATCCGAAAAAGAATGGCTCGCGGGCTGTACCGCCGGTGGGGATTTGCGCCCCGCCCTGAAAACATCTTTTTTTCTTTTGTATAGTAACATTGTTCCTATCTCGTGTCAAACAAACACGATTCCGGAATCATGTTCAAAATTAATCTTTTAGTCCAACTTCTTTGAACACCTGTGAAACCTCTTCTACAGGAAGAATGGTAAGTTTTGCTTTGATTTCATCGGCAACATCCTTCAAATCCATCTCATTTTCCTTTGGAATGAACACCTTTTTCACACCGGCGCGAACTGCTGCCATTAGTTTTTCCGGTAGCCCACCGATTGGCAATATGTCACCCTGCAGGGAAACCTCACCGGTCATTGCATATTCCGCACTTACACTTTTTCCAAGGATTAAAGAGGAAATTGCAGTGGTCATGGTAATTCCGGCAGAAGGACCGTCCTTAGGAACCGCACCCTCCGGAACATGAATGTGAATGTCGCTTTTTTCAAACCGCTCCTTTTGTTGCGGGAACATGGATTTTGCCAGGGTTAGTGCCACCTGCACCGACTCCTTCATCACATCGCCGAGCTGTCCGGTGATCTGAACCTCACCTTTTCCCGGCGTCATTACCGCTTCCACAAATAAGATATCGCCTCCGGCCATGGTCCATGCCAGTCCCGTTACCACGCCCGGCTTCTTTTTCCTGGTTGCTTTATCATGACGAATCGGCTGCATATCCAGCATATCCGGTAAATAGGCTGCTTTTACGGTTACTGCTTTTCCTTCCCCCTCTATCATCCGGATTGCCGCTTCCCGACAAAGGGTATCCATCCGTTTTTTCAGCCCACGAACACCGGATTCCATGGTATATTCGGCTATGATTTTATGCAGCACCGTATCGGAAATTCGAAGTCCTGTTTTCTTAATTCCGTTTTCTTTAAGAGACTTTGGTATGAGATGGCGTTTTGCAATCTCCACTTTTTCATTCTCGGTATAACCTTGAAATTCCACCATTTCCATTCGATTGAGCAAAGGCTCACTAATGGTATCCACACTGTTGGCGGTACAGATAAACAAAACATCCGATAAATCGTAAGGGACATTCATATAGTGATCCGTAAAGGTATGATTCTGTTCCGGATCAAGCACTTCCAAGAGGGCATTGGCCGGATCTCCTTCCCCGCTGTGGGAAAGTTTATCAATTTCATCCAGCACAACTACCGGATTGCTGACGCCGCTTCGCTTAATTCCCTCCATAATTCTTCCGGGCATGGCACCAATATAAGTCCTGCGGTGTCCCCGGATTTCCGCCTCGTCCCGAATACCGCCGAGACTGATGCGGACATATTTCCGTCCCAGCGCTTTTGCGATTCCTTCTCCGATACTGGTCTTTCCGGTTCCCGGCGGTCCTACAAAAAGCAGAATCGAACCGGACTGCTTCTGACGAAGTGCCATAACGGCCAACTGCTGAAGAACCCGTCGTTTCACTTTTTTCATAGCAAAATGGTCTTCGTCCAAAATTGATTTTGCCTTCTCCAGATCTATTGGCTCATAAGCTTCCTTTTTCCAGGAAAGAGAGGTAACAAATTCCAGATAATCGTAAAGGAGTCCGTATTCATGACTGTTTTCTCCCTCCTGGCGCATCCGGCTTAAAACCTTTTCCGCTTCCTTTCGGGCTTCTTCATTCATTTCCGAATTTTTCAGCCGATTTTCAAATTTGCGGATATCACTTGCATTTTCCGGATGCATTTTCTCCAGTTCATCCCGGAATACATCAATCTGTTTCCTCAAGACCTCTTCGCGATAAAGTTTCTCCTGCTTTTCCTCCAGCACTCGTCCGGCTTCATCGTAAAGCTGGGTGGTAAGCACCATATTTACAATAGCCTTCTCCAGCAAATCCTGACGCACGGAAATGGTATCTTCCGCTAAAATGGCATATTTTTCCTCGCTGCTCAAATTCAGTTCGTGGGTAAAACCCGTAGCCATTTTTTCAATGGTATCCCACTGGGAAATCACATGGCTGAGAGGCAAACCCCAATTATACTGCAGGATAAAATGATAAACCGTACTTTTCACTTCCTGGTATTTCTCTTCCTTCTGCCGCTCGGTCATATCATCAATTTCAGCCAATTCTTCAAATTGAACCTTAATATCTTTTTTTAGAACCTTAATTTCCGTAACCAAAACCCGTTCCCGGGTGCGGATAATGATGTTCTCGTCCTTATCAAAGCCTTCCACAACAGCACAGACTGCCACAGGGTAAAAGTCGTCCTTGGTCATTTCTGCTCTCGTTTTGTCCTCTTTCATCATCAGGAACAAAACTTCATCCCCTTTTTCCACACGGGTATGAATGATTTCCTCTAAAAAATCATCCTGAAAATGAAAAACTACATTTGGCAAAATTAACTGGTTATAACATGGTATCGTAATCATTTCTTGGTCTCTCCTATGTTGTTAGCACTCGGATAGTTTGAGTGCTAATCTGTATATATATTATCGGCGACACAGAGAATTGTCAATATGAGCAAACCGGATTACCGACTTATGGGCAAACAGGATTTGTCCGATTATGGGCAAACCGGATTGTCGACTTATGAACAAGGTAAAATGCCGGTTATAATTGGAATTGGGAAAAGAAATCTCCCGCTCCGAAATTTTCCTGTTTGTAATTAAGCAAAAATGCTTTCGCCTCCGCAAATCGTTCTCCCATATCCGTCAGCATGGCGTCAATATTCTCCTGATGGATGCCTCCCAGCCGGGCAAATAATTTGTAGTACTCCACCATTTCTCCAAATTCAGAAAGGAGAACCTCCCAGGCTTCTTCCGTTGGAGACCCTTTGGTATGGGACAGCAGGTATGCACAAAACCTGGATTTCATTTCCTCTGAAATGCCTTTGGCAAATCGCATGCGTAAAAAGCAAAGCGCAGCCTTTTTTCTTCTTTTGTTCATGGCAAAATCCGGTTCGTTGTAGAAGATATCTTCCTCACCGCAAAGCACCAGATCCGTATAGCCGTCCTCGTCCGGTTCATTCAAAAAAGCAGAAAGGCACTGGTCCCATTTGGCATACCAGGCATTGGTACCCAGATCCTTATCCTTAAGCAGATACTCTGCCGGCATACGGTAAATGATGGCTGCCAGTAGCGCAGACAAATCCTCCTTCTCCTCATATCCCAGGCAGATGTTTTCCATACGGTGACAGGAGTCAAAGACACCTCGTCCAAAACAGAGTTCCTGCGCAATCCCGGCCGGCGTACTTCCCTCCTGTCTGCGAATCACAAAATATTGCAGATTTTCACATTGGGCAAATGCCCAGTCCCCGATATGCGTAACGGTAACAGGCAAAGAGACTTCCCGCAAACCTTTGTTGGCCAAAAATGCCTTTTTTTCTATCGCTATCATCGGATATTTCCTGTCACCAACCATTACCGCATCCGGAATGAACAGCCGGCTGCCGCCACCCTCATACGCCACCACAGATGCACTCTGTGTTTCACCATGGGCGCATATTTCCAATGTATAACTTCCGCTCTCCATGCGTAGAATTTTTTCTTCCATATCGCAGCCTTTCTCTTCTATGCCTCAATCCATACATTTTTATTTTCATGAATCCTTCGAATCCATGCGTCTTCTATTTTTATGAATCAATCCTTCCGAATCCATGCGTCCTTCTGTTTTCATGAATCCTTCCGAATCCATGCTTCCTTCTGTTTTCATGAATCCTTCCGAATTCATGCTTCCTTCTGTTTTCATGAATCCTTCCGAATTCATGCTTCCTTGCTGTTTTCATGAATCTTTCCGAATCCATGCGTTCTTCCTTGTCCGGCAATTACAGCATCAGTTTTGCAATATCCGCCTTTAAGTTCTCCTGACGTTCCGTTACCATAAGCAGACGATTGTATTTCCGGTAATCCTCACAGCCAAACATGCTGATATAAGTGGAACTGAATTTATTCACCGTAAATTCCGTTACCAGCACCAGCATCTCACTGGAATTACCGCTTTCGTCCTCCGAAAAGGCTTTTGCGGCAAATTCAAATAACCAGTGCAGCCGGTTCGCAGTGGTAGAAACAAGAGCCTTTAACTCCTCCACCTGTTTCTCATATTGTTCTTTTCCATATTGGAAAATGTTTTCTTCGGCATTTTCTTGCAAAATCTCCCCATCGGACGCCGGCTGCATATTTGCCCCCTCCGGGAACTGCCTTTCAACCAAAGCCATATCGCTTGTCTTCACCAGCATATCCGTCAGGAACCGACAGATTCTCTTATTCTTGTAATGTTCCTCCATGGACATTGCATTGGCCTTCTCCAGATTCTGCATCCTTTTTTCCCTTGCATCCAGTTGGAGTTTTACCATTTCCCCAGCGTTCTTTGCATTTTTAATGGCCTGCAGCGGATGTTTGAGTTCCTGCAGATAATTGCTCATTTCCACCACATTTTTCATTTCATTTTGCATCTGATCCATTAGAAGTCCAAGCAAAGAAAGTCGCTCATCAAAAGAAGCCTTTCCGGCTTTTTCAATTGCTCCTTTGGAAATGTCACCGGAAAGCAATGCCTCTACCCGATAATCCTGCTTATATTTGTTGTACAAATCATAGTAGGCACTGAATTCCTTCACAATCTGCTCATTTTGAAGGTACTGGGAAATCAAGGTTTCGTCCACTTTTAAGTCGTCTTCTTCATACAGGGAAATAATTTGGGAAAGGTCTTCCCAGCCCCGGGCCGTCACATAACTGCGACCGTTTGCCGTGGTTTCCATGTGGTAGAAATATTCTTTTTTCAATTCCAGGAAATTCAAAATGGCAGAATGTACACCTCTTTCTCTGGCATACAATTTCCAGGTAGGGTAATCTGCCTCCACCTGAAGCACCTTCAACCGGTCCATGGTTACCACATCAAATTCCCTTACCGATTTGTTATATTCCGGCGGATTTCCCGCAGTTACTATCACCCAGCCTTCCGGAACCTTGTGTTTTCCGAAAACTTTGTATTGAAGAAACTGAAGCATAGAAGGGGCCAGGGTTTCTGACACGCAGTTAATTTCATCCAAAAACAATATTCCCTCCTGCACGCCGCTGCTTTCCATGGTTTCATAAATGCTGGCAATAATTTCGCTCATGGTATATTCCGATACATCATATTCTTTTCCACCATACTTTTTCTGCTTGATGAAAGGCAGTCCAAGAGCAGACTGACGAGTGTGATGTGTCATGGAATAGGAAACCAGAGCAATGCCCAGTTCCTGGGCAATTTGTTCCATAATTGCAGTTTTTCCGATACCCGGAGCCCCCAACAGGAAAATGGGGCGCTGGCGAACCACAGGAATCCGGTAATCACCGAACTCGTCCTTTTTCAAGTAAAGCTGTATGGAATTTTTAATATAATCCTTTGCCTGATTGATATTCATTGCTTCGTCTCCTTTATTCTTCCATCTGTTTTTATTCTTCACAGAACCGGGTTTTTCTTCGCAAATCCGGTTCAATCATTCTCCGGATGATCTTCCAAAATAACCTGGATGGCCCATACAGGGACCGGCATACGATGGGAATCCTCCCCGAGAAAGGCAAAAATAACATCATAATCCGGCATATGCTCCGGGTAGATTCCGTATCCGTCCGTAAAATAAATCAGACCCTTCAGATTTTCAAATTCGCCTTCTTCTTTTAATTCCTCCACATACTGAAAAACCGGGCGAAAATCCGTAGCACCAAAGCCGGTTAATTTTCCGGTTTCTAAAAATTTGCGAAAATCCGCCTCGCAGGTAATTTTCGTATCCTGCCGAATGGTGGCGTCACATTGAACAATGTGGATATTGACCTCAAGAAAAAAGTTTTCGGATTGCTTTAATATATCATAGGTGGTCTGCAAAAAAGCTTTCACCACTTTTCCCCGACAGGAAGCCGAAGTGTCAATTGCAATGACAAACTCCTTGATTTTATTGGTTTCCTTATATTCCAGTGGTTCTATCAGCGGCAGATTTTTGTAGGTGGATAATCCATAGGTGTAGTAAATGTAGTCAAATTCATCATCGTTGACCATCATTTCCTCCCCCAGTACGGCAAAGCGTTCCAATATGGATGCATAGTCATACCGCTTTTTTGTTGCCTCCTCGATATTGGTATCCAGACTCTCCGAGCCGGTTTTATTTTTTGAAAATGTTTTCAAATCCGCTTTCACCCGTTCGGATATTTTTTCCCATTGCTCCTGTGTAATTACCGTCTCCATCTCTTCTTTTTTCGAACGCCAGGCATCATGGGAATCAATGGCAAATAAGCGGACATACTCTCTTTGGGAAACACTGGAAACACCACCCACCATAAATTCCCGATAAAGTTTATCCGCGGTAAGTTCAGGACACCATTTGCGAATCCGCTGGATTTTCCCCCGCTGCTCATCATCCCGGGTAAGCGCTGCTGCCGGCAGATCCATTTCCAAAATAATATTCTCTACCGCGATGTCACAGGCCATATTCCAATAATCTTCATTGGTTTTTTCATAGCGGTAAGGATGCAGAAATACCTGATGCAGCAAGACATGCAAAAACAACCGAACCGCCACATTCGGCTCATCCATATAAGTCTGCAACAATAGAGCCGGATCATAATAAAGCGCGGCCCCGTTTGTGGCGAACCCCATGAGTCCCGGCTTGGAAATCAGTTTTAGTTTTCCCAGCGCCGTATCAAAAAAACGAAAACGAACTGTTATGGTATCCTTCGCCAGCTGCATTATATTTCGTGCATACTTTTCAATTGTCTCCTTCTGGTTGTCTTCCTTCCTGGTTTCCATCTCATTTTCCCGTTACTGCGTCTCAAACTTTTTCAGTCGCGTCTTTTGTTACTGCGTTTTCTAAGGCTTCTTATTACTGCGTCTTCCCGGTTCCGGCAGGGCTTCTTATTACTGCGTTTTCCCGGTTCCGGTATCGCTTGCTGATGCCGCATTTTCCCTTGCAACCGCTAGCATAAGTTTCATACGGTTTTCCTGATTTACCTTTGTGGCTCCCGGATCATATTCAATGTCCACTGCATTGATTTTCGGATTCACCCGACGGACTTTATTTAGTATACCCTTTACCGACACATGACAGGGAAGGCATCCAAAAGGCTGCACGCAAACAATATTTTCATAGCCCCGATCTGCAAATTCCAACATCTCTGCTGCCAGATACCAGCCCTCTCCCATGCTGTTGGCAATATCCGTTACGCCTTCGGCCCGTTTCATCAAATCCTTTATCCGCTCGGGTGCAGTGATTGCCGGGAATTTCTCCATGTTGCGAATGAGAATGTCCTCGTATTTATAGAAAAACTTCATTACAATCTCCATCACCACCCGTTTTACCGGATTTCCGCCGTAGCGCTTCAAATCCTCCAGCGCGCCATTGGTCTTATATACCCCAAAGCTTAACATACTTGGCATAAACACTTCACAACCCTGCTCTGCAAGGAATTCTTCCAGATGATTGTTGCCCGGAACCGAATATTTCAGAAACAGTTCCCCTACAATGGCCACCCGGATTTTCTTCTCCCCGGTAACCGGAATGGTCATGAAATCCTTTCCAATCATTTCCAGATTTTTTTCCATGGACTTTTCCGTGAATCCTTTTCCCTTCTCAAAACAATCAATGAGATAAGCAATCCATTTGTCTACCATGGCATCCGTTGCGCCTTTCATCTTCTCATAGGGGCGTATCTGATTGGAGAACATCATAATAAAATCTCCGTAGACCAGCCCGGCAACTGCCATCAGCAAAGAGGAAATGCGAAGACGTACACCGGAATTATACTCCATAAACCAGATGTTTGCAGAAATAAACGGCACATTTTCATAACCGGCCTTCGCCAATGCCTTACGCATCAAATGAATATAATTACTGTCCCGGCAACCGCCCCCGGACTGGGTTATCATCATCGTAACCTTGTTGGGATCATATTCCCCGGACTCCAAAGCCGTCAGCATTTGTCCGGTAATCAAAAGTGCCGGGTAACAGATATCGTTGTGGACATATTTTAATCCCCGCTGTAAAACCTCCGGACCTTCATAACCCATTAATGCAATTTTATATCCATCCCGGCCGAGTATAGGCTTAATCAGGCGGAAATGAAGCGGTGCCATCTCCGGAATCAGAAGTGTATGCTCCTTCACCATACTCAGTTTAAACATGGCTCTTCCTTTGTAATGAGCCTTATTTTTTTTCATGTCTGTTCCCATCCCACTCATCTTTCCTGTGTTTTGTGGTGCGCGGCACCTGCGCCGGATTTCTCCGGCTTATGTCTGTGTGTCTCCACCGGACTTTCCCGGCTTATGTATGTGCGGCACCTGCGCCGGATTTCTCCGGCTTATGTCTGTGTGTCTCCACCGGACTTCCTCTCCGTTGCTCCACTTTGCTCTATTGTAGCAATCAGGCTGCGCAGGCGGATTTTCACGGCACCAAGATTGGTAACCTCATCTATCTTAATCTGTGTATAGAGTTTACCCTGTTCTTCCAAAATGCTTCGGACCTCGTCTGTGGTCAGGGCGTCCAGACCGCAGCCAAAGGATACCAAATGCACCAAATACATATCATTGCGGTGTGCCACATATTCCGAAGCAGAAAACAGCCGTGCATGATAAGTCCATTGGTTTAACATATTTAATCTAAACCTCGGGACCTCTCCGGCCACACTATCCTCGCTGACCACCGCAAATCCCAGCTGCCCGATTAATTTATGAATGCCATGGTTAATCTCCGGATCCGCATGATAGGGGCGTCCCGCCAGAACAATAATGGGCTTCCCCTGTTTTTCTGCTTCCCCGATAATCCGTTGTCCCTCCCGGCGAATGTCCTGCATATAAACATCATAGGCTTTGTAAGCCTGCTTCGCCGCTTTCCTGATTTCCTGCATGGAAATGGAGGCATCGAGATGTTTGTCGATAATCCTGCGCATTTGTCTTGCAAAGGTACTTCTTTGATGCGGTCCCACATATTCCCGAATCAATTTAGTCCCTACAAGTTTTGTCATATTGGCCTCGATAACCTCCGGATAACCGGCTATGACAGCACAATTGTAATGATTGTCACTTCGCTTCTCATCAAAATTGAAGGTCATGCAAGGATAGAAAATATAATCTGCCCCCTCATCCACCAGTTTCTGAATATGACCATGCACCAGTTTTGCAGGAAAGCAAACCGTATCCGAAGGAATGGTTCCCTGACCGGATAAGTAGAGTTTCCGATTGGAAAATCCGGACATTTTCACCTCATAGCCAAGTTCTGTGAAAAATGTATGCCAGAAAGGATACATTTCGTACATGTTCAGTGCCATAGGCAGTCCAATCACTCCCCGTTCTCCTGCCTTTGAAGCATAGTTTTCCAGTTTATGTAACTTATATTCGTACAAATTCAGGGAAACATCCTGGGTTTGATTGGTCACCGGCTTTTCACAGCGGTTTCCCCCAATAAATTTTCTGCCACCGCCAAATTCATTTACCGTAAGCTGGCAGTGATTGTTACAACCGTTACAGGTAACGCCGCGAATTTCATAGGTAAATGCTTTCATGGCATCATAGTCCAGCACAGTGGATGTTTTTTCCGGGTGCTTTCCCGCCATTTCCCTGGCATACAGTGCCGCACCGTAGGCACCCATCAGTCCCGCAATATCCGGTCGGATGACTTCCACTCCCATCTCCTGCTCAAAGGCGCGCAGTACCGCATCATTCAGAAAAGTACCGCCCTGCACCACAATACGCTTGCCCAGTTCCTCTGCAGAATGAACCCGGATTACTTTATACAGTGCATTTTTCACCACACTGATAGAGAGTCCTGCGGAAATGTTTTCCACGCTGACTCCTTCTTTCTGGGCCTGCTTTACCGATGAATTCATAAAAACCGTACAACGGGAACCAAGATCCACCGGCCGGTCCCCTTTCTCACCAAGACGGGCAAATTCTTCAATGGAATACCCCATGGACGCCGCAAAAGTCTGAAGGAAAGAACCGCAACCGGAAGAGCAGGCTTCATTCAAGAATATATTGTCGATGGTGCCGTTTCGGATTTTGAAACATTTCATATCCTGTCCACCGATGTCAATGATAAATTCCACATCCGGCATAAAAGATTTGGCAGAGGTATAATGAGCCACCGTTTCCACTAATCCGTAATCCACGCCAAGGGCATTGCGAATCATATCTTCGCCGTAGCCTGTAACGCCACCGGCTTTGATGGTAATTCCGGGATATTTTTCATACATTTCCAGCATGGCATCTTTCACAACATCAATGGGTTTGCCCTGATTGGAGGCATATTTGGAAAACAGAATCTGCCCCTCCCGATCCAGCAAAATAACCTTCAAAGTAGTAGAGCCGGAATCAATGCCAAGATAGGCTTCGCCTTCGTAATCCTCTCCTTCCCTCCTAGGTACTTTGTGCTGTGCATGACGGATTCGGAATTCTTCCCGTTCCTCATTGGACGCAAATAAAGGCGGAAGCGTAATGCTCCCCACATTTTCCGGTTTTTCACCGATTGCTTTAATTACTTCCACTAAATCAATCTCTTCTTCCGCATAATAAGCGGTTCCAAGCGCCACATAAACGAGAGAGTCTTCCGGGCAGATTCCCCGGCAGTGAAGGGTACTGTCAAAACTTTTGCGTAGTTCAGACATAAAGGTAAGTGGCCCACCCAGATATACAATGTTTCCTTCGATGGTACGCCCCTGGGCCAATCCGGTAATTGTCTGATTGACAATAGCATAGAAAATGCTGGCGGAAATGTCTTCCTTGCGCGCTCCCTGGTTCAAGAGGGGCTGGATGTCCGTCTTGGCAAATACGCCGCACCGGGAGGCAATGGAGTAGATTTTCTCGTGCTTAGCAGCAAGTTCATTCATTTCATCTCCGCTAATTTGCATAAGACTGGCCATTTGATCCGCAAATGCGCCCGTACCACCCGCACAGGAACCATTCATGCGGACTTCCAAATTACCCTGCAGAAAGAGAATTTTCGCATCTTCGCCGCCCAGTTCAATCACCACATCCGTATCCGGAAGGCGATGGGAAATAGCCACCTTTGTTGCGTAAACCTCCTGAACAAAAGGAAGTTTTGCCCGTTCACAAAGCCCCATTCCCGCAGAACCGGAAAAGGCAATCTTCACCGGCTTTGTTATGTGAAATTCATCCACCAGACCCTGCAATACCTCCCGGGCCTTTTCCGTAATCATTGCGTAGTGGCGTTCATAACTCTTGTGTATTATTTTATCATTGTCATCCAGCACAACCGATTTGATGGTTGTTGAACCAATATCAATACCGATTCTCATAGTGTTTCCTGTCTTTCCCTCCGGGCACTGCATTTTGCTTTTTGCGTTCTTCCGGGCTTCTGCAATTCCGTTTTTTCATGTTTCGCCCCGGACACTATATTTTACTTACTTGAAATTTTTCAAATATTTCAGGTAGCGGGGTCCGATTTTTGACCACTTAAATCCCAGTTCTTTTAATACTCCCACCGTATAGTCATTGTTCATCGGCACATTTTTGGAATGACCGGCAATGGTGGTATAGAAGGATAAAATGGCAATGTCCGTATCCTGTATCATCTTTTTTATGTTTCGGTCAAATACATCTTTCGGAACCTGTTTTACCGAAATGAACATCCGGTTGCAGAGATTCTTTAACTGCAACATGTTCGGATTGTACAGATTGTAAATGTTATTCACCCTGTTGTGAAGACACAATCTCACATAAGCGTCGGCACACTCGTCCACAGAGGTAAAATCAATCGGGTATTCCGCCATTTCACTGCTGTACATTTTAATTTTCCACATTCCCCGGACACGGTGGAGAAATCCGTTATCATCTGCATTTTTCTGAAATTTACCATCGGATACTCTCCAGGTAAGATTACCGATGCGGTAAATATTCACCTTCAGTCCTTCTTCCCTGGCCAGCAACACCATTTCCTCTGCTTTATATTTGGAATGAATGTAAACATTTTCCGTATATTCCTGACCAATATCCAGATTAAATTCATCAAACACTGCCGCTTCCAGCTTTTGGCGCACCGTTCCGGCGCCATGGAGGCTGGCGGTGGAAGTATATTGCAGAACAGCATTGGCTGCCTTACAAAATTCAATCACATGCTGGGTTCCGTACACATTGGTTTTTTCCAGATCCTTGTATAAACCGGCGTGATGCACATTGGCCGCCGTATGAATTACCATATCAACCTTCCGGGCGAGTTTGTCCCATTTCTCATCATCCAGGCCCAGATGTTCCCGCTCAATGTCTCCGGCGACGGTTTTGTACTCAAATGTTTTCCATTCCTTCGGGAAATAATTTTTCAGGGTTGCCACCAATCGTTCTCTGCTTCGCACAAGGCAGACCACATTCATATTGTGTCGCAGCAGTTCCCGGAGGATGTGTGCACCCAGATATCCGGTTGCTCCGGTAAGAAGAATGTATTTCGGCACTATATCATACTGCAGATTATTGTTATGACGAATCAGCGCGTTCACATCCACGGTGGATTCTTTGGAACCATCCTCCCCTTTGGTCAGAATCGCCTGCTCTAGCTGTTCCACTGTTGGATTATCATAAATTTCCTGCAAGTCTATGCCAAGTTCCGCAGCAATCGCACATGCTGACAGACTGTCGCCCCCCAGAGAAAAGAAATCGTCTTTGATACCCACTTTTCTTCGGCTCAGTGTGCGTTCAAAGGCCTGTACCAGCATTTCCTGGGTTTCATTGTTCGGCGGAACATAGTTCTGCTCCTGCTCCATGGTATTTTCAGAAAGCCACTGCATAACTTCCTTACGCTTTATTTTCTGCGTGGTGGTTTTTGGAAATTCTTTCTGTACAAAACGCACTCCCACCACTTTTTTGTAGGAAGGAAGTTTTTCGTTCATTTCCCGAATGAAGACCTTGATGTCATACATCATCTTATTGTCACCCGGTATGTTCGGAAGAATCAGGGCACTGATTTTTCCTTCGTCATTGTAAACCATGACCTCTTTCACATTTTCGCAGAGACGGATATCGTCCTCCAATTCCTCCGGATAAATATTTTTCCCGTTATCCAGAATTATCAGATTCTTGCTTCTGCCCGTTATGTAAATATAGCCTTCATCATCTATGTATCCAAGGTCTCCCGTACGAAACCATCCATCTGTAAGCACCTCTTTGGTTGCATCCTCATTTTTATAATAACCAAGCATTACCCCCGGGCCTTTGACGCAGATTTCATCCTTCTCCAGCCTGAAATCCATATATGAAACCAGTTTTCCTACGGAACCCGCTTTGTTGTTGCCCGGATAATTGGTTGCCACCAGCGGCGCACATTCCGTTAGTCCATAGCCCTGATAAATATCAATGCCGAACTGCGCAAAATAATCCACAATTTCCGGACGAAGTGCCGCTCCTCCCACCACGATGGTGGACAGATTTCCGCCAAAGCGGTCCAACAACTGTTTGAAAATATTTCTCCGATTGTCAATTTTCATCTTCTGCAAAAAATTTGACATTTGCAGACCGGCGCTGATTTTCTTTTTCATTTTTAAGGTGGAGGTAGCTTCCTGAACCTTTTTATAAAATACTTCTGCAATCGCCGGAACCACCAAAATAACGGAAGGACGGAAAACACTTAAATTCTTTACGATATTTTCCAATTTGTCATTAATGCAAATGGTTGCGCCACTGTACATAACTCCCAGATTGTCCACCGTCAGTTCGAAAGTATGGTGAATGGGAAGAACGGAAAGAACGACAGGCGCCCCCTGAATTCCCTGGGTGAAGTCCATGCGCTTAATATCGTTAATGTTGGAAATTATATTGCGCTGGCTCAGCATAACGCCCTTGCTAAGTCCTGTCGTACCGGAAGTAAAAAGGATTTCCGTCAGGGCGTCCGGATCAATCGAAGGAAGGGGCTCCGGATCCGTTCGCAGCATTTCACGAAACATGGCATCGGAAAAACTGATAATGGTATGTACTTTATTTTCCGCTTCCCGAAGCATGGGAATCAAAACTTCAAATTCTTCCGCTACAAACACAATATCTGTATCTGCCATTGCAATGAGACCCACGATTTCCTGTTTGGAAAGCATGCGGTCAATCGGAACCGCTACATTGGCACTGTTGCAGACCGCAAGGAAACTCACAACCCAGTTGTAACTGGTGCCTCCTACAATGGCAACATGCTGCCTGCGGAATCCTTTCTTTACAAACCAGGACGCCACCGCCTTAATATCACGACTGAATTGATTGTAGGTTTTGTTAACCTGCAAATCATTTTCAAAATAACGGTAAACATCTCTTTCTCCGTACAATCTGGATATTTCATTTACAAATTCCTGCAAATTTTGTAATTCTTTAGCCATAACTGCGCTCCCAACAATTCATCAATCAACATTTGCGAAGAATTATTAACCCTTGCAAACCAGCCTTCGCAAACATTTTCGAAACATTTTTCAAACATTTCGCAAACAAAATAATTGTATCATATTTTATTTGCTGCAAAAACAAACAAAATGTGAGGCAATGGCTTTTCATTTTATTAATTCGGGATATAATGATATGTATGCCTTGCGTATCAATACATATTTGAAAGAAAGGGATATCTGACCTGCCTGGGACAACAGGCTTGATTGAGGCAACTGACTTGCTTGGAATATCTGACTTGATTGGAATATGGGTTATTTAAGGAGAATCATAGACAATGGTGTTTAATTTAATTCGCTGGATTGCGGTTCTGGTCCTCGCCTTTGCCGCAGGAAAACTGATGAGTAAAATAAAAATGCCTGCCATTCTGGGCTGGCTGATTGCCGGCATACTTCTGGGACCTCATGCCGTCCGTCTTTTGCCGCAAACGGTTCTTGATGCTAAATGGTATAAAATTATCCTAATCTGGATGCAATGTGCCTTCGGCGTCATGCTGGGTTCGGAACTGATTTGGAGTAAATTGAAACGCTCGGGAAAAGCATTGCTTGTCACCACCCTGTTCCAGTCTCTCGGAACATTTGCGGTGGTATCCGCCGCCTTTGGCCTTGTATTTTATTTTACCAATGTGCCGGTTTATCTTGCCTTTGTCTTTGGTGGCATAGCGCTGGCAACCGCACCGGCACCGGCTTTGTCCATTGTGAATGAATTTCATGCAAAAGGGCCGGTAACGGATACTTTGCTTCCCATGACCATTCTGGATGATGTAGTGGGAATTGCGGTATTTTTTACCGTAAATTCCTTGATTGCCCGTAAAGTATCGGACGGAGCCATTTCTCTCTATATGATTCCGGTAATGATTTTTCTTCCTGTTCTTCTTGGGAGCATCATTGGATTTCCCACCGGACTTATTTTAAGAAAATGCCGGAAGAAAGGGACACGGCTGGTCACTTTACTGGGCGGCATTACCATAACTATGCTCCTTGGCTGGACCGTCAATACTTATCTGGTAAGCACAGTCACTCTTAATTACATGCTGATGGGAGTTTCCTTTTCTGCCGTTTTCTCCAATCTGATTCCTGCGGAAGAATTGGAACAATTAAGCCGCGATTTTGCACCGATTCTGGGCATTGCACTGTTAACTGCCATTGTGGATCTTGGTACACCGCTGGATTATCATCTTATTCTGGGTGCAGGTATGTATACTCTGATTTACATAGTTTTTCGCATAATCGGGAAATATTTCGGAGCCGCCATTGGCGCTAAAATCATGCATATGCCGGAAACGGTGCAGAAATATCTCGGGCTCACCCTGCTGCCCCACTCGGGTGTATCTTTGGTATTTACAGGCATTATTTGTACCACCCTGTCAACTGCTCCGGATCTGGTAAAAATTGTCCAGGGCACCATTGCCGCTGCAGCCGTAATCAATGAATTCATTGCAGTAATTGCGGCAAAGAAGGGATTTGAACTGGCAAAGGAAATCTAACATAAAGTATCATATTCAATCCCCCGGTTAGAAAATATAATGAATCCACAACGATTTCCACATAATGATTCCACAACGATTTCCACATAACTATTGTACAGTGTTATCCGAAAGGGTTACAATATTAGATAGAAATTTTCCCAAAATTATACAAGGTAGTTTTTCCTATTTTGCAGAAAAAGAGAGGTATAGGAGACCATGAAAAAGGTATTATTAATCGGGTGCTTAAATAAAACATTAAGCGGCGTTATGGATTGTCTATCCGATGATTATATGGTTCAACTTTGTCCGGAAGACCGCCATTCCGTTAAAGATATGGTGTGTCTCATTAAACCGGATTTAATCATCCTCAGCCAGGTGGGAATGGTAAATGAAGACATCCCTCTTTTTGATTTATTTCAAACCCGTTATCTGAGAACGCCTATGCTGATTATTGCCTTAAAGGAACTGGAACAGCATTTCGACGCAATATTAAAAACAGAAAGAAAAGTTTTGCCTATCTATCGGCCGGTAACAAAAACCAAGATTTTGGAAGCCTGCCAGAATCTGTTAAAACCGGAAGGGACAGACGGAACGGATGAGACACAGACAGGCGTTTCCGGGCAAATTGATTCCGCAAATACGGAGGAAGAAGATGACAGTTGGAAAAGCATTCTTGTGGTGGACGACAGCAAACTGGTTTTGCGCAACGTGAAACGACTGCTGAAGGATAAATATCAGATATCTATCGCGGAAACCGGCAAGCAGGCAATTCAAATTATGAAAAAACTGAAAATAGATCTTGTCCTTCTGGACTACGAAATGCCGGGCTGGGACGGAAAGAAAACCCTGGAAGCAATGAGAGAAGACCCGGAACTTGCGGATATTCCTGTTATTTTCCTAACCGGAATATCAGAAAAAGATCACATCATATCAGTTTTGCAGTTAAATCCAGCAGGCTATCTGTTAAAGCCTACCAAGCAGGAAAAACTGGTGGAGTCGATTGAATCCGTATTAAAGGGTAAAACAAAAGAAGACTAGGGGGAATGGCATTGAAATACATAAAGTATTTTTTTATTCTGTTAGCCGTTATCGGAATGGGATATTTTATTTGTGGGGAATTATTTCTGCCGGCCGACGCACCGGATTACGGGTATGTGTGTGAAGAATTTAATGAAGGCTGGCAAGTGGTAAAGGAAGACGGAACCCGGGAAGCGATTCAGATTCCGGGGCATTTCAACGGACAAATCACCTTGGAACGGCAATTACCGGAAGATTTGGATAAATCCATCTCCTGCATCTGTTTTCGCGGCGCCGGGATGAAAGTCTATGTGGACGGAGAATTGCGTTCTACCTACAACACAGACAGCACCCGATTGTTTGGAGATCACAGTGCGGAAGTTTATAAAATGGTATATATCACCTCGGAGGATGCAGGAAAAACCATTCGTACCGAGTTGGATAATAACGCCAACATTTTATATTCCATTTATCTGGGGGACCGGATGGGAATATGGGAATTCCTGTTTTCCCTTTACGGCTCGGAAATGGTCATTGCTTTTCTCACCCTGTTTCTTGGTATCATCAGTGTGATGGCAAGTATTGCCCTTCGATTATTCTATAAGAAAAATATCGACCTGGTTTATCTAGGCTGGGGAATCACATTTGCTGCCATCTGGTTAATCTCAAATTCTGTTTTCCGACAGATACTATTTCCCAGCGTATCCGTCATCAGCGATGTGCCTTTTCTCATGATTGCCCTTATGCCGTTTCCGTTTATGATTTACATGAACCGGATTCAAAAGACACGGTACGAGATTATCTATACCTGCTCCAGCGTATTTGACGCCATTGGCGTAGTCATTTGCATTGGCCTTCATGTGTCAAATACAGTGGATTTCAACAAATCCTTTCTTCTGCTGGCCATATGCTGCCTGCAGTCCATTCTAATGCTGGCAATTACGGTTGTTCTGGACATTCGGCGCGGAAAAATTAAAGAATACTGGATGGTTTCCTTTGGACTGCTATCTGCCTTCACAGCTGCCACCTATCAAATCATTTCCTATTTCCAGAGAACCGGTGTATTTAGTGGTGTGCCTCTTGCCATCGGTCTGATTATTTTGCTGATTTTCTCCGTTATTAATACTCTGAAGGATATCATTTCCTTGGAAAATGAGAAGCACGAGGCAATGATGGCCAGTGATGCCAAAGGCAAATTTCTTGCCAATATGTCCCATGAAATCCGTACTCCCATTAATGCAGTTCTAGGTATGAATGCCATGATTTTGCGGGAAAGCACGGAAACAAATATCCGGGAATATGCCATGGAAATTCAGGCAGCCGGGCAAAATCTGTTGTCCATCATCAACGATGTTCTGGACATCACAAAAATTGAATGTGGTAAGATGGAACTCGTTATGGCTGACTATGATTTCAGCAGCGTAATCCACGATATTATGAACATTATTCGTGTAAATGCGGATGCAAAGGATTTGGATTTTAAATTGAACATCGATAAAAATTTGCCGGCCCGTATGTATGGAGATGATGTACGCATTCGTCAGATTTTAATAAATCTGCTTAACAACGCTGTGAAATACACGGAGAAGGGAAGTGTCATTTTTTCTGTTACCGGCGAGGTCAATGAGGATACCGCACTTCTTCATTTCTCCGTTCAGGATACCGGCATCGGAATTAAGCAGGAGAATCTTTCCAAATTATTTGCTGCATTTGAAAGGATTGAAGAGAATCGAAACCGCAAAATTGAGGGAACCGGACTGGGTATGAATATTACCGTTCAGTTGCTGGATTTAATGGGAAGCAAACTGAAAGTGGAAAGTGTCTACGGCAAAGGGTCCACATTTTCCTTTGATTTGGAACAAAAAGTCACAGACCCGGAACCGATTGGCAATCTGGAAAAACGAATTCTTGAACAGGCACAGAATTACGAATACTGCGCAACCTTTACTGCACCGAATGCAAATGTACTGATTGTGGATGACAACGCCGTAAATCGAAAAGTATTTGTTAATCTGCTGAAAGAAACGCGGCTTAAAATTGATGAATGCTCCACTGGCGTGCAGTGTCTGGGGCTGGTCGGCATCAAAAAATACGACATCATTTTCTTAGATCACATGATGCCGGAAATGGATGGGGTACAGACACTCCACAAAATGAAAGAACTGAATCAGAATCTCTGCATAGACACTCCTATTATTGCCCTTACCGCGAATGCAATTGCCGGTGCAAAGGAAATGTATCTATCGGAAGGATTTGATGATTTTCTTTCCAAACCGGTAATTCCGGAAAAACTGGAATCCATGTTGGTAAAATATTTACCAAAGAGCAAGGTAAAAGAAACCATCATTAAAAAGAAGGCTGATCAGGGGATTTCCGGAATCATTACAAAATTGGAAACGCATACCGAGTTCAATTTGGAATATGCGAGAATATTGAATCATAAACCTGAATATTTGGTGGAAGTATTCCACGATTTTTACGAAATTGCGGATGATGAAGCCAAACTTTTACAGGAATACTATAATGAAATTGTGAAATACAAGGAGGAGGATGCCGCCGGGAAAACTGCTGACGGGGAAACTGCCGCTGCCGCCGGGAAAACTGCTGACGGGGAAACTGCCGCTGCCCGAACAAATGATGATGCCAATCCGGACAAAGCAGAGGCATGGAAACAATACTACATCAAAGTGCACTCTATGAAATCTGCTTCCGCATTGATTGGAGCCATGGGATTAAGTGGAATCGCTTTAACATTGGAGAAAGCGGCAAGCGAAAAAAATATAACAATTGTTAAGCAGATATCCCCATACTTCTTAAGCGAATGGGATCGTTACAAGAAAATCATAGCAGACTGTATCGGAACTCAGGAAGAAATTCCGGTGGAAACGATTAACCGGGGGGATGAAGACGACCGGGGGGATGAAGACGACCTGGTGGACGATGACGACCTGGTGGACGAAGGCGACCTGGTGGACGATGACGACCTGGTGGACGATGACGACCTGGTGGACGATGACGACCTGGTGGACGATGACGACCGGGTAGACAATGACGACTTGGTGGACGAAGACGATCTGGTGGACGATGACGACAACTAATAAATAACGCCACAAGTTTTGAAACAATCTCAAAACTTATGGCGTATTTTTTGTCCCGCCTTATGTCCTAGAATTTTACCACCCTTGATTCTGATGTTAATAATAAAAAAGTTGCAATCAAATTATTTTTCATACGAAAATACAATAAAGTTATCAATATTCTTCTTATTTATCGAAAATTTTGGTGCTCTTTTTTCACCATTCGGTTGATGACCTTGATTAAATTCTTTTAAAACTTCATGCATATTTATTCTATTGAGTTCAAATATCTTCATTCGCTTAAAATTGACGGAATGTTTCATTCGAGATTGATAGGATATTTTTTCGCCCTCTTGATATGGCGTTCCTAACAGTTCCATCCTAGCCTTTGCCATTTCACTATCTCTGTCTTTATCTTTTATCGTCTCATGCTCGTATATGATATACCAAATACGACCATATTTTGCTAAAGCTTCCAACACATTCTCCTGATCATTTCCAGGGGTAAGATTTGATGTTATATCACTCGCTTTTAAATCTCCGTAAAATTTTTCCTCCTTAAATACAAGATCAAAGTCCAACAAGTCTGTTCCTTTTTTGTTCCCAATATACATCATTTTTTCCTGACAATTTTCAAGTTCCAGGAACTCATTTACTTTGAATTCGAGAAGCCAACCTGCCCATTCCGTTCCACGCCATTGATACCAGTTCTTTTCTTTCATTTCTGAAATGGCTCTTACAGCCGTTATCCATTCTCCAAATTTAAATCCCAAATTGAACTTTCTGAAGAGATCAAATAATGTGGATTCGTTTAATGTGCCATCAATATATGCTTTATAATTTCTACTAACTATTGTAGTAATGTGATTATTATTCTTATCTGTCTTTTCAAACTTCTTATTTGTAAGAGCCTGATAAATATCGTTTGAATACACATGCGCCGCGCTTGAGTTCATTTTATTATCCATATAATCTTCTATGGCGAATTCCACAAACACTATCAAGCCATCATAATGATATACTCCTGTCAAATGAATCGTAACATCTTTTTCATTACAG
>JBJEMA010000076.1:0-45887 GCA_051879435.1 Lachnospiraceae bacterium
ATCTGAAGAAATCTATTGGTAAGCCGGAGCAAATCCATCAGTAAGTTAGAAGAAATCTATCGGTAAGTTGGAAGAAAGCCGGTAAAAAATGAGGGAATTTTATGTTAATGAATTGGAACCGGGAAGTGAACCTGGTAGCTTATTTACAAGAAGAAACAGAAGCAGTCAGTGGCAATGCCGTATCCGGGAATGATGCCCGGATTGGAACAGAGGTGTTTGACAGTGTTAGTGACAATATGGTTACAATTGAACAATTGCAGGAAGATATTTCTGCATTTCAAAAATGGGCACAGACACTGCCGGAGCGCCTGTTGAATTTTGGGATCAAATTTGCCATTGCGGCTCTTATTCTGTTTGTTGGAAGTAAGTTTATTTCTCTTGTTCGCAAACTATTGAAGAAATCACTGCAAAGGGTAAATGTAGAACAGGGAGTAATTCAGTTTCTGGATTCTCTTGCCAGAGTTTTGCTTTATGCTGTTTTGGTCGTATGGATTGCTTCTTATTTCGGATTTGAGACCACATCTCTGATTGCAGTAATTGGTTCGGCCGGTGTGGCCATTGCATTGGCGCTTCAGGGCAGTTTGTCCAATTTTACAGGAGGTATTCTTATTCTTGTGTTAAAGCCCTTCCGGGTAGGGGACTATATCATTGAAGACAACAAAGGAAATGAGGGGACGGTTATTGAAATTCAACTGTTTTACACAAAACTGCGTACCGTAGATGACAAAATTGTGATTTTGCCAAACGGAACGCTGGCGAACACCAGTCTGACCAATCTGAATCTTTCGCCGTATCGTCGTCTTATCATGAATGTTGGCATTTCCTATAGTTCTGATATTGCAAGAACCAAAGAAGTAATAAAAAAAATACTGGAAGAGGAAGGGCGCGTACTTCACGAACAGCCCATCGATGTTTTTGTGGAAGCCCTGGACGCCAGCCAGGTAACCGTTGGTTATCGTTTTTTTGTAAAAAACGAAGACTACTGGGAAGTGAAATGGGATATAACGGAAAAACTTAAGAAGCGATTGGATGAGGAAGAAATTGAAATACCTTTTGCTCAGCTGGATGTACACATGAAAGAATCATAAAAAACCTTAAATATTTGTGTCCACTGGGATGTGCACATGAAGGAATCATAAAAAACCTTAAATATTTTGCGCCCACTGGGATGTGCACATGAAGGAATCATAAAAAATCTTAAATATTTTGTGCCCACTGGGATGTGCACATGAAGGAATCATAAAAAACCTTAAATATTTTGTGCCCAACCGGATGTACACATGAAAGAATCATAAAGAACCTTAAACTTTCTTGTGCTCTGCTCTTGTAATTACAAGAATTAACCGATATAATAACAATGTTGCTGAAATAGCTCAGTCGGTAGAGCACTTCACTCGTAATGAAGGGGTCGTGGGTTCAAGTCCCATTTTCAGCTGTCTATTTTATCTGCAGGCAGTTTTGCTTGCAGATTTTTTAAAGAGAAAATTTCTGGATTTTATAAAGTTTAATCTCTGCCAAGAGAACGGCAGGATAAATATATGGAGGGAAGAATCGTGGAAAAGTACGGAGTAAATGAACTTCGAAAAAAATATCTTACATTTTTCGAAAGCAAGGATCATCTGAAAATGAACAGTTTTTCATTGGTTCCGCATAATGATAACAGTCTGTTATTAATTAATGCCGGTATGGCGCCATTAAAGCCTTATTTTACCGGTTTGGAGGAACCGCCAAGAAAACGTGTAACTACCTGCCAGAAATGTGTTCGTACCGGTGATATCGAAAATGTAGGAAAGACTGCAAGACATTTGACCTTTTTTGAAATGCTTGGGAATTTCTCCTTTGGTGATTATTTTAAGCATGAAGCTATCGCCTGGAGTTGGGAGTTTTTGACCAAGACCATCGGGATCGATCCGGAGCGTCTGTATCCTTCCGTATATGGCGAGGACGAAGAAGCTTTCCAAATCTGGAATGAAGAAATAGGTGTTCCGGTTGAAAAAATTACCAGATTTTATCGTGATCCGGAAACGGGAGAGTGTGATAATTTCTGGGAACATGGTGCAGGACCTTGCGGTCCCTGCTCAGAAATTTACTATGATCGCGGTGAAAAACATGGCTGTGGAAAGCCGGATTGCAGAGTTGGTTGTGAATGTGACCGTTTTATGGAAGTATGGAATAATGTATTCACACAGTTTGACGGAGACGGAAAGGGCGGCTATACCGAACTGGCAAATAAAAACATTGATACCGGCATGGGATTGGAACGTCTTGCAGTAGTTGTGCAGGATGTGGATTCCGTATTTGATATTGACACAATGAAGGCGATTCGCGATGCCATTTGTACTATGGCAAATGTAAATTACCGGGAGGACGAGGCAAAGGATGTTTCCATTCGTTTGATTACAGATCATATCCGCAGTTCCACATTTCTGGTATCCGATGGTGTTATGCCTTCCAATGAAGGACGGGGATATGTTCTGCGTAAGATTATTCGCCGGGCAGCCAGACATGGAAGAAAGTTAGGTATTGACGGATTATTTATGGCAGAACTGGCAAAAACCGTTATTCGCGAATCCAAGGACGGATATCCGGAATTGGAAGAGAAGAAAGATTTTATATTGAATGTTTTAACAAAAGAAGAACAGGCATTCAACAAAACCATTGATCAGGGACTGGCCATCCTTGCAACCATGGAAGAGGAAATGCATGCTAAGGGTACAAAACAACTTTGCGGAGAAGATGCATTCAAATTATATGATACCTATGGATTCCCGCTGGATCTTACCATCGAGATTTTAGAAGAAAAAGGCTTGGAAGTGGATCGGGATGGTTTTGATAAATCCATGAAGAAGCAGAAAGAAGCAGCCAGAAATTCCCGTCAGGAAACCACTTATATGGGAGCGGATGCTTCCGTTTTTGATGATTACAAAACACCGACCACATTTACCGGTTATGACCGTTTGACGGATCGGGTAGTCATTGCCGTTATGAGTGCGGATTCTCAGGAAGATGGGAAAACGATATCTAATCTGGTGGATTTTCTTGGTGAAGGACAAAATGGTACTATTATAGCCGAGCAGACCCCGTTTTATGCAACCATGGGTGGTCAGGAATCCGATCATGGAAAGATTATCACTGCGGACGGAACTTTTGAAGTAACCGGCGTGGAAAAATTGGTAGGAAATAAATATGCGCATCATGGAGTGGTTACCAGTGGAATTATTAAGAAGAACACAGAGGCTTCCTTTGAAGTAGATGCGACTCTTCGGAGTGCAATCTGTAAAAATCATTCCGCTACCCATCTGTTACAGAAAGCCTTAAGAGAGGTGCTTGGTAGTCATGTGGAACAGCAGGGCTCTTATCAGGACGGGGAGAGAACCCGATTTGATTTCAGTCATTTTCAGGCTATGACACAGGAAGAGATTGCCAGAGTTGAAGCAATTGTAAATGAAAAGATTGCTGCCGGACTTCCGGTCACAACGAATGTGATGACAATCGATGAAGCTAAGAAAACAGGCGCCATGGCTTTGTTTGGCGAAAAATATGGCGAAAAGGTGCGTGTGGTCAGTATGGGAGATTTTTCCATTGAACTTTGTGGAGGTACCCATGTGGCGAATACAGGTAACATTGCGGCTTTTAAGATTCTTTCTGAAAGCGGCGTTGCTGCAGGCGTACGCCGTATTGAAGCGATTACCGGTGACAATGTATTTGCATATTACCGGGAGATGGAAGCAATTATTAAGCAGACGGCCGCAAAATTAAAAACAACTCCGGCGAAATTATGTGAAAAAGCAGATTCCCTTCTTGCAGAAATGAAAGCCCTTCACAGCGAAGTGGAATCTATGAAGAGCAAAGCAGCCCATGAATCATTGGGAGATGTTACGGATAAAGTAACAGAAGTGAAAGGCGTGAAATATCTCGGTGTAACCCTAAAGGGCGTGGATATGAACGGACTTCGTGATTTGGGAGATCAGATTAAAACCAAGTTGGGAGAATGTGTGCTTGTGCTTGCATCTGAGGTGGATGGCAAGGTTAATCTTCTTGCCATGGCAACGGATGAGGCGATGAAGAAAGGAGCCCATGCCGGTAATCTGATTAAAGGCATTGCCGCACTTGTAGGCGGCGGAGGAGGAGGAAGACCGAATATGGCGCAAGCCGGTGGAAAGAATCCGGCAGGAATAGAAAACGCCATAACAGAAGCGAAAAACATTTTGGAAACGCAATTGCAATCCTAGTTATTTTAAAGAAGTGTGTGAAGGAGAAAAAAGAATGAAGATACTGTTAGTAGATGATAGTGATTTCGCTATGGATATGCTTTCGGCAATGCTTCCTGTAACGGATGCGACAGATGTCATTCGTGCGAAAGATGGAGAAGAAGCAGTGCAGATTTTTAAAGATTCTGCCGAGGGAGAGATTTCGCTTATCATTATGGATATCATCATGGAGAATGAACGGGGGGATAAGGCTGCAGATGATATCCGCGCATTGGATCGAGCGGATGCAAAAAGCGTAATTATCTTTGCAGCCACAGCTTATAAGGGGTTTGATATGGAGAAGGAAGGGAAATCCTTTAATGGCGTTATTTTCAAGCCATTTAAACGGGATGATGTGAATCAGATTATTGAATCCTGCAAAGGCTGATGGAAGATTTTTTCAAAGTGCGGTTTGCATGGCTTGTCAGTCGGATATACTGACATGACCAGTATGATATAACTGAGGTGATAAAACTGACTTGGCCGGGATAGGATAAAACTGACTTAGCGAGATAGGATAAATTGTTGTTGACATTAGTAAATTCTTTGCTATAATTGTTTATGTGCTATTTTGAATACCCTAAATCACTAGGTGCACAAGTATAGGATTGGGGGGAGGTTGAGTTAGATGTCTAAGATTGAAGTAAAGCCGAATGAAGATCTCGACACTGCGTTACGTCGTTTTAAGAGAAGTTGTGCTAAGGCTGGTATCCAGCAGGAAATCCGTAAGAGAGAGCACTACGAGAAACCAAGCGTTAAGCGCAAGAAAAAATCTGAAGCTGCTAGAAAAAGAAAGTTTAACTAATTCTTTCATTAAAGAATGACTTTATTTACAGTCCATATTTTTATATGGACTGTTTTTTTGTGTTTTTAGCAAGTAAGACAGTTACTGTAACATTATGAATAAAAGAAATGGAAAATGCAAAAATTCATCTGATTTGCAGAATGACAACATAAATATGAAAGCGAAAATTCTTATGATTATCAGAATAACTACATAAATATGAAAGCATAGATTCCGGCTTTGGGGAATAAAATGTATAAATATATATTTGAGTGTGATTTGATGAATGGTAAACTGCGTTCTTTTGGACTTTTTCTATTTTCTTTCCTTTTCTTTCTCCAAACCTTATTAGGGGTAGTTAATATCCCGATTCATGCGGAAATGGAAATTGAATCTCCCTGTGCTGCTGTTATGGATGTTTCCACAGGTGCATTGTTGTATGAAAAAAACTGCAGGGAACATCGGAGCCCGGCCAGTATAACGAAACTAATGACCTTGTATCTCATTTTTGAAGCAATAAAGCAGGGGGAAATACAGTTGACCGATATGGTAACCGTAAGTGCTTATGCAAAATCCATGGGTGGCTCCCAGGTTTATCTGGAAGAAGGCGAAACACAAACGGTGGAAACGATGATCAAATGCATCATTGTCGCAAGCGGAAATGATGCCAGTGTTGCCATGGCGGAATTCCTTGGCGGAACAGAAGGGGAATTTGTTCAAATGATGAATGAAAAAGCGGCATTGCTTGGAATGAATGACACAAATTATGTAGATTGCTGTGGATTAACGGATGATCCAATGCATTATTCCTGTGCTTATGACATTGCTTTGCTTTCCCGGGAATTATTAAGGTGTTATCCTGACATAAAAAATTATTCCCGGATTTGGATGGAGGATATTCTGCATATTACAAGAAACGGAGAATCGGCATTTACTCTAAATAATACCAATAAACTTCTTCGTCAATATGAATATGCGACGGGCCTAAAAACCGGCATGACTTCACAGGCGAAATACTGCCTTTCTGCCTCCGCATCCAAGGATGGAAGGGAATTAGTTGCCGTAATCCTTGGCGCACCTACCTCGCAGGTGAGGTTTTCAGAAGCAAAGCAGTTGCTGGAATATGGTTACCGTAATACAACATTGTATGAAAGTCCGGAAATGCAAATGTCTTCGTCTGCCTATATGGTATCGAAAGCGCAGCAAGGAGATTATATCTATAATATTCCTTCTTATTCCGTAATTTTACCGGCGGGAACGGATATGGAAAGTATACAGCGGGAAATTATCTGGAGAGATGATTTGTGTGCTCCGCTAACTACAGGAGAAAAGGTGGGCATTTTATATTATTTTCAAAATGATGTGGAAATTGGCGCAGTAGACATAACTCTTGAACAGGATATTCCCAAAATAAGTTTGGGTTATTGCATTCGAAATGCCTTTCAAAAATTCCTTTTGTAAATCCCTATCTTGTGTTATAATGTCACCTGTGACACAAGATTTTGTGGGAGGAAGCATGGGGATCGGCTTATTTTTCAGTTCATTTGCATTATCATTTCTGGGAGGCGTTGCATTTTGCGATACCCACTCATTTGGGGTAAAGAAATATACCCTGGAACAGGAAAAGATTACAGGATCTTTTCGTATGGTAGTGTTGTCTGATTTACATGGAAAAGATTTTGGTAAAGGAAACAATAAGCTGATTGAGACGGTAAAAAAGCAGAAACCGGATTTGATTGTTATTGCCGGAGATATGATCACCGCAAAAATTCGTCTGATTATAGAACCGGCACTTCATCTGGTTGCCGAGTTGGCAAAAATATGTCCGGTATACTACGGAATGGGGAATCATGAATCCTATCTTGGTTATGATTCCGGGGAATTTGACGTATCCCTTCAGCAGCTCAAATGGAAATTGGAATTGGCCGGCGCGCATGTACTCGATGATCGAACGGTTTATTTGAAGTCATATAACATTGCTCTTTCCGGTTTGTCTTTGGAACGATATTATTATCGTAAAAGCATTCCACCGAAATTTTTTTATAATGGGGAATATAAGCATCAGTTGGCGGTTTCTCATATTAGCAAAAAGGTTGGGGAGGCAAATCCGGATGTTTGTCGGATTTTAATTGCACATAATCCGGAATATTTCCCGGCCTATGCAAAGTGGGGCGCGGATGTGACTTTGTCCGGACATTTGCATGGAGGCGTTATGCGACTGCCGAACGGAGAAGGGGTAATATCCCCTCGATTTCAACTCTTCCCGGAATATGCGGGCGGTATCTATCATAGATGGGTAAGAGGGAAGGAAAAGACCATGGTGGTAAGTCGGGGACTGGGCTCTCATACCATTTCCCTTCGTGTCTTTAATCCCGGGGAAATTGTGGTGCTTGATTTCAAAAAAAGTAAGAACGAAAATAATGACTTTGTTTCCCGACAGGGAGACGCAGGAGATAAATATGGCTCTGGTAGTAAAATTGGAACACTTTGAAGGCCCTTTGGACTTATTGCTGTTTCTGATTGAAAAGAATAAAGTTGATATTTACGATATTCCGATTGTGGAAATAACGCAGCAATATTTGGAATATCTTCGCCTTATGCAGACCGAGGATTTGAACATCATGAGCGAATTCCTGGTTATGGCGGCTACATTAATTGAAATTAAATGTCGTATGCTTCTTCCACGGGAAGTGAATGAAGAAGGGGAAGAAGAGGATCCGAGAGCAGATCTGGTACAACAACTTTTGGAGTACAAGATGTACAAGTATATGTCTTTCGAACTGAAGGACAAGCAGATGGATGCGTCCCGGGCTTTCTACAAAGGTCCGACGATTCCAAAGGAAATTGCGGACTATCGGGAGCCTTTTTGCCTGGAGGAGGTAATCGGCGATTTAACCCTGCAAAAATTAAATCATATCTTTCATGATATAATGAAACGTCAGGAGGAGCGGATTGATCCCATACGAAGTAAGTTTGGAAATGTGGAAAAAGATGAAGTATCCATTGATGAAAAACAACAGTACATATTCCGATATTTGTCGGAACACAGTACCTGCAGTTTTCGTCAACTGCTCGAAAAACAGGGAAGTAAGATGGAGATGATTGTCAGTTTTCTGGTGATTTTGGAATTAATGAAGATGGGACAAATTCAGATTCAGCAGGAAAATTTATTTGATGACATTATTATTTCCAGAACCAGTGCGGATACTCCTTTGTCTGTTGGAGAGGATTTTGCCATTGTTTAATCTTATTTAGGGAAAGTGAAAAGAATTGCCATGAGTAAAGATAGTTTTGAAAATTCGAATATAGAAGAAACGATTTCGGAAAAAATGCCGGCAGATGAAAAACTGACGGAGAAATTGACAGACAAGGAAAACGCATCAGGAGAAAAATCGTCCGAGGAAGTGACAACCGGCGAAAACGCATCAGGAGAAAAACCGTCCGAGGAAGTGACAACCGGCGAAAACGCATCAGGAGAAAAATCGTCCGAGGAAAATGTTCTGCCGGCACTTGATGAGGAAGGGGCATGTGCGGTAATTGAGGCGATTTTATTTGCCATGGGTAATTCTGTCCGTATCACTAAAATCTGTGATGTGCTGAATATGGGAAAGAAGGAAATCAAGCCTTTGTTGGAACATTTGCAAAGCCGCTACGAAAGCCCGGACTGTGGACTGGAGCTTGTTTGTTTTGAGGATTCCATCCAGCTTTGTACCAAAAGCAGTACTTTTGATTATCTGGCAAAAATTGCCCGGATGCCCCAAAAGTACACTCTGACAGATACCATGCTGGAGACATTATCTATTGTGGCCTATAAACAGCCGGTTACCCGAGCTGCAATTGAAAAAATCAGAGGTGTTAATTGCGATCACGCAATTAATAAATTACTGGAATATGAATTAATCGAGGAAATTGGACGGCTGGATGCACCCGGTCGACCGATTCTGTTTGGTACGACAGAACAATTTTTGCGAAGTTTCGGAGTGAAATCCATTTCCGATTTACCAACACTCGGACCGGAACTTGTGGAAGAGATGAAACACCAGGCGGAAGAAGAAATTAGTGAAATAGGAGAAAAGGGCCAGATAAAAGTTGAAGTTTAACGATAATTCTGTTTGGGTTTTTCATAACGGGGAAACAGGTTTATTGGAATGATTCCTAAAATCCATGCATAAACTTGCATATAGAGTTTTTGAGGTTGGGTTCATGAAAAGGATAATTGAGACTGCCACATTAATTTCACAAGAGAAAATGGGCAACGTTACGCTTTTTAGAGGGCGTAATCGAAATATAAGAAATGCTGCCATATGCGTATTGGTAGCATTTTTTCTTTGCCTTTTTCTTTTTCTGTTTTTATTTGGATTCCCGGAAAGGGAAGAAAATGAATTAAGAATTGATTTTATTCAGATTCGTCGCCAAATCCAACAGGGGGATATCCAGCCGGATTTAAATCTCTACGGCAGAGGTATTGCGCTTTTGGACGCTTCTTCCGGACGACTTCTATACGGGGAAAATGAAAATACCCCTATGGCAATGGCATCCACAACAAAAATCATGACCTGTATTCTGGCTCTGGAGAATTGCAGTGAAGATGAAATTGTTACAGTTTCTTCTTATGCGGCGGTGCAACCGGCGGTAAAAGCAGGTATTGGTACCGGGCAGTCCTATCGGCTCGGAGATTTGCTTCGTGCCATGATGCTGGAATCCTACAATGATGTTGCTGTTGCCATAGCAGAGCATGTAGGTGGTGACGTGGCAAATTTTACGGCAATGATGAATGAAAAAGCGTTGGATATAGGGATGGAAAATACATATTTTATAACGCCGAACGGACTGGATGCGGTTGATGGCGAAAAAATACATTCTTCAACCGCATATGATATGGCGCTGCTTGGAAGATATGCAATGGAAAATGATACTTTCCGTGAAATTATTACATTACCATCTGTCACATTTACGGATACGGAGGGGAAGGTGACAATATCCGCTATAAATAAAGACGCATTTTTGCTTCAAAGAGACGGGGCGCTTGGCATTAAAACTGGATTTACTTCTCAGGCTGGGTACTGCTTTGTGGGTGCGGAAGAAAATGACGGCATTTGTCTCATCAGCGTAACATTAGGGGCAGGATGGCCGCCGAATCGCACATGGAAGTGGTCAGATACGAATAAATTAATGGAATTTGGATTTGATAATTATCAATTAAGCGAAAAGGGCTTCCTTTATTCTGCGTATGATGACATTGAAGAATTTTATTTCCTGCCTTTGCCAAATGATATGGAACGGGAAAAAGAAAATCCTTCCGGACAGACGATGGCAGAATTGCCGGATTTTGTGGGAACATATGAACTGCGAATAAATGGTGTAACCGTAATGCAGCAAAGATTATCACCCGGGGAATGCGAAATGCTTTTGCCGGCTTCGTCCGGACCGGAAAATACAGAGGCGACAGCAAAAAATCATGGGCAAAATATACTTAAAGAAATGCTCATTCGGTTTTTCCTTTGTATATAGCGACAAATTAAAGGAAATTATGAAAAAAAAGAATTGTTTTGCTATGCGAAAAAAACGGAATATGCTATACTACTCATAGTGCGAAAATGTGCCTAACAATGTTTTCGCGTAAGTTTTTTTCTTAAATTATTTATATGGAGGTCTAAAAAATGAGTAGTTCAACAAACTCGGCGAGCCAAAGAATTAATGCTTTGCTCGATGAAAAAAGTTTCGTTGAAATCGGCGCTCTTATTACAGCCAGAGCGACAGATTTCAATCTGAAACAAAACTTCGCTCCGGCAGACGGTGTAATTACCGGCTATGGAACAATCGATGGCAACCGTGTATATGTTTACAGCCAGGATGCATCCGTTCTTGGAGGCAGTGTTGGTGAGATGCATGCAAAGAAGATTTCAAATCTTTATGACCTTGCGATGAAGACCGGTACTCCGGTGATTGGTCTGATTGATTCCGCGGGAATTCGTCTTCAGGAGGCGACAGATGCATTAAATTCTTTAGGAGAAATCATCTTCAAACAGACAATGGCAAAAGGTGTTGTTCCACAGATTACTGCTGTATTTGGTTCTTGTGGAGGCGGACTTGCTCTTATGCCTTCCATTACGGATTTTACTTTCATGGAAGAGAAGAAAGCAAAATTGTTTGTGAATGCACCAAATACTTTAGACGGCAACTTTGCAGAAAAGAACGATACCGCTTCTGCAAAATTCCAGTCAGAAGAAGCAGGACTTGTTGATTTTGTGGGTGAAGAAGAGGAGATTTATGCACAGATTCGTGCCGTCGTATCTATGATTCCACAGAACAATGATGATTATGCCATTACAGAAGCAACGGATGATTTGAACCGTACATGTCCGGATCTTGCTGGATGTGCCGGAGATACTTCCATTCTTCTTTCCCAGATTGCAGATGACAACAATTTTGTGGAATTGAAAGCATCTTATGCAAAAGAAATGGTAACCGGATTTATCCGTCTTGACGGAGTTACTGTTGGATGTGTGGCTAACCGCTCTGAAATTATCGGAGAAGATGGGAAAGCAGAAGAAAAATTTGATTCTGTACTTACTGCCAAAGGATGTCAGAAAGCCGCAGATTTTGTTGAATTCTGTGATAGTTTTGGTATTCCGGTATTAACCGTTACGAATGCAAAGGGATTTGAGGCAACCATTTGCTCTGAAAAGAGAATTTCAAAAGCTGCTGCAAATCTTGCAACAACATTTGCTAATTGCGATGTTCCACGTGTGAATTTAATTGTAGGTCAGGCTTTTGGCAGTGCTTATGTTGTGATGAATTCGAAAGGACTCGGAGCCGATCTGACTTTTGCGTGGGAAGATGCACAGATTGGAACAATGGATGCCAACCTTGCCGCTAAGATTATGTATGCAGATGAATCTGCAGATGTAATCAGTGCAAAAGCAAAAGAATACGCAGACCTTCAAAACAGCGCAGAAAGTGCTGCGAAGCGTGGTTATGTAGACACAATCATTGCGCCGGAAGATACAAGAAAACATTTGGTATATGCATTTGAAATGCTTTTTGCATAAGAAAATGGACAACCAGATCATATTATAGAAAGGATGACAATGAAAATGAGAAAACGTTTAAGTATATTGCTCATGCTTATCTGTTGTGTCTTCACTTTGACTGCATGTAACGGTGAAAAGCAGCTTTTGATTGATCCGGCAGTGGATACTTCAAAAGTCGAACTTGTTACGAGCCAGACGGAAAATATTTATAATCTGATTTCGATTTTTGCAAACGAAGATGGAATGGAACTCCTTTCCAATTGCAATGATGATGAAGTTGCTTATATTTTTGCAGACTTCAAAGATTATATGAAGATTGAAGATGATGTACTTGTAGATGGTATTGCTTCCCTCTACAAGGCAGGGGAGAATCTTGGAGAGATTACTTCCGCAGATGGTATCGGCGACGCTTCTACCTGGGATATTAAAGAGGATGAAGTGATTGTTTCATATCAGTTACAAGGCACGAAACATGATGGTTATATTGAGTTTATTTTTGATAATAATCTTCATGTAACAAGTGTTACAACGAATGTAAATTATTCAACAGCTGAGTTAATGGAGAAAGCAGGAACCAATACAGCAATCGGTATGGGAACTGTATTTGTAATGCTGGTATTAATTTCCCTCATTATTTCCCTTTTCCGGTTTATTCCAAAAATTCAGGAAACTTTCCAAAAGAAAGAAACAAAAACAACCGATCCGGTGGATAAAACAATTACGGATATCATCACAAGAGAAGAGGATGAAACGGATGATCTTGAACTGGTAGCTGTAATTGCAGCAGCAATTGCGGCTAGCGAAGGCGCTTCTTCTACGGATGGCTTTGTTGTAAGAAGCATTAAAAGAATTAGATAAGGCAATGACCTATTAATCAATTAGGAGGAAATTAAAATGAAAAATTATACTATTACCGTTAATGGCAACGTATATGATGTAACTGTTGAAGAAGGAGCTTCTACATCAGCAGCACCTGCCGCAGCACCAAAGGCAGCTCCGAAAGCAGCACCAAAGGCAGCTCCAAAGGCTGCAGCAGGCGCTGGTTCAATCAAAGTTGAAGCCGGTGCGGCAGGAAAAGTATTTAAGATTGAATCAGCTGTTGGAAAGGCTGTAAAGAAAGGTGATCCGGTTGTAATTATTGAAGCGATGAAGATGGAAATTCCGGTAGTTGCACCACAGGATGGTACCGTAGCAAGTATTGATGTAGCTGTTGGCGATGCAGTGGAAGCTGGCGCTTGCCTTGCAACATTAAACTAATTTTCATGATTAGAGATTGTTACGATTAACTACAGGAGGTTAAATTCATGGTAGAGATTTTACAAAATCTGCTGAACCAGATGGCGTTCATGAATCCGGATTTTACTTATAAGAATCTGATTATGATTGCAGTTGCTTGTGTATTTCTTTATCTTGCAATCGGAAAAGAATACGAACCGCTTCTTCTTGTTCCGATTTCGTTTGGTATGTTACTGGTTAACATTTATCCGGACATTATGATTAGCATTGAAGAATCAAGCAATGGCGTAGGCGGATTATTATACTACTTTTACTTATTGGATGAATGGGCAATTTTGCCGTCTCTGATTTTCCTTGGTGTCGGAGCTATGACGGACTTTGGTCCGCTAATTGCAAATCCGAAGAGTTTCCTACTCGGTGCAGCTGCCCAATTTGGTATTTTTGCTGCATATTTCGGAGCTCTTTTTGCCGGCGCTATGGGATGGGCTGATTTTAATGATAAAGCAGCTGCTGCCATTTCCATCATTGGTGGTGCAGATGGTCCGACATCTATTTTCCTTGCAGGAAAACTTGGACAGACCAAGTATTTGGGACCGATTGCTGTTGCAGCATATTCCTATATGTCTTTGGTTCCGATTATTCAGCCGCCAATCATGTATGCGTTAACAACGAAGAAAGAAAGACAGATTAAGATGGAGCAGCTTCGTCCGGTTTCCAAACTGGAGAAGATTCTTTTCCCTATCGTTGTAACCATTGTTGTTTGTATGGTACTTCCTACAACAGCACCGCTTGTTGGTATGCTTATGCTTGGTAACTTATTCCGCGAGTCCGGCGTTGTGCGTCAGTTGCAGGATACGGCATCCAATGCTCTTATGTATATCGTTGTTATTATTCTTGGTACATCCGTTGGTGCAACTACCAGTGCAGAAGCGTTCCTTAATACGGATACACTGTTCATTGTTGTCCTTGGACTGATTGCCTTTGCGTTTGGTACGGCCGCAGGTGTGCTGTTTGGTAAATTGATGTGCGTATTGACACATGGAAAGATTAATCCATTAATTGGTTCGGCCGGTGTATCTGCCGTTCCTATGGCTGCCAGAGTATCACAAAAAGTTGGTGCGCAGGAAGATCCTTCAAACTTCCTTCTGATGCATGCAATGGGACCGAATGTTGCCGGTGTTATCGGTACAGCAGTTGCTGCCGGTACCTTTATGGCAATTTTTGGTGTAATGTAAGCAGGCGTTATTCCTTAGTCAAATCTGACAAGGCAGGACGAATGTACAAAAACTATTGAAACTGGCTGTGCATGCAACCGCGCAGCCATCTATTACAAACTATTGGAAAGGAAAGGTAATTAAAATGGCAGAAATCGAAAAAAAGCCGATTGGAATTACAGAAACGGTATTACGTGACGCGCATCAGTCATTGATTGCAACCAGAATGCCGACAGAATTAATGCTTGGTATTGTGGATAAAATGGACCAGGTTGGATATCACTCCGTAGAGTGCTGGGGTGGTGCAACATTCGATGCATCCCTTCGTTTCTTGAAAGAAGATCCATGGGAAAGACTTAGAAAACTTCGTGACGGATTTAAGAATACAAAACTTCAGATGTTATTCCGTGGACAAAATATTCTGGGATATCGTCCTTATGCAGATGATGTAGTGGAAGCTTTTGTTCAGAAGTCAGTAGCCAACGGTATTGATGTAATCCGTATCTTTGACTGCTTAAATGATATTCGTAATCTGGAAGCTGCCGTAAAGGCAACGAATAAAGTAAAGGCACAGGAAGGTCGCGGAGAATCTCAGATTGCTCTTTCTTATACTCTGGGGGATGCTTATACTTTGGAATATTGGACAAAGATGGCGAAAGATATTGAAGAAATGGGAGCAGATTCCATTTGTATTAAAGATATGGCTGGTCTTCTTGTTCCTTATAAGGCTGCTGAACTTGTAAAAGCATTAAAAGAATCTACAAAACTTCCGATTCAGCTTCATACACATTACACTTCCGGTGTTGCTTCCATGACTTATCTGAAAGCAGTAGAGGCCGGTGTTGATGTTATTGATTGCGCAATGTCTCCGTTTGCTATGGGTACTTCACAGCCGGCTACCGAAGTAATGGTGGAAACCTTCAAGGGAACTCCGTATGATACCGGATTTGACCAGGGACTTTTGGCTGAAATTGCCAACTACTTCGCACCTTACAGAGAAGAGTGCTTAAAGAGCGGTCTTATGTCTACAAAGGTTCTTGGTGTAAATATTAAGACCTTGCTTTATCAGGTACCTGGCGGTATGCTTTCCAACATGGTATCTCAGTTGAAAGAACAGAATGCAGAAGACAAATTCAACGAGGTTTTGGAAGAAATTCCAAGAGTACGTAAAGATTGTGGTGAACCACCACTGGTTACGCCTTCTTCCCAGATCGTTGGTACACAGGCTGTATTTAATGTATTAATGGGCGAAAGATATAAGATGGCAACCGGAGAGTTCAAGGATTTACTTCGTGGTAAATATGGACAGACCGTTAAACCGATGAATCAGGAAGTTATCGATAAGGTTATTCCTGGTGAAGAAAGATCTACCCTTCGCTCCGCAGATGCTGCCGGACTGACAAATGAAATGGAGAAATTGGAAGCAGAAATGAAACAGTATAAGCAACAGGACGAAGATGTTCTTTCTTATGCACTTCTTCCTCAGGTTGCTACTGATTTCTTCAAATATCGTGAAGCGCAGCAACAGAAGGTTGATGTGAAAGAAGCAGATTCTAAAAATGGTGCATATCCTGTATAATGGATGTGGTGAACTGTAAATCACAACTTTTATGCCTCACAGTTTCCTTGTGAGGCATTTTTTAAATGTAAATTCATGGATATACTTTCGTATCGAAATTTCATGATAACTAATGTAATTAAAAACCGAAATATAGTATAATTTCGAACGATGAAAAGATGATTAAAGAAGTCCTTTTTCGGATTTGTGTGTCTGAATGAATTGTAAAAAGTGTAACGGTACTAAATTTACAATTAATTGCTCATTACGTACCGACGCTGAGTTTTGATTCGAATAACAAAATTGATTATTAGGAACACAAAACCGAAAAAGGAGTTAAAGAAATGATGATTCAAAAATGACGAAATGTAAAATGCCGAAATAAAGAAATGCCGAAATAAAGGAAAGACAAAATATTGAAATGAACAATAATAAAATTGTAAATGAAGATATAAATAATATGGAAATAGCGAATAAAGATATGAATAATATGAAAATTGAGAACAAAACTTCAAAAAAAACAGTGGCGGATGAAAAATCTGCGAAGAATGAGAAATCTGCGAAGAATGAAACGAATCATAAGAAAAGGTCGAATAAGAAATCCGGAAAAAACAACACTTCTGACATAGATAAACTTATGGAGACTGCAAAGCAACAGGAACTTGCAACTTTGGAAGCAACCTATCAGCAACTGGATGGGAATGATGTTCTGCAGGCAGTTAATTTGCTTCAAAAAGCAAAGAAAATCTATGTAATTGGAATACGAACCGCGCTTCCTATTGCACAAACTTTTGTTTATTATCTTCATCTTATCGGTTTGGATGCAGTATTGGTCAGCACAACGGATATGAATGAAACTTTTGAACAACTTTTGTTTTTAAATGAAAAGGATGTTGTGGTTGGAATTGGATTTTCCGGTTATTCTCTGCGAACCATAAAAGCACTGGAATATGCAAATGATAAAAATGCGTCAATTATTTCGATTACTGATGGACCGGATTCTCCGATTAATTTGTACAGTTGTTGCAAATTGTGGGCGCATATTTCCTCTGTTTCCATTGTGGATTCTTATATTGCGCCTATGAGCCTGATCTACTTGCTCATAGAAACTTTGACTATAAAAAATCAGAATAAAGTGGAGAAAAATATTGCAATGCTGTCTCAGGTTTGGGAAAATTATCAGATGTATGGAAATGATAATCTTGGCGGGGGAGAGAATTAAGTATGAAAACAGTAATTGTGGCTGGTGGAGGTGCAGCCGGTATGATGGCGGCCTATGCTTCTTCGCTTCAGGGAAATAAGGTAATTCTTCTTGAAAAAAATGAAAAATTGGGGAAAAAACTATTTCTTACGGGAAAAGGTCGCTGCAATGTTACAAATGCATGCGATACGAATGAATTTTTTGCCTCGGTTATTTCCAATCCAAAATTTCTTTATAGCAGTATTTATGGATTTGATGCCTTCCGGGTAATGGATCTTTTGGAAACCAACGGTTGTCCCCTTAAAATTGAACGGGGGGAAAGGGTATTTCCCGTATCCGACCATTCTTCTGATGTGATTCGTACCATGGAAGGAATCCTTCGTAATAACAATGTATGGATTCGAAAGAATGTATATTGCAAAGATTTAATTCTTTTCGATAATCTGGTACAGGGCGTTGTGATCGAAACGGAAAAGGGAAATATTGAAAAACTGTGTGCGGATGCGGTTATTTTAGCCTTGGGCGGGAAATCCTATGAGAGTACCGGCTCAGATGGATATGGCTGGAAAATTGCGCAAAAGGCGGGGCATTCTATTATTAAACCACTTCCGGGACTTATCCCTCTTACGGTGAAAGAAGATGCCTGTGTGGCATTACAAGGTCTTTCTCTGAAAAATGTTTCCGTAAAACTGTACGATGAAACATTGCTTTTTTATGAAGGGTTTGGAGAGATGCTTTTCACTCATTTTGGAGTAAGCGGACCTTTGATTTTGTCGGCGTCCTCTTATCTGGGGAAACATCTTCGGAAGAAGAAACAGGATTGTCAAAATTATGATAAAATCAAACTGGTGATTGATTTAAAACCGGCACTGTCAGTAGAAAAATTGGATAAAAGAATTCTCCGTGATTTTGATGAAAATCGAAAGAAGAAACTGAAAAATATTTTGCCGGAACTGCTGCCGTCAAAAATGATTCCTATTTTGCCTATGCTTCTTTCTGTTGATTTGGAAAAGCCTATCTGCGAAGTGACAAAGGAAGAGCGGGAGGAACTTGTTTCTTTGATGAAAAAACTAACCTTCACTGTTACCGGTACACGGAATTTAAATGAGGCAATTATTACCATGGGTGGCGTAAATGTGAAGGAAATCAATCCTTCCACAATGGAGTCGAAGATTGTAAAAAATCTTTATTTTGCCGGTGAAATGATCGATGTGGATGCACTGACCGGAGGTTATAATCTGCAGATTGCCTGGTCTACAGGATATTTGGCGGGGATGAATGCCTAAAATAAACACCCGGTACGAATGTCTGGTATTAATGTGAAATAGTATAATTATCCGAAAGAGGGAGAGGAAAACAAATGACTTATGTAGTTGCAATTGATGGTCCTGCCGGGGCAGGAAAAAGTACGATAGCAAAATTGGTAGCGAAGGAACTTAACGCAATTTATGTGGATACAGGTGCTATGTATCGCGCTATGGCACTCTATATGCTCAGAAACGGCCTGACAGCAAAAGACAACGACTGTTTTGGGGATATGTGCCAGAATGCGGATATTTCCATTCGTTTTGTGGATGGGATACAGAATGTATTCTTAAACGGAGAAAATGTGAATGGCCTCATTCGCACGGAGGAAGTTGGAAATATGGCATCGAAAGTTTCTGCAAATATTAAGGTGCGGGAAAAATTAGTGGATTTACAAAGAAAACTGGCCCAGGGCAATGATGTTGTCATGGATGGGCGGGACATTGGAACCAATGTTTTGCCGGATGCAAAACCAAAGATATATTTAACCGCAAGCAGCGGTGTACGTGCAAAACGTCGTTATGACGAGTTAAAGGCTAAGGGTGAAAATTGTGATATTACTGCAATCGAACAGGATATCATTGCCAGAGACCATCAGGATATGACGCGGGAAATTTCGCCTTTAAAACAGGCAGAAGATGCTATTTTAGTAGATTCCTCTGATATGACAATAGAGGAAGTAAAAGACAGTATTGTTGCTCTTATATATAGTGCAAATGAATAAATCGGCACCGACATTGACAAAGGGAAAATGATATGGATGTAAAATTGGCAAAGACGGCAGGGTTTTGTTTTGGTGTAAAAAGGGCTGTGGATCAGGTTTATGAACAGATTGCCGTCAGTAAGGGACAAAAAAAAATATACACATTCGGACCGATTATTCATAACATGGAGGTAGTTCGTGATCTTTCGGAGAAAGGGGTAGAAATTTGTGAGAATCCCGGTGAACTCGAAGAATTGCAGGAAGGCATTGTTGTGATTCGTTCCCATGGCGTTTCCCGGGAAATTATGGAAATTCTGGAGAAGAAAAAACTGGATTGTATTGATATGACATGTCCTTTTGTCAGCAGAATTCATAAAATTGTTGACGAAGAAAGTAAGACCAAAAACATTGTCATTATCGGTAATGCGGGACATCCGGAAGTAGAAGGGATTCGTGGATGGACCCGCGGAAATGCTGTGGTTATGGAAAATCCGGATGATGCAAAAAACTATATCCCGCCGGATGACAGAGGCGTTTGCGTTGTTTCACAAACGACATTTAACTACAATAAATTTCAAGAATTTGTTGAAATATTTACGCAAAAAGGGTATGATATTAATATTGTGAATACTATATGCGATGCGACTCGGAAACGACAGGAAGAAGCTTCTGTGATTGCGCAGCAAGTGGATGCAATGATTGTAATAGGGGATAAGCAAAGTTCGAACAGCAAAAAATTGTTTGAAATATGCAAGAGCCGATGTGCACATACCTATTTCATACAAACTTTGCAAGAACTACAGACGAATTCGGAAGATGAGTTCTCACAGTATCAAAGTATTGGTATTACAGCGGGGGCTTCCACCCCAAAGAATATTATTGAGGAGGTTCAAACCTATGTCAGAATTAAGTTTTGAACAAATGCTTTTAGAACAGGAAGAAAGAAACAAAAATATGAAAAAGGGAAGTGTGGTGGAAGGTGAAGTCATTTCTGTTACCCGCGATTACATTGTAGTTAATATCAATTACAAGTCAGACGGAATCATCTCTAAGAATGAATATTCCAATGATCCGTCCGTTGATTTGACAACAGCCGTTCAGCCGGGTGATTCCATCACGGTAAAGATTCTTAATATGAATGACGGAGATGGTCAGGTAGTATTATCCCATAAGCGTGCTACGGTTGATAAAGTTAGTCCGATTCTGGAAGAAGCATTTGCAAACAATACCGTATTAAAAGCAAAGGTTACAGAGGTTGTTAATCGCGGATTAAAGGTAATTGTTGATGATGTTGCTGTATTTATTCCACAGAGCCATGCTTCCGATATTCCGGTAAAAGATCTTGCCGGCGAATTCACGGATAAGGAAGTGGAATTTGTTCTGATTGAATATGATCCAAAGAAGAGACGAATTATTGGTTCCTGCAAGCAGGTTATTCAGGAAAAGAAGAGAGCATTGTTGGAAACCCTTTCTGTTGGTGATGTATTTGAAGATGCAACAGTTAAAAATGTAACAAAGTTTGGTGCATTTGTTGATATTAATGGAATTGACGGTTTGCTTCATATTTCAGAGATGAGTTGGTCTAGAATTAATTCTCCTGAGGAAGCTATGAAGAAGGGAGATAAGGTTAAAGTTTACATCAAAGATATCAAGGATGATAAGATTGCACTTAGTGCAAAATTTGATGAAGACAATCCTTGGACTTCTGCAGAAGAAAAATATGCAGTCGGTACAATCGTTAAAGGAAAGATTGCAAGAATGATTGAGTATGGTGCATTTGTTCAGTTGGAGCAGGGCATTGATGCACTTCTTCATGTATCTGAGATTTCCAACAATCACGTGGATAAACCGGAAGATGTATTTAAGGTTGGGGATGAGATTGAAGCTGTAGTGGTTGGCCTTGATGTGGATAATAAAAAGATTAGTTTAAGCACAAAGACAACCATTGGAGATCAGGTTGGAACACCTGTGGAAGAAAACACAGATGAAACAGAAAACTAATTTTGCTGAAGGATAAGATTTTAGAAAGGGACTCGCGAAAGCGTTGTCCCTTTTTCTCTAAATCGAATCAGGTATGACGATATGACATATGACTATGAATATTTAAAAAAATGTATTATGGAAATGACCGGGATTGATTTGAATTCCTATAAAGAGAAGCAGATGAAACGCAGAATCGATTCTTTGATTAAAAGACAGGGCATTGATTCCTATCAGGAATTTGTGGATTTGTTGAAACGTGATCGCAAGGTTTTTGAGGAATTTATCAGTTATCTTACCATAAATGTTTCTGAATTTTATCGGAATCCGGAACAGTGGGAATATCTGGAAAAGCAGATTATTCCGGAATTAATGAATCGATTCGGCAATCGGTTGAAGATATGGAGCGCCGCCTGTTCGACCGGAGATGAGCCTTATTCGTTGGTGATGGTGTTTTCAAAATTCCTGCCTTTAAATCAGATAAAAATCTATGCTACAGATATCGACAAACAGATTCTTGCAAAGGCAAAAGTAGGGCTGTACAACGAGAAATCAATTGCCGGAGTGCCTGAGGAATTCAAGAAGAAATATTTTGATAAAATAGGCAATTCTTATCAAATTAAGCAGTGTATCAAAGATTGCGTGGAATTTTCCGAACAGAATTTATTGGAAAATAAATTCCTTAAGGATTGCAATTTTATTGTCTGCCGTAATGTTTTAATTTATTTTACGGAAGAAGCCAAGGATTCTATTTTTCGCAAATTTAATGCTTCTTTAAAACAAAAAGGAATTTTGTTTATCGGAAGTACCGAACAGATTGTAAACTATCATGAGATTGGATTTGCCAGAAAGAATTCTTTCTTTTATGAAAAGATAGGAGAAGCAAAGGCGTAATCTTTCATACAATTTCAAATTTATATTATATCAATTAAAGGCGTTGCATAAATTTATGCAACGCCTTACACAGTTTTTGCAAAACCTTAGTATTATGATTGATTATGACATTTTGATTTAACAATTTTTCAGCATGGCCTGCAAAACATGACTGGCATACATGCTAAAACCGGAACGACTCCTTTTGAAATCATCCGTCAATTCAAAAAATAGTTCTTTTGACCGATAGTCCCGTTTGAAGAACGGGGTAAATACGGTATCCCACTGTGGCAAAAATAAGGATTTCTTTCGTGTATAACAGTTTGCTGCCGTAGCCTGAATTCTATGTTCTTTATCCACAAAGGTGGCTACTGATTTGTGCATGGCTACATCTTCTGCCGGAAGATAATAATAGTTTTTGTAGTTGGAATAAAAGTATTTCATTTCCTCTTCATACAAAGGCACCTTTAAGGAACCTTCCTGGCCGGAACCGGAGAAATAACAACCGGCGCCGCGAAAAGAAAAAGGAACGGGGAGAGGTGTTTCCAATTTAAGTTTCATAATAATTTCCTGACACCGTTTCTGGCTGGCATTTTGGTAATAACTTGCCTGTGCTTTCATAACACGGATGTTTTTGTGAAACAAATCTGCATAGGCAAGAACTTCAATAATCTTTAACATGCCTTTCAAATCTTCTTCATTATGTAATAAAATTTCATGAGATAGTGTTTCGTCTCCGGAGCAAACAAAATCATGATATTTGCTGATTAATTCCCTTCCGCTGAAAGGATCTTCCCGGTTCAGACCCAGAAATTCTTCGATCGTTTTTTGCTTCAAATCAGAAAGGGAAAGAATATCCCGATATGGATTGATGCGGCGATATATATCAATGCCGCTGAAAGCATCAAAATTGCTTGCGAGTTCGTATTGCTGACATTTTCCCAGCAAATATGGAATATCAAACTGGTTTCCGTTGTAATGAATCAAGAATTTATAGTTGGACGCAAAATCAAAAAATGCAGTCAGCAGTTGCAGTTCTTCGGCGTATTTTTCGGCAAACCATTGTATTGTATGCCATTCTTCTTCCGAATAATAGACGGCTCCAATCAGATAAAGATTAGAGTTGCGTGCGGTAAAGCCGGTAGTTTCTATATCTAAAAATAAAACGGAAGATTTATCCGCTAAATTCTCAACGGGATATGCCGGACAAAGCGTTCCTAAATCAGTAACGAAAGTCTTCATACTTTATTTCTCCAAATCATTTCTCTCAACATATTGCATATAAGTTTTTTGTATTTCCCATTTTATTGCATATAAGTCTTTCATCTCTCTCAACTTATTGCATATGAGTTTTCTCATTTAATTTCTTTATTATAATAATAACATAGGATGCGTTTTTTAAGTAGTTTTTTTGAGCAAAAATCAGTATAATGAAAGAGGCGTGGAAAACAATGATTGGCCATGCAGTTTTCTCTGCAGGCCCGGAAAGGTATGGTATATAAAATGGCAAGATTTACATTTCGTGGTGGAATTCATCCATACGACGGAAAGGATTTGTCCAAAAATAAACCGATTAAAGCGGTATTACCAAAGGGAAATCTGTATTACCCATTGTCACAACATATCGGAGCACCTGCAAAACCAATTGTAGAAAAGGGGCAAAGAGTTCTGGCGGGGGAGATGATTGCAGAAGCGGGTGGATTTGTTTCTGCACCAATCTATGCTTCGGTTTCCGGAATTGTAAAAGGCATTGAACCCAGAAGAGTGGTGACAGGAGATAATGTTAATTGTATTGTAATAGAGAATGATGGGGCTTATGAAGAAGCTGCTCCGATTCATAATATGACCTTTGCGGATATGAAACGGGAGGATGTAATTCGCATCATTTCCCTTGCGGGAATTGTGGGAATGGGGGGTGCCGGATTCCCCACACATGTTAAACTTTCTCCGAAGGAACCGGAAAAAATTGAATATGTGATTGTGAATTGTGCAGAATGTGAACCTTATCTTACCAGTGATTATCGTAAAATGCTGGAAGAACCGGAAAAATTAGTGCGGGGATTGGAAATAATTTTGTCTCTTTTTCCAAATGCACAGGGAATTTTGGCAATTGAAGATAACAAACCGGATTGTATCAAACTCTTAAAGGAAAAAGTGGCCGATAATCCGAATATTCTGGTCAGAGCCCTGAAGACGAAATATCCACAAGGATCCGAGCGACAACTGATTTATGCGGTTACCGGGCGGGCGATTAATTCGAAAATGCTGCCTGCTGACGCCGGTTGCGTGGTTAATAATGCGGATACGGTAATTTCTGTTTGTAATGCCATTGATTACGGAAAACCATTAACCCATCGAATTGTTACTGTGACGGGAGATGCGATTAAGTCACCGAGAAATTTCGATGTATGCGTGGGAACACTTTACAGCGAACTGGTGGAGGAAGCAGGAGGATTTAAGAAACAGCCGGAGAAAATTATTTCCGGTGGTCCTATGATGGGATTTGCCTTATTTGATTTGGATGTTCCTGTAATCAAAACCTCTTCCGCACTGTTATGTATGAGCAAAGATGATGTTGCTGCCTGCGAACCATCGCCTTGTATCAATTGCGGCCGTTGTATGGAAGCTTGTCCTTCCGGATTGATACCGGGTCCATTGGCAGAAGTAGCAGAGCATAATGATGAAGAACGATTCCTACAGATGGACGGAATGGAATGTGTGGAGTGCGGAAGCTGCAGTTATGTATGTCCTGCGAAAAAATATCTGGCACAGTCCATTAAATCCATGCGGAAAATTATGCTGGCAAAGCGAAAGAAATAGAAATATATGAGAATGGATTAGGAGAGAAAAAGAAATGAGTGAATTGATGAATGTTTCATCGAACCCACACATTCGTTCGAAAGACAGTACAAGCAGAATCATGTTTACCGTTGTCTGTGCCTTGTTACCGGCAACAGGAGTAGGAATTTATCATTTTGGAATTCATGCGGCTTTGCTGGTGCTCGTCTCCATTACGACTTGTGTTGTGTCCGAATTATTGTTTGATCTGGCAACCAAACGGAAGGTGCTGATTTCTGATTTTTCCGCTGTGGTTACCGGACTTTTGCTGGCACTTAATTTGCCGCCGAATGCTCCTTGGTGGATTGCGGTGCTGGGCGGTGTGTTTGCTATTGTTGTTGTTAAAATGTTATTTGGCGGATTGGGACAGAATTTTATGAATCCTGCGCTTGGAGCAAGATGCTTTCTGCTCATTTCTTTTCCGAAAATCATGACGGATTTTGCCTATGATGGATTTTCCGGGGCAACACCTCTTCAGGCAATCCGAAATGGGGAAACCGTCCATTTGCAGGATATGATCTGGGGAAATACCGCCGGAACCATTGGAGAAACTTCTATGGTTGCCATTGTACTTGGAGCCTGCATTTTAATATGGTTTGGTGTGATTGATTTATATGTTTGCGGTACTTATCTGTTAAGTTTTGTTATGTTTTTGCTCGCTTTTTCGGGACGAGGCCTGGACTTTTATTATGTAGCATGTCAACTGGCCGGCGGCGGTTTGATGCTGGGCGCTTTCTTTATGGCGACCGATTATGCCACCAGACCGATTACGAAGAAAGGGCAGGTACTATACGGAATCTTCCTTGGATGTATGACCGGTATATTCCGTTTGTTCGGCCCTTCTGCCGAGGGTGTTTCCTACGCTATAATTATTGGCAATCTGTTGGTCCCGTTAATTGATAAATGCTGTGTCCCGAAAAGTTTCGGTAAAGTGAAAAATAAAGGAGGGAATGCATAATGAAACAAATTTTGAAAGATTCCCTGATTTTATTTGCAATTACGGTGGTGGCTGGTATTCTTCTTGCCTTCGTAAATGAACTTACAAAAGAACCTATTGCACAGCAACAGTTGAAACAAAAACAGGAAGCTTGTGAAACGGTGTTTGCAGACGCATCACGGTTTGAATTGATGGATTTTGACCGGAGCCTGCCCTCTTATACCAACTGGCAGAACGCATATGCAAAAAATGATATTTCAGAAATTTATGCAGCTTATGACAGTGCCGGAAACCTGTTGGGGTATGTGGTTTCTGTTATCAACAAGGAAGGATATGGCGGTGCCATTACGATAGCAATGGGAATTCGTCTTGACCGAACCTTAAATGCGGTATCCATTTTGAGCACCAATGAAACGGTGGGACTCGGTTTGGAAGCTGACAAAATTCTTGTTCCGCAGTTTACCGATAAAAATGTAGAAGAATTTGTTTATACCAAAAACGGAAGTACGACAGAGAATGAAATCGATGCCATTAGTTCGGCTACCATTACCACCAATGCTTTTGTCAATGGTGTTAACGCCGGGCTTGGATATTTCGATATGATTTTATCGAAGGGAGGAATGGGAAATGAGTAATACTTCACCGGATAGTAAATCGAAGAAGGTATCTCCGATTGGGGTATTCCTTAACGGGTTATTGAAAGAAAATCCAACCTTCGTCTTAATGCTGGGTATGTGTCCTACATTGGCGGTTACAACATCTGCAATCAACGGTCTTGGCATGGGATTAACAACTACCGTCGTTCTTATGATGAGTAATATTATCATTTCCCTGCTGCGAAATGTGATTCCGGATAAAGTGCGCATCCCTGCATTTATTGTCATCATCGCTTCTTTTGTTACCATTGTGGGGCAATTTCTGGAGGCTTATCTGCCATCCTTGAATGATGCGCTTGGTATGTTTATTCCGCTAATTGTAGTTAACTGTATTATTTTGGGCAGAGCGGAAAGTTTTGCTTCAAAAAATAATGTATTTCTTTCTGCCATGGACGGAATCGGAATGGGACTTGGATTTACCTGTGCCCTTACGATAATCGGACTTGTCCGGGAAATGCTTGGAGCCCACAAGGTATTTCAGATTTCGTTTGTTGAACTGTCTGCCATGGTTCATATGCCACAGAGATTTATTGATTGGTTGGGGCAACAGTCACCGATTGCCATTTTTGTTATGGCCCCGGGAGCATTTTTTATTCTTGCTTTCCTGACGGCAATTCAAAATGTGATAAAGAGAAAGCAATTGGAAAAAGGAATTGATTCCAAGATTCAGACCGGTTGCGGAAGCGATTGTGCTAATTGCTCTGATACAGGTTGCATCCATCGGTTTTATGATCCGGATGGAACCGGAGAAGCCATTGGAAAAAAGCAGGGAAAGGAGAGTGAGCGGAGATGATAAGTGAAGCGATGAAAGAAATATTAATTATTGCAGTAGGTTCTGCGCTGGTAAGCAATGTGGTACTGAGCCAGTTTTACGGTCTTTGCCCTTTCCTTGGAGTATCCAAACAATTGAAAACTGCCGCCGGCATGGGAGGGGCTGTTATTTTTGTAATTACACTTGCCTCTCTGGTTTCCGGAATCATCTATCAGTTTGTTTTGCAAAAATTGGGAATTGAATATTTGAAAACCATTGTTTTTATTCTGGTGATTGCTGCCCTGGTTCAATTTGTGGAAATGTTCCTGCGAAAGAAAATCCCGTCTTTATATCAATCTTTGGGCGTGTTTCTACCTCTGATTACCACCAACTGCGCAGTGCTGGGAACAGCACTTACCAATGTACAGCAGGAATACAACATTCTTTACGGAGTGGTAAATGGATTTGCTACGGCTTTGGGATTTGCCATTGCCATTTGCATTCTTGCAGGTATTCGGGAAAAAATGCGTTATAATGATGTGCCAAAAGCATTTCAGGGAATGCCGATTGTGTTGGTGACGGCCGGATTAATGGCCATAGCATTTTGCGGATTTTCGGGATTGCTGTAGGAAGGATGGTATGAAAATATGGATATGAATGCGATAATCATTGCTGTTGTCGTAATTGGTCTGATTGGACTATGCATCGGATTATTTCTCGGCATTGCAGCACAGAAACTTAAAGTGGAAACCGATCCCAGAGAAGAAGCAATTCTTGGTGTGTTACCGGGAAATAATTGTGGAGGATGCGGTTTTGCCGGTTGTTCCGGGCTTGCCGCAGCAATTGCAAAAGGTGAGGCTCCGGTAAACGGCTGCCCTGTGGGAGGAGATCCCGTCGCAGAAAAAATCGGCGAAATTATGGGCGTTTCCGCCGGAAGCAGCGAAAAGATGGTAGCATTTGTGAAATGTGCCGGAGATTGTAACAAAGCGAAAACCGACTATGTATATCAGGGAATGCAGGATTGCCGTATGTTGGGGTTTGTATCAAACGGCGGACCAAAGAGTTGCAATTACGGCTGTCTTGGATTTGGCACCTGTGTAAAGGAATGTCCTTTTGATGCCATTCATGTGGTTGACGGAATTGCAAAGGTAGACGAAGAAAAATGCAAAGCCTGTGGGAAATGCGTTGCAGCCTGTCCTAAGAATTTAATTGAACTTGTACCACAAAAATCCAAATACCGGGTTTCCTGTTCTTCCAAAGAAAGAGGACCGGTTGTGATGAAAGCCTGTGAAGTAGGGTGTATCGGTTGCGGAATGTGTCAGCGCAATTGTCCGAATCAGGCAGTGGAAGTAAATGAATTTCTGGCAAAAATCGATTATGAAAAATGTGTACAATGCGGTGTATGTGCAGAAAAATGTCCGAAGAAATGCATCTGATATTTTACTCATATGCCGGAAAATTAGCTGAGGTAATAATATCATAATCTTCTGTGATAAAAAGGGCTTCGTATCCTTCCGATTGGTTGATGAGAGCAAGACCGTTATCAAGACCTAATAGAAAACAACAGGTGCTTAGTGCATCACAATGGGTGGAACTCGGCCCGATTATGGTGACACTGAAAAGCCCATTGTTTACCGGATAGCCTGTGGAGGGATCCAGGAGGTGATGGTAAAGGTTTTCATTGTTTCGAAAATAACGTTGGTATACGCCGGAGGTAACCACACTGGTGTCGGTAAGTTGCATGGTAACGATAGGGGCAGTTGTATCAAAAGGTTTTTCAATACCGATACGATACGGCTGCCCGTTTTTATGAGAACCCATTAGGAGCAGGTTTCCCCCAAGATTAATCAGACAGTTTTCCGTTTGCCGACTTTGAAGATAAGAACTGATTTTATCTGCAATAAATCCTTTTGCTATGAAACCAAGGTCCAGTTGCATGTCGGGATCGGCTAATGTAACGGTATTTCCATCCAGAACCACATTTTCATAATTCACATGTTGCAAGGCATTCTCTAACATGGCTTGTTCAGGAAGTTCTGTGTTTTGCGGATTTGTAAAATCCCAAAGGGAAGAAACAGGGCGAATCGTAAAATCGCATTTCCCATTCGTAATACTGGCGTATTCGTATGCAATCTGAAGAAGTTCCATGGTTTCATCGTTTACGGTGCAAGGATTCCCATTGGAATGGTTAATGCGATAAATGTCGCTTCCTTCTTTGGTTGCGGAAAGTAGATTTTCATAATAGGAACAAAGGTCAAGACAGCCGGTTTTGATTTCATCGGAAACCGGTTCATAAAAGGTAATGCTGATAAATGTATCAAAATAAAAGCCTTGTATGGTAGTGGGTTCTTCGTTCCTCTGACAACCTGCACATAGTAACATTATGAGAAAACAAAATGCAACCGTGAAAATGTGTTGCTTTTGTTGATTCTGATTTTGAAATTTCCGATTCATTGATTTCGTAATCTCCTTGAAAGGTATAATTCTGTTGCATATTATTTTAGCGAAGAATCCTTTCTTTGCAAAGGCATGACCACTTGAAGAGGAAATCGAGGAATAAAGAAAGAGAACAGGCTGGAAGAAATAGCGGGGAATAAAGAAAGAGAACAACTTGGAGGGAAATGCAGAGTATGAAGAAAGAGAATTGCTTGGAAGAAATAGCAGGGAATGAAGAAAGAGAACTGCTTGGAAGAAATAGCAGGGAATGAAGAAAGAGAACTGCTTGGAGGGAAATGCAGAGTATGAAGAAAGAGAATCGTTTTGAATTTGAAATTGATAATGAAATTGACCGGGAAATCCGTGGGGATTTTGATGAACTTCCGGAATTCGATGAGGAAGAAACTGATTATCTTTCGACCGATGCGGAGGATGAGGAATATTTGAATGAAATTGCCTCATTTCGCAGGAAAAATTCCGGTATGAGTCTGTTTTCGAAGGTGATTATAAGTCTCAGCGGCGTTTTTCTTTTGATTCTGTTTTTGGTGCTTTTTATGAACCCGCAGATTTTCAGGGGACGAGAAACACCTTCGTCTGATGCGGTTTCCGGTAATGTATCCATTAATTCTTATGACCGAATTATTGCAGAGATGGAACAGGAGCATTCCATTCAATCCCAGATTGAGGACAGTGTGGATGAACTTATTTCCGGCAGTTCCCTTACTGCGGATGATCTGGATATTTGGGATGTTTCCGAGGAATTAGAACAGGCTCATTTGCAGGATGGTGAAGAGACAGACACAGAGGATGCTTCGGAAGAGGAAGTTCCGGTTTCTGAGGACGGATTGCACACGCGAATTGTGCATGAGGACGGAAGCGAGGAGTGGGTGGAAATCAATCCTTATCTTGGCAGAAATACCTATGAGTATTCCAATTTTGTTTATCAGAACAACTTACTGAAATATTATGAAAATAACACTAAGGTTTCTCTTGTGGGAGCAAACATCTCTAAACTTCAGGATTATGTTGATTTTCAGGCTTTGCGACATGCCGGGGTGGATTTTGTAATGATTCGGCTTGGACAGAGAGGATTTCAGTCCGGAGAGCTGACATTGGATGAATATTTTGCTGATAATGTACGCCGGGCTAAGGATGCAGGGCTTATGGTTGGAATTATTTTCTTTTCAGAAGCCACCACAGAAGAAGAGGCCGAAGAAGAGGCAAATTTCGTAATTGAAAATTTGGAACCTTTTGATATTGATTTCCCGGTTGTTTTCCAGATGGGAAGCATTCCCCATGAAACCGGACGGGCAGACAATCTGCAAAAAATGCAAAGAACCAATATTGCATTAAAGTTTATGGATACGGTTCAGGATGCAGGGTATTTGCCGATGCTTTATGCGACGAAAGAATGGCTGATTCAGAAATATTCCCTGGGTTCCATGATTGGTTATGATATTTGGCTTTCCCAGCCACAGGATATTCCGGATTATCCTTATGAGTTTTCCATGTGGCAATATGCAAATGCCGCCTCCATAGAAGGAATCAGCGGCGGGGCACAGCTCAGCATTTCTTTTGTGGATTATTCCTTGAAATAATCGGCTGGATCGAATTTCATGATTTTGTCGGATATTTTTATTCGGTGATAACGCTCCGCATATTCCGCAGGTCCTATACCATCCACCCGATTGATGGTATAGGATTTTTTACATCCTTTTGTTTTCAGCAGATCAATGGCTTTGTTATATGCAATTGCCGCCGTCTCTGCCGAATCATAATACCCGACAATAAAATAGCCGCGTAAATGGATGCGGCAACGGTATTGCATTTTACCCCGGTAAGAAACATAGGAAACCCCATGGTATTGATTTTTAATTCGAATGTTGGAATAACGGTAATCGGTGGGATCCCCATTGATAAATTCATAATCTTTTCCAGGGACGGCATTGTTTTTTATTCCGTAACGGGAAGCAATATTTGTCTGCATTCCATATTCCGAAACGAAAAGGTGACTTCCCCTTTTCATTAGTTTATGAGAACTGTAGAAAAATAAATCTTCTACATCGAATTTATACATCTCAATAGGACTATAGTAGTAATAAAACATTTTTGGACGAATATAGATGGGATTATGGAGATAAATTCCGTTATCCCTCAAATTAATGAGACAAACCCATTTTTCGAAGGAAAGCTGCGGCTGCAGTTTTTCATAATCCATAATATGGATAGTGGGGTCGTGAAGAATATTGCCGGCTTCCATATAAGCCTGATGTGCCTGCCGGGCATCGGAAAAACTTCCCAGACTGATGTGTTTCTGTTTCCAGGTGAGGGAGGCACGATAATATATGGAATTGTCTTTTTTACGGGCAATGTAAACCCCGGGAAGATGTTGCTCCATAACCTTTTTCTTTCTGTTCTTCGTTGGCTTTTCAAACATAGAATTAAAAATAGTATAACATAAAATGGAAAAAACAAAATTCTGTCCGATAAGACCGTAATTTGTTGTTTGATGGGATTATGACCAATTCATAATAAAATTGTGAGACAAGTTAATCATATTTTACAGCCTGTCTGCATAGACTTTTAGGAGTAAATGCAGGAGGTTTTGTAGTGTATCGAAAATTTTGCATAGTGCTTATTGCTTTGAATCTTTTGTTCCTGCTTCTTTGTGCCTCAAAGGACGGGAATCGAAAAGCGTGGATGCATTTCCTGTTAAATGGTACTTATCCACCATCTGCGGTAGAAAGTTCAGGCGTTGTATTGGATAGTGTAGGTTCTGCTTCGGAGAGCACAGATGATATTTTGGGAAATGCCGGAGTTTCTGAAAAAATGGAAGATTTAAATCCCACCGTTTTAGAACCTACTTTGGTTATAACTGGGGAAGTAACGGGCACACCGCTCACCATTGTCTGTGATTCTCTGGAAAAACAGTATATTGTGGAATTATCGCAGGAAGAACGCACAATGCTGGAAAGAATCGTGGAAGCAGAAGCTGGCGGAGAAGATATACAAGGAAAAATTCTGGTGGCCAATGTAGTTTTGAATCGTTTGAAAAGCAGCCATTTTCCGGACACAATCGAGGGCGTGATTTTTCAACATCAAAACGGTGTATATCAATTCTCTCCGATTCGGGACGGAAGATATTATACCGTAGTGGTTTCCGAGGAAAGCAAGGATGCTGTGGAGCGGGCTTTGCTCGGAGAAGATGAGTCCCGCGGCGCCATGTATTTTATGGCACGAAATGCAGTCAGCAATGAAAAAGCAAGTTGGTTTGACAATTCATTGACGCGGTTGTTTTCCTATGGGGGACATGAATTTTATGCATCCATGTAAATATTGTTTTGTAATAAGCGCTTGTTTGCAAGGGTGTTTTTGTTATGTTATACTTTTACGCAGTAAAGGGTAAATAACGCAATTTATTATAAAGAATATTGCGTATTTCCCAAAATAAGATGGGAATTGATAAAAAATTCAAAAGAATGGAGCTTTTACTATGGAAATCATGTATAGCAGTACTAGAAATGCAGCAGAAAAGGTGACCGCCTCTCAGGCAATTCTTCAGGGATTGGCGAAAGACGGTGGTTTGTTTGTACCGGATCACCTGCCAAAATTTGATAAGACAATTGGCCAGTTAAAGAATCTGGATTATAAAACCACAGCTTATGAGGTGATGAAACTTTTCCTTACGGATTTCACCAAAGAAGAATTGATGGCCTGTATTAATAATGCCTATGACAGCAAATTTGATACAGAGGAAATTGCTCCTTTGGTTTATGCTGACGGAGCATATTATCTGGAGTTATTCCATGGCGCAACCATTGCATTTAAAGATATGGCATTATCCATTTTGCCACATTTAATGATTACTTCTGCGAAAAAGAATCATTTGAAGGATGAAATTGTTATTTTGACTGCGACCAGCGGAGATACAGGAAAAGCGGCTCTTGCAGGTTTTGCGGATGTGGAAGGCACAAGAATTGTTGTATTTTATCCAAAGAACGGTGTCAGTGCCATACAGGAAAAGCAGATGGTAACCCAGAAGGGGAAAAATGTGAAGGTCATAGGAATTCATGGTAATTTTGATGATGCACAGTCCGGTGTGAAGAAAATGTTTTCCGATAAGGAACTGGAGAAAACATTGAAGGAGCATGGATTTGTATTCTCTTCTGCCAACTCTATTAACATTGGCCGCCTGGTACCGCAGATTGTGTATTATGTTTACGCTTATACGAATCTTCTTCGGAACGGAAAGATTACAGAGGGTGAACTAATTAATGTTGTGGTTCCTACCGGTAATTTTGGTAATATCCTTGCGGCATATTATGCAAAAAATCTTGGCCTTCCGATTGGTAAGTTAATATGTGCTTCCAACGAAAACAAGGTATTATTTGATTTCTTCCGGACCGGAGAATATGATCGTAACCGGCCGTTTATTTTAACTTCTTCCCCGTCCATGGATATTTTGATTTCCAGCAATCTGGAACGACTGATTTACCAGGCTTGCGGCTGTGATGCACAGATGAATCTTGCTTTAATGCAATCACTTTCCAAAGACGGAAAATATGCAATTACAGAGGAAATGAAGGCGGCCTTAAAAGATTTTGTTGGCGGCTATGCAGATGAGGAGAAGACAAAAGCGAAAATTCATGATTTGTATGAGAAGACCGGCTATGTGATTGATACCCATACCGCAGTGGCTGGAGTTGTCTTTGATGATTATAAGAAGGCAACCGGTGATGCCACAACAACAGTGATTGCTTCCACAGCCAGCCCCTATAAGTTTGGCAGAAGCGTTATGACTGCAATTGATGAAAAATATGGTGCAGTGGAGGATTTTGCATTGATCGATGAACTTTGTAAGGTTTCCCAAGTGGCGGTTCCTCAGGCAATTGAAGATATCCGCAGTGCACCGGTTTTACATGATACCGTCTGTGAAACAGAAGAGATGGAGAACATGGTGAAATCATTCCTTGGAATTGAGAAGTAATTCCGGGACGTATTTTTGAAATAAAATTAGTCCTTTTCGGATTTGTGTGTCTGAAACCAAAAACCGAAAAGGCAATAAAATAAATTATGGATAAAGTTATGAAACATATTTTAATGGTGGATGATGCCGCTACTAATTTGCGTATGGCGGCAGAGGTACTGCAACCCTATTACCGTCTTTCTATGGCGAAGTCTGGGAAACAGGCGTTGAAGTTTTTGGAAAAGAATATACCGGATTTAATTTTACTTGATATTAAAATGCCGGAAATGGATGGTTATCAGGTTTTGGAGCAGATTCGTCTGAATCCGAAAACCGCTGCCATTCCCATTATTTTTCTGACTGCGGATACGGAGACGGAAAGCGAGATCCGGGGAATTCAGATGGGAGCCATTGATTTTATCACGAAACCTTTTGCAGAGGAGGTAATGTTGGCCAGAATTGAGAAGGTGCTTCAGATGGAAGACATGAAAAAAAATCTCCTTTCTTTTGGACAGGATTTTGAGGATACGTTTCTTCAGAATCGGGATGAGGCTATCGGTAAAATTGACCATACTCTTTTAAAGGCATTTGCTTCTCTGGAGGATATTTGGAAACTTTGTGAGGAAGCAATTTTATATCATACGGCAAGTGTTTGCATTCCACCTTCTTATGTTGGCAGGGTGAAAGAAAAATACAGGGAAAATCTTACTGTTTGTACCGTTATCGGTTTTCCGCTGGGCTACAGCACCACGAAAGCAAAGGTTGCAGAGGCGCAATGTGCAGTGGAAGATGGTGCGGATGAAATTGATATGGTAATTGATATCGGGGATGTGAAGAACGGGGATTTCGATAAAATTCTGGATGAAATCCTTCAGATTCGGAAGGTTTGTGCCGGTAAGATTTTGAAGGTGATTATTGAAACCTGTTATCTGACCGAGGAAGAAAAAATCCGGATGTGTGAGATTGTGACACAGGCGAAGGCTGATTATATTAAAACTTCCACCGGTTTTGGCACCAATGGTGCAACGCTGGAGGATATCTCGCTTATGAAAGCCCATATCGGATCAGAGGTGAAAATCAAAGCGGCGGGAGGAATTCGCACCAAACAGGCGCTGGCAGATTTTCTTGCAGCCGGTTGCGATCGAATCGGGTCTTCTTCCACTAAGGAATTTATGTCTTAAATGTGGCAGTATCAATAATTTAATAAATGAAAAGATGGCGCATATGATACGGGAACGAATTCAAGAATTTCGAACCATAATGAGGAAGAAGGGAATGGATTACTTTATCATCTTTACCGCAGATCCTCATTTATCGGAATATATTAATGACTATTACAAACAACGAGAATATTTGTCCGGATTTACCGGATCGAACGGATTGCTACTCATCGGGCCAAAGGAAGGTTTGCTTTGGACCGATGGGCGTTATTTTGTGCAGGCGGAAAAGGAATTGCATAATTCCGGCTTGAAATTGATGAAGATGAATACGCCGGGTTATCCGTCTCTTATCGAATACCTTTCCAATACCATGGAAGAAGGAAGTACCCTTGGCTTTGACGGAATGCTGGTTCCGGCAGTGGAAGGCAATCGTCTGGCAGACCTTATGAAAAGTAAAGAAGGAAAACTGATTTTCGAAGAAACACCGGTGGATTTGCTCTGGGGAAAGGAACGTCCTAATGACAGTGCGTCAGTTTCTTATTGCCTTCCGGAATCCATAACAGGAAAAAGTGCAAAGGAAAAAATCGAAGATGTTTTTACGGAAATGGAGCGTTATGGAGCCGATTCTTACTTCCTTTCAAAACTGGATGACCAGATGTGGTTGTTTAATCTGCGTGGCAGCGATATTGCCTGCAATCCCGTATTTTATGCCTACACACTTTTTCTGGAAAGAAAAGTATACCTTTTTGTCAAAGATGAGACGCTGACCGCGCAGGTAAAAGAAAAACTGGATGACCTTGATGTATGCTGCCTGCCTTATCACCGGGTGACCGAATTGCTTCCTGAACTTTTGCAGGAAAAGAAGGATTCATTTATTATGCTGGATCGGAGTGCAACCAATTATCGGCTGGAGCAAATATGTCTGCAATTGCGAGAGCCTATATTTTTGACCAACCCTACGGAAAAATGGAAAGCAGTTAAGAATGAAGTTGAAATACAAAATATAAAAGAAACCTATCTTAAGGATAGCCTTGCAATGACCCGCTTCCTTTATTGGATCAAAAAGGAAATATTAAGTAGGGCAGTTCATAGTGAGTGTTCCGTAGCAAATTATTTAGATAATTTGCGTCGTAATATTGATGGTTTTTTGGATTTCTCATTTCCTACCATTAGTGCATATAATGCAAATGCGGCAATGATGCATTACGAACCGGTTCCCGGGAAGGATGCCATTTTAAAGCAGGAAGGAATTTTGCTGGTAGATTCCGGCGGACAATATCTTGGAGGAACTACAGATGTTACCAGAAGTATTGTTCTTGGGGAAATTGGTGACGAAATCAAAAAACAATATACCCATGTCTGTACGGGCATGCTTCGTCTGATGAATGCTGTATTTCTGGATGGATGTACCGGTCGGAATCTGGATATTCTCGCACGTGAACCGATGTGGGAGTTATTTCTTGATTATAAATGCGGAACCGGTCACGGCATCGGCTATATACTGAATGTGCATGAAGGGCCGCACAACATTTCCTGGCAGAAAAGAAGTAAGGATGAGCCTCTGATTCCTGGTATGATAGTTTCCGATGAACCGGGTGTCTATGTGGCAGACAGCCATGGAATCCGACTGGAAACGATTTTGCTATGTACTAAAAAAGGAGAAAGTCCGGATGGAGTATTCCTTGGATTTGAACCTTTGACCTTTGTCCCGATTGATTTGGAGGGGATAGATCCGGAGGAAATGGAAGAGAAAGATTTAGCACTTTTGAATCAATATCATGAATCGGTATATGCCAAATTATCGGAATATATGGATGATGATGAAAAGAAATGGCTTAGAGAAATGACAAAATCAATAAAAAAGAGTGCTATTTAATCTCTGTTTTGCATAATAATTTGATAGAGAATCTCATAGTGTTTAACTTGCTGTAAACCATATTCTACGCTATAATGAAATTAACCTAAATGTTCCAGATCTCTATTAGTTTGATCCTACATTACTTTAAACGGGATTCCTATATCTTCATGTTGATGTCAGGCCTCCGAAGTGTGGAAGGCAGAAATATGTTTGCGGTTACCCACCTAGCGAAGCTAGGAGTCAAAGATAGGGATCGCATTTAGGGGTTTCAGTTACACATTGGAAAGCGATGGCAGAGGTACCAAAGATCCCATGCATGTAGATGCGTGGGTTCTTTTTTTCTGCATAGAAAGGTAGTGAAAACACGGTTCCATACCGGATATCATGCAGATTTTTTGCGAAAATGATGTAGGGGGTCGTAATGAAACAAAATCGCTCATTTCCAATTCGTATGCTTTTCTTAACCGGAATGCTTCTCGGTTTGATTTTTATTTCCAAAAATGGAGAAGAGCAGTCGCGGATTATTCCAAAGATCTTTGAAAATACGTTCCCGGTAAACGCCCCTCTAACACCCCAAAGGAAGGGAGATTTATATATCGCAGGGGAAATGGCGGAAGGATTGGATATATATGAAAATCGAATGCAAAAAATGTATGAAGAAAATCGAAACAAAAGTCTCATGGTAGAAAGGGAAGAAGAAAATAGAAAGGAAGAAGACGGTTCGGTAATCCGGGTGCTGATTACTGCACCGGACGGTTCTTACGGCTGGACGCGACAAGAAATTATGGAATCGGATATTCTGACGAAATATCCGGGCGAAATGCTGATAGCAGATAGCCGGCTGATATCTGCAAATGGAGAAGAACTCTATTATGTGATTAATCATGTGGATTTGGAAGTTTATCTTTCCTATGTTGTCCAGGCGGAAATGCCGGCGGATTTTCCGATGGAAGCATTAAAGGCTCAGGCGGTTTGTGCCCGTACTTATGCAATGAAACAAATGAGGCAGGAGAGGTTGGCTTCCTATTATGCAGATGTGGATGATACGATGATGTTTCAGGAATATAAGATTTACGAGTTGTCGGAGCGTGTAGCGGAAGCGGTGGAAGCCACCCGGGGAGAAATACTGGTCTATGAGGAGGAGCCAATCTGGGCTTATTATTATTCCTGCTGCGGTGGGACTTCTACAACAGATGCCATATGGGATTACGAGAATCTGCATAGTGAGCCTTATTTGTCTTCCCATAACTATGGGGAGTTGGAAAAGGCTTGTCCATGGTATCGCTGGACTTTGCTTTCGGAAGAAGGAATACATGACAGAATTCTTGCACGCATCATGGAAAGATGTATAGCAAATGAAAAAGCGGTAACTGCCAATTTTGATGATCTGAGTTCCCTGGGTGCCATAACCGATATGGAAATTACGTATCGTCTGGAGGGAGAGGTGGTTCACTGTCTGAAAATATCCTCCGGTGATAAAGTAATAGAGATTTGGGGCGAATATAATATTCGTTATGTTCTGGGAGGAGAAAACAATACAATTCTTCTTCAGGATGGTACGCAAAAAGAATTAAATCTTGTCCCAAGCGGTTTTTTTCAACTGCAAATTGTTAAATCGGGAGATGAAATTGTTCAATATTTTATTTCCGGCCAGGGATTTGGGCATGGGGTCGGAATGAGCCAGTATGGAGCAAATTATCTTGCGAATCAGGGGAAAACTTATGAGGAAATTTTGACGAATTATTTTGATAATGTTAACATAATATCAATTAACGATTTGCAAAGGATAAAGTAAATGATGTTCATTTATAAAAATAAAGGATGATGAACCTATATTTTACATATTCGGAGGCAGACAAAATGCATTGGGTAATAAATGAGTGGCTGGAAATATCTAAATTAATTAAAAAAAGTAATGTTTCTTCTTTTGCGGCAAGTGCTGCATTTTTTCTGATTTTGTCGCTGGTACCCATAGCGATACTGATTTGTGCGGTGATTCCTTATACGAATATCAGTATGGATTCCTTAATAGAATTTTTGGGGAATATGCTTCCGAGTTATATCGTAACCCTGTGCAGCAATATTATTTATGAATTTAATAACAGCAGGGTTGCTTTGATTTCTGTTTCTGCGGTGATTACGCTGTGGGCGGCAGGAAAAGGAGTGTTTGCGCTGATCAGTGGTCTGAATTCGGTTAATGAAGTGGAAGAAAAGAGAAATTGGTTTTTGCTTCGATTGCTTGGATCCGTTTCCATTATCGTTTTGATTGCCGGATTGCTTTTGTCTCTTGTAATTATTGTCTACGGGAATAAAATAAATCAGGCAATTGTTGCCGTTATTCCCACCTTTCAATATCTTTATTCTTTTGTATTACAATTCCGTTTTGTAATGTTTCTGATACTATATGCCCTTCTCTTTATGCTTTTATATGCATTTATGCCTTGCAGAAAGATGGCAGTAAAGCAGCAGTTTCCGGGAGCTTTGTTTGCCAGCATCAGTTGGGCGATATTTTCCTGGGCATTTTCCATATATGTAGACTGGTTTGACGGATTTTCCAATTACGGAAGTCTAACCACATTAATTATTGCGATGTTCTGGCTTTATTTTTGTATGTACATCGTTTTGCTCGGTGCCATCATAAATACGAAATGGTCGGATTTTGAGCAGCATCATGCAATAAGCAAGCAAAAGCGCATGGAAAAGAAGGCAAAGCGGGAAGCGGCGCGAAATGAAAAGCAATCCCAAAACAGCAGTACGAATGAGTTGTTGCACGAAAATGTCAGTGAAACCCCGCATGGTTTGGAACAGAATCCTTGACAACAATGGCTCAATTCTTTAAAATGTATTTGATTATATTGTGAAATGCAGTGATGGTGCAAAGTAGAATTTTGCGGTATCCAAGAGAGAGGTTGTCATCGGCTGGAAGCAACCTTGTTGCAACGTAAAACTTCGAAATTTCACACCGGAGCAGGAAACCTGAAAAGCAATGGCCGAGTAGTGTTTCACGGATAGGACCGTTATCCTGAAAAGTGCCGAGGAATCGGAATGCGGGTGGTACCACGGATTGAATTCGTCCCAGATATGCAAAATGCATATTTGAGACTTTTTTTATTTTATGAGAAAGGAACAATGAGTCATGAAAGAAAAATTGGAGCAGATTAAAGCAGACGCCCTTCGCCGTATTGAAGAATCGTCCAGTCTTGAAAAACTGAATGAGGTGAAGGTGAACATTCTCGGGAAAAAAGGAGAGTTAACTGCAGTATTAAAAAGTATGAAAGATGTGTCCCCGGAGGAGCGGCCGAAAGTGGGACAACTTGTTAATGAAACAAGGGAAATCATTGAAAACCAGTTAAATGAAGCCTTGAAAAAAATTGAAGGGAAGATTCTGGAAGAAAAGTTAAAGAAAGAAGTGATTGATGTTACTCTTCCGGCAAAGAAGATGAATGTAGGACATCGTCATCCGAATACCATTGCACTTGAAGAAGTGGAAAGAATATTTATCGGACTTGGTTATGAGGTGGTGGAAGGACCGGAAGTGGAACGGGATTATTACAATTTTGAAGCGCTTAACATTCCTGCCGATCACCCGGCTAAGGATGAACAGGATACCTTTTACATTAACGGAGATATTCTTCTTCGTACCCAGACTTCTTCCACACAGGTTCATGAAATGGAAAAAGGCAAATTACCTATAAAAATGATTGCACCGGGAAGGGTATTTCGTGCGGACGAAGTGGATGCCACCCATTCCCCGTCCTTCCATCAGATTGAAGGACTTGTTATTGATAAAGATATTACCTTTGCGGATTTGAAAGGAACTTTGGATCAGTTTGCCAAAGGAATTTTTGGAGAAGATACCAAATGTAAATTCCGTCCGCATCATTTTCCGTTTACCGAGCCATCCGCTGAAATGGATGTTTCCTGCTTTAAGTGTGGGGGAAGCGGCTGTCGTTTTTGCAAAGGCTCCGGTTGGATTGAAATTCTCGGATGCGGCATGGTACATCCAAATGTATTGAAGATGTGTAATATCGATCCGAATGAATACAATGGATTTGCATTTGGTGTTGGTCTTGAGCGAATTGCACTTTTGAAATATGAAATTGATGATATGCGTCTTTTGTATGAAAATGACGAACGTTTCCTGAAGCAGTTTTAATCGCTTTTGAAATAAGTGAATAAATAATTACAGAATAAGAATCATGCAAATAATTTTTGGATAAGAAACATGCGTGTAATTATTGTATAGGAATGATGCAAGAATCGTAAATCGTTACGAATAAGATGGATAATAGAAGGAGATATTATAATGAATTCAGCATTATCATGGATTAAAGCATATGTACCGGAATTGGAATGCACCGATCAGGAATATTCTGATGCAATGACACTTACCGGTACAAAGGTAGAAAGTTATGAGCGTCTGGATAAAAATCTGGACAAGATTGTAGTGGGAAAGATTTTAAAGATTGAACGCCATCCGGATGCAGATAAATTAATTGTTTGTCAGGTAGATGTCGGAACAATGACCGTGCAGATTGTTACCGGAGCGCCAAATGTAAAAGAGGGTGACCTTGTTCCTGTTGTTTTGGATGGAGGAAAAGTGGCCGGCGGACATGATGGTGGTCCGCTTCCGGAAGATGGTATTGTTATTAAAGCGGGAAAACTTCGTGGCGTAGATTCCTGCGGTATGATGTGTTCTATTGAAGAACTTGGTTCTGACCGTAATTTCTATCCTGAGGCACCGGAATATGGAATTTATATTTTTGGGAATGATGTGAAACCGGGGGATGATGCCATTGAGGCGCTTGGACTTCACGATACCGTATTTGAATATGAAATTACTTCCAATCGTGTAGATTGTTACAGTATTCTCGGAATTGCCAGAGAAGCGGCTGCCACATTCCGTAAGCCCTTTGCTGCGCCGGTTGTTTCCGTAAAAGGAAATGAGGAAAAGGTAGAGGATTATCTTAGCGTTGAGGTTTTGGATACTGATTTATGTCCGCGCTACTGCGCAAGAGTAGTGAAAAATATTAAAATCGGACCGTCTCCGAAATGGATGCAAAGACGGCTCGCTGCAAGTGGTATTCGTCCAATTAACAATCTTGTGGATATTACAAACTATGTTATGGAAGAATATGGTCAACCGATGCATGCTTATGACATTGATACCATTGCCGGGCATCATATCGTAGTAAAGCGCGCAAAGGACGGGGATACATTTGAAACTCTGGATGGACAGATCCGTAAATTGGATAGTGAAGTTCTGATGATTTGTGATAAAGAAAAGGAAATTGGTATTGCCGGAATTATGGGTGGCGAAAATTCCAAAATTACGGATGGAGTAAAAACCATTGTCTTTGAAGCCGCCACATTTAACGGACCGAATATTCGGAAAAGTGCTAAAAGAGTGGGAATTCGGACCGATGCCTCCGGTAAATTTGAAAAAGGTCTGGATTCGCACAATGCAGAAGAAGCCATTAACCGGGCATGCCAGCTGGTAGAGGAACTTGGTATGGGTGAAGTTGTAGGTGGTATGATTGATGTATGCCAGCCTATGAAGGAAGCAGTAAAGATTCCGTTTGAACCACAGAGAATAAATAAAGTTCTTGGAATATCCATTCCGGAGGAAGAGATGCTTTCCTATTTCCAAAGACTGGAAATTCAATATGAGGAAGCAACAAAAGAACTGACCATTCCTTCTTTCCGTCAGGATTTGCTGGAATTTGCCGATATTTCCGAGGAGGTAGCCCGATTCTATGGCTATGACAAGATCCCGGTTACCTTACCGGGTGGTGCGGCTACAGCAGGCAAATTGTCCTATAAACTGCAGATTGAAGCAAAGGCAAGAGACATTGCCGAGTATTGCGGTTTCTCTCAGGCAATGTGCTATTCTTTCGAAAGTCCAAAGGTATATGATAAGTTATTGTTGCCAAAGGAAGATGAACTTCGGAAAGCGCTGGTAATATCCAATCCTTTGGGAGAAGATTTTTCCATTATGCGTACCACTTCCCTCAATGGAATGCTTACCTCTCTTTCTACGAATTTCAATCGTCGTAATAAGGATGTGCGTTTGTATGAATTGGGAAATATTTATATTCCGAAAGATATTCCGGCGACGCAGCTGCCGGACGAAAGAATGCAGTTTACTCTGGGCTTTTACGGAGAAGGGGATTTCTATACGCTGAAAGGGGTAGTGGAAGAATTTTTTGAAGCGGTCGGAATGAAGAAACAGCCGTCTTATGATCCGGATTCCGGTAAAACATTCCTGCATCCGGGCCGTCAGGCGAATATCGTATATGATGGAGAAGTTCTTGGCTATCTCGGAGAAGTGCATCCGACCGTTTGCGGTAACTATGCAATTAAAACCAGAGTGTATGTTGCTGTTCTTGATATGCCGAAGGTGTTGCCATGTACCACATTTGAACGGAAATATACGGGGATTGCCAAATTCCCTGCTGTAACCAGAGATATTAGTATGGTGGTTCCAAAAGATATTCTTGCAGGTGATATAGAAAAAATGATTCGCCAACGGGGCGGAAAGATTTTGGAAAGCGTTTCTCTCTTTGATATTTATGAAGGAGATCAGATTCAGGAAGGTTACAAGTCCATGGCCTATTCCCTGGTATTCCGAGATATGTCCAAAACTCTGGATGATACAGCTGTTAATAATGCCATGAAGAAAATCTGGAATGGACTGGAAAGTATGAAGATAGAGATTCGTTCTTAAAGGAGGAGCGAAACCATGGAAAGCAAATGTACATGGAAAAAATATAGCGAAGAAGAACTCAAAAAGGTTCATGTCTACGCAAATGAATATATGACATTCCTTAATGAAGGGAAAACCGAGCGGGAGTGTACATGTTATATTCTGGATGAAATCAAAAAACATGGGTATAATGATTTGAATTCGGTAAAGGGACCGCTTAAACCGGGGGACAAGGTTTATTATTGTCATATGGGAAAATCATTGGTTATGTATCACATTGGTAATGATGCAATGGAGAATGGTATGAATATTCTTGGCGCCCATATCGATTCCCCGCGTCTTGACGTAAAACAAAATCCTCTGTATGAGGAAGGCGGTTTTGCCTATCTGGATACCCATTATTACGGGGGAATAAAAAAATACCAGTGGGTAACCATTCCCCTCGCCATTCATGGGGTCGTGGTCAAAAAGGACGGAACGGTAATTACCGTCAATGTTGGGGAAAAAGAAGATGACCCGGTGTTTTTCATTTCCGATTTGCTGGTTCATCTTTCTCAGGAACAACTTGAAAAAAAAGCATCAAAGGTGATTGAAGGTGAGGCTCTGGATATCATCATTGGAAATCAGCCGGGGAAAGCGGTGCTGAGGAATGGGAAAGACTGTGCCAATGAAAGTACGGATGGAACTACGAAAGAATGTACGAATGACAGCAGTATAAATGTTGTAAAAAATCCGGAAACAGTGAAGAATAATATTCTGCGCATTCTTTTGTCGCAATACGGCATGGAAGAGGAAGATTTTCTCAGTGCAGAATTGGAAGTTGTGCCGGCCGGAAAAGCCAGGGAAGCCGGGTTCGACCGAAGCATGATATTATCTTATGGTCAGGATGACAGAGTATGTGCCTTTAGTTCTTATCGTGCCATGCTGGAATTGTCCTCGGTACAAAGAACGGCCTGCTGTATTCTAACAGACAAAGAGGAAATTGGCAGTGTAGGTGCCACAGGCATGCGTGCGCGTTATTTTGAAAATAGTCTGGCAGAGGTATTGGATAAACTGGAGGGATATTCGGAATTGAAAATGCGTCGTTGCCTTTCCAATTCATATATGCTTTCTTCCGATGTGACCAGTGGATTTGACCCTAGTTATGCTTCCAGTTTTGATAAGAAAAATGTGGCATATCTTGGTCATGGTTTTTCATTTTGCAAATTTACCGGCTCCAGAGGAAAATCCGGTTCCAATGATGCCAATGCGGAATTTATCGCTAAAATTCGTAAGATTATGGATGAAGCCGACGCTGCTTATCAAATGGCAGAATTGGGTAAGGTGGATCTAGGAGGCGGTGGCACCATTGCCTATATTATGGCCTTATATGGTATGAATGTCATCGACTGCGGTGTGCCTGTGCTGAATATGCATGCACCTTATGAAGCGGTGAGTAAAT
>JBJEMA010000077.1:0-11915 GCA_051879435.1 Lachnospiraceae bacterium
ATACTCCGGAGTCGGAACAAGTTCCATAGATACCCAGCGAAATTCCTCCCCAATTTTCCTTCGATAATGACAGCAAAGATATCTGTTGCCTTCACGAAATTCACGACAAATTTTTTGTAAATCGGTGAAATGATAATATTTCTCCAAATCATCCGGATGTATATTTCCCGAATCCGCAAATTTATGCAGCCATTCCGATGTTATGACGGAATATCCTTTCCCCGGATCCCTTTCTGACGAAATCATCTTAATCTCTTCATGACAATTCTTGGTTAAATTGACTCTTAATATCTTGTAATAAAACTCCGAGAGCATATGCAGTGCTTCATTTTCATGATTTTCACTCTTCATAATTACCTCTTTCGTAGCAAGAATTTGCTTGTATCATTTCCTATAATTTAGATATTATTTCCGGCAACAGAATTGCCTAAATGCAGCCAAATCAATAGTGTTAAATTTTTCTTATATTTTAATCCCGAATGATATATAAGTAAATGAAATATCACTGATTTGTCAATTATTACGTCATTTTTTCATGTTTTTACGTGAATTTTGCACAAGCAAAAAGGGATAATCCTGATTGATTATCCCTCTGCTTTTCATACATAATTTAATTGTTCATCTGCATCCCGTCAGAACGCTTCTTCTCCGGGTTAATTTATTGCGGTTCTTCTTCTTCGGTTTCATCGAAATCGATGATATCATTATCCTCATACTCTTCCGCATCTACTTTAAGACATACATCCTTATACTTGCTGATACCGGTTCCGGCAGGAATCAATTTACCGATAATAACATTTTCTTTAAGACCAATAAGCGGATCAATCTTTCCCTTAATTGCTGCGTCTGTCAGAACCTTTGTTGTTTCCTGGAAGGAAGCTGCAGACAGGAAAGAATCTGTTGCAAGGGCAGCCTTTGTGATTCCGAGAATTTCATCCACAACCACAAGAGGTTTCTTTCCTTCAGCAAGGAGCTGTTCGTTGATTTCCTCTGCGCGTAAACGGTCAATCAATGTTCCCGGAAGCAGGTTGGAATCTCCGGCATCTTCGATACGCTGTTTCTTCATCATTTGATGAATAATAACCTCGATATGCTTATCTGCCAAATCTACACCCTGAAGACCGTAAACCTTCTGAACCTCACGAATCAGATATTCTTCCACCGCTTCTAACTTCTTGATTTCCAACAAGTCATGTGGATTTACAGAACCTTCTGTCAGTTCGTCGCCGGCCTGAATTTCCTGACCTTCAATTACCTTAACATGAGAACCATAAGTTATCACATAAGATTTTTCTCTTTCTCCGTCATTAACAATGATTTCTCTTGTTTTATCGGTCTCACGGATGGAAACTTTACCGCCAAATTCTGCAATCATAGCAAGTCCCTTCGGCTTTCTTGCCTCGAAAAGTTCTTCTACTCGAGGAAGACCCTGGGTAATATCGTTACCTGCAACACCACCGGTATGGAATGTACGCATGGTAAGCTGTGTACCCGGTTCACCGATTGACTGTGCTGCAATAATACCAACGGTTTCACCAATCTGAACAGCCTCACCGGTTGCCATATTTGCACCATAACATTTTGCGCAGAGACCAACGCGGCACTTACATGTCATAACGGTACGAATCTTAACCCGTTCAATCTTCTGTCCGTTTTCATCCACACCAAAATTCACAATACGTTCTGCTCGCTTTGGTGTAATCATATGGTTTGCTTTTACGATAATATCGCCATTGGCATCCTTAATATCATAAACGGAATATCTTCCCCGGATACGATTCTCCAACTTCTCAATGACGCCTTCATTGTCTTTTCCGTTTTGCTTGCTGCCTTCCCGCAATGTTGAAACATACATACCCGGAATTTCATCACGATTAACGGCACAATCCTTCTCGCGAATAATTAATTCCTGGCAGACATCTACCATTCGACGTGTCAGATAACCGGAGTCAGCGGTACGAAGTGCGGTATCGGAAAGACCTTTACGAGCACCATGCGCAGACATGAAATACTCCAATACATCAAGACCTTCACGGAAGTTTGATTTAATCGGGAGCTCGATGGTACGACCTGTTGTACTTGCCATCAAACCACGCATACCGGCAAGCTGCTTAATCTGCTGTTCGGAACCACGGGCACCGGAATCGGCCATCATAAAGATATTATTGTATTTATCAAGGCCTGACATAAGCGCCTTTGTTAAAGTCTCGTCAGTCTTATTCCATACCTTTAATACAGCGTTATATCTTTCTTCTTCCGTAATACGACCACGATTGTAGTTATTTGCAATGGTATTAACCTTTGTCTGAGCATCCTCCAGCATCTTCGGCTTCTCTTCCGGAACCGTCATATCGGAAATGGATACGGTCATGGCTGCTCTTGTGGAATACTTATAACCAATTGCTTTTACAAGGTCGAGTACCTCTGCGGTCTTTGTTGCACCATGCGTATTAATAACCTTTTCTAGAATTGGCTTTAACTGTTTCTTTCCAACCAGGAAATCTACTTCCAGTTTTAATGCATCTTCATCATTATCGCGAGAAACATAACCAAGATCCTGCGGAATGATTTCATTGAAAATAAATCTTCCCAGGGTGGATTCCACAATTCCGGAGAGAGTTCTTCCGTCCGGCATCTCTTTCTCTACGCGAACCTGTATTCTTGCATGAAGACCAAGGGTACCATTTTCATAAGCAAGAAGCGCTTCATTGACACTCTTAAATGGTTTTAATACATCAACTTCCACTTCTTTTGTTTCGGTAACTACATTACCTTTCTTATCTTTCTTTTCCTTGCCATTATCGTCAAGAACAGGTACTTCCTTCATCACCTTTTTGGTGCCAAGTTTTACGGCATCCGTTTCGCTCTGTCTTTCCTGGGTCAAATAATAAACACCAAGTACCATATCCTGTGAAGGAACTGCAACCGGTGCGCCATCGGATGGCTTTAACAGGTTGTTTGGTGAGAGCAGTAAGAAACGACATTCTGCCTGTGCTTCCACGGAAAGAGGAAGATGAACTGCCATCTGGTCACCATCGAAGTCGGCGTTGAACGCGGTACATACCAATGGATGAAGCTTAATTGCCTTACCTTCTACTAAAATTGGCTCAAATGCCTGAATACCAAGTCGGTGTAATGTAGGAGCTCGGTTCAGCATTACCGGATGTTCTTTAATTACATCCTCTAATACATCCCAGACCTCACGGTCCTGCTTTTCCACAAGTTTCTTGGCTGCTTTAATGTTCTGTGCCTTTTTCTTTGCTACTAATTCTTTCATAACAAATGGCTTGAACAATTCGATTGCCATTTCTTTTGGCAAACCACACTGATAAATCTTAAGTTCCGGACCTACAACGATAACAGAACGGCCAGAATAGTCAACTCGCTTACCAAGAAGGTTTTGACGGAAACGACCACCCTTACCTTTCAACATATCGGAAAGGGATTTTAACGGACGATTACCCGGTCCTGCTACCGGCTTTCCGCGACGACCATTATCAATCAGCGCATCTACAGCTTCCTGAAGCATTCTCTTTTCATTTCGAACAATAATGTCAGGAGCCCCTAACTCTAATAATTTCTTCAAACGATTGTTTCTGTTGATGATTCGACGGTACAAATCATTCAAATCAGAAGTAGCAAAACGGCCACCGTCAAGTTGTACCATTGGACGTAAATCCGGCGGAATTACCGGGATTACATCAAGAATCATCCATGACGGATCATTGCCGGACTCCAGGAAAGCTTCCACAACTTCAAGTCTCTTCACAATTTTTGCGCGTTTCTGACCTTTGGTGGAATCGGCTTCCAGTTCTTCCTTCAAAGTATCCATCTCCTGCTGCAAATCAACACTCTGCAACAGTTCCTTAATTGCTTCCGCTCCCATTCCTACGCGGAAATCTTCTTCACTGTACTCTTTCAGTACATTCTGATATTCGTTCTCTGTAAGAACCTGCTTATATTCCAGATTTGTAACACCCTTATCCAGAACGATGTAGGCAGCAAAATACAATACTTTCTCAAGCACCTTCGGTGTGAGATTTAAGAGCAGACCCATTCTGCTGGGAATCCCCTTAAAATACCAAATGTGAGAAACCGGAGCAGACAACTCAATATGTCCCATACGTTCTCTTCGCACATTTGCCTTGGTTACTTCAACGCCGCATCGGTCACAGACAACACCTTTGTAACGAATCTTACGATATTTACCGCAATGACATTCCCAGTCTTTGCTCGGTCCAAAGATTTTTTCACAGAAAAGGCCATCCTTTTCCGGTTTTAATGTTCTATAATTGATTGTCTCAGGTTTTGTAACTTCACCCCTTGACCACTCTCTGATCTTATCCGGAGATGCTAATCCGATCTGAATGGAATCGAATTGTATCTGCTGAAAATCATTATTCTTAACTTCAGGCATTTCTGAACTCCTTCCTACTAAATGATCATTCTATTTTCTTTGATGTTTCCTAACTCATGCTCCCCATGCAAAACCGAAGATTTGCATGAGCAGAACACAATTATTCCTCATCACTACCGCTTCCGTCATAAACGCTTTCAATATCAACTTCTGCGGATTCGCTGTAATCATCTTCGAAATCTTCTGAATCAAGGACATCCCCTTCGTCAGAAGCTTCCTTTGTCGAATAACCAAAATCCTTCATGTCATTCTTGGAAAATACTTTGTCACCGCCAAGGTCATCAAGGTTAAATCCATTGTCGTTATAATCAATGCTTTCCTTGATTTCAACCTCATTTTTATTTTTATCAAGCACACGAACATCCAGTGCAAGTGACTGTAATTCTTTTAAGAGTACCTTGAATGATTCCGGAATGCCAGGTTCAGGAATATTTTCACCCTTAACAATTGCTTCGTATGTTTTTACACGACCCACAACATCATCGGATTTTACTGTAAGAATTTCCTGCAAGGTGTAAGATGCACCATAAGCTTCCAGTGCCCATACTTCCATTTCTCCGAAACGCTGTCCACCAAACTGAGCCTTTCCACCAAGTGGCTGCTGTGTTACCAATGAGTATGGTCCGGTCGAACGTGCGTGAATCTTATCGTCAACCAGGTGGTGCAGTTTCAGGTAGTGCATGTGACCGATGGTAACCGGTCCGTCGAAATACTCACCTGTACGACCATCGCGGAGTCTTACTTTACCGTCGCGTGAAATCGGAACACCCTTCCACAAACTTCTGTGTTCTTTATTCTTCTCCAGATATTCAAACACCTCAGGGAGCAGTTCATCTTTATGCTTCTTGCTGAAAGTATCTGCCTTAGAGTCATATTTCTCACCGTTCTTCTCTGCAACAGTTTTTGCTTCTGCTTCGTCAAACGGAAGATTTACATAGTCGTTTGCCAGATCCAGCGTATCCATAATATCTTTTTCATTTGCGCCATCAAAGACAGGAGTTGCAACATTAAATCCAAGGGCTTTTGCCGCAAGAGAGAGATGAATCTCAAGTACCTGTCCGATGTTCATACGGGAAGGAACACCCAGTGGATTCAATACAATGTCAAGCGGACGACCATTTGGCAAATACGGCATATCTTCTACCGGTAACACACGGGAAACAACACCCTTGTTACCATGACGTCCGGCCATCTTATCACCCACGCCGATTTTTCTCTTCTGCGCAATGTAAATGCGAACCTTCTGGTTTACACCCGGTGATAATTCAGAATCTCCGGCTGCTCTGGAGAATACTTTTGCATCCACAACAACGCCATACGCACCATGCGGCACCTTTAATGAAGTATCACGAACTTCTCTGGCCTTTTCACCAAAGATAGCACGAAGGAGTCTTTCTTCCGGTGTAAGATCGGTTTCACCCTTCGGGGTAACCTTTCCTACCAGAATATCTCCTGCGGTAACTTCTGCACCGACACGAATAATACCTCTGTCATCCAAATTCTTTAATGCGTCTTCCCCAACGCCCGGAATATCTCTTGTGATGTCTTCCGGTCCTAATTTGGTATCTCTCGCTTCTGTCTCATATTCTTCAATATGAATCGAGGTGTAAACATCCTCTTTCACCAGTCTTTCACTTAAAAGAACGGCATCCTCGTAGTTGTAACCTTCCCAGGTCATAAATCCGATTAACGGATTCTTTCCGAGTCCAAGTTCTCCCTTTGCGGTAGAAGGACCATCCGCAATAACCTGTCCCGGTGTAATGTGGTCTCCCACAAACACGATTGGCTTCTGGTTATAGCAGTTTGACTGGTTGCTTCGAACAAACTTAGATAATTTATAACTCTTAATCTTTCCGTTTTCATCGCTCTTAACGCGAATTTCATCGGAACAAACATAAGTAACGGTTCCTGCTTCCTTTGCGAGCACGCAAACACCGGAGTCAACCGCTGTCTTTGGTTCCATACCGGTACCAACAACAGGTGCTTCCGTAAAGAGAAGCGGAACGGCCTGACGCTGCATGTTGGATCCCATAAGGGCACGGTTCGCATCATCATTCTCCAGGAAAGGAATCAATGCAGTGGCAACAGAGAATACCATCTTTGGAGATACATCCATGTAGTCAAATGCGGTCTTCGGATATTCCTGTGTCTCCTCACGATAACGACCCGATACCATGTCTTTTACAAAATAGCCGTCTTTATCAAGTTTCTCATTGGCCTGTGCTACATGATAATCGTCTTCCTCATCCGCTATCATATAAACAACTTCATCCGTAACCCGCGGATTTTCCGGATCAGATTTATCAATCTTACGATATGGGGCCTCTACGAAACCGTATTCATTGATTCTTGCGTAAGAAGCCAGAGAGTTGATCAAACCAATGTTCGGACCTTCCGGTGTCTCAATCGGACACATTCTTCCGTAATGGGTATAGTGAACATCTCGAACCTCGAAACCGGCACGATCTCTGGAAAGACCACCAGGTCCAAGAGCGGAAAGACGTCTCTTATGTGTTAACTCACCCAACGGATTATTCTGATCCATGAACTGGGATAACTGAGAGGAACCGAAGAATTCCTTAATAGCTGCCTGTACCGGCTTAATATTAATCAGATTCTGCGGAGAGATTTTCTCCTCATCATGTGCATCATGGCTTGTCATTCTTTCACGAACAACACGCTCCAATCTTGATAAACCAATACGGTACTGGTTCTGCAGCAATTCACCAACTGCACGAATACGACGGTTTCCAAGGTGATCAATGTCATCATCATGTCCAATACCATGCTCCAATGCAAGATTGTAGTTAATGGACGCAATAATATCGCTCTTGGTTATATGTTTCGGAACAAGTTCCTGAATATTCTTTTCAATGGCATCTGCCAATTCTTCCGGCTTATCTTCATACTCACGAAGAATACGCTTCAGCACAGGCCAGTATACATACTCGGTAATTCCAAGTGCTTCTGCATCCAGGCCGAGCCATGCGTTGATATCAACCATAAGGTTGGAAAGAACTTTAACATTTTGTTCCTCTGTCTGAATCATGACATATTTTACGGCAGAATTCTGAATTTCATCTGCCAATTCTGCAGTGACGGTTGTTCCTGCCGGAGCAATCACTTCACCGGTAAACGGATTATTCACATCTTCTGCCAGAACATGACCCCGAATACGATTACGAAGAGCCAGTTTCTTATTAAATTTATAACGGCCAACTTTTGCAAGATCGTATTTCTTCGGGTCAAAGAAGGTGGATGATAAATATCCTTCAACACTATCTATACTGAAAGGTTCTCCGGGACGAACTTTGCTGTAAAGTTCCTTCAAACCTTCCTCATATGAATGGGAAATGTCCTTTTTTAAACTCTCTCTGATCTTCTTTTCATCACCAAATAAGTCTAAAATTTCTTCATCGGTACCGATTCCGATTGCACGCAAAAATGTTGTGACAGGAATCTTCTTATTCTTGTCAACACGAACATAGAAATAATCATTCGAATCGGTCTCATACTCCAGCCATGCACCACGATTTGGGATTACTTGGGAATTGAACAATTGATTACCGAATCTATCATGGGAAATCGTATTGTAAATACCCGGTGAACGCACCAACTGACTAACGATAACACGCTCTGCACCGTTAATTACGAATGTTCCGGTCTCCGTCATAAGTGGGAAATTACCCATGTAAATCACATGGTCTTCAAATTCCTCCTTAGCCTTGTCGTTATGCAAACGAACCTTTACTTTTAAAGGCGCTTCATAGGTGAGATCCCTTTCCTTACACTGCTCAATGTTGTGCTTAATCTCATCTTCCGCAAGGACAAAATCAATGAACTCAAGACTTAAATGTCCGCCATGATCCTGAATTGGAGAGATATCATCGAAAGCCTCTTTTAATCCTTCTTCCAAAAACCACTTATAGGAATTCAACTGAACTTCAATGAGGTTTGGCATCTCCAAGACTTCTTTTTGTCTTGCATAAGACATGCGCATGTTTTCGCCGTTTACAATGGGACGTATTCTGTTTTTTTCCATTTGACATTTCACCCCGTTCTAAAATTTTGACGGTTTTTTTGATAAAATTTCAAAAAAGCCTAGTACACCAAAATAGTGCAGTATCTATCATATCACAAGGGGTATTTCGCGTCAACAAAAAATATGGAGATTTTTAAAAGATTTTTGACCAGATTTTTGTCCAGATTTTTGTCCAGATTCTCGTCCAAGAATTCTGACCCGGAAATCAATCGGATTGTGGTCTACATAACTTCATAAGAGAAAGAAAGTAGGAAAAGGAACATTCTACAGAACGCATTCTGAAGTAATGTTCCTTCCTAAATCTTTTGTCAGATAAGTAATCCTAAATTATTATTTAAGAGTAACCTTTGCTCCAACTTCTTCAAGTTTAGCCTTGATATCGTTAGCTTCATCTTTAGATGCGGCCTCTTTAACAACCTTTGGAGCACCCTCAACAAGTTCTTTAGACTCTTTCAGTCCAAGACCTGTGATTGTACGGATAACTTTGATAACATCCATCTTCTTGTCACCGAAGCTTGTTAATTCAACATCAAACTCGGTCTTCTCTTCTTCCGCTGCTGCTGCCGGGCCTGCTGCTGCTACAACAACACCTGCTGCTGCAGAAACACCAAATTCTTCTTCACATGCCTTTACAAGGTCATTTAACTCTAATACAGTTAACTCTTTAATTGCGTCAATAATTTCCTGTGTGGATAATTTAGCCATTATAATTTACCTCCATTTTCACTAAATGATTTTCAATAATTATTCTGCTGCTTCTGCAGGAGCAGCTTCTGCTTCGCCACATGCACCGGCGCCGCCTTTTTCAGCAAGCTGGTTCATAACGCGGGCAAAATTTGTGATAGGTGACTGAATGCTTCCAAGTAACTTTGAAAGAAGTACTTCTCTGGAAGGAATTGTAGCAATTCCTGCAACTCCTGCAGCATCAAGTTTTTCACCTTCAACGATACCTCCCTTAACCTCAAGCTTTGGTGCTTTCTTTGCAAACTCGCAAAGTACTCTTGCAGGTGCCGTAGCATCTGTCTTGGAAATTGCAATTGCGCTTGGGTTTTCAAGGTACTCGTCCAACTGTGCACAATCCGTACCTTCAAAAGCCCGTCTCATATATGTGTTCTTATAAACCTTATATACGACTCCGGCTTCACGAAGCTGCTTACGAAGTTGTGTATCTTCTGCTACCGTAAGTCCACGGTAATCAACAAGTACAACAGACTGTGCATCTTTGATTGCTTCAGAAATTTCTGATACAATCGGTGCCTTAAGTTCTACTTTAGCCATGATTTAACCTCCTTTTTATATTCGCGCCGAAAGGAGTTAAGATCTAATAAAAAATCCCTCCTGAAGACAGAAGGGAAAATAGCATTCTCACTCGTTTCTCCTCGGTAGGCATCTCATGGATTTACGCTTTCGCACCTACTGTCTTCGGCATGGTTTTCACAACCTTTGTAAGAATATCATGCAGAAATGTGGTTGTCAATTATTTTTTTCGAATCAATCATTGTTTGCCAAGGTGTCCTCTTTTTTCCGATTAACCATTGTTTGCCAAGGCGTCCGCATTTTCGGGCGAAACACCACCTGTTGCGTCATTGCCTGAAGTCGTATCAGGACTTGCTGACGGAGATGGCTGCGGAGCCACATAGCGGCTGGTTGGAATTATGGGAATATCCACCCCGGAGCCAACCGGTAAAATATAACCGTCCTCATCTATTTCTGCATTCGGGGAAATGAAGCGCATGTAATTCAAAACCCGTTCTCTTTCTTCCCCCTGTAGCAGTTTTACACTACATTCCGACTGAAGGCAAGGCAAAAACCGAAGCCCCTGCAGTTCGCCATCTTTAATGGTAGCAGAAACCACACAGGAATCCACGGTTTTGGAATTAAACCAAAAATTACCCAGACTGTATACTACAGGCACGCCTTTTACATATGCCACCTCTTGTAAAACATGGGGATGTGCACCGATAATCAAATCCGCACCTGCATCCACATAGCCTTCCACCTGACCCGTCTGTAGCCAGTCAAGAACATCTGTACTTTCCGTCCCCCAATGAATAAAAAGAATGACAAATTCAGCATTCTCCTTCATTTTCGTAAGAGTTTCCTGCAATAATGCAGGATCCATACAACGAAATACACCACAGGCATTCTCTGTCGCTCCGCGGGTATTTGGATTGCTATTGCGTTCAATCTGCGTAGCAGAAATAATACCAATTTTGTAGCCATTTACCACATAGTAATAAGGCATGACAGCCTCTTCCAGATTGTGACCGGCGCCAACATATGGCATACCGATTCCCTGCAGGGTGTCCAGGGAATCTTGCATTGACACTTCACCGTAATCGAAGGAATGGTTGTTTGCAAGAGATACAATGTCAACCCCCATGTCCTGCAACACCGTTGCACTGCTCGGCGAAGCACGAAAGGTATATGTTTTCCCCGGAGTCGGTTCCCCACGGTCGGTATAGGGGAATTCATTGTTAATCATCATGACATCCGAATTACGCATTACATCCAACAAATCTTCGGATATACAATTTTCAATTTCGCTGCCGCGATTCAGATAAGTTGCATAAATGGAATAATTGCGGTCCAAAAGCACATCTCCCGCAAAGGTAAATACTGCTGTTTCCCCATCCTGTGGCGTGAGCACCTGAATACGGTCCTCCGGCACAATCTGTTTCAATTCCTCCACCGCCCGCTCATTGGCAAGAGCAATGAAATCTACAGGTTCTTCCTCTACTTCCACGGTATTCTCTGCATCCGCACCGTTTACGGAAATCATATCTGCCGGGACGATTTCCGTTTCTTCCATGTGAACCACGGTTGCCGGCGCAATCATCTCCGGGAATTCCTGATTTCGCAGATACAACAATCCCGCAACACCGATAGATAGCATCAACGCAAATGTGATAACAAAAACAGCAACTTTCTTTTGGAGACTTTTCTTTTTTCTCGCCGCCATTTCCTCATTTTTCAGTTCTGCTCTATTCGTATTTTTCGGTCCCGAACTTTTTGATGTGGTATTCTTTTTTCCTTCTGTCGTTTTCTTTTTCTTATCACTCATACGGTATTGTCTTTCCCATGTCCAATTTTATTATGGTAAACCAATCGTCATCTCTGTTATCTTATATCACTTTTCAATATTCTTCAATATAGCCACACGAAATACTCCGGCATTCATCTCTGAGTTAAAACTTCCGGCTCTCATTCCGGCAAAATACTCCGCCATTCATTCCCGCACGAAATACTCCGACTCTCATTCTCGCAAAGTACTCCGACTCTCATTCCCGCACAAAAAAACCTCCGGCAAAAACCGGAGGCATTTTTATTATTGCAATATCATATTCGGTTAGAACTTTGCTGTGCTGACACGTACACCAGGGCCCATAGTTGTAGCAAGAGTAATGCTCTTTAAGTACTGTCCCTTTAATGTGCTTGGTTTCGCCTTTACAATAG
>JBJEMA010000078.1:0-36182 GCA_051879435.1 Lachnospiraceae bacterium
CCCTCCGGCACTTTCCTTGCCGAACTTATTTGCCGAAATAGATTTCCCTCCGGCACTTTCCTTGCCGAACTTATCTGCCGAAATAGTTTTCCCTCCGGCACTTTCCATTGCCGGAATTATTTTTCAGATTGGGCACATTTCCTAACTTTCTTCTTCCCGGTCATTTTTTTCGTGGTCACATTGCGATCGTAAATCATCCGAAGTCCGTCCAGGGTCAGATTGCGGTCATAAACATCTATGCATTCGGTCTCATCGGAAATAAGCCGTCCCAGACCGCCGGTTGCCACCACCTTCACCTTCTTCAGACCGGATTCCAAAATGGAATGCTTCACAATGTACTCCGTCTGACCAATCTGTCCGTACACCAGACCGGACTGCATACTGTTAATGGTATTCAGGGCAATCACCTTATCCGGTTTCTTAATTTCCACCTCAGGAAGTTTTGCGGTGTCCGCCCAAAGCGCCTTCGCACTGATTCGAATTCCCGGCGCCGTTACGCCGCCAATAAATTCGCCCTTCTCATTTACCATGTCGTAAGTGGTGGCCGTTCCAAAATCCAGCACCAGCACAGGTCCGCCATATTTTTCATACGCCGCAACCGCATCAACAATACGGTCTGCACCGATTTCCTTGGGATTCTCTGTCACCACCTTAATTCCGGTCTTGATGCCGGGACCTACAATCATCGGCTTCTTACCCAAATACCGTTCAATACCGCCATCCAGGGCATGCATCACATTTGGCACTACGCTGGCAATAATAACGCCCTCCACATCCTCCGGGCTAAATCCGTTGTGCCGGAGCATTTCAATCATGGCAACCCCGTACTCATCTGAAGTTTTCTGCTGCTTTGTCATCATCCGAAATGTGCAAACCAGTTGCTCCCCATCAAATCCGCCAAAGGTAATATTCGTATTTCCCACATCAATTGTAAGTAACATATGATTCCTCTTTTCAATCCGTTCCTGCAGTTCTTACCTGCCGTAAATGTTTCAAACTACGCCGGGCGCCTCTTCTGCCGCATCGCTTCAATCACGCCGGGCGCCTCTTCTGCCGCATCGCTTCAATCACGCTTTTGCCGCATATTATAATTCCACATTTTCATGTAAGATAAAAATGCGATAGAACAAACTTAATTCTTCCATAAGTTCCATTCTGCTCTGCTGTATCCGGCGCACCAGAAGACCACTGGAAATTTCATCATAGTAATAATCATTCTCATCCGCCTGTGTGTCAATAGAAACGGTTCCATCCGGTTCAAACACAAATGTGATAATTCCGCCAACTTCCTCCGTAAACAACACACAGATGATATGAAGTTCATCCTGAATGGATTTTGGAATTTTCCCAAACTGCGCCTCATTAAAATAATATTTCTGCTCATAGGCATTTGCGCCACAAAGAACGATTCTTTCCTCGCTCACACCTTTCACCTAACCTTTCCATGCCGTCTTCCCGCCGAATCAGCCTTCTTCACACCGCATCTTCCCGCCGGTTCAGCCCTCTTCACGCCGCATCTTCCCGCCGACCGGCCTTCTCATGCCGTCTTCCCACCGACCGGTCTTCTCACACCGCATCTTCCCACCGGATCAGCCTTCTTCACACCGCGTCTTCCCGCCAACCGGCCTTCTCACACCGCATCTTCCCGCCGACTGGCCTTCTCATGCCGCATCTTCCCGCCGGTCCTCTCTATGCGGGTTCAAAATTACTCTATACATATCCATACAGACCACGAACCGAAACCTCTCCGGAAGAAACGCGAACAATAGAACCGTCATCCTTTTGTACAATCAATTCGCCGTAATCGTTAATCCCCATGGCGGTACCCGTATACTCTCCTTTCGGGTCCAGCACCTTCACCTGTTCATCCTTGTTTATCAGGAAACTGTCGTACAAATCCACAAAAGCGGACAAATCCCCAAACTCCATAAACTGATCGTAATAGTATTCAAAGAAATCCATAATTCCCACAATCAAATCGGAACGATTGATCCGTTCCCCCTTCTCGATTTTCAGAGAAGTGGCCATATCGCGGATTTCTTCCGGGAAATCATCATTGTTTACATTAATTCCCACACCCACAATCACATCATGAATGCAGTCCATGTCCGCGTCCATTTCCGTCAGGATTCCGCAGACCTTCTTTTTGTTCACCACAATGTCATTCGGCCATTTGATTTTTGCATCCAGTTCCGTAAATTTGGTAATCACTTCTGCCACAGCAATTGCCATAATGAGGGTAATCATTGAAGCTTTGTTCGGCTCCATTTCCGGACGCAAAATGAGACTGAAGGAAATGGTTGTGCCGGCAGGAGACTGCCATACTCTTCCCCGGCGTCCTTTTCCGCCGGTCTGGGTGTCCGCAATTACCAGTGAACCATGCTCTTTCCCATCGGCCGCCAGTTCCTTGGCATCTTCATTGGTAGATTGCGTACTGGCGCGGTAATATACCTTGGTTCCCGCCCATTTCGTAGGAACGCGGCTCATAATCTCCGGCGCTGTAATTTTCTCCGGATAACTCACCAGACAATAACCTTTATTATTTACACCCTCGATATCATAACCGTCTTCCTGCAACTGCTTAATTACTTTCCAGACTGCCGTTCTTGATACCCCAAGTTTTTCACATATTTCCTGCCCCGAAACATAGTTTTCGCAACTACGAATCATTCGAAGAATATCTGCCTTCATCCGTTTCCTCCTTCATTTTCACACCTATCGCCAATATATCTGCTTCCTTGCAACATTAGTACCGGCTCTTTCGCGTATTTCACATCTTATACCGCAAGCACGACTTCGCACTCTGCATCTTAAGTTCCGGCGATATCAATTACTCTATGGTTGCGGCGATAATTGCCTTAATGGAATGCATCCGGTTTTCCGCTTCCTGAAATACTTTTGATCGTTCACTTTCAAACACTTCATCCGTAACTTCCAGTTCCTTGAAACCAAAACGCTCGCCCATTTCCTTGCCGATCTTCGTCTTGAGATCATGGAAGGCCGGAAGACAATGCAGAAAAATGGCATCCTTCTTTGCCACAGCAAATAATTCTTCCCTTACCTGATACGGCATCAAATCATGAATTCGTTCTGCCCAAACCTCGTCCGGCTCGCCCATGGACACCCAGACATCTGTGTAAATGACATCCGCGTCCTTAGCCGCCTCCATAGGATTTTCCGTCAGTAAAATGGAACCACCGGAAGCATTTGCATATTCCTGACATTGTGCCACAAGAGCCTCATTTGGGAAATATTTCTTCGGTGCACCTGCTGCAAAATGCATCCCCATCTTTGTACATGCAATCATCAGAGAATTCCCCATATTGTAACGGGCATCTCCCATGTAAGCCAATTTTCTTCCCTTCAAATCACCAAACACTTCCTTCACCGTAAGCAAATCGGCAATCATCTGTGTCGGATGATACTCATTGGTCAATCCATTCCACACCGGGACCTTGGAGTATTTATGTAATTCTTCAACAATCTCCTGTCCAAATCCGCGATATTCTATTCCGTCAAACATGGATGCAAGCACGCGCGCAGTATCTGCAATGCTCTCCTTCTTGCCAATCTGTGAACCGCTTGGATCCAGATAAGTTGTTCCAATACCCAGATCGTGCGCCGCAACTTCAAAAGAACAGCGCGTTCTGGTACTTGTCTTTTCAAAAATCAGTGCAATATTTCTTCCGCGAAAATCATCCATCGGAATACGCGCCTTCTTTTTCTCTTTATATTCAGCAGCCAGATCAATGAGATACATGATTTCTTCCGGCGTAAAATCCTTCAATGTCAAAAAAGAACGTCCCTTTAAATTAATCGTCTCACTCATGTCATTTTCCTCTTTTTCATAATTTTTTCTTTTATTCCCGCGATTCTGCCCTGGCAAAAGCAAAAGCCATACTGACACTTACGCATCAATATGGCTATTATACCACAGGAAAAGCTTTCTATCACTTATTTTATAACTTCCTTAAATGTCGTTGCCAAACTTGCAACGCCCTGCAAATCAGAAGGGATAATAATCTTTGTTGCCGGACCTTCTCCCAATTTGCTCAATGCTTCCAGACTCTTTAACTGGAGTACCGCATCGTCTGCGCCGGCCTCCTTAATCATACGGATACCGTCTGCTGTTGCCTGCTGAACCTTCATAATTGCTTCCGCCTGACCTTCTGCTTCGCGAATCATCTTTTCCTTCTGCGCCTCTGCACGAAGAATTGCAGACTGCTTCTCTGCCTCTGCGTTCAAAATTGCAGACTGTTTATTACCTTCTGCCACAAGAATGGCGGATTTCTTCTCACCTTCTGCTCTGGTTACGGCTTCTCGTCTTTCTCGTTCTGCCTTCATCTGTTTTTCCATGGCATCATTAATTGCAGGAGGCGGAATGATGTTCTTCAATTCCACACGATTAACCTTAATTCCCCAAGGATCCGTTGCAATATCCAGGGAAGAACGCATCTTCGCATTAATAACCTCACGGGAAGTTAATGTCTGGTCCAATTCCATCTCACCGATAACATTACGAAGTGTGGTAGCAGTCAAATTTTCAATGGCCATAATCGGATTTTCCACACCATAGCAAAACAGTTTTGGATCGGTAATCTGGAAAAATACAACTGTATCAATTCGCATGGTAACATTATCCTTTGTAATAACCGGCTGTGGCGGGAAATCAGCCACCTGCTCTTTTAAGATCACTCTTTTTGCAACGCGATCCACAAAAGGTGCCTTAAAATGAATACCTACCTGCCAAGTACCCTGATAAGCTCCCAGACGTTCGACAACATAAGCATGCGCCTGCGGTACCACCTTAATGCAGGAAATTAAAATAATAATCAAAATAATCAGTACAAAAATCAGTGCAAAAACTGTTCCATTCATTTGAGATCCCTCATTCCCTTCTTAAATAACTTGTTTATTATTCCGGCGCAACAATTAATTTCACGCCCTGAATATCTTTAATGACAACCTTTTGGTTGATTTCAAGCACCATTTCATCCTTTTCCGCCCGGGCAGTCCATTCCTGTCCGCGAACCAGTACATTTCCCTGGCTGTGCAGATTATTAATGGTCTCGGTTACAACCCCTACCGTGCCAATCAGGCTTTCTGCATTGGTTTTCACCCGTTCTCCGTTAAAATGCTTCTTTGCCACCGGTCTTGTAAAGAACAACAACACGCAGGACACAATCAGAAAGACCGCTATCTGAAGCCAAAGCGGCAGGCTGAGTGCAGATAAAACAACCGCAAGCAAAGCGCCCACAGCAAACCAGATTGTGGTTAAGCCCAATGTGCAAATTTCTACAACAACAAATACAACAAATAGTATTCCCCAGATAATTGTATCCATAATCCTTCAAACTCCCTTTGTTATCATGCGCCCTGATAAAAAGTATATGTGTTGCTCACACAAATTATTTCATTTCCGGTGCAATTTATCCTTGTCGCAATTTATTCTTATCACAATTTATACTTGTCGCAATTTATTCTTGTCACAATTTATCCTTCATATAAATCATTCTACAAAATTAGTCGGCACAAAGAAAGAGATTTTACATATTTTTCAAAAATTTTACCCGTCGTTTTCAGCCGATTTACCCGTACCTTACATACAATTCCTACCAGAATACATGGGCGCCGATAACAAGTCCGTCATGATTGCCGGCCCGCCGGAAATGTGTCGCCGAACCAACATTGGATACACCGTTAATAGCTTCCTGTGCCGCCTGCAGGCAGGATTCACTGACGCCATTTTGAAGACGACGGTCAACCAGACCACTTCCTGCCGGGGTAAATTGTCCCGATGCATAAATAACACTGTAAATGGTATTCGGATACGCACTGCTCCGAACTCGATTCATAACAACCGCACCTACAGCCAGTTTTCCTTCATATGACTGATTGCCGGCCTCACACTGAATGAGCGCTCCCAGTAATTCAACATCAGACGCAGCCGCCGCATACTGTCCGTAATTCTGATAACGGTTAGACTGTTCTCTGGCTTCCTGCTCTGCCTGCTCCCTGGCCTCAATTGCTTCTATGGTTTCACCATAGTCAATGTGGAAATGAATATCCACATATTCCTCATTTATGTAACCGTTGGCACCTTCGAAGTCAATAACCAGCCAATCTTCCGTCTGTTCAACGACATCAAAGGTTTCTCCCTCACCTATCAAACCATATACACCGGAATCCACACTTGGCTCCATGCGTACACGCAGCGTCTCTGTTTGTACCGTAGCGCGATACACACCAACATCTTCTGCAGCCTTTCTGGCTTCTTCCCCGAAAAGCAGATAACGATTATTAACCCAGCCAATCACATTGCCGGATTCAATTCGCGTCCATTCATCAGTATATTCCAGAATGTAACCGCCACAGTCACAATATAGTTTTCCGACTTTTTCAGCCTCTTCATTTGGCGCACTGCGCACATTAACCGAATCATTGACATCGGCCATAACCAATGCCCCCGGTTCCATCCAGGCACGACTCTCCGCCAACTGAATCCGGTACTCCTCCCGAAGACGAGCCATATCCTCCTCGGTGGGTTCCATATCAGCCTCCGTTATTTCCGCAACGCCGGCCACCAATTGTTGCAGGACTTCGCTACTGCTTACGCGCTCCATTGCCTGCGTCACCACTTCATAACCCTTGTTCGCAAAAGCGAGTACAGCGACAAAAAGCAGTACAAGAAGCAGTCGCTGCCATTTCGATTTTGACCTCATAAAATAAAATCTCCATAAACTGTTTCAAACTTTTTACAGTTTGTTACAAATTTGTTAATTATTTATGTCACCTTATATTATCAAAGTCAAGTCCATTTGTCAACTTTACTAATTTTTATAAATTTATGTCACCCGGATTTTGTATATTTTTATTTTACATAATTTTCCAATCCCAGTTAATTCAAGGGTTTGATTGACATAACCCGTCATGTGTCATTTATGGTAAACTATATAATTATTTTGTAACATTATGACGAAATTTATTTGTGAGATGCATAATTATTTTGGAAAAGAAAAACCTGCACGAAAGATTGCCGTCAATTTCCCGGCCTCTTTGTGCAGGCATAATCGCCAATTATAATTTTTTCGATTTCTCCGTTGCTGCAATTACCGCATCCATAACGGTTCCGCGGAAATTCTTTTCCTCCAACACATGTACCGCATCAATTGTGGTGCCCGCAGGGGAACAAACCATATCCTTCAATTCTCCCGGATGCAAACCGGTTTCTATCATCAGTTTTGCACTACCATAAACCGCATTTGCCGCAAATTCATAAGCCTGTTTTCTTGGCATCCCACCGGCAACCGCAGCGTCAGCCATAGCCTCGATAAACATAAAAACATAGGCCGGTGCGCTTCCGCTTACTCCAACTACTGCATCCATCAAATGCTCCGGAACAACCTGTGCCTTTCCAAAACTCTCAATAATAAAAAGTGCATTCTTGCATTCTTCATCCGTTACCGGTTTACTCGGGGTTACTGCTGTAATGGCAGCGCCCACCATCGCAGCGGTATTTGGCATACATCGAAGAATTTTCACAGTTTCTCCAAATGCCTCCTCATACCATGCAAGGCTTTTTCCTGCAACAATGGAAATGAAAACCTTCTCGTTCAAATCTGCCTGTTTGATTTCTTCAATAACACTGCCAACAAATTGTGGTTTGACTGCAAGCACCACATAATCCGCTTGTGCAACAACATCAGAAGCACTTGCACAAGATTTCACCCCATTCTTTTCTTGTTTCTCCATGACTTCTTTTATGACATCATAGCCATACAACTCGGTTCCATTACCGGCCTTTGTCAGACCTTTGATCATGGCACCGGCCATATTGCCCAAACCGATAAAACCAACTTTCATATTTTTCAATCCTTTCGTTCTTCTGTTTTCATTCCAATGCCAATTCGCTCTGCCTGCTTCTCCTTACAGACCTCAGTTTTCTCTGTCGAACCGCTTTCCCGCAGGTCTCAGTTTTCTCTTTGGGAAGCCGCGTGATACATGAGAATCGCAGCACTGATAGAGGCATTTAAGGATTCCACCTTCCCAGCCATTTTAATATAAATAGCCTGGGCAGATGATGCAACAGCTTCCCGGCTGAGTCCATTCCCCTCATTGCCGATTAAAAGAGCAATCTTACCGCGAAAATCAGATTTTGTATATTCCTCAGCTCCGTCAAGAGCTGCAGCATAAACCCGGATGTCCTTTTTCTTCATCTCCTCCAGGCAGGCAATCAAATCTTCCTCATATACAAAAGGCATACGAAAAATGGAGCCCATAGTGGACCGGATTACTTTTGGATTGTAAATGTCCACTGTACCGCGACTCAGAATAATACCGCTAACACCGGCCCCTTCCGCCGTACGAATCATGGTTCCAAGATTGCCCGGATCCCGGATATCTTCCAGAACCAGCAAAAACGGAGCATCCCCCTTCAGTAAATCGTTACGGTCGTAGCGAAAACATTTTACCAGACATAGGATTCCCTGGGGTGTTACCGTATCTGACATCCTGGCAAAAACCTCTTCGGATACAATCTCGAAAGGTCGGGATTTTAATTTTGCATAAATCGCTTCTGCTTTCGAATCTTTTTTCTCTGCCGATGCAATGGTTTTATCCAGAAATTCCCTGGTCACATAAATTTCCCGGAGCATTTTCTCCGGAACCTCGGAAAACATACGGCTTCCTTCCACCAGAAAAAGGCCTGCTTCTTTTCTGGCTTTCGCCTTATCACGAAGCACCATTATATTTTTGATCTTTGCATTGTTGGTCGAGGTTATCATTGAAACTTATTTACTCCATCAAATCATAATTCCTGCAAATCCATTCTCTATGCGGAAATCTTTTCATCCCGGTAATCTATTTCATACCGGAAATCTTTCCTTTGCGGTAATCTTTTCATCCCGGTAATCTATTTCATACCGGAAGTAAATTTTTGAAAAACCCGACATTCTCAAAATTATAAAATCTTGCTGATTTCAAATTCATATTCCGGAATATTTTTCTGCATTGCCAGCGCTTCATCAATATCAAAATCCATAAACTGTCCGTTTTTCTGAGCAACTACCCGGTTTGTCTTTCCTTCCTTCAAAAGGTCAGCTGCCATGGCTCCCATAATGGAAGCATAATAACGGTCCTTACATGTCGGTGAACCACCACGTTGCATGTAACCCAGAATGGTAGCGCGGGTCTCCATACCGGTTGCCGCTTCAATTCTTCGCGCCATGGATGTGGAATGTCCGATTCCTTCCGCATTAATGATAATGTGATGCTTTTTCCCGCTTTTCCGGTTCTCAATAATATGGTTAATTATTTCCTGTTCGTTGTAATTATATTTCTCCGGAAGAAGAATATCCTCCGCACCATTGGCAACACCGCACCACAATGCAATATAGCCGGCGTTACGACCCATAACCTCAATAATACTGCAACGCTCATGGGAAGAAGATGTATCCCGTACCTTATCGATGGCTTCCATGGCCGTATTAATCGCCGTATCAAAACCAATAGTGTAATCCGTACAGGAAATATCCAGGTCAATGGTTCCCGGAAGTCCTATGGTGTTGATTCCTTCATGAGAGAGTTTCTGGGCACCGCGGTAAGAACCGTCTCCACCGATTACCACAATACCGTCAATCCCATGCTTTCTGCAAATCTCCGCCGCCTTTTTTATTCCTTCCTCCGTACGAAATTCCGCACATCTTGCCGTACCCAGAATGGTTCCGCCAAGACCGATAATTTCCGATACCGATTTACGATCCATATCGATAATTTCTTCATTCAGAAGTCCCTGATAGCCCTTTTTAATTCCCTTTACACTCATGCCATTCGCAATTGCTTTACGAACAACTGCACGAATTGCAGCATTCATTCCCGGAGAGTCACCGCCACTGGTGAGTACGCCGATGGTTTTCACTTCTTTTTTCTCCGGTTCCTTTGCCGGAGCCGGTTTTTTCGCACCGGATGCAGCCGTTTTCGTCGTAGTTTTTACTGCTGTAGTCGCAGGGTCAGTCGCTTTTTTTCTAGGCATGGGAAATCCTCCTTTTCCTTACAGGCACATTTTTTTGTAAGAGTTGAATAAAATTCACCCCTTATTTTAAGTCATTTTTCCAATCTTTTCAACGCAGATTACGCAAAATGAAAGCACAAATTGTGTAAAAAGAAACCACAGATTACATAATACAAATGCAATCGCTTAATATACCACTTTCACATTTTCCTCGCCCATCATCTCGTTCAATTTTCCAAGCAGCTCCTCATCTGCGGAAACATTCTGATTGGCCGGAAGCGAAACCACCTTCTTTGTATCCCTGAAATATAGTTTAACCCGGTCTTTTCCATCCGATTCCCGAAGAAGCTGCAACACCCGGTCATTGGCGCTAACATAATCCGATTCCGTGGAAAATTGGAGCCACAGCGTTTTCGGAATGTTTTCAAATGAAATCACTTCCGAACAGATTACCTGACCGTCCTTTTCTTCCTCCAGTTGGGCCCGGCCTTTGAAAACCACTTTATTATCCTCCTTCAAAATGGAAGAGGAAATGGCGTAAGTTTTTGGAAATACCACCACATCCACCGTTCCAACAAGATCTTCCATGGTAATCCGCGCCATCGCCTCATTTTTTTTCGTGTAAATAACTTTGACGGAAGAAACCATACCTCCTACAACCACCTTTTCTCCGTCGCTGATGCCGATTTCTCCGCTTTCCTCGTCACGCATAAAATCCGTGGTTCGATGGGTAATGAAATGCTCCCACATTTTCGCATAATTTTTCAACGGATGCCCACTGATATAAATTCCCAACACTTCTTTTTCATAAGCCAGTTTTTCTTCATCCGCAAATTCACCGATGTTTTTCGGAATCTGAATCGCGAAACTTTGCTTGATCTCCTCATCCTCTGTATCAAAGAGAGACATCTGTCCTGTCATGCTCTGCTTCTTTTCCGTATGTGCCCGGTCCATAACCTGAAGATAAATGTTCATCAATTGTCTTCTGGTTGCGCCAAAACTATCAAATGCACCGCTCTTAATGAAATTCTCAATGGTTCGCTTGTTAATCTCACCATCTTCCATGCGCACTGCAAAATCCATCAAATCCCTGAAAGGTCCCCGTTTTTCCCGCTCCCGGGTAATCGCTTCGATGACATTGCGTCCCACGCCCTTAATCGCCGTCAACGCATAACGGATTCCATTGTCGGAAACCGTAAAATTTACATCTCCTTCATTGATGTCCGGCGGCAGAATTGCAATCCCCATATCCCGGCAGGTCTGGATATAATTGGATACCTTTTTGGCGTTATCCATGACGGAAGTCATAAGGGCTGCCATATATTCTGCCGGATAATAAAATTTCAGATACGCCGTCTGGTAGGCAACCACACCATAACATGCTGCATGTGACTTATTAAAAGCATATTTGGCAAAATCCATCATGGTATCGTAAATACCGTTGGCCACCTCCGCGGAAATGCCTTTGGCCACACATCCCGGTACCTCCACCGGAATCTTTGCCTGAGTAGTTCCTTTCTGCTTTGCCTTGTCCCGGGCTTCCGCTATTTCCCGGGCATTACCATGAATAAAGATGTCCCGTTCCTTTTCCATAACGGCCACCTTTTTCTTACTCATGGCACGACGGACATTATCGCTTCTTCCCATGGTGTATCCGCCCAGTTCCCGCACAATCTGCATAACCTGCTCCTGGTACACAATACAGCCATAGGTTTCCTTCAAAATCGGCTCTAACTCCTCACAGGCATAAGTAATGCTTTCCGGATTGTTTTTTCCGAAAATGTATTTTGGTATATACTCCATCGGTCCCGGCCGATAAAGGGAAATACCGGCAATGATATCCTCCAACGACTGTGGTTTTAATTCCTTCATGAAACTCTTCATACCCCCACTTTCCAACTGGAACACTCCATCGGTTTTTCCGGTGGAAAGCGACGCAAGCACTGCTTTATCGTTGTAATCAATCTTATGCATATCCAGAGTAATGCCGCAGGTTTTCTCAATGTTGCTGATTGCATCCTGTATTACCGTCAGGGTACGAAGTCCCAAAAAATCCATTTTCAAAAGTCCCAGCCGTTCCAGGGTGGTCATGGTGTACTGGGTGGTGATGGAACCGTCTGCCCCCCGGCTGAGAGGCACAAATTCATCCGCCTCCTTCTGGCAAATGACAACTCCGGCAGCATGCATTCCCGTCTGTCGCGGAAGGCCCTCCAGACGCATACTCATGTCCAAAAGATAATGCACCTGTTCATCATTCTCATAGGCCTCCTTCATTTCCGGATTCATCTCCAACGCTTTTGCAATGGTAATTCCAAGTTCATCCGGCACCATCTTGGCGATTTTGTCACATTGGGCATATGGCATATCCAGAACACGCCCCACATCACGAATCACGCCTTTTGCCAGCATCCGGCCAAAAGTAACAATCTGAACCACCTTGTCCGATCCGTATTTGCGGCCTACATAATCAATAACCTCCTGACGGCGTTCATAGCAAAAATCGATATCAATATCCGGCATGGATACCCGCTCCGGATTCAAAAAACGTTCAAAAAGAAGATTATATTTAATAGGGTCAATGTCCGTAATTTTCAAAGAATAAGCCACAATACTTCCTGCTGCGCTTCCTCTTCCGGGACCAACCATAATCTGATTGCTGCGGGCATAATTAATGAAATCCCATACAATCAGGAAATATTCCACAAATCCCATGGAACGAATGGTTTCCAATTCATAATCCAATCTCGGACGCAGCAACTCAAAGTTGTCCGGATAACGCTCACGAAGTCCGTTGTCGCATAACGCGTTCAGATAGGTCCAGGCCGTAAAGCCCTCCGGTACCTCATATTTTGGAAGTTTGGTTTCGCCAAAAACAATATTTACATTACACCGGTCCGCAATTTTCTGGGTGTTGTCAATTGCCTCCAAGGCATAGGAAAAAAGAATTCGCATCTCCTCTTCCGATTTGACATAATATTGCCCCCCTTCGTAGCGCATCCGGTCTTCATCGGACACTCTTTTCCCGGTCTGAATGCAAAGCAGAAGATCGTGCGCATCTGCGTCTGACGCATAGGTATAATGCACATCATTGGTAGCAACCAACGGAATCCCCATCTCCCGGCTCATGGTAATCAGTTCCATATCCACCGTCTGCTGCATGGCTATACCATGGTCCTGCAATTCCAGGAAATAATTGTCTTTTCCGAAGATTTCCCTGTATTCCTCCGCTACCTTGCGCGCTTCTTCCATCATACCTTTTTCGATATAACGGGGTACTTCTCCCGCCAGGCAGGCTGAAAGCGCTATAATACCCTCATGATAAGTACGCAGCACTTCTTTATCCACACGCGGTCGATAATAAAATCCCTCAGTAAATCCTTTGGATACAATCTTCATCAGATTGGCGTAACCCTGATTATTCTCTGCAAGCAGCACCAGATGATGATAACGGTCATCCCCTGCTCCCGCCTCCTTATCAAAACGGGAACCCGGAGCAACATATACCTCACATCCGATGATAGGTTTAATATCATTGGCCAGACATTCATCATAAAAATCAATGGCCCCGTACATATTGCCATGATCGGTAATGGCAGCGCTTGTCATGCCAAGTTCTTTTACCCTTTTTACATATTCCTTTATTTTATTGGAGCCATCCAAAAGGCTGTATTCCGTATGCACATGCAAATGTGTAAATGCCATATTTGTTCCCCTTTCCTTGCGCCGCCCGCCGGTTTTCATCCCTGCCTTTTGCGGCACCGTCTGTTCCCGGTTTTCTACCAACTTTATTTTCTGTATTATAGTGTAACGAACATTTGTTTTCCTCGCAAGGGAATAAAATAAGAAAGAGGACTGTTTCCAGTCCTCTTTCAGTATACCATATTCTTCTTTTCGCATTGAACATTTCGTTTTAAGCAAATATAGTTTCGCATAAATCCATTGTTGTCTTTGTTAAGCAAATATGGTTTCGCGTAAATCCATTGTTGTCTTTGTTAAGCAAATATGGTTTCGCATATTTCCATTGTTGGCATTGTTAAGAAAATGCACTTTATGCCAATTCGGCTTTTAATACATCCACTTTATCTGTCTTTTCCCAAGGGAGTTCCAGATCGTTACGACCAAAATGGCCATATGCAGCAGTCTGTTTGTAAATCGGGCGACGAAGGTCTAACATCTTGATAATTCCTGCCGGGCGCAAATCAAAGTGCTTACGAACGATTTCCACTAATTTATCATCGGCAACCTTACCGGTTCCGAAAGTATCCACCATAACGGAAGTCGGCTGTGCTACACCGATTGCGTAGGAAAGCTGGATTTCACATTTTTCTGCAAGACCTGCTGCCACAATGTTCTTTGCCACATATCTTGCCGCATAAGCCGCAGAACGGTCAACCTTTGTGCAGTCCTTTCCGGAAAATGCACCGCCGCCATGGCGTGCATAACCACCGTAGGTATCTACAATAATCTTACGACCTGTGAGACCGGCATCTCCATGAGGTCCACCGATTACAAAACGACCGGTAGGATTAATGAAATATTTGGTATTGTCATCCAGCATTTCCTTAGGAAGAATTGGTGCAAATACATATTTCTTAATATCCTCGTGAATCTGCTCCTGTGTCACATCTGCGTCATGCTGCGTGGAAAGAACTACAGCTTCGAGACGGGTTGGTTTTCCATTTTCATCATATTCCACGGAAACCTGTGTCTTTCCATCGGGACGAAGGTATGGCAATGTGCCGTCTTTACGAACTTTGGTCAACTGCAATGCCAGTTTGTGTGCAAGGGAAATCGGATACGGCATCAACTCTTCTGTTTCATTGGTAGCGTAACCGAACATCATTCCCTGATCGCCGGCTCCGGTATCAAGGTTATCTGTCAGGGAACCTGCCTTTGCTTCCAGGGCCTTGTCCACACCCATTGCAATATCTGCAGACTGCTGATCCAAAGCAACCATAACTGCGCAGGAATTACCGTCAATTCCCTTTTCTCCTGCATCATAACCAATATCAAGCACTGTTTTACGAACGATGGACGGAATATCCAGTTGTGCCTTTGTTGTAATTTCACCCGTAACCAGAACAAATCCGGTACAAGCTGCGGTTTCGCAGGCAACCCGGCTCATCGGGTCCTGTTCCATACATGCATCCAGAATGGCGTCGGAAATTGCATCGCAAACCTTATCCGGATGTCCTTCGGTTACTGATTCGGAAGTAAATAGTCTTTTTTCCATTTGTTTTTCTCCATTTCTTAAAATAAAAAAATCCGCTATATAAGCGGACCAATCACAACATATATTGACCCTCTTATTGTTCGACTTCTTTCCGTATAAAACGGAAACTCGCTCAGGTTGGCACCTTCCATTTTAGGGGTTGCCGTGGCTTCACAGGTCCTATGTACCTCCACCACTCTGAATAAGAGTTCTATGAAACTATACACACAATAACTGATATACGGACACTTGTCAACCTATATCTTCAAATTTTTCTTCCATTTTTTCTTCCAGTTTTTGCCACTGCTTCACGCACTTCCCAAACGCCCTTCTCCTACACCCTTCGCACTCGGTAATACCCACTCTGGCAAGCGCAATTTTCCCACAAGAAAAGGCGCGGTTGTAACAACCACGCCCTAGCGGTTCATAAACACAAAATCTTTATCTCTGCCCGGCTCCGCCGGCGAGGCACATCGTACGGCGCTAACAACACAATACGGGGCCTTGCGTAATATGGCTTCTTATAAAATCTTTATGATATTTAATTCCGGATGTTTTGACAATTCCAGGAAAGACTCATCCGGCATCATCAGCATCGGGCGGGAAAGTTTCTGTTTGTCAATCCACTTAATTATCCCGACCTTTCCGTTGGACAACAACACACGATTATCAATGTAAGTGTTTATCACATTCTCCAGAAATGTCATAATGAATACGGTATCGTATTTGTACAGGCCTTCTTCCTCAAAGATCTTAATTACCGTAAATGGGCAAAGAGCCCCTCGGTAAACTCTGGCGGAAGTCATGGCATCGTACACATCTGCAATGGCAACCATCTTGGCATAGCGGTCAATCTTATCTCCGGTTAATTTCAAAGGATAACCGGTTCCGTCGCATTTTTCATGATGCATCAGCGCAGAATTCTTAATATGTTCACTAATATTCTGCTTCTGTAAAATCTTGTAGCCCTCAATAGGGTGGGATTTTATTTTCTTAAATTCCTCATCGGTAAGTTTGGAAGGTTTTTTAATAATTGCATCATCGATTTTCAATTTACCGATATCATGAAGCATGCCACATGCGGTAGCTATTTTTTTCTCTTCTTCTCCCAGACCCAGCCATTCCGCAAACACATTGCAAATAAGCGAAACATTCATGGAATGGGCATAGGTCAGATCATCAAACTGCCGCATATTGTGAAGCATATCGAAAACGCCGAAGGTATTATTCTGTGTTTTCAGAAGTTTCAGGGTATCCGAAAGCATATCATCAATCTGAATCGGCGCATTGCGTTCAACAATATCGTTGATTTTCCCCTGTAAAACTTCCACATTATCTTCAAAACTCTGCTTGAAAGCCTTGAATTCCCGGCTTTGCTTCAGTTTCTCGAAATGGGAACTTTCTTCAAAGGTATTGACCTTAATCTTTTCGGCAATACTTTTCTGCAAATCATTGCTTTTATCAATGGCTATCTTTTCTGCAGGATTCAATTCAGAAGGACAGAACTCCTCCTTCTCCGCCACTTCCTGATTGAGCAATTCCTGACTACGCTTTTCAATCTCTTCCAGCGCAGAAAGAAAACTGTCCGCGGAACTGCCCAACACAGTTCCGTCAGAACCGGACATATCAATTTCCTGCTCTTCTTCAATTTCTTCCACTTCCATATTCACCGGGTCTTCAATTCGGATATCATGGATATCGTAAGACTCCAGGCGCTTTATGGCTCTCTCGGTAAGTACTAATCCCTTTGGGAGAATTAATTGGTTATTTCGTCCAATCACATCTTCCGCTGTCACCATTCCCGGAACAAGCACTGTAATTTTCACATGCTTCATTCTTTTTCCAACCTATCGGGTGTATATTTTTTACGCAACCTGCTATCTTCCTCATGCATTGCCGCATGAGAAATACATTATTTACACACTCTGGGAATTCAGCAAATTCAGTCGGAATCGAACCAAATCTCGATCAGATGCGATTTTTTCTATCTTTGCCCCCAACCCCCGCAGTTTTTTGTCAAAATCTTCATAACCGCGCTCAATATATTTTATGTCCTCAATTACGGTTTCGCCTTCTGCTACCAATGCAGCAATAACAAGAGCTGCACCTGCACGAAGGTCCGGAGCCGTAATCGTGGCACCGGTATATTTATCCACACCGGTAATAATCGCCGTATTGCCTTCCACTTTGATGGAAGCCCCCATTCGTGCCAGTTCATCCACATACTTAAAGCGATTGTCAAAAATACTTTCTGTGACGATACTGGTTCCCTGGGCAAGACCAAGTGCCACTGTCATCTGTGGCTGCATATCCGTTGGAAATCCCGGATATGGAATCGTCTTAACCTGAGTATTGTATAAACTCTTTCCTGCCCGCACCCGGACGGAATCATCATATTCATCTACACGGCATCCGATTTCGGATAATTTTGCAGTAATACATTCCAAATGCTTTGGAATTACATTTCGCACCGTAATATCGCCTTTGCTGGCAGCCGCCGCCAACATAAATGTGCCTGCCTCAATCTGGTCCGGAATAATTGCATATTCCGTCCGATGAAGTTTCGAAACGCCACGAATACGGATCACATCCGTTCCTGCGCCTTTAATGTCCGCACCCATGCTGTTTAAGAAGTTTGCCAAATCAACTACATGCGGCTCTTTTGCCACATTTTCAATAATCGTCTTTCCGGTCGCCATGGTTGCCGCCATCATAACATTAATGGTTGCACCAACCGAAACCTTATCCATAAAAATATGACTGCCCCGCAGTTCCTGTGCCTCTGCAATAATGCTGCCATGGGCAATGCGGATATCTGCGCCCAGCGCCCGGAATCCTTTAATATGCTGGTCAATGGCACGAATTCCTATGTTACAGCCACCGGGAAGGGGCACTTCCGCTCTGCGGTATTTACCAAGCAGAGCACCAATCATATAGTAGGAAGCCCGAATCTTCTTCATGTACTCGTCGTCTATTATACAGCCCTGAATGGAGGAACTATTCATCTTTACGGTATGACGGTCCGGCCGCTCAATCTTGACTCCGATGCTTTCCATCGCCTGGATTAAAACATTGGTATCTTTCACATCCGGAACGTTCTCAATTACTACAGGTTCATCCGTCATAACTGCTGCTGCGAGAATTGCCAGCGCTGCATTCTTTGCACCGCCAATCTCCACCTCACCAATCAATGGATTACCGCCCATGATGGCGTATTTTTCCATAATGCACCTCGTGATTTTACACATATTCTTTTGAATTATATCGCAAACAAAGGCAAAAGTCAAAATCAGTATAGATAATTCAGCGGATTTACCTGTACGCCATTAATCAGGATTTCAAAGTGCAGATGCGGACCCGTACTTCGACCCGTATTACCACTGGCTGCAATCATCTGTCCTTGACGAACCTGCTGTCCAACAGAGACATAAATCCGGCTTAAATGGCCATATCTGGTCTGACGGCCGTCCGGATGGTTAATATAAACCACATAGCCGTATCCGCTTCCCCAACCGGCCTGTACCACGGTACCACCGGAAGATGCATAGACTGCCGTTCCCACAGGAGTTGCCCAGTCCACACCCCTGTGATATGTGGACGCTCCTGCCGTCGGTGCAGTTCTCCGTCCAAAATATGAGGTAATTCGTCCACCGGAAATCGGCTTGATATAAGTCGGCGGAACAATGGTACCAACCTCCACAATCTTTGCCACCGCTTCCTGGTAGACCTCCTGATAGAGAATTTCCTGATTAATCATCTCATCATTGGAAAATGTATTCAGTGCAATTGCTTCCCGATATCCGGCGGAAGGCTGCTGCAGGGTGACGGATTTGTTGGTGTACCAGCTGTCATTGTATACATATTCTATCGGAAGTTCATAACTTTCTGACACATGCTGTTCTACCGTCCATATCACTGCCAATTCCGGTCTTGGAACGGTGATGACCAGTTCCTGATCCACATAAATATTGGAGTTCTCGTTTTCCAACGCATCATTAAGTGCAATGATTTCATCTAAAGGAAGTCCTACCGTAAGGGAAATTTCCGACAGGGTATCTCCCGCCTGCACCTTGTAAATCTGTTGCGTCTCCTGATTGTTGGTCAGCAGATCGCCTGCTGTATTCCGGTCCACCAGCACGCTCTCCGGAAGATAAGCTTCCACAATTTCAATCGGTTCGGAAAATGACACATCCACGATGCCCAGTTCGTAGGCGTCAAAACCTTCCTTTTCCTGTATTTCCATGTCGGCTTCCTCTATCTGCAAGGCTTTTTCTGCGCCCGCACTCGGGAGCAAATCTGTCTCCTGCTCCTCCTGCGCTGCCATATCCTCATTTTTAACAATAGAGGCATCCATCACATTTAACTCACGACTGTTATTCTGCACCAATTGAATATCAAACACATTGTCGCTGTCATATAAATCAATGGCATCATTCAGTATGCCTTCCACATCCTCAATGTCCTTCACATTCACAATGGTTTCATTGACTTTTATGGAATATGCCGGTTCCAGAGTTTCCACCAAAGAGCCGGAAAGACAGGCAGCCATATTTGCCACCAATACTTCATCCGAATCAATGGTTCCCATCACCAAAGACCTGCTTTCGCAGGTGATATCCGGAAATTCCATGAGAAGCATGCCCTGCCACCCATTTTCCTGCAGATGCCGTCTGGCCTCTCCATACAAATCATAAATATGATCCACATGATCCGTTGCACCAATAAAAGTTCCGTTCACATAGATACTAAAATACTTTGTGGCACCGTCTTCGTACGGAACAAATTGAGGCAAAAACAGAAGATTTAGCGCAAATACCCATATTGCCACCCGTAAATGGGCAACACAACGAAGCAGGTGGAATTTTGATCTGCCATCCTTCTTCACCCTGCTTTTCCTGTTACTATTTATACGATTATTTCGTTTTCCGGTATTATTACTTTTCATTTTACTTTTTTACACTGAAGCCAAATCTTCCGAGAGCCTGTCCCAGAGAATGATATTCACCATGGGAATAGACAATAGGCTTGGAATCTGTGAAATGAAACTTTCCGGTATCATCCATATACGCTTCGTCCACAGTTACTGCCACGACTTTTGCAACAAACATATCGTGTGTACCTAGTTCCAGCACCTGCTGCACCTTGCATTCAATGGAAACCGGACTTTCTTTTACGGAGGGCGCTTTCACTGCCCGGGAAGGAAGCGGAGTCAAATGAACGCTTTCCCATTTGTTCTCATCCCGTCCGCTTCGAACGCCGCAATAATCTGTGGCATAACACAAATCCTCCGTGGTCAGATTGATAACAAATTCTCCCGTCTGTTTTATCATCTCATAAGAATAACGGGATTTCCGGACGGAAATGGATACCATGGGCGGATCACTGCAAATGGTTCCGGTCCATGCAACAGTAAAAAGATTATTTTTCTTCTCATCTCCCACACTTACCAAAACCGCCGGCAACGGATATAACATATTGCCCGGCTTAAAATCAACTCTTGCCATGGTTCTCTCCCTTTCGATTAAATTATTTTGAAAATCTGTAAAACCTGAATCACAACGCCGGCCGCGGCAATCACCGACGCTATAATGGCTGCCGTCTTTGCCTGATTTGCTTTTATGGTTACCTGTTTCAGTTTTGTTTCATTGTCTGCATTCTGCTGTTCTAATTTCTCGTTGATAACCGCCTGCACATTACGATATACTTTCACACTCTCCTTGTGCATGAAATCTTCGGTGGCTTTTATGCGCTCTTCAAAATCTCTCTTCTGCTCCTCCAGGCGCTCCTGCTCTTCCTGTTTTTTTTGCTCTTCATCATTGTCACCCATTTTTGCAAGGATATCTGCATTTAACTTCTGAAACTTGTCCGCCAAATCCTTATTTTCCTGTTTCACACTATAGAAACCGGAATCTACAGCGGTTTTCAAGGAAGTTTTCACATCGTCCGTTGCCATCTTTGTATTTCGCATGCCGGTACGAAGTTCTTCCAGTCCTGCCACCAGTTCATTCATCTGATTGCGCATTTCCTCGATTTCTTCACTCTGCTGAGGCTGCGTCTGCACATCTTCTGCGTTTTGCATGGAAATCTGAATGGTTTCCACACTTTCCAAAAGACTGCGAAGCTGGTTCTGCACATTGTCCGTATCCTGACGCAGACTTTCCAGCGATGCATTCGCAGATTCCCCGGACAACTGCAGAATACTCAGCGCAGCACGAATAGCATCGGACGCTTCCGTAATCGCCTGCATCTCCTCTGACGGCATCGTCTCTTTTCCGGATTCTTCTGTTTCTTCAAATTCCGTTTCATCATCCAGATAATCCGTTTCCTCGTTCTTTGCCTGCAAAGCCTTTAATTCGTCAATGGACGCCATTAAAATGCGGGAATTGTCAATAACCTCCGTCATAGTTGCCTGCAGTTTTTCACACATTACCCGGTTTTCGTCCGTCTGGCTCTTAACCGCCTTGTTGCTTTCACGCAGATCATCCGCTGCCATCATAATATCATCCGCACTGCTGCGAATGGCATCCGAAGAAACCTTCAGCACATCTGCCAGTGAATTACTCAGGGATTGTGCCACGGAAGAATCCAGATTATTGATAGCCTCTGTTAATGCATTGTTAACCGCCTCCGACATTTCCCTGGAAATCTGTTCTGTATTTGCTCCGCTTGTACTTGCCTCAATCTGAAGAGTACGGACTTTTTCAATACTTTCATCCACCAGAGAATACATTTTCTCCGTTAATTCCGTATTACGATAATTTAATTTACGCATCTCCTGAAGAACAGCTTCATAAGCTTCTACCTGCTCCTGCAAATGACGCATCTCATTGGCCTCTGCCTGCGCATTTGCATTAATCATCTCCTGCGCATTATATTTTTGTGCCAGGGTATCCAAAAAATTATCCATATTCTTCCTCTCTATTCTTTCTGATTAATTCTTACCAAAAGGATTCTTATCCAATGATTCTCACCAGATAATTCTCACCAAAAGGATTCTTATCCAATGATTCTGCACAAGAGGTTTTCCATTTCCATACTCTCTTGATACAGCATTTGATATAATTTTATCATTTCCACTTTTCTTTTACAACCGAAACAGAGGGCTTCTTTGTTCTTAGGGGAACAGATTTGTACCAAATTTGGCATCTTCATCTTTGTGCAAATTTTACAAATTATCTACATGTTTTTTTCTTTCATTCGTGAAATTCACACACTTTTTATTTCTTGTTCATATTTCGTTCATAATCAATCCCTATACTGTAATTAAATCAAACGCAAGTTGTTTGAACTTACAATGATTAATATACTGAGTAATTTTTTCATAATAGCCCGGGTGCCAGCAATGGTGTCCGGGCACTCCTCTTTTTGTCACATTTTTCTTTCATTTTGTATTAAATTTATTACCCGAACTCTTGTATATTCTTCTTCCATTTTCCACATACTAACTCGCAAAGAGACCGAGTCGGAATGGAAACAACAGAATTGGAAATTATGGAGGAAATATAAATGAAGGCCACAGGTGTTGTTCGAAGAATTGATGAACTGGGAAGAATTGTGATTCCAAAGGAAATGCGAAGAGTATTAAATATCCGGGAAAGCGATTCTATGGAAATCTATTCGGGAAATGAAGGAGAAATCATTTTAAAAAAATATTCTCCCATGAAAGAATTGCAGACATTTGCGAAAAAATACACCGACAGTCTTGCCCAGACCACAGGCACCATTGCCGCAATTACTGACCGGGAGCAAATTATTGCCGTATCCGGTGGATTGCGGGGCAGCATGGGACGGGGAATCTCAAAAGAACTGGAAAATGCCATGGACAATCGGCAATTTATCTGCGCCGACCGGGAACAAGAAGATTTCATTCCTGTTTTCGATCGGGAAGATGATTTAAAACAGGAGATTGACCAGGAAATCATTTCCCCCATTCTCTGTGAAGGAGATGTCATCGGTGCGGTTCTTCTGCTCAGCACAGAAAATAAAGAAGCCCTTACCGAAGCCGAGCAAAAACTGGTTCAGACTGCAGCTGCATTTTTCGGAAAACACATGGAACAATAAATGAAAACCGGAGCAGATTCCCCCTAATCTTCCTCCAGCATTTGCACTTCCATATAATCAAAGTCGATTTTATCAATGAAATTATCCTGATAAAAACGCACTTTGGAAAATTGCTGAAAATCCCGTTTGGAACAATCCAGCCAAATAGGGGTTCCCAGATTAAATTCCCTGCAGGCACCGGCAACCGCACCAAATACCTTATGGGTTCTTGTATCCTGTGAGTCATCACTTATTACAACATCCCGGATAAGATGATTCTGCTCATCAATTAATTTTACCCACATCTTAAACATGGAGCCCCTCCTGTTTCATCTTTCATTATCTTCACACCCCACCGTCGCATTATCGATTTCCACGCGATTCGTCCGTTTCCGGCGTCATGGATTCTTATTTCGATGTTCCACACTTATTCGTCTATGATCGGCGTCATGGATTCTTATTTCGCAGTTCCACACTTATTCGTCTATGATCGGTGTCATGGCGTCCGACGCATAATAATTATCTTCACTGCAAATCACCAGATAATAGGACGATACCCCGGAAAATTCTTCTGCATTCAGGTAAATGGAAAATCCGTTATCCGCATCCTCTTCTGTAGTTTCCTCCGTGGAATCTCCGGTATCTGTCTCTTTATTGGCATCCCTTGCGGCAATCAGTTCCTGTTCATAAATAGGAAATGCTTCAAAAGAATGCATTTGGCTGTTTCCGTCCGAATTCGTTACATCGCAAAGAAGATACACCCGGTAGGAATCGCCCAGGAATTTTTCCGGCACCTGTCCGAAAAGATGCAGATACCCATTGGTTTCGCGGCTATACATGGAAAATCCCTGACTGCCAACGCCCTGGGCATTTGCGTTCAAAGACACTTCCGGCGCCGCCATCATGGGTGCCTTTCTGGACAACTGAATGAGATTTCTCTCCACCAGTTCCAAAATTGTCAAATCCGCCTCCTGTTCCTCAACATAATGAAGCGCATACGGCAAAGCCCGCGAAAACATGGCATTTTCAAAATTTTCTGCCAGATAAACCTGCATGGTGTTGGTAAAAGAATCCCGGTATACTACCACATTTCCATTGCCATTTTCGTTGTAAGTAGTCAGACGAATGGAATCCACCTGTTGCTCATGGGAAGTATATGTATAGTGAAATGTCATATCCGGGTAAAGCTGCAGTTCCGGCTCTGCACCGGTGGAATACAGCATCCGTGCCAAATCCGAATCCCAGTCCTGCACCGGCGTAAATGTCAAATTCTCGAAACGGTTGTGCTCCCAGCCCGCCGCATCCAGAATGGTGTTGTAGCCAAGCAGAGCGCCCTTGTAATTCCAATGACTGTCCGTCGCCTGATATAGCACGTCATCCTGCGCGCGAAACGCCGCCTGCACATCCGCATAGACAACGCCGTCCCGTGCCATGGCCTGCTGCAAAAGTTCCAGATTTCCATCCGCCTGCTGTGTAATATAGTAAAATGGCATATGATCCCCATACAAAGAATTTTTGTTTGGAATAAACGCAACCACAAATTCCGATCCATGGGCATGTACATAATCCTGTACCATAACCAGGCTGTGAGCAACATTGTTCACATTTCTCTCGGAAATCGTTGCAAGGTTCATATAATCCTTCGCTGTATCGGAATAGAAAAGCCAGCCGTCTTTCCCCAGAATTATACTTTCCTCCGAAGACTGCCCGAAAACTTTGGAACGCAGAGCGCTGTTCACCTGCACCAGAAGTTGACGAAATCCAATGTGATCCATTACCCAATCATTGATTTGATCCGTATATTCCGTATTCCAATTACCCTCTTCGGTGCGAAGCGCCGGGAATGACGCCAGTTCGCGATTTTCCGTATTTTCCGCAGAATAAAACACTGGAATGCTAAGAGCCGGCAATAACAAAAGTATTATGAAAATTGTCAGAAAAACAACATTTAACTTTTTCAAACCGATCACCAAATCCTCTCCAAAACATGGTATCTATCTCGAATCACCGGATATCCATCACATGAAATCTTCAAACAATAGAATCATCTCAAATCACAAAACAAATCGCAGAAACAAGTTCTATAAAACTATCAGAACCGGAAATAAATAAACGGGTTATAAGTATCCGATGCCAGAGCCATATAACATAAAAGCACTCCCGCAATGCAAAGCAGCATTTTTATTATCTCCGCAATCTCCGGATGTTTGATTGCATTCATGCATTTATCGAACCAGCGGGCCGGATAATCGGTACATCCAATCACTGCCAACAATCCAATCACCAGATAATACGGACTCAGGAAGGACATGGCCGACGCCAGGGCAATACCCCCGCTTGCCCCAAATCCAAACATGGCTTTGATTACATACCAGGCCTGCGTAATGTTATCCGCACGAAACAGCACAAAGCCGACCGTCACCAGCAAAAGCGTATACACTATGCGAAGCGGTTTCCATTTACATTTTTTAATTGGCAACAGCCCCGAAGATTCCAGTACAAGAAAAGTCCCATGGAACAGGCCCCAGCATAGGAAGGTCCAGTTGGCGCCATGCCAGATACCGGTTGCCGCGAAAACAATATAACGGTTCAGATAGGTACGCATTTTTCCTTTCCGATTGCCGCCCAGAGGGATGTACAAATACTCCTTAAACCATGTGGACAGGGAAATGTGCCAACGATGCCAGAATTCCTGAATGCTGTCAGCCATATAAGGATAGTGGAAATTTTCTAGGAACCGGAAACCGAACATTTTCCCCAGCCCTATGGCCATATCGGAATATCCGGAAAAATCAAAATAAATCTGCATAAGATAACAAAACGCCGCAATCCAGGCAGACAGGAAGCCGAAGGAAGAATTCGGCAACGCAAACAAAGTGTCCGCCACATAGGCCACTCCGTTGGAAATGAGTATTTTTTTGCATAGACCGATGCAGAAACGATAGACGCCCTGTTTCATATTCTCCGCGGTCACCACTCTCTGACGGATCTGTGTTTCCACATCGTGATATTTTACAATCGGTCCGGCAATCAACTGCGGAAAAAAGGAAATATAAAGCAGAAGATTCCAATAATTTTTCTGCACCTTAGCATCCCCGCGATAGACATCAATCACATAACTGAGTGCCTGGAATGTATAAAAAGAAATTCCGATGGGCAGGGAAATATCCGGGCAGGGAAGATGTGCGCTCTGCGGCAACAGGGCATTTACACTTTCCACAAGAAATCCGGCATACTTAAATACCACCAGAAGACCGATGTTAATTATTACGGCAAGACACACACAGCCTTTGCTTTTTTTCTTCCCCAGAAAACATCCAAACAGAAAATTTATCAGGACCGATATAAGCAGGAGAATCACATAAACCGGTTCTCCAAAGGCATAAAAAAATACACTGGCGAGAATCAGCAATCCATTACGGATAGCAGGATTTCGAACCAATGTATGTAAAATAAGTACAACAGGAAGAAAGAAACACAAAAATACAAACGAACTGAATATCATGTTTTTCTCTCCTCCCACCTGTACTTTTCAATTTTCATCACCGGAGCCTCCGGCTTGTGCATTTTTCGGTCTTCGCACCGGGCAAATGTTTATATTTTGCCGTCTTCACGCCGATCATTTTTTCCTGAACCATGGACCGTGAACTAACCGTTTACAGAATTATCAATAATATCAATGCTTTCCAAAACGCCGTTGCTGTCAAAAGTAAAATTCATGGTTGTGTTGCCGCCATCCACCGTAAACTTCTGCGTAGCGCCAATCACAGAATCCGCATCTCCGTACATTTCATATAAATCCGTCTTTGTTGTTACACCAACCGTTGCTCCTTTTGCGGTTGCATAGGCGTCGCTTTGAATAAAGATGTCATAAATAACCTGCTTACCGGACTGCGCCACGGTGTAAATCACCAGTTCTTCTCCGCCATAGTAGTAATTCGTATCATATCCGCCATCTAAACACGCCTGTCCCTCAACAATTTCCGCATCTCCAATGGTATCCACATTCGGAAGGAAATCATCACCGATTTTCAAAGTCACACCGGAAATAGTGATTTCCATATCTGCTGCCGTAAAACTGCCGGCGGTAACATTTGCCGTATCCGCTACTTCCGTAGTTTCTTCCCCCGGAGCAACTCCCAGTTCAATGCTGGTTTCTGTTGAAGCAGCTTCCGGCTCCTCTTCCACACCATCCTCTGACACATTTCCTGCGGTATCGTCTGTTTGCGCATCCGCTTCCGTTTCAATAACCAATTCCGTATTGCCTTCCGCAGTTGTCTTTACTGCTGCATTTCCGCAACCTGCCATACCCAATATCGTTCCTGCAAGCAAAGCATAAATCATCTGTTTTTTCATTTTTGTCTACTCCTTGTATTTTGTATTCTGCATCCATTCTTTGCGATGCTTGAAAACTCTGAATTTATTTTCTATCAGAAAATGAAATCCACATAATCGTACTGATCAATCAGCGGATACAAATCCGTGCGGTCCGTCTTCAACTGGAAATGCCACCATTCCTGGCGATAAGAAAGATACTCCAGATGAGAACCGTGTCCAATCATAATATCGGTAAGAAGATCCGCCTCCCAAGTATTGTATTGCATATTGCAACGAAAATCCAGTGTATGCATCTTCGTCTGCATTTCTGCTTCCTGCCCCAACCGGGTTACGGAATCAAAACGCATAATGGTTAAATCTGTTGCAATACCCCGATTATGACGGGATTTTGCGGCAATATAATAACCCACAGTATAGGTGTGTCCGGTCAGCCATCCCTGGGCAAAATTAGTGCCGCCGGCACCATGCGTCAAATATCCCTGACTGCTTAATTCCGATGATACTGCAGTGGAAGTCGACAGCGGCCGGTAACCCTCATACATAAGAATGGTATAACCGTTCTCCAGCGCCGTTTTCTGACACTGGATTAATTCCACCGCCAAATCCCAAATCACCGGCATCTGGTTCTGGCTTCCGTAATTTGGCAGTGCTGTTGCCGTAATGCGGTCGATTCCGTTATATCCGGTAGCGTTCAAAAATGAATTTTTGTTATTGCCGCCGGTAAGGGGATCATATCGCGTAGATGTATCCGAAGTTAAATCCACCGCCCGGGCATTTCCCCCTGCTGTAAAAATGGAGGAATAAGCGTTGGTCCGGTCAATCTGGATTCCGTAAATCGGGTTGGCGGCATTAAACAATCCCTTGACATCTATCATCAGGGTACGGGCGTCCACCCAGCCGGAATAACCGCCATTTGCCTGCACATGCAAAGTCCATACACCATTGTAGGTTCGATAACAATAATAGCCCAATTCATCCTGGGTAACAACCAGACTGGTTCCCTTGGCAATATTGTAAGCCTGCGATTCGAGGGTACAGACCTCATACAAAGTAGTATCCATAATCGGCTTTGCGGAAACACCAAGACAACCATTCGGGGAAGACATTTCCACACAAACCGTCTCTCCCTTTTGGATAATCATTCCGGTGTCCGGATCCCGGTCACTAACGGTAATAAAGGAATCAATCGCCTTAAAAGGATCTCCATAACCGTAATTGGAGGTAGTAAGTTCAAACATGGGCAGATATTCTCCCATGGAAGAATTCCCATATAGAACATGCACCTGATAAGTTACATTTGGACTTAATCCGGTAATTACCATGGAGGAGTCTCTTGTTGTTTTCCGGATCCAGCCATGAGCTTCATCCTGAAAGCCACCATCATCTTCTCCTTCATACACAGCAGTACAGATATTTCCCATGGAGGTCGTCCCATCCTCCGTCATGTTTTTTCCATGATGCTCACCGTTGCTGTTGCTCAGCGCACGATAGACCACCTCATAACCCACATTGGAAGTCGGATTCCATGCCAAATGAATGGAAGTGGTTCCCGCATACTGCAATAACATCTGTGGTTCGTCGGAATTAATGACTTCCTGCATTTCCATAATAACCGTTTCGTTATTTAACGCCGCAGTTTCCTGAGAACCATTCGGTGCCTCAACCTGTTGCACATCCGCATCGGAAATGCCAAATAGTTTTATGATGATATATGCTGCTACGCCAAAAATCGCAGCCAGTTGAGCAATTAATATGACTGTCCATACGACATTGTTCTGCTTTTTCTTTCGTCTGCGTCTTCTTCGATTACTCATTTTCTACCTCGGCTTCTCTTCGAAGCAACACAATCCAATATTGATTCATCTGCCTCTTTTTAACGGCAAATTCAGCAATCCCATTTTATTTTTATTCCGCCGCAGGATACAGAGAATGATCCCATTGATAACGCACGCCTCGGGAAATACCGTCGTAAGCCTCCAGTTCCTCATCCGTTAACATATAAATCCAAAGACTTCTCCGTTCCGGATCAAGATGACGCCATACTCCCGGAGATACCTCCAAAAGAATCCAGTTGTGCTCGGAGTAAATAGCACCTCGTCCCACAACAATCTGGCAATTATATCCTGCTGCCGTCAGCATTTTATAGCATAGTGCGGCATAATCCCAGCACGCTCCGTTTCCATTGTTCAATATACGGCACGCCATGGAATTAATATCCATTTTATCCCGGTACCGGTAAGTAAAATTATTTCTGCAATAACGGAAAATGGACAATACATCTCTTCCGTAAGTATTCAAAAGCACCTGGATATACGCATCCAGATTTTCCGGCGTAATCACTTCATACGGATTGGTGGCAATGCCATTTTCATCAATGGTATAAAGCCCCACCGTTGTATTTCTCGCCATGGTACCATCACTGTTAAAATAATATTTATTGCCGTTTAAGGTAATAAAACCGGTACACATTTCTCCATTAGCATTCAAGTAGTAAGTCTTGTTGTCAATGGTAATCAGACCTGTGGTGACAGCCCCGTCTTCCTGAAGATAATAGCGTTTTGTTCCGATATTGTGCCAACCGCCCTCTTCCAGACGCTGACCCTGGGCATCAAAATAGTAAACATGGCCTTCCATCGCGGTAAATCCTGTCGCCATGTAACCTTCCGGAAGAAAATAATATTTCACACCGTCCACATACTGCCAACCGGTGAGCATGTAGCCGTCCTCTTCCGTGAAATAATATTTATGCTCGTCAATTTCCGTCCAGCCTCCGGCCCGAACGCCTTCTTCATCAAAATAGCAATAATTATCCCCGGACTTCATCCAGCCGGTAAACATGGCTCCATCCAGTTCGGAATAGTAATAAACATTGCCGTTTTCCGTAAGAAATCCCTTGTATAATATGCCATCCTCACCAAAGAGATAGCGTTTCTCATGAATACGGAATTTGCCTGTTACCATGCTTCCGTCCCGGTTAAAATAACGGGTGCCTTCTTCAAACTCTACCCAGCCATTGGTGCGATGTCCCTTTTCATCAAAATAGAAGGTATCCCCTTCCACCTCAACCAGGCCGGTTGTCATGATGCCGGTATCTTCGTCAAAGAAATAAATTTCTCCATCGACTTCCTGAAGTCCGTAATTAAGGGAACCATCCTCTTTTGCATAATAAATGTCACCGTTGACATCCACAATTCCGGTTTCCGGATAACCATATGCATTACGGAAATACTGAACGCCATCTATCTCATAGGCACCGGACAAAAATGTGCCATCCGGCTCAAACTGATAAGAATTCTCACTAATGGTTCGCTCACCCGTATAAATGCCGGATTCGTAATCCTGATAATAGGTAATGCCATTCCAGGACACCCAGCCATTTTGCATATAGCCTTCGTTATTAAAAATGTAATTCTTCTCTTCCACTGTATGATAACCGGTAACAGCTTTGGCATTTACCAGATAACGCATTCCCTGCTCCGTCTGTTTCCAGCCATTTCCAAATACCTGAAAACAAACAATCCCTGCAACAACGGCCACCGCAGAAATTGCGCCAAAAACCGTGCCCATCTTCTTTTTATCCAGCGGTTTCCCGGATTTTGTCTCAGACTTCTCGGATTCTGTCTCGGACTTCTCGGATTCTGTCTCGGGCTTCCCGGATTCTGTCTCAGCGGATTCTGTTTCGGACTTCTCGGATTCTGTCTCGGCCTTCTCGGATTCTGTCTCGGACTTCCCGGATTCTGTCTCGGGCTTCCCGGATTCTGTCTCGGCGGATTCTGTTTCGGACTTCTCGAATTCTGTCTCGGCGGATTCTGTTTCGGGCTTCTCGGATTCTGTCTCGTTCTTCTCGGATTTTTCTTCTGCACCGGTTTCCGCATTTGCCTCTTCCGGCATTTCTTCTTTCTTTATTTCTGCCGAAGTTTCGCCTGGCTCAGACTCTTCCGTTTCTTCCTGACGTACTTCTGTTTCCAATGTCATCTTCTCGGTTTCATCGGTTTCCACCTTTGCTTCATCGGTTTCCGCATTTGCTTCATCGGTTTCGGACTTCTTATCCTCTGTCTTCAAAGGTTCGCTTTCTTTTACCTCTTCCGAAGTTTCTTCTTTTACTTCTACCGAAACCTCCTCTTTTAATTCCTCCGAAACTTCCTCGGAACACTTATTTTCATCCACATTTTCGGAAGAATCTGCGATTTCCAACTCGGTCTGTATTTCTTCTCTTTCCTTCTTCTTACGGCCAAATAACATCTTTTTATCCTCTGGTAAGTCTATTATGTAATTATGATATTATGTGAACTAATGATTCATTCGCGCGCTTACAATTTTTATGCACTCATTGGTATTTTATGTTTACCAAATACCCTATGTCAAGTCTGATTATATCAATTCTGTCTTTTTCTTAACAGCCATATTTTCCTTAACACATTTGCCAACCACATTAGAAACTAGTATGATTAACCTATATCTTTGAAAATAGGCTTACCAATGAAAATATGCCAAAATCCGGCATAAACTATTTATTATGCAAGAAAGGGTTATGTATCATGCAGAAAATTGCCACCACAAGAAACGGAAAAATCACGCCATTTGGCAGACATGGTGCTCTTCGCGTAGAAGGGGCACATATTATGGACTGTAATAATGTGGTTTGCCAGTTAAAAGGACTGAGCAGTCATAATATTTCCAATTATCCGGAGTATATCAATTATGCTACTCTTGAAGAAATGACGGACCGGTTTCAACTTGATATTTTTCGTTTTGCCATGTACTCCGCTACTGCAGATGAATTCGCCGGCTATGCGGATGGAGACGATGCCCATAGAGAACAACTGGAAGAACTGCTGATGAAAACCGTAGAAATAACAGCAAAACTTGGTATATATTTGCTCATTGACTGGCATATACTTTTTGATTATGACCCGAATATGCACACCGATATGGCGATTTCTTTTTTTCAAAAGATAGTTCCGCAGTTGATTTCATATGACCATATCCTTTATGAGATCTGCAACGAGCCAAATCAGGATTGCACCTGGAAACAGGTTACGAATTATGCCAATCAGGTAATTCCGATCATTCAAAATATTGATGCTTCAAAAATCATAATTGTAGGCACTCCGATTTGGTCACAGCGTGTAGATGAGCCCGCAAAAAATCCACTGGCATTTCCGAACTTAATGTATGCCTTTCATTTTTATGCCGATACCCACCGAGAGGAATTACGGGAACTGGTTGCAGACACATTTGACAATGATAAATTACCAATTATTGTTACAGAATTTGGCGTTTGCGATGCCAGCGGAAACGGGCCGCTCAATTTGGAACAGACAAATGCATGGATTGAATTACTAAACGAACGAAAAATCAGTTATATTCTTTGGAATCTGTCCAATAAAAATGAGACTTCGGCAATTCTGGTTCCGGATTGCACGAAAATTACAGGATTTACGGATGAGGATTTTACTGACAGCGGCAAATATCTGAACGATATGATGAAAAAATAGTAAGACGGCAAATATCTGAACGATATGATGAAAAAAATAGTAAGACGGCAAATATCTGAATGATATGATGAAGAATAGCACGATGAAAAATAGAACGATGAAAAATACCCTTTGTATTCGCATGATACAAAGGGTATTTCTCTTTCTTATTCAAATTTTTTTTATTGGAATATTCTTTATTGAAATATTCATTTTCGTCATTTCATCCGCATGGTTTACCGCAAAATACGAATACGTGTTCCGATCCATCTCCCTAAGTCCGCATAAACTTTACGGCAATCCTTTTCCTGCAGAATTTCATGTCGCGCTCCCGGGTATAATTTTAACTGCATATTCATCATTCCTGCCGCTTTATAGGTTCGGTAAATCTTCTTTACCCCCTTACCTTCTTCTCCCAGAGGATCCTCTGCACCGCTCACAAAAAGCAGGGGCAGATTTTTCGGTATGCAGGAAATATTTTCCGGATTTTGGATAAACAACTGTGCATCCAGTAATACCTGAAATCCATTCAGGGTAAAATCAAAATTACAACGTACATCATCCAGATACTTCTGAACCTGTTCTTCATCACTGCTAATCCAGTCAACCTTGGTTTTTACCGGTTGAAATTTCTGATTAAAATAAACATTCAAGGCACCATTCAGCATCTTGCTTTTGTATTTTTCACCGAGAATCCTTTTACAGCCCTTTAACAAAAAGTTGCCAAGCTGCAGGATAAAAGGAGGAAAACCTCCGGTAGCCATAAGAATGGCCCCATTAATATCCTGTCCGTACTGGCTCAGATAACCTCTTACGAAAAACGAACCCATGCTGTGCCCCAACAAAAAGTAAGGTAGTTTTCCATATCGCCTCTTCATGATTTCTGTCAGACGGTGCAAATCCGTTATCGCTGTTTCTGCCCCATTTTTCCCATTCGCACATGGAAAATAGCCAAGTTCATCTAAGTTTTGAACTGATTTTCCATGTCCGATATGGTCATTACCAACCACCAGTATTCCCTTTTCATTGAGATACCGGGCAAAAGCGTCATACCTTTCCATGTGTTCCTTCATACCATGAGAAATCTGAAGAATCCCTTTGATGTCGCCCTCCGGCTCCCACATGGTAACCTGAAGCCAGCTGATTTTATTGGAGGAGCGAATTTGAAATATCGTTTTCATGCGCAAAACACCTCAATCCTGTTTTTTCTGCATATTACGCGATTCCAAACGGTTCATTATCATTAAATTATTCTTTGGTTAATCAAAGCACAACTCCGGCACTTCTACCAGTATCTGATTTTGATAATCATATACTGCATAAATCTGACTACCGTCATTTGTGACAATAAAGCAGATGACATCTCCGTCTACCAGGGCAATTTCCGGTGTGTAATAATAATCGTATTCACCAAGTGCCAACTCGTACTCGTAACCTGAAGTAACATCTACCGTTACCAGCGTTTCTGCCCCATCAACAGTGTAAATGGCAAAATCCTCCACATATACTGCGTTGTAGGTATCATAAGCCTCCCCATAATGAGCAGAACCAATCATTCGCTCATTGGAATCTTCATCCAGACAGTAGAGGGCAATTTCACCATTATACTCGTCGTATTTCGTATAGAAGAGATAGCCATCATCCGCATGAATAATATCCACCTCATAACTTCCTCCGACACCGGACAAAACATAACCGTAATCTTCAAAAGTAGCTATATCCAGTATTTCCCAACTGTTGCCATCAAATACATAAATATAGTTAAAATCCACTTCAAAGGCATATACGCCATAATCCCATACCAAATCCATGTTGCCATTAAAATCAACACGCTGAATCTGGCTGTAATCCGTCATATAAATATAGTCTTCCAAAATAATGAAATCGCGGCAGTCAAAAGTGTCGGTCAGCATATAATCGGAAGCAGCACCGGTTAAATCCTTGACCCACATTTCATAGGTAGCATTGCCGTAACCAACGCCATAAACCAGATAATCATTATATACCGCAAATACGGTTACTTCTTCATCGCCAAAATCCTTTAACAATTCCGGTGTTGTTCCCGTTCCCACCATAGAAATGTTCCAGATATATAAATCGCCGTTGTATTCCAGAATCAAATCATCTTCATGTCGGCTTACATGCCAGGATTCTTTTACGGAAGCACGCTGCGGATTAAAATAAACGCCATCTATACCACCGGAGGAAGGAGTAGAAGGGTCGTCCACCGAACCTGTCGTCTCAGAAAAATAATCATCCAGTCCTTCCGTATCAAAAATTGTTTCGCTAATCTCATACTCAATTTCAGAATCTTCTGTATAAATTGCGGTATTAGAGGCATCCATTGCAAACAACATATGATAACCGGAATTATTAAATACAGAACCATCCCAGATTTCCTCTGTAATGTCGCAGGCGATATCAAGATATACCGTTTTTTCCACATCTTCCACATACGAATCCAGATTTGTACCAAATTTGGAAAGTGCCTCGCTTGCGCTGATATCAGTTGCAGAATAGGTACCCTTCATGTAATCATCATTGCTTTCGGAAATTGCGTAAAATGTTCCGTCTTCGCAGAAATAATAATCGAACACACCAGAGGACCACGCCGTTCCGGCCAAATCTTCACCATCAAAATCCGGGGCAACCACTTTCTCGTCAATCGTAACTTTTACGACCGCATCTTCGCATCGTTTTGCGGAAATCGTAACATTTACCTTTCCATCGGATAAACCGGTAAATGTGAGCGTTCCATCACCGTTATCGACCACTTCCACAATACGGTTTTTATCCATGGTAAATGTAAATTCCGGATTTCGTAATTCTTCATAATTATTGATGGTTATAACATAATCTTCGTCTTCTTCAAATCGGATTTTCGTTTCAGAAAGTTCGATGTTCTTTGGGCCGCCAAACCAGCCAAGGAAAATGCCAAGTAGCGTTACCACAACGCCAACAATTAAAACGCCGATTCCAATTAAAACTCCAACCAGTGCGCCATTTCCCTTTTTCTTCGGTTCCGGCGGGTTGGTTGCTGCGTTTACCGGCGCTGCGTTCACCGGTGCTCCCGGTATTTCATTCACCGGCGTAGCGTTCACCGGTG
>JBJEMA010000078.1:36282-45037 GCA_051879435.1 Lachnospiraceae bacterium
CTCCCGGCATTTCATTCACCGGTGCGGCGCTTACCGGTGCTCCCGGTATTTCATTCACCGGCGTAGCGTTCACCGGTGCTCCCGGCATTTCATTCACCGGTGCGGCGCTTACCGGTGCTCCCGGTATTTCATTTACCGGCGCGGCGTTCATCGGCGCTCCATTTACAGGGTACAAATATCCGCACTGACCACAAAATTTTGCCGAAACAGCAGACTGCGCATTACATTGCGGACAAATCTTAAAATTATCCATAGTATTCCTCCATCCTTCTCTTTTATGTTAATTTGTATCGTTTCGTCAATTACCAAATAATTCCCTGAGCAATTACACAAATAATTCCTTAACCAATTATCTTTGCTTTCGATTTTAGGAAATGAATCAGTTCATCTGACATCTTGCTTTTTTCCATTATCGTTCCCTGATTATTTCCCAGCATCAGAGCAAATACATGGTCCGATTCCAATATCCCATATAATTTTTCATATTCTACTTTGTTTGTTCCATTCTCGGTAATGGTTTCGAAATATGTATCATAAAAATCAATGTGATATGTCATATTATGATATATCGTATTACTTTCCCAACTGCTTTTTATCTGGTCATTTGCGGCCTTTTTCATAATCAGCATATAGATCGGTGCTGCGATAACCAACATTCCGGCTATCATATATCTATGAAACCAAATACATGCGACCGCCAGCGAAATAACAACCACCATTATTGTGATAACTAATTTTTTAAAGGATTTTAATTTATAATATGCGCACCAGGCATATTCCTTATATAGTTCTTTTGTATAGGTTTGTTCTATTGAGAATAATGGCATATGTATCTCCCAAATATTTACGCTCCGCACAAATGAAGCAGTTTTCAAAACATGGATAAATCAGGCACGGTTGTTTCAAAATTGGATAAATAATCAAAGCGTTTTACATAACACCTTTATCATAACACACAAATGCCTGAAATCTCAAATTTCCACCATATTTTCCTTCAAAAATAACATTTCCATCTTTTCCAGAACATATTCTGCTTTTTCCAGCAAAAGCTGTTCATCCTGTTCCACCAGACCGGCAATATCATAACGGTAAATAAACTCCGGCAATCCCACGGACTGAAATTTCATGGCACATTCAAATTCATTAAGAAACACCGGAATTTCAGCAACTGCCACCGGAGCATCCGGGCGCATGATAAATCGGATTCGGCCGGGTGTTCCCTTGATATCACTGACATAATGTTGTTTTGCCAGCAACTTAATCATTGCAACCCGAAGGAGATTTTCCGCCTCCAGCGGAATAGTTCCAAATCGATCTTTCAGTTCATCCCGCATATCATCGCATTCGGAAATATCCGCAATAGACGCAATTCTTTTATAGAGATCCAGTTTCTGCTCCTCATTCACCACATAGGCAGACGGCAAATAAGCATCCACATTTAAATCGATGGTGGTAGTTCTCTCCAGTTCCGGTTTCCGTTCTCCCTTTTCCGCGCGAACCGCATCCTCCAGCATTTTACAATATAAATCATAGCCAACTGCCTGCATATGGCCATGCTGCTGTTTTCCAAGAAGATTACCGGCTCCCCGCAGTTCCAAATCCCGCATGGCGATTTTAAATCCGCTTCCCAAATCCGTGAATTCTTTAATCGCTGATAACCGTTTTTCTGCAATTTCCTTCAGCATTTTATTTCTGCGGTACATCAAAAATGCGTATGCCGTCCGATTGGAACGCCCTACACGTCCTCGCAACTGGTAAAGTTGTGCCAGTCCCATACTGTCGGAATCATGAATAATCATGGTGTTAACATTCGGAATATCAATTCCGGTTTCAATGATGGTTGTTGCCACCAGGACATCAATTTCATGATGAATAAAATCCATAATGATGGACTCCAGTTCCCGCTCCTGCATCTGGCCATGAGCAAATGCCACTCTCGCATCCGGCACAATCGACGCCACTTCTGCCGCAACCAGATCAATGTCATTCACCCGGTTATACACATAATAAACCTGCCCGTCTCTGGCCAGTTCCCGGGTAATGGCCTCGCGCACCATTTCCGTATTGTATTCCATAACATAGGTCTGGATAGGCAATCGATCCTGTGGTGCCTCCTCCAGAATACTCATATCCCGGATTCCAATCAGGCTCATATGAAGGGTTCGGGGGATCGGTGTAGCCGTCAGGGTAAGAACATCCACATTTTCCTTCATTTGCTTAATCTTTTCCTTGTGGGTAACTCCAAAGCGCTGTTCCTCATCCACAACCAGCAAGCCCAAATCCTTGAAAACCACATCCGATGACAGCAGACGATGTGTTCCGATTACAATATCCACAAGACCGTTCGCCAAGTCCTTTAACACAGCCTTAATCTCTTTCGTGGTGCGGAAACGTGACAAAACCTCCACCCGGATCGGATAATTTTTCATTCGTTCCGTAAATGTTGTATAATGCTGTTGCGCCAAAATCGTAGTCGGAACCAGATATGCCACCTGCTTTCCTTCCTGTACCGCCTTAAACGCTGCACGAATCGCCACTTCCGTCTTACCATAGCCCACATCTCCGCAAATGAGGCGGTCCATAATCTTCGAACTTTCCATGTCCTTCTTGGTTGCATCGATTGCAGCCAACTGGTCATCGGTTTCCATATAAGGGAACATCTCTTCAAATTCCTTCTGCCATATGGTATCTTCCCGGAACGGATGACCTTCTTTTGCGCTTCGAACCGCATATAAATGCACCAGTTCTTTTGCAACTTCACCAACTGCACTTTTTACTTTGCTCTTGGTCTTGTTCCATTCATTTGTCCCAAGTTTGTTCAGTCGTGGGGGTTTTGCATCCTTATCGGCATACAGGGAAATCATATCCAGAGAGGTTGCCAACACATACAGCGTTCCTCCATCACGATATTCAATCTTCATGTAATCCTTTTTTACATGATCCACTTCCACCTTCTCTATTCCGCGATAGACACCGATTCCGTTATTTTCATGGATAATGTAATCCCCGACTTTTAATACGGTATAATCTTTTATCTTCTGTCCACCGCTGAATTTGGCGCGTTTTCGTTTCGTCTTTTTCTCCGTGCCGAAAATATCCGTTTCAGAAATCACAATATACTTCAAATCCGGATACTCAAAACCTTTTTTGATGTTACCGTAAAAGGTCATGACTTCTCCCGACTGCAGACGGTGGTTCTCATTTTCCGTATAAGTTGCAATCACTCCTTCCTCCGTCAAATCCGCCGCCAGTCGTTTTGCTCTGGTTCGGGAAGGGGACAAAAGCAAAATGCGATATCCATTTTTCTTTAATTTACGCAGTTCCTCTACTAACAGTGAAAAACTGTTATTGAAAGAAGAAAGTGTCTTTGCATGTATGCTGTAGAAGCTGTCGTAGGGCAGCAACGACTCCCTGTTTTCCAGACTCATAACCGAAACACATCGGGAAAGTCCGATTCGGGCAAAGGTTTCGGATGCTCCGGTAAGAATATCTGCCTGCTTTGGAAGAATCAGACCTTTTTCCAAACGGTGCATCATGCTCTCGCGAAATTCCAGTTCCACAGCGTCTGCATGCCCCTGTATCCGGGTCGGCTCATCCAAAAATACGCAAAATTTCTTATCCCGAAACAAATCCAAAAAGGAAATGGCATCCGGATAAAAATATCTGATATAACTTTCCAGGTTGAGCAGCATATTAGTCTCAAGAAGCTGCGTCCGCAATTCCTCCAGGCGTAGATTCAGTTGAAACGCTTCCTCTGTTTTAAAATCTTCTCGTAGGGTCTTTTGCAGTTCCATGGAATCCTTTTCAATTTTCTTGAATCCCTCCAGGCGCAGTTTCTCGTCCAATACCATTTCATTGCCCGGAAAGATAACGATTTCATTAAATTCCTCAATGGAGCGCTGCGACAGCACATCGAAGGAACGAATCGTATCAATTTCATCGCCCCATAGTTCGATTCGATATGGATTTTCCTGGGTCAGGTCAAACACATCCACTATGCCGCCGCGAATGGCAAACTGCCCTTTCCCTTCCACCTGAGCCGTTTTTTCATATCCCATGCTAACCAGTTTATACGCAATGGCCTGCTCCTCCAGCACACTTCCCTTCCCAAGCGTTATCATGTTTTTCTGCAATACGGAAAGGGGAATCATGGGCGTCATTAATGCATCAATGGAAGTAATAATCGTAACCTTCTCATCACAGAGAATGCTTTTCAATGCTTTCATGCGCTGAACGGAAAGCTGATTACCATTGATATCCGCCTGATAAAAAATCAGATCTTTCGCCGGATAGTAATAGGCCTCCCGGTTATAAAACAAATATTCCTCATGTATTTCTTTGGCACGCAAATCACTGTAAGTCACAATTACAGAGGCATCTACCGCTTCCGCAAGGGCACTGATCATATGTATTTTTTCCGAATCCACACAGCCGGAAATTCCTATGCTCTTTTTTTCTTTCCCTGTGTCATCCGCCAGTTCTCCCAATACCTCCTGGAACCATCCGTATCCCAAAAGTGGCGTATTTAACAATTTCATACGAATCATCCTGTCCTTTCCGCAAATATATCCCAACCTCTTCGCCTGCTTGCTAATTAAACCGATTCATCGCTTTTTCTGCCCCATCGGTGATTAATAACTCTACCGCCTGAGCCGTTTTCTCAAAGCTTTCCTCCATAATGCGCCGTTCTTCTTTTTCAAAATGCCCCAGCACATAATCCGCCAAATCATATCCTGCCGGTTTTTCTCCCACACCGATTTTTACCCGATGAAACTGTTCATGTCCCAAATGTAAAATAATATTTTTCATTCCGTTATGTCCCCCGGCGCTTCCCTTTATACGAATCCGGAGTTGTCCCGGTGCCAGATTGATATCATCATAAAGAACGATTAATTCCTTTGTCTCATCTATTTTAAAATAGTCTTTCACCAGGCGTACACTTTCTCCGCTGAGATTCATAAAAGTCTGTGGTTTTACTAAAACAACTTTTTCACCTGCAATCATTCCTTTTCCAATAATCGCCTTAAATTTTTCCTCTCCCATTGTTATGTGATTCTTTTTCGCAATTACATCAATAGCAGAAAAACCTACATTGTGTCTGGTGTGTTCATATTTTTTTCCGGGGTTTCCCAAACCAACTATCACATACATTTTCTTCCTCCTTGGGGACGTACCTTTTGTCACGAGGAATGTCCCTCCGTCACGAGGAGTGTCCCTCTGTCACGAGGAATGTCCCTCTGTCACGCACATCATATCCACTTTTGCCTGCAAGAAATGCGGCATATGTTCTTTCATTTTACTGACATTACAAACTTTTCGCAATGCCGAAAAATTCAAAAAATACCTATATAGTAATAGAATCCGTTACCGTAAATAATTTTACAAACAACTTTATCGCCAACAACAGAAATCCCCATCCCTGAAAAACGGAAAAAATGCCGCGACATATGTCGCAGCATTTTCCTTTTGTATCTTCGTTTCGTAAAACCTATTCGGAAACGGCTTGCTCGTAACTAGTTAAAATTAATCTTTGAATCTCATCACGAACCTCCGTTTTAATCGGGTGCGCAATATCACGATAAGTTCCATCCTGAGACTGTTTACTTGGCATTGCAATAAATAATCCCTGGTTTCCCTCAATTACCTTAATATCATGTACAACAAATACATCATCAATGGTAATTGACGCAACTGCTTTTAATTTTCCTTCCCGATCTACTTTACGAATTCTGATGTCTGTTATTTCCATTTTTATCCCCCTTTATGCTTTACATCAATCAAATAACCCCAACATTTGGTTTACCGGAGAGGGCATCTGCCCCTCCGATTTTTGTCTTTCATTACTTAAATAACATACCGTTCACCTTTTTCAACAACAACCTTAATTCCATCCTCACCTTTATGATAAGAATTTGCGCGAATGGTATCACGGCTCTCAACAATACAATTCTCAATATGTGAATTGTCCCCAATAAATACATCATTAAGAATGATAGAATTCTTAATTACACAATTGTTCCCCACAAAAACCTTCTTGAAAATGACGGAATTCTCTACCGTACCGTTGATGATACTTCCACTGGCTACAAGGCTGTTCTTCACGCAAGCGCCCACATTATATTTTGCAGGCGGAAGATCATCAATTTTTGAATAAATATCCGGATACTGCTTAAAGAAATAATTACGGATATCCGGCTGTAAGAAATCCATATTGGAATTATAGTAATCCTGAATCGTGGAAATATTCTTCCAGTAATCCGTTGTCTTATAGGCATATACGCGTTTTAAGTCCTTATAACGAATCAGGATATCTTTTACGAAATCATAACGATTCTCCTCCGCAGCCTTTTCAATCATCTCAATCAACTGTCTTCTTCGAATCACATAGATTCCGCAGGAAATAGTATTTGATGTAGCCTTTACCGGTTTTTCATCAAATTCCACGATTCTTCCGTCATCATCTACTTTCACACAACCAAACCGTTCCAGATTACCATCATCATGTAAATCCTTACAAACAACCGTAATATCGGCTTTTTTCTCAATGTGATATTCCAGAACTTTATTGTAATCCATCTTGTAAATGCAATCTCCGGATGCGATTACTACATATGGTTCGTGACTGTCTTTTAAGAAATCCAGGTTCTGGGCAATTGCATCTGCCGTACCGCGATACCAGTCACTGTTTTCCAGTGTTCTGGTCGGTGTAAATACATAAAGTCCACCCTGCTTTCTACCAAAATCCCACCATTTTGAAGAACTGAGATGTTCGTTCAGGCTTCTTGCATTATCCTGTGTCAAAACCGCAACCTTCTGAATGCGGGAATTGGTCATATTACTAAGTGAAAAGTCAATGCTTCGGTAACTTCCTGCGATTGGCATTGCGGCAACCGCTCTCTTGGCAGCCAAATCTCCCATCTTGCTGTGCTTGGTTCCGCCACCGGCTAAAATGATTCCCATCGCTCTCATGCTTTTTCACCTTCCTTTACCAATGATTTACCACTCGCAAGCGCCATGTTCGGATAGTCCGCTTCTGTTGTCTCCCCATAAACAACAACATTCTTTCCTATCGTTACTCCGGCAGGAACTGTGGTATGCTCGCCGATACATACAAGGCCATGGTTGTAAATATGTGGATCCGTTTCATTGTCCACTTCTGCTCCGATACCGGTTTTTACTCCATCTGCCACAACCGTATTCTCTGCAATAATGGTTTTATTTAATTCACAGTTGGCGCCAATCACCGTCTCATTCATAATGATGGAATCACGAACAACCGTATCTTTTCCTATCTCCACATTGCAACCGATAATCGAGTTATAAACTTTACCGTAAATCTGGGAGCCTTCTCCAATCAAACTCTTTTCAATCACACTGTCCGCAGATATGTATTGTGGCGGAAGTGCATCGGACTTGGTGTAAATCTTCCAGTATTCTTCATACAGGTTGAATTCCGGAATGATATCAATCAATTCCATATTGGCTTCCCAATAAGAATTCAGCGTTCCAACGTCCTTCCAGTATCCGTTGTATTCGTATGCGTAAATCGGAGACTGATTTTCATGGCAATACGGAATAATATGTTTTCCGAAATCCAGAGACGGCTGGTCTGCTTTTGCCAGCAATGCCTCTTTCAGGGTCTTCCAGTTGAAAATGTAAATACCCATGGACGCCAGATTACTTCTCGGATTCTCCGGTTTTTCCTCGAAATCCACAATCTTACGATTCTCATCCGTAATAACAATTCCGAAACGTTTTGCTTCCTCATACGGAACCGGCATAACCGCAAGGGTTACTTCTGCCCCATTTTCCTTATGGAAATCAAGCATTACTTCGTAATCCATCTTGTAAATATGATCACCGGAAAGAATCAATACATATTCCGGATTGAAACTGTCCATGTAATCAATATTCTGATAGATAGCATTCGCAGTACCTGTATACCATTCGGTATTGCTCATCTTCTCATATGGTGAAAGGATACTTACACCACCAACATTACGGTCCAAATCCCATGGAATACCAATTCCGATGTGAGCATTCAACCGTAAAGGCTGATACTGTGTCAATACACCCACAGTGTCAATGCCGGAATCGATACAGTTACTCAAAGGAAAATCGATAATACGATATTTTCCTCCGAAAGAAACTGCCGGTTTTGCCACTTTTCTCGTCAACACGCCCAGTCGACTACCTTGCCCCCCGGCCAAAAGCATGGCTATCATTTCTTTCTTAATCATCTTATCACCTCTAGCACTTTAATTTTGTAACCCTCAATAATGATTTACATCATGCAAGCACATCGGCTCACTTGTTGCCATTATAACATAGCTTTTTGTGAAAGTATATATTAGAAATGCATTTTGTATTCTTTTTCTCAAATTTTTCATGTCATTTTTACACAATTTTTACTATATTTATTCTTCACTTTTTGTGCATTATCACTTTAATGTCACCTGCTCTTTCGTTACTTTTTCACAATTTCAAAAAAATCAGGCTGCCGGGAGCGAATATATTGAAATGTTGTTTGTATTTTTTTCGCATGAGTATTATTGAAATATTGTTTGTATTTTTCCTCGTGAGTATATTGAAATATTGTTTGTATTTTTTTATCTCGTGAGTATAATGAAATAAGTAGTTATCTGTTTACATAAGATAAAGAGCAGTTGCTTATCAATCGATGCGACAGACCGGTTTTGAACCAGGGTTGCAAAGTCTGCGCGACAGACCGGTTTTGAACCAGGGCTGCAAAGTC
>JBJEMA010000078.1:45137-45229 GCA_051879435.1 Lachnospiraceae bacterium
TGCGCGACAGACCGGTTTTGAACCAGGGCTGCAAAGCCTGCGCGACAGACCGGTTTTGAACCAGGGCTGCAAAGCCTGCGCGACAGACCGGT
>JBJEMA010000079.1:0-44950 GCA_051879435.1 Lachnospiraceae bacterium
TCAAAAAAGAGGCTGTGCCTTAACGATTTCTAATCGTTAAAGCGACAGCCCCTTTGTTATGCAATTTTGTCCTTTGGAAAAAGTCCTTTTATTAGGTCGATGAACTATGAAAATTTGTAGAACAATTCGTAATTGGGTAAAAAAAGAAACGGTATTGACGATTGCATGGGTATTGGCCCTGCTATCCATGTTCCTTTGTTCATAAAAGGAAAATCTTGTTAAATCTGTTCTATCTGGCATTCCTCCTGGCATTTGCTGCGTGGAGGACCATGTAAATTCCTTAAATTGTGCAGAGTCATTCATTTGCCTGCCATGGAGCATGATACTATAATAACAAGTGATTCATTATGAAATTGGAAATTTGCGAGCGCATCCTGTTCTGCCCTGTTAGGTAGTAGCGGTTAGCCGAACGAGGCATCGCCCGAAGCGTGTGGATGGAACGCGCAGTGAAACATATAGGTAGTTCCCATTAGACAGAAAGAGGAAATGAAAATGAGATTGTTAATGATTCGCCATGGCGATCCGAATTATGAAAAGGATTCTCTGACGGAAAAAGGCTGGCGGGAAGCAGAGTGCCTGGCAGACAAATTGGAAAAAATGAAAATTGATTATTGCTATGTTTCCCCTCTCGGCAGGGCAAAGGATACGGCATCGGTCACCTTGCAAAGAACCGGTTGGAAGGCGCAGGAAATGGATTGGATGCGCGAATTTGAACCACGAATTCTGCGACCGGACTTAAATGGAAATCGTATGATTGCCTGGGACTGGCTCCCGCAGGATTGGACAAAGGATGAGAGATTCTATGATTCAAACCGTTGGCTGGAAAATGAGATTATGCAGGAAGCCGGTGTCCCGCGGGAAATAAAATGGGTACAACAGGGATTTGACGATTTGCTCAAACAACATGGATATGAACGGGACGGTCATTTGTATCGGGCGGTGAAGCCGAATAATGATACCATCGCTTTGTTTTGCCATTTTGGCGTGGGATGTGTCATGATTAGTCATTTGCTTGGAATCTCTCCCATGGTTTTGTGGCAGGGGTTCTGCGCAGCACCGACTTCCATCACCACTATTCATACGGAAGAACGACGAAGAGGGATTGCTTCCTTTCGGATGGCATCCTATGGTGATATCTCGCATCTGTACGCTGCCGGCGAAGAGGTATCATTTGCGGCACGATTCTGTGAATGTTATGATAATCTTGATGAGCGGCATGATTAACGAAGTCTATGTTATGAATCATCTATGGCGGGAATGCACCATTTCCCGGACGACGAGTCTTTATGAGGTGCATCAGAATCATTTGCCGGCAGCAAATATATAGTTGCAAACAATTATCTGATAAAGGAAGCGTTATCATATGTTATACATTATGCGACATGGAAGAACCGATTGGAACGATGCATATAAACTTCAAGGAAGAACCGATATTCCCTTAAACGAAGAGGGCAGGAAAATGGCGCGCAAAGCCAAAGCAACCTGTGATGAAATTGCTTTTGATGTCTGTTACTGTTCCCCGTTAAGTCGTGCCAGGGAGACGGCGGAACTTGTTTTGGCAGGGAGGGACATACCTATTATTGAGGATGAGCGTTTGCTGGAAATGAGTTTCGGAATTGAGGAAGGAAAGGACCATTGCTTTCAACATCCGGAATACGCAGTGCATACCTTATTTATGAAGCCGGAGGAATACAAGGGTGTGGAAGGTGGAGAAACCTTCGAGGATTTATTTTCCCGCACAGGCTCTTTTCTGGAAAATGTGGCAAAGCCAGCTGTTGCAGAAGGGAAAAATGTGCTGATTGTCGGACACGGAGCAATGAATACAAGTATTATCTGCCGGGTGCGGAATATCCCATTAAAAGATTTTTGGAGTGTTGGAATTGAAAATTGTAAATTGATAAAATTGTTATAACTTCCTTCCGGTGGAAGAGAAATCTCCTGATTCATCTGCAACGATTATTTTGCACAGAGAAACTTCCGGATTTAACAGTACTGAATAATAAAATGTGAACTGCATACCCTAGAGGTATGCAGTTTTGATTTTAAATCCGGAAGCGAAATGAGCAGTGATACGGAATAAACAAACGGAAAGCAAAAACGAAAACCAAAAACGGAAAACAAAAACGAAAAGCAAAAACGAAAACCAAAAACGAAAAACAAAATCAGAAAAAGGGAAAATTCAGGAAAGAGGTAAAAGAATGATGCAGTGTAAAATTGAAAAAGTAATCGGGCGCGAGATATTGGATTCCAGAGGCAATCCTACAGTGGAAGCAGAAGTTTATCTGGAAGGCGGAATCTGTGGTCGCGGAACAGCGCCAAGCGGTGCGTCCACAGGAGAATTTGAAGCATTGGAACTTCGTGATAATGAGCCGGGGCGCTATCTGGGAAAGGGAACAAGAAAAGCGGTCCATAATATTAATACCACGATTCAGGGAAGTTTGGTTGGGCGCGATGCACTTCAACTCTATGATGTGGATCAGACCATGCTGGAATTGGATGGAACCAGAGACAAGTCTTCCCTTGGAGCTAATGCGATTCTGGCGGTTTCCATTGCAACGGCGCGGGCGGCGGCAAATGCCCTGCACATTCCGTTATATCGTTTTCTTGGCGGTGTTCAGGGAACGCGTTTGCCGGTCCCGATGATGAATATATTAAATGGTGGTGCTCATGCCGCCAACACCGTGGACACACAGGAGTTTATGATTATGCCGGTGGGCGCACCGAATTTCCGAGAAGCGCTCCGCTGGTGCAGTGAGGTCTTTCATGCATTGGCAAAACGATTAAAAGAAAAAGGTTTGGCGACCTCGGTCGGTGACGAAGGGGGATTTGCCCCGAATCTTACAAGCGATGCCGAGACCATAGAAATCATTTTGGAAGCAATTTCAGCTGCCGGCTATCTGCCGGGGAAAGATTTTATGATTGCCATGGATGCGGCCGCATCGGAATGGAAGTCTGAAAAAGGAAAAGGGTTTTATCGATTGCCGAAAGCCGGAACGGAATTTACCTCCGACGAACTCATTGCGCATTGGGAATCACTGGTTCATCAATATCCTATTATTTCCATTGAGGATGGTCTGGATGAAGAGGACTGGGACGGCTGGAAACGAATGACGAAGCGGCTTGGAGATCGCATCCAATTAGTCGGTGACGATCTGTTTGTTACCAATACAAAACGCCTTGCAAAAGGAATCGGTATGGGAGCCGGTAACAGCATTTTAATTAAATTGAATCAGATTGGTACGGTTTCGGAAACCATAGAGGCAATTAAATTGGCTCACAAAAACGGGTATACCGCCATTTCCTCTCATCGTTCCGGAGAAACGGAGGATACCACCATTGCAGATTTGGCTGTGGCCCTCAATACCGGCCAGATTAAAACCGGCGCGCCGTCTCGAAGTGAACGGGTGGCAAAATATAATCGTCTGCTTCGCATTGAAGAGGAGTTAGGCGATTGCAGTTATGGAATGCCTTATGGCGGATTGTAGAAAAAGTGCTCTGTATTGGCAAAAGTATGCTTTTGCCAATACGGAGCATTTTTTTATGGAAAATTATATTCCTATAATTGCATTTTTCGTAATCAGTTAGGTCGATTTTGGTTGAAAAATAGAATTTTTGCATTTATGCTATTCACAGGGTGAAGTAAATCCTATGAAAGAAGTGAAATTATGAAAAATGATAGTGAATTGATGTCCCAAGCGACATCAGAAGAAAAAAACTTTATTGAAGAAAATGCGCAGGCGCAAAAGACAAAAAAGAAAAATTCGCTGGGAACTGCCAATATTAACAAACTTATGGTGCAGTTCGCCATCCCAAGTATCATTGCCATGCTGGTGGGTGCTTTGTACAATATTGTGGATCAGTTGTTTATCGGCTGGTCAGTAGGACCTTTGGGAAATGCAGCAACCAATATTGCATTTCCATTTTCCATGGTCTGTACCTCTATCGCGCTAATGTTTGGAATTGGCGGCGCTTCCTGCTTTAATCTTTCCATGGGGCGTGGGGAGAAAACATGGGCAGCATATTTCATCGGAAATGCGTTGACCGGAATCGCAGTCCTTGGGTTGGTACTGTGTTTTGTTACCCGTCTGAATTTGAATGCTCTTTTGATTTTATGCGGTTCGCCGGAAGAAGTGCTTCCTTATGCCCGGGATTATGTGGGAATTACCGCCATCGGATTTCCCTTTCTAATCCTGACGATTGCCGGTGGCCATCTGATTCGTGCTGACGGCAATCCCCGCATGACCATGATTTGTAATTTGTCCGGAGCTCTTATTAATGTGGTGCTGGATTACATTTTCGTCATGCGACTTCATATGGGAATGGCAGGCGCAGCGTATGCTACCATTATTGGACAGGTTTTCAGCGGCATCCTGGTAATAAGTTACATGTGCCGGTTCCGAACCGTTCCTCTGAAATGGCAGCATTTAATCCTGAAAATACAGTGCCTGGGACAAATCTGTGCCATCGGCGCAGCTTCCTTCTTCAATCAGCTGGCCATGATGGTGGTGCAGGTGGTGCTGAATAACTCTTTAAAAAATTACGGTGCAGATTCTGTTTATGGGTCGTCAATTCCCATTGCCTGTGCCGGTATAGTTACAAAAGTCTTTCAGGTATTTTTCTCTGTGGTTATCGGTTTGTCCCAGGGGGCCCAGCCGATTGAAAGTTTCAATTACGGTGCGGAAAATTATGGACGGGTTAAAGAAGCTTATAAAAAGGCATTACTGGTCGGTTTTGCAGTTTCTTTCTTTTCCTTTGCATTATTTCAGATATTTCCGCGCCGAATTATCGCTCTGTTTGGAGAAGGTTCCGAGGAATATTATGAGTTCGGTGTCAATTATTTCCGTATTTTCATGTTCTTTATTTTTCTGAACTGCATGCAACCGATTACGGCTACATTCTTTACCTCCATCGGAAAGCCGATAAAGGGTATTTTCCTATCGCTGACAAGGCAGATAATTTATTTTCTGCCGTTGGTAATATGTCTGCCGAAAATTTTTGGAATTGATGGCATACTCTATTCGGCGCCCATTGCAGATTTTCTTGCTGCAATTACAACGGTTATCATGGCTGTAGCGGAATTTCGCGACATGAATAAACTGGAAGCCGAAAAGGGGAAATGCACCCTTGTGGAATGAGAGCCCGCAGGAAAAGCGAATGAAAAATGTCTCGTGTAAATAGAAAACCGCGAACAACATATGAGAAAGGCAACGGAAGACATGAAGAAGAAAAATTACGGAATGCTTGTATTGACAGCGATGATATGGGGATTTGCCTTTGTAGCGCAAAGGGAAGGGGGAAATGCCATTGGTCCGTTTACCTTCTGTGCTACCCGCTTTCTGCTTGCAGCATTTGCACTGATTCCTGTGGTCTTACTTATGGATCGATTGGGATTATCCGGACAGAAACCGCAGAATAAAAAAGATTGGGCAGCGCTGCTTTGGGCTGGGGCAATTTGTGGAGCATTGGTAAGCGGGGCAACGATTTTCCAGCAACTGGGTCTATATGAAGGAGTTCCTGTGGGAAAGGTTGGATTTCTGACTGCCTGTTACATAGTTTTGGTTCCGATTCTCGGACTGTTTTTCGGGAAAAAATGCAAATGGAATGTCTGGGTGGCTGTGGCCCTTACGGTGGCCGGGCTATATTTCCTCTGCTTAACGGAAACTTTTTCCTTTCAGAAATCGGATATTATTGTTCTGCTTTGTTCTGTTTTGTGCGCATTTCATATTATCGCTGTGGGACGGTTTGGAGAAAAATACGATCCAATCCGCCTCTCCTGTGTTCAGTTTTTTGCCGCATTTCTGGTCTCCTTATTTCCCTGTATTTTTGTGGAAATCCGTGGGATGGAGGGTGGCATCGGCAACTGGCTTGGTTTATATGCCAATAAGCAGGCCTGGATTGCCATTCTATATGCAGGCATCATGTCCAGTGCAGTGGGGTATACGCTTCAGATCCTTGGACAGCGTGGCACCAATCCCACCATCGCTTCGCTGCTGATGAGTTTGGAATCTGTATTTTCCGTTCTTGCCGGATGGCTCCTGTTGCTGCAGACGCTTGGAATGCGGGAACTGCTAGGTTGCGTATTTATCTTTGTGGCGGTTGTTCTAGCCCAGATATGATAATGCAGCACAGGAAAACCTCATGTAATCAGCCAGGTATCCCAATTGCAATAATTTCAAAAATTTCAAAAATTCCCATAAATAAATATAGACTTGTTCGTACCTATAGTAAGGCGGAACAACGCAAGAGCAAAAAAGGGTTGAGAATATCCGCATATAACATGAGAGGAACATTCTCACCGTTCAAAGTAGGACCAATATTTCATAGGGAGGAAAAATATGGGTAAACGGATAATAAATCAAAGAAACAGAAAAATGAGGACTCGCCTGCTGGCCGGTGTCATGGCCGTCTCTTTTCTGACGGCCTGCGGCAATGCTTTGCAGGGAGAAGGAGGCGGGGAAAAAGAAGGGCGGGAACCCCGCAACCCTGAGGTAGATATTATGGAGGAACTTGAAGAAGACAGCACGATGGATATGGAAGAAATGAACGCTTCCATGATGAATTTTTCCTTTGAACTTCTGAAAAGCAGTATGGAGGAAACCGGAGAATATAATAATGTGCTGGTTTCTCCTGTGTCCGTTGCATATGCACTTAACATGACAGCGATAGGAGCGGAAGGTGATACATACGACCAGATTGCTGACCTTCTGTGTGCGGGAGCTGCCAAGAGTGACTTGATTGCTTATGTGGACGAGACGATGGAACATTTGCAAAAGAGCGACGCATTGTCCATTGCGAATGCTGTCTGGGCAAATGAGACTATTCTGGAACGCGATAATATGGAATTAAATCCGGATTTTAAGGAGATTTTGGACGATGCCTTTGATGCGAAAACGGAAATGCTTCCATTTGATGATGATGCCGTGGATGAAATAAATGATTGGGTAAACGATAATACCGATGAAATGATTCCGGAAATTATCCGCCGGCTGGATGAGGATGCCATCCTCGTTTTGGTAAATGCCATGGCATTTGACAGCAACTGGGAAACCCCTTATGAGGAATATCAGGTAGATGAAGAAGGAGAATTTACAAACGCACGGGGGGAAACGGAAGAAGCCAAAATGCTTATGGGTGAGGAATTTGCTTATCTGGAAAATGATACGGCAATCGGTTTCCTGAAATATTACGAAGATGACCAATTTGCTTTTATGGCAATACTTCCAAACGACGAAGATGTTTCCCTGCAGGAATTTCTGGAGAATTTTGACGGAGAGGACTATATGGAATTTTATGAGAGCCGTTCCGACGAAGAAGTAAAGACCCTGCTTCCGGCATTTACCTTTGATTACGATATTGAATTGTCGGATGTTTTGGAGAAAATGGGTATGGAGGATGCATTCGACCCGGATGATGCGGATTTTAGCGGCATGTTTGTGGAACTGACGCAGGATGTGTGGATTGATCAGGTGATTCATAAAACGCATGTGGAACTGGATGAAAACGGAACCAGAGCAGCAGCGGCTACCGCGGTGATAATGAATGATACATGTGCTATGCCGGTGGAACAGCCAAAACGCGTCATTCTCGACCGTCCGTTTCTGTTTGCCATTGTAGATATGGAAACCGGATTACCGGTATTCCTTGGCGGTGTCAATTCGGTGGAAGATTAACTGAATGATAAAGCGTGTTCCATCCGCACGCTTCGGGCAATTCATCGTTCGGCTGACTGCTGCTACCGGGAATGCCAAAGCATTTACCGGCTGCTGTGTGAAAATGGGAATCGAAATGGGAAACGATAGGGATTGATAGATTGACAGAACCGGGACAAATACTCATAAATGCAACCAAATTTAACAAAATTACAGAAAATTGTTAACACCGCTTGGTAGAAGAGCGGTGTTTTCTGTATTATAATGCCGATAGAAAATGTTGAAAATAATTGCAAAGGTGGTATATTTATGAGAAAGACATACATCGATAACATTCGCTGGATTACCGTTGTATTAGTTGTAATTTATCATGTCATCTATATGTTTAACGGGATGACTAATTTTGGTATTATTGGTGCACTTTCGGAGAACCAGCCCCAGGATGTATATCAGTACATCGTTTATCCATGGTTTATGCTCCTTCTCTTTGTAGTGTCCGGAATGTCTGCCAGATTTGCTTTAGAAAAAATGGACGGGAAAACTTTTCTTCGCGCCAGAACGCATAAACTTCTGGTGCCCTCCACTCTGGGGTTGCTGGTCATGGGCTGGATTCTGGGATATTACAATATGCTGATTAGCGGCGCATTCGAATCGGGCATGGATGCAGTGCCAAAGCCGATTTTGTACTTGATTATGAGTATCAGCGGATGCGGTCCGCTCTGGTATATACAGATGTTATGGGTATTCAGTCTTCTGCTTCTCCTGGTTCGAAAGATAGAAAAAGACAAATTATATCGGCTCTGCGGAAAAATGAATGCACTGGTGCTCATTCCATTTGTTGTGCTGGTATATGGTGCGGCGCAGATTCTGAATACGCCAATCATCGTTGTGTATCGTTTTGGAATTTACGGCCTCGGATTTTTCCTTGGATATTTTATTCTGTCCCATGAAAATGTGATGGAGCAGATGGGAAAATGGTGGCTTCTGTTCACCGTATTGGGAATTGCAGCCGGTGTTGTATTTGTTGTGTTTTATTATGGCACATCTTATGCGGATCATGAGGTTCTCGACACCATCTGCTGCAATGTGTATGCATGGTTTGGAACTCTCGGGGTACTCGCATTTATGAAAAAATGGGGCAATTTCGAAAACAGTTTCAGCAAATGGATGAGAAAAAAGGCATGGGGACTATATATTTTCCATTATTTATGTATTGCTGTTGTGGCATGGTATCTGACCCATTTGTCTGCGTCGCTGGCTCCGGCATTCATTTATTTGCCTGTTGCGGTTGCCGCATTTGCCGGTTCTTTCCTGTTAGATGCCGTTATTTCCCGGATTCCGGTTTTGCGCTGGTGCGTTCTGGGAATTAAGAAACCGAAGAAAAGGAAGGCGGAGAAAGAAGAGGCTTAGTGGCCGGGAAAATGGAGGTTTTGAATGAGTTTTGCAGATAACCTGATTGAGTTAAGAAAATATCATGATTATTCCCAGGAGGAGTTGGCGGAGATGATCGGTGTTTCCCGCCAGACCCTGTCAAAATACGAAACGGGAGAATCCTTGCCGGATATTGAAAAATGCAAACTTTTGGCGGATATTTTTTCTGTTACCATGGATGATCTGATTTCCTATCAGAAAGAGGATGAGGAAAATTTGGGTCTGGGAGTGCCGCCGAAAGGGAAACACATTTTCGGAATGGTCAAGGTGGGGGACAAGGGCCAGATAGTGATTCCGGCCAAGGCCCGTAAAATATTTGATATTCAACCGGGCGATAATCTGATTGTGTTAGGGGACGAAGGACAGGGCATTGCCATTATTAAGGAGAAAGGGCTGATGGATCTGCTCTCTTCCGCTAGCAAGGGGATGTCCAGAAAATAAAAAAGCGCATTCATCCAAAATGCAGGATTTGCATGAAAGGATGAATGCGTTTTATTGTATGGCTTGTTTTTGCTATAGGATTAAACTATAACAACATATATGAATAAAGAATTTCACAAACACCTACAAAAGGAGTAAGTTAATATCAACTTAAGAATATAGAAAACCAAAGACCAAAGAAAACCAAAGACCAAAGAAAACAGTCAAACCAAAAGTATATGTTACAAAGGAAATGGGAAGAAGAAAAGAAAGTGAGGATACAATAATGGCAAAAAAAACTTATGCAGAAAGAGAAGTAAAATTTGAAACAAAACAATTACATGTAGGACAGGAAAGCCCGGATCCGACGACGGATGCCAGAGCAGTTCCGATTTATTTAACCTCATCTTATGTATTTCATAATAGTCAGCACGCGGCAGACCGTTTCGGTCTTCGGGATGCGGGAAATATTTACGGTCGATTGACAAATCCGACACAGAGTACATTTGAAGAAAGAATCGCTGCACTTGAGGGCGGCGTTGCCGCACTTGCTGTTGGTTCCGGTGCAGCAGCATTAACATACGCATTCCAGGCGGTTGCACATGCCGGAGATCATATCGTGGCGGCGAAAAATATTTACGGAGGAACTTATAATCTGTTGGCTCATACGCTTCCGGATTATGGAATTTCAACAACCTTTGTAGACCCATTTGACTACGAGGGAATTAAAGCGGCCATTTTGCCAAACACAAAGGCAATTGAAATCGAGACGCTGGGGAATCCGAATTCCGAGGTTGTCGATATCGAACGGATTGCCAATATTGCACACGAAGCGGGAATTCCGCTCATTGTAGATAATACATTTGCTTCGCCTTATCTGGTGCGCCCGATAGAATATGGAGCAGATATCGTAGTTCATTCTGCGACCAAATTCATTGGCGGACATGGAACAGCGATTGGCGGTGTAATCGTGGATGGCGGTACCTTTGACTGGACATCTTCCGACAAATGGCCATGGCTGGTGGAACCGAATGTTTCTTATCATGGTGTCAGTTTCGCAAAGGCTTGCGCTCCGGCTGCATTTGCAACCTACATTCGTGCAATCCTTCTGCGCGATACGGGCGCTACTTTATCTCCGGTGCATGCGTTCATTTTCCTTCAGGGTCTGGAAACCTTGTCGCTTCGCGTAGAACGTCATGTGGAAAATGCGCTTAAGGTGGCGCAGTTCTTAAAGAATCATCCGCAGGTGGAAAAGGTAAATCATCCGTCTGTAACCGAAGATGAATCCCAGAAAGAACTGTACAAAAAATATTTCCCGAATGGTGGCGGTTCTATTTTCACCTTCGAAATCAAAGGGGATGCAACTACCGCACAGAAATTCATCGACCAGCTGGAGTTATTCTCTCTGTTAGCAAATGTGGCTGATGTGAAATCACTGGCAATCCACCCGGCTTCCACCACACATTCCGAGTGCAACGAAGCAGAACTTCTTGACCAGGGAATCAAACCGAATACGATTCGCCTTTCCATCGGAACAGAACACATTGACGATATCATTGAAGATTTGGAGGAAGCATTCAAGGCGATTTCGTAAAGTGAGGTTTATGTAGGAAATAACGATTAAAATGAGCGATTCATTGAATTGAACCAATCATTGAATTGAACCAATCATTGAATTGAACCAATCATTAAAATGAGCCAATCATTAAAATGAGCCATTCATTAAAATGAGCCAATCATTTTAATGAAATTTGGGAAGCAGAATAAAAAGGTATCCGCGAATGAGGATACCTTTTTGTGTGAATGGAATTTGAAAAGCACGATGACACGGTGTTTCCAAAGCCACATTTCCGAGCGGTTTATCTGCAAGCGCATTTCTGCCTCTGCATACAGAAAATCGTAGGGATTTCGGAAATGTGCTATACAGAAAATCGTAGGGATTTCGGAAATGTGCTATACAGAAAATTCGTAGGGATTTCGGAAAATGTGCTATACTAAAAGAAGAAATAGATTGCGCCTGCATGCTACCGGCAGGCAGCAGGAAAGGTTCGGTTACCATTATGACCATTCAACAGATGAAATATGTGATTACCGTTGCCAATACAAATTCCATGAATGAGGCGGCAAAACAATTATTCGTTTCGCAGCCCAGTCTTTCCAGTGCCATTAAAGAACTGGAAAAGGAAATGGGAATCTCCATATTTGTACGAACCACCAAAGGCGTGGTTTTGACGCCGGAAGGAGAAGAATTCCTAGGCTATGCCCGCCAGATTATGAATCAGGTGGAACTGATGGAGGAAAAATATCTGGATGCGACTTCCATAAAAAAGAAATTCGGCGTTTCCACACAACACTATTCCTTTGCCGTGAAGGCTTTTGTAGAGATGGTGAAGGGATTTGACATGAATCAGTTTGAATTTGCCATCCGCGAAACGCGGACAGCAGATGTTATTCACGATGTCAGCATTGGAAAAAGTGAAATCGGCATTTTGTATCGCAATGAATTTAATCAGAAGGTTCTGGATAAATTATTTAAGGACAACCAGTTAGAATTTGTGCCGATTTTCGAGTGCAAAGGTTTTGTATATTTGTGGAAAAACCACCCGCTGGCAGACAGACAGAAAATTACCATGGCAGATCTGGCAGATTATCCTTGTCTGTCCTTTGAACAGGGAGATAACAATTCCTTCTATTTTGCGGAAGAAATATTAAGTACCCTGGAGTATAAAAAGACCATTAAGGCCAATGACCGGGCTACCATGCTGAATCTCATGGTCGGGCTCAATGCCTATACGCTCTGCTCGGGCATTATCTGCGAGGAATTAAATGGGGACGATTGCGTGGCCATTCCTTTGGATTATGAGGTCAATATGGAAATCGGCTATCTCCATAAAAAATACACGGAACTGAGTAATATCGGACGCATTTACATTGACGAGATACAAAAATATCTGAAACAAAACTAGCGGATTGCCGGAATGTAGCATTGCAATGATGACAGATGGCACCGCCGGATTTTGAACGGGTTTCGCAAATAGGTAAAATGATGGGGAAGGGAAAAAGGAGTTGAAATGAAAATATCGACAAAAGGACGGTATGCGCTTCGGGTTATGATTGACCTGGCACAGCATCAGGAAATGGGAATGATATCCTTAAAAGACATTGCGACCCGGCAGGAGGTTTCCATGAAATATCTGGAAATGATTGTGGGGATCCTTTTGAAGGAAGAATTTGTTGTGAGCCAGCGGGGAAAAGCGGGAGGATACAAATTGGCAAAAACTCCTTCCGAGTACAGCATCGGCTCCATTTTGCGTGTTGCGGAAGGCAGTCTTTCCCCCGTGCAGTGCATTGATCAGGGAATTGTCAATTGTGAAAAGGCGGCGGACTGCATAACCCTGCCTCTTTGGCGGGAATTGGATGCTGTAATCGACCGGTTTTTGGAAAGTGTAAGTCTGGAGGATTTAATATCGGGGAAAATCGGAACCGGGAATTTATGACGAGCACCCGAATCCCAAAGTTCTGTCGGGGTTCCCGGACGAGGCAGTTGTGCGGCGTTTGCAGCGTGCCGCGAATTTTGGATTGAACTGCCGGAACGACGGTTTTGTCGCCTAAAACCAGCCCCCGTCCAGGGAAACAATTTGTCCGGTAAGGTAAGGAGAGGTGGTTGTCATCTGGTAAGCAAGCCGGGCAACTTCTTCCGGTCGTCCGCTTCTGCCCGCAGGGATTTCTTCAAAAAGCCGGTTCATTTCTTCATCGGATAAATGGGCATTCATCTCTGTGTCAATGAGCCCACAGGCAATTGCATTGACGGAAATATTGCTTGGGGCAAGTTCTTTTGCAAGTGCCCGGGTAAACGCATTTACCCCGCCTTTGCTGGCGGAGTAGGCAACTTCCATGGAGGCGCCGTATACGCCCCAGACAGAGGAAATGTTCAGGATGGATCCGCTACCGCTTTTCAGCATAAGAGGAATTGCCTTCCGGCTTGTAAAGAAGCAGGAGTCCAGATTGGTCTGCATGAGCCGGTGCCACTGTTCGTCCTCCATATCCTGTAAAAGCCCCACATGGGAAATGCCTGCATTATTAATCAGGACATCTAATCGGGAAATATTTTGGAATATGGCATTTACAAAACTGCTGTCGGAAATGTCACCGCAGAAGCAGGTGACGGAAACAGCAAAGTTTTCTTCCATGGAAATGGCGAACTGATCCAGCATGTCTTTGTTTTTGCGACATACCAGATATAGGCGATAGCCCGCCCGGGCAAATTGCATGGCGATTGCTTTGCCAATCCCACGGGATGCGCCGGTAATCAGTGCGGATTTTTCATTCTTTTCCATTACTTTTCCACCTCGTATCACATTTGCCTTAATACTACCGAATGAAGGCGGGAAAGTCAAAGATTCATCGATTAAAACCACAAAAGGAGACAGAGAAATGTTAGATGTTGTAATTATCGGAGCAGGGCCGGCCGGTCTTTCGGCCGGGATTTACGCAATGCGCGCAAAATTAGACACCCTTGTACTGGAAGGTCAGGGAATCGGCGGACAGGTGCTTTCCACCTATGAAGTGGACAATTATCCCGCGCTGCCGGGAATCAGTGGAATGGATTTGGGAACGCAGATGCGGGAACATGCGGAAAAACTTGGGGCAAAAATATTGCCGGAAAATGTGCTGGAAATTCAGGATTTTACCGGTTACAAGAAGGTAATAACACAGCAGAACGAATATGAAACCAGAACGGTGGTGATTACTGCGGGGGCGCATCATTCATTGCTGGGCGTTCCGGGAGAGAAGGAATTGACCGGTATGGGGGTGTCTTACTGTGCTACCTGCGACGGTGCATTTTATAAAAATGCGGAGGTTGCAGTTGTTGGTGGAGGTGATGTTGCTGTTGAGGATGCGATTTTTCTTGCCCGTGGCTGCAGCAAAGTGTATCTCATTCATCGCCGGGATGAACTCCGCAGTGCAAAAATATTACAGGAGGCCTTATTTGCCCTTCCGAATGTGGAAATGATATGGAACAGTGAGGTGTCCGCGATTCGCGGCGAAGAGGAAGTGGAAGCAGTCCTGGTGCATAATAAGGTAACAGGTGAAGATAAGGAACTGGACGTGGAGGGCGTTTTCATTGCCATTGGAATAGAGCCGACCACCGGTGCGTTCCAATCTCTTTTGAAAACGGATGAAAAGGGATATATTTGTGCAGGGGAAGATTGCAAAACCAATGTGCCCGGAATATTTGCGGCGGGAGATGTGCGTACCAAAAGACTTCGGCAAATTATTACGGCGGCTGCAGATGGCGCCAATGCCATAACATCGGTGCAGGATTATTTGTTGGAAAACCGCGGATGAGGAATATGCATGAAAAATTGCCGGAATATATAAGTTTTGCGAAACTTTGCAGCAAATGAAACACAGGATAATTTGTGAACAAATTGTGTAATGCGGCAGAAAAATTGACAAGCCCCGGGTTCAATGTTATAGTTTAATTGACTGTAACAATTTTGTAACAATGTTAACAGAAGGGGTTTATATGAAAAGAAGATTAGTATCCATGATGGCTGTTCTTGTAGCCTCTTCCATGGTCTTTCTTTTTGAATCACCGGTGAAGACGGGTGCAACAGGTGTCTCAGATATCTTGCCGGCAAGTGGTGCGGCCTTGGTATTTGAAGAAGGTACTTCAATAGAAAAAATTCAGGAAATACAGAATTCACAGGAAACGGTGAGTTCAGATGACGCAATAGAAGTGGTAGATGTACCGTTTGAAATTAATGGCATGCAGGAAAGCGGCGTGGGAAGAACGGTTTTGGCAGTTTCCATGGGAGCTGATGCGGCGGCAGAGGTAAAAGCGGAGATTGCTGCAGAGGAGCAGGCGGCTGCGGAAGCGGCGGCAAGGGATCCGGAGAATTTCAGTAATCTGGTAATTGCCCAGGTTTCTTATTATGTGAATGTTCGTGATATTCCCAGCGAGGAAGGAGAGATTGTCGGTAAACTTTACGACAATTCCGTCGGTAATTTCCTGGAAGAAGAGAACGGATGGTATAAGATTACTTCCGGTAATGTTACCGGTTATGTTAAAGCGGAATATTGTGTAACCGGCGAAGATGCCATTGAATTGGCAAGACAGGTGGGAACCCGCCTTGCGACCGTTACCACAACAACCCTGAAGGTTCGTACGGAGCCGACAACGGAATCCTCTGTATTGGGACTTGTTCCGATTGAAGAGGATTTGACCGTTCTGGAGGAACTGGATGGTTGGGTTAAGGTTTCTATTGAAGAAGGAGACGGTTATGTTTCCATGGAGTATGTTGACCTGCATACGGAATTTGTAACGGCAGAATCAAAGGCAGAGGAAGAAGCGCGTCTGGAAAGAGAGCGCCAGGCAGCAGCAGCGGCACAGGCGGCAGCAGCAGCGGCACAGGCGGCGAGAAACAACTCTTCCGGCAGACAGAATTCCACTTATACGGTTCCTGCTATTACGGGATCAAATTCTGCAGGCGTTGCCGTTGCCCAATATGCGTGTCAGTTTGTGGGCAATCCATATGTGTACGGTGGCTCCAGTCTGACCAACGGTACGGACTGTTCCGGATTTGTTATGAGTGTATATGCGGCATTTGGTGTTTCCCTGCCACATTCCTCTTCCGGGGATCGTTCCCAGGGACGGGCTGTAGAAGGTGGACTTGCCAATGCACAGCCGGGTGATATTGTATGTTATTCCGGACATGTTGCGATTTACATTGGAAACGGTCAGATTGTTCATGCAAGTACTTCAAGAACAGGTATTATCATTTCCAACGCAAGTTATCGTAATGTGCTTGCTGTTCGAAGAATTTTCTGATTCGGCCGGATTCGTTAAGTTGAATTATGCTGAAGTTGGTAATGTGGCATATAATTTGACAGGAAAGAATATTTGCCTGAATAACCGGGCTGAAAAACTCTGTGGATGTTTTCACAGAGTTTTTTGTTGCAACGGAAAATGATTTACCAACAACGGAAAATGCTCTGTAGTGTGCCAAATGACTTGTTCACACATTTATCCACATTTTCCACAGGGAAAAATATCGCCTTTTGTCGGAAAGAATCGAAAAAGAAATTACTGTTTTATACAAATCAACAAAAGGTGCATAAAATGGGGATAAATCGGCGGTTTTCTACGGCTTTTTCCACGATGACGTAACGGATAGTTTATTGCAAAGGATGCCCTGATTTGCTATAATAAACACACAAAATACCTAATGAAAGGGATGAGGGTTATGAGATTTATTATTTTAGGCAAAAACATTGAGGTAACGGAAGGACTGAGGGGGGCAGTTGAAGATAAGATTGGCAAATTGGAAAAATATTTTACACCGGATACTGAGGTTCATGTAACACTTAGTGTGGAGAAAGATAGACAAAAGATTGAAGTTACGATTCCGGTAAAAGGAAATATCATTCGTTCCGAACAGGTTAGCAACGACATGTATGTTTCCATCGATCTTGTAGAAGAGATTATTGAAAGACAGTTGAAGAAATACAAGAAAAAATTGGCGGATCAGAAGCAGAACACCCAATTTTTCAAACAGGAATATCTGGAAAAAGATTTCATGGATGAAGATGAGATTAAGATTATCCGTTCCAAGAAGTTTGACATCAAACCTATGTATCCGGAAGATGCCTGCGTGCAGATGGAACTTTTGGGACATAATTTCTTTGTATTCTGCAATGCAGAGACGGATCAGATCAATGTGGTATATAAGCGGAAGGGCAATACCTACGGTTTGATTGAACCGGAGGAATAGGAACAAATTATTATGCTGAATTTGGACAGGTGTCCGGTATCGACCGGACACCTGTTTTTTGAAAAACATTGTGAAACCTATGGTAAAGTCTGGAAAAACATTGTAAAACTTGTGTAAAAGCCCGATGAAACATTGCGAAACGGGTACAAAAGCCCATGTAAAACTCGTTGCAAAAGGCGGTTTGCTATGGTAAAATATTCACAGTCGGCAAAAGATGAAATATGAGTATTTTTGCCAAAAAATGTTACGATTTAATAAATTTTTTATGGAGGAAAGAAAAACATGTCTAAGAAGGTAGTTTTGGCAGGCGCATGTCGTACTGCAATCGGAACAATGGGTGGTTCTCTTTCAAACACCCCGGCAGCAGAACTTGGTGCTATCGTTATCAAGGAAGCGTTAAATCGAGCAGGAGTAGCTCCGGAAGCGGTTGATCAGGTATATATGGGTTGTGTAATCCAAGCTGGTCTTGGCCAGAATGTAGCTCGTCAGGCTTCTATCAAAGCAGGACTTCCAATCGAAGTTCCGGCCGTTACCATGAATGTGGTATGCGGTTCCGGTCTTAATTGCGTGAACCAGGCTGCACAGATGATTCTTGCAGGAGAAGCTGATGTTGTGGTAGCCGGCGGTATGGAGAACATGTCCATGGCACCTTATGCGCTTGATAAAGCTCGTTTTGGTTATCGTATGAACAATGCAGTTATGAAAGACTGTATGGTAAATGATGCTCTTTGGGATGCATTTAATGATTATCACATGATTACCACAGCAGATAATATCTGCAGAGAATGGGGAATTACAAGAGAAGAACTTGATGAGTTTGCTCTGAAATCTCAGCAGAAGGCAGAGGTTGCACAGGCCAATGGTGCATTTGATAAAGAAATCGTTCCGGTAACCGTAAAGGTGAAAAAGCAGGAAGTAGAATTCAAAAAGGACGAGGGTCCTAGAGCCGGTTCTACCATGGAAGGACTTGCAAAACTTCGCCCAATCAACAAAGACGGATTTGTAACAGCAGGTAATGCTTCCGGTATTAACGACGGTGCTGCAGCAATCGTTGTTATGTCAGAAGAAAAAGCAAAAGAACTTGGCGTTAAGCCAATGGCTACATGGGTGGCAGGCGGACTTGCAGGCTGCAGACCGGAAGTTATGGGAATCGGACCTGTTCCGGCAACACAGAAGGTTATGGCAAAAGCCGGCATGAAGATTGAAGATTTCGATATCATCGAAGCGAATGAAGCATTTGCTGCACAGTCTATCGCAGTAGGAAGAGATTTGGGAATCGATGTAGATAAGCAGTTGAATCCAAATGGTGGTGCCATTGCACTTGGTCACCCGGTTGGTGCTTCCGGATGTCGTATTTTAGTAACTCTTCTTCACGAGATGGAAGCAAAAGATGCAAAGAAAGGACTTGCAACACTTTGTATCGGTGGTGGTATGGGATGTGCCACAATCGTTGAAAGAGATTAATAAAAAAAGTAATGTAGATGCACCGAACCAACGGCGGGGACAAGGTGGGAAAGACGGGAAACCGTATCACTCATTTCCCCGCAGAAGGCGGGGTGCTTTTTCTGCTTAATAAAAACAATAAAGGAGAGCTAATATGGATTTCGTACTTTACGAAGTAAATGGTGCGGTTGGTACAATTACCATCAATCGTGAGAAGGCACTCAATGCCTTGAATTCACAGGTTCTGGACGAGTTAAATGCAACTTTGGATGCCGTAGACCTGAACACAGTAAGATGTTTGATTTTAACCGGTGCCGGAGAAAAATCATTTGTGGCCGGTGCAGATATCGGAGAGATGAGCACATTGACAAAAGCGGAAGGGGAAGCATTTGGTAAGAAAGGAAATGATGTATTCCGCAAATTGGAAACTTTCCCGATTCCTGTGATTGCTGCCGTTAATGGATTTGCTCTTGGCGGCGGATGTGAGATTTCCATGAGTTGTGATATACGTATCTGCTCCGACAATGCAGTATTCGGACAGCCGGAAGTCGGACTTGGAATTACACCGGGATTTGGCGGAACCCAGAGATTGGCAAGACTGGTAAGCCCGGGAATGGCAAAACAGTTGATTTACACAGCAAGAAACATCAAGGCTGCAGAAGCATACCGCATCGGCCTTGTAAACCAGGTTGTTTCCGCTGAAGTGAATGAAGCAGGAGAAGTTGTTACTTCTGCGAAGGATGCTCTTATGGCAGCAGCCAATAAGATGGCAGCCGGAATTGCAATGCAGGCTCCGATTGCAGTGCGTAACTGCAAGAAGGCAATTAACGAAGGACTTCAGGTAGACATGGATCAGGCAATTGTAATCGAAGAAAAACTTTTTGGTGATTGCTTCGAAACAGAAGACCAGAGAGCCGGAATGGGCAATTTCCTGGAAAAGGACAAAGAAAAGAAGTTAAAAGTGGTTCCGTTTAAGAACTGCTAATAATCAGAACGGTTATTTTTGGAACGGTTAATTCAATTGGATTTCACAGAGTACGGTAGGTTCGCACTTGTCACTCTGTAAATTATAAAAATTATTTATGAAGGAGGCACAACAATGAAAGTTGGCGTTATTGGTGCAGGTACCATGGGACAGGGCATCGCAAAAGCATTTGCCCAGACCGAAGGATATGAAGTTGCTCTCTGCGACATTAAGCAGGAGTGGGCAGAAGGCGGTAAAGACAAGATCGCGAAAGGTTATGCAAAATTAGTTGAAAAAGGCAAGATGACACAGGAAACAGCAGATGCCATTGTTGCAAAGATTACACCGGGATTGAAAGAGAATCTTTGTGCAGATTGCGATTTGATTGTAGAAGCAGCATTTGAAAATATGGAGGTAAAAAAGACAACCTTTAAGGAACTGGATGCTATTGCAAAACCGGAATGCATTTTCGCTTCCAATACATCTTCCCTCTCCATTACAGAGATTGGAAATGGATTAAGCCGTCCAATGATTGGTATGCATTTCTTCAATCCTGCCGATCGTATGAAATTGGTTGAGGTAATTGCCGGTGTAAATACACCTGCAGAAACCGTAGAAGCAATTAAGAAGATTTCCGAAGAAATCGGAAAGACACCGGTTCAGGTAAATGAAGCTGCTGGTTTCGTAGTTAACCGTATCCTGATTCCGATGATCAATGAAGCTGCTTTCATTAAGATGGAAGGTGTATCTGATATCGCCGGTATCGACTCTGCCATGAAACTGGGTGCAAATCACCCGATGGGACCATTGGAACTTGGTGATTTCATTGGTCTTGATATCTGTCTTGCAATTATGGATGTACTTTACAATGAAACAGGAGATTCCAAGTATCGTGCATGTCCGCTTCTTCGTAAGATGGTTCGTGGTGGTAACCTTGGTTGTAAATCCGGCAAGGGATTCTACATTTACAATGCAGACCGCACCAAGACACCGGTTGATGCACAGTAATATGGATATGAAACAGGGCATGTCACCATGCCCTGCATGAAAAATGTATTGTATTTCATTAAGGAGGATATAAAAAATCATGGATTTTACTTTAAGCAAAGAACATGAGATGGCGAGACAATTATTCAAAGATTTCGCAGAAAAAGAAGTAAAGCCACTGGCTCAGGAAATTGACCAGGAGCATAGATTCCCAAGAGAGACAGTTGATAAACTGGCTAAATATGGTTTCCTTGGAATTCCGGTACCGAAGGAATTTGAAGGACAGGGTTGCGATCCGTTGACTTATGCAATGTGCGTGGAAGAGTTATCAAAGGTTTGCGGTACAACAGGTGTTATCGTTTCCGCACATACATCTCTTTGCGTGGATCCGATTCAGACATACGGAACACCGGAGCAGAAAGCAAAATACTTGCCGGATTTGGCTTCCGGTAGAAAACTTGGCGCTTTTGGTCTTACCGAGCCGGGTGCAGGAACAGACGCTCAGGGACAGCAGACGAAGGCTGTTTTTGACGAAGCAACAGGCGAATGGGTGTTAAACGGTTCCAAGTGCTTTATCACCAATGGTAAAGAAGCAGATGTATACATTATTATCGCAGTAACCGGAAAGATTGAAAAGCGCGGTAAGATTCAGAAAGAAATTTCTGCATTTATCGTAGAAAAAGGAACACCGGGATTTACCTTCGGTACCAAGGAAAATAAGATGGGTATCTGTGCATCTTCTACCTATGAATTGATCTTTACGGATTGCCGTATTCCTGCAGATGCACTTCTTGGTGCAAAGGGTAAGGGCTTTGGTATTGCCATGCATACACTGGATGGCGGTCGTATTGGTATCGCTGCACAGGCTCTTGGACTTGCAGAAGGCGCTCTTGAAACAACAATCGCTTATGTAAAAGAAAGAAAACAGTTTGGACGTGCAATTGCTGCATTCCAGAATACACAGTTTGTACTTGCTGACCTTGCTACAAAGGTTGAGGCTGCAAAATTATTGGTTTACAAAGCAGCAATGAAGAAAGCAGAATATGCGACCAATCCTAAGGTTTCATACTCTGTTGAAGCTGCTATGGCGAAATTGGCTGCAGCAGAAGTTGCTATGGAAGTAACAACAAAGTGTGTTCAGTTACATGGTGGATACGGATACATCAAAGAATACGATGTGGAACGTATGATGCGTGATGCTAAGATTACAGAGATTTACGAAGGAACTTCAGAAGTTCAGCGTATGGTAATCTCTGCAAACTTATTAAAGTAGGAGGTAGACAATAGTGAAAATCGTTGTTTGTATTAAACAGGTTCCGGATACAAAAGGTGGCGTAAAATTTAATCCGGATGGAACACTTGACAGAGGCGCTATGCTTGCAATCATGAATCCGGACGATAAGGCTGGTCTTGAGGCAGCACTTAGAATTAAAGATGCAGATCCTGCAAATGTTGAAGTTACTGTTCTTACCATGGGTCTTCCTAAGGCAGCAGATGTTCTTCGTGAAGCAATTGCCATGGGAGCAGATAAGGGTGTCCTTGTAACCGATCGTGTACTTGGTGGTGCAGATACCTGGGCAACATCAACTACAATTGCCGGTGCACTTCGCAACCTGGAATATGATTTGATTATTACCGGTCGTCAGGCAATTGACGGTGATACCGCACAGGTTGGTCCTCAGATTGCAGAGCATTTGGGAATCCCTGTAATTTCTTATGCACAGGATATTAAAGTAGAAGGTAATAAGGTGGTTGTTCAGCGTCAGTATGATGACAGATATCACATTCTGGAAGCACAGATGCCTGTTCTTGTAACAGCACTTTCTGAATTAAATGAGCCGAGATATATGACTCCGGGTGGAATTTTTGATGCCTGCAAGGCAGAAATTACCACATGGGGCAGAGCAGATCTGAAAGATGTTGATGATAACAATCTTGGTTTGAAGGGTTCTCCTACAAAGATTGCAAAGGCATCCGATAAGGTTCGTAAAGGCGCTGGCGAGAAGGTTACTCCTGATTCTCCGGAAGAAGCAGTTTCCTATATTGTTGGTAAGTTAACAGAAAAACATGTGATTTAATTCAGTAAAGGAAATGGTGAACGAATATGGATATGAATCGTACAGATATTGAGCAGTACAAAGGAGTATATGTATTTGCTCAGCAGGTAGATAATAAAATCAATGGAATCGCCTTCGAATTACTTGGAAAGGCAAAAGAATTGGCAGCACCTTTGGCAGCAGAGGTTACCGCAGTTCTGATTGGTTCTGATGTAAAAGGACTTGCAGACCAGCTTGCAGAATATGGTGCAGACAAAGTTATCGTTGTAGATGATCCGGAACTTAAAGAATATAGAACCGAACCGTACGCACATGCATTGGCTTCTGTAATTAATGAATTTAAACCGGACATTATGTTAGTTGGTGCAACTGCTATCGGTCGTGATTTGGGACCTACAGTTTCCGCACGGGTAAAGACAGGTCTTACAGCTGACTGTACCGTATTGGAGATTGGAGATTTCCCTCTGGTTGCAGTTCCTGGTAAGGAAGATGAACAGTTACACAACCAGTTATTGATGACAAGACCTGCATTTGGTGGTAATACAATTGCTACAATTGCCTGCCCGAACAATCGTCCGCAGATGGCAACTGTTCGTCCTGGTGTTATGCAGAAACTTGAGCCGGTTGCTGGCAAGAAAGCAGAAGTGATTGAGTATAATCCTGGATTTACACCGAACAACAAATATGTAACCATTAAAGAAGTTGTTAAGGCAGTGGCTAATACAAAGGACATTATGGAAGCAAAGATTCTTGTTTCCGGTGGTCGTGGTGTTGGTTCACCGGAGAACTTCAAGATGTTAGAAGAACTTGCGGAAGTACTTGGCGGACAGGTTTCATGTTCTCGTGCGGTAGTAGATTCCGGCTGGCTTCCAAAGGACCTTCAGGTTGGACAGACAGGAAAGACCGTTCGTCCGAATGTATATTTTGCAATCGGTATTTCCGGAGCTATTCAGCATGTTGCAGGTATGGAGGAATCTGATATCATCGTTGCAATCAATAAAGATGAAGATGCACCAATCTTTGATGTTGCAGACTACGGTGTTGTTGGTGATTTGAACAAGATTGTTCCTCAGTTAACTGCAGAAATTAAAGCTGCTTTGGCTGCAAAACAAAACTAATTTATTCTTGATTTATGGGCTTCGAAGGTTATCCTTCGGAGCCTTTTTGAGTAAGAGGAGAAATACGGGAGCAGTATATGAAGGAAATTCGCCTGAATAGAATCGTTTGAGGGAAAGAAGAAGGTAATGGGGATTATGCAGGAAAAATTTTTATACGGATTAAAAGAAGAAAAAAATAAACTGGAGTTTGCATTAATGGAGAAACAGTTCCATTATGATTCCATACCGAAAAGAAAAAAACAGACAACACAAGAACTGGTTTTGGTGTGTTGTATTCTTGTGCCGGTTTTGGCATGCACCATCTATGCCGCATTTTCCCTAGCCGGGCTTGTGGAAAGAATACAGGACATCAAAGAGGGACCGGTGGAATCTTCCGTTATCAATATTATGGGAATTCCCTTTTTGGCCAATTGCATTCTTATAGCCCTTGGTGTTGCTTTGTTATTCCCTTTCATACGAAAAGTGATTGCTTTAAGTACTCTGCTGGTTGGGAAAAAAGGAAATACCCAGTTATACGGTTTTTCCAATTACAAACAGGAGGAAACAATTGTAAAAGGAGAAATTCGGGATTTAATCGACCGGATTGGAGAATTGGAACAGGAAATTACCCGGGTGAAGGAAACCTTTCATTTTGCGGATGAAAAATATAAACCAAAGGAAAATGAAGAAAGACTGTCTTTGCAGGAACAATTTTTGCTTCATGCATACGGGACATGGGGTGATACCAAAGAACAATTGATTATGAAATACAACTCTCATGAAACGAGCCGGGAAATCGAAGAATTAACCGGAAAAATCAGAGAAAACGAAAAGAAACTTCGTATGCTTGGAGAAGAAAAATTGGATATTGCAAAACGCTATGAGAACATACAATTGCGTTTCCTCTTCTTATTTGCACTTCTATGTTTCATGGAAATTGTGTTATTGTCAGTTCCGGATTCCCTAATGCAATTGTATATCGGAATCGGGATGGCAGTCGGATTCTTTTTGATGTTCGTGCTTTGCGTCAGATTCAGCCGTGAAGATTATCTACGATATAGAGCGGAAAAAAAGTTTGAGAAGGTGAAAACTTATGCAACAGAGCAGCATATTAAACCTACGGAAATGCGGCGAAAGGAATATGAAGAAGAAATTCTGCGTTGGAATAAGCGACTGGAATATCTTCATTTAATCGAAGAGATGATGCCCGGGATTCCGTAGAAGAGGAAATGGGATTTATTGCTTTTATGCGTTGAATATGCTATGATTTGTTGGGATTTACTACATTTTTGCCCGGTCAAGGCAATGTGCAGCAGATATATAATCGATAGAATCGAGAATAAAACAAAGGAGCAGGAAAATGAGCAAAGGATTTAATGATTTATTAGCGAAAGTATCGGAATGCAGCAGAAAAAAATTGTCCGTTGCATGCGCACAGGATAAGGCTGTTTTAGAGGCAGTAAAGGCTGCAAAGGAAAGAGGAATTGCAGATTCCATTCTTGTTGGTGATGAAGAAAAAATGCGCGCACTTGCCAATGAAATCGATATGAATCTGGATGAATATGAGATTATCAATGTGGTTGATACGGTAGAGGCTTCCCTTACGGCAGTGAAACTGGTACATGACGGGAAAGCAGATATGTATCTGAAAGGACTTCTTGATACAAAAACATTTCTCAAGAGTGTACTGGATAAGGAATGCGGACTGCGCACCGGCAAACCTTTATCCCATGTCTGCGTTTTTGAAATTCCGGGAATTGACCGTTTGTTATTCTTAACCGATGTGGCATTTATTCCGTATCCGACTTTAGAGGATAAGGTTACCATGATTGACTATACAGTAGCTGTTGCAAAAGCATGCGGTGTTGAGAATCCGAAGGTTGCACCTCTGGCAGCAGTAGAAGTTGTAAATCCAAAAATGCAGGTTACCCTTGACGCAGCGGAACTTACTAAAATGAATGAAGAAGGAAAGATTACAGGATGTATCGTAGACGGTCCGTTATCTTTGGACATTGCTTTGTATAGGGAAGCAGCGGAAGAAAAGGGAGCACTTGGCAGAAAGGTAGCCGGAGACGCAGATATTCTTCTGTTCCCGGATATTCATGCCGGCAATCTGGTATATAAAGCGATTGTACATATGGTTGATGTTAAGAATGGCAATATTTTAACAGGTACAAAGGCACCGGTTATTTTAACTTCCCGTTCTGACAGTTGTGAAGCAAAGGTTAATTCTATTGCATTGGCAGCGGTTATGGCAGAAGACATGAAGAAGAACAATTAATTATCAAAAATATAAGATCATTTGCCTGAAATGTATTTCTGGCCGGGCAAAGACGAAAAACGCAGAGAAACAATAGAAAGGAAATTAAAAATGGCTATTAAGAGTTTGATTATCAATCCGGGTTCCACATCAACAAAAATTGGTGTATTTGAAGATGAAACATTGCTGTTCGAGGAAACCCTTCGTCACACGACAGAAGAGATCGCACAATTTGCTTCCATTGTAGATCAGAAAGATTTCCGGAAAAACATTATTACACAGTTCCTTGCATCCAAGAATGTTGATTTGAAGGAGTTTAATGTTGTTGTTGGTCGTGGCGGTATGTTGAAGCCGATTCCGGGGGGGACTTATCCGGTATCCGATGCCTTGTTGGAGGATTTGAAGATTGGAAAGCAGGGACAGCATGCGTCAAATCTCGGTGGTATTCTGGCAAGAGAACTGGGCGATGAAATAGGGGTTCCTTCCTACATTGTAGACCCTGTAGTGGTAGACGAATTGGAACCTGTGGCAAGGTTATCCGGCGTTCCTGAACTTCCGAGAACTTCCGTTTTCCATGCTTTAAATCAGAAGGCGGTAGCCAAGAGATATGCGAAAGAGATTGGTAAGAATTACGAAGATTTAAATCTGATTGTGGTTCATATGGGTGGTGGCGTGTCAGTAGGTGCCCATAAAAACGGAAAGGTAGTTGATGTATTCAATGCGCTTGACGGAGATGGTGCATTTTCTCCGGAGCGTGCGGGCGGCGTGCCTTCCGGCGCATTGGTTAAACTCTGCTTTTCCGGAAAATACACAGAAAAAGAAGTATATAAGAAAATCGTTGGAAACGGTGGATTTAATGCTTACTGCAACACGAATGATGCAAGAGTCGTAGAAGATATGATAAAGGACGGAAACAGCGAAGCAGAATTGGTTTATACTGCTTTCATCTATCAGGTTTGCAAAAACATTGGTGCTCAGGCAGCTGTGTTGGAAGGTAAAGTGGATCAAATCATCGTAACCGGCGGAATTGCATATTCGAAACTTGTAATTGCCGAATTTACAAAGAGAATCAGTTGGATTGCCCCAATGACTGTTTATCCGGGTGAGGATGAACTTCTTGCTTTGGCACAGGGTGCACTTCGCGTTATGACCGGCGAAGAGAAAGCAATGGAATATTAAACTTAGAAAGGCATTATTATGAGTTTGATTACAAAAATTTTTGGTACGCATAGTGAACATGAGCTAAAGCGTATCAATCCTCTTGTTGAAAAGATTGAAGCATTACGACCGGAAATGCAGAAACTTACCGATGAGGAACTTCGGGCTAAAACCGATGAATATAAAAAACGCCATGAGGAAGGGGAATCCTTGGATTCTCTTCTTCCGGAAGCATATGCCACCGTGCGGGAAGCAGCAAAGCGTGTTTTGAACATGGAGCATTTCCGCGTGCAGTTAATCGGTGGTATTATTCTTCATCAGGGTCGAATTGCAGAAATGCGTACCGGTGAAGGTAAAACTCTGGTTTCTACCTTGCCGGCTTATTTGAACGCCTTAGATGGAAAAGGGGTGCAGGTAGTTACCGTAAATGATTATTTGGCAAAGCGTGACTCCGAGTGGATGGGACAGGTGCATCGGTTTCTGGGATTAACGGTGGGAACCGTTTTGAACAGTATGACACCGGAGGAACGGAAAGCGGCTTATGCCTGCGATATCACCTATGTTACAAATAATGAACTTGGTTTCGATTATCTGCGAGATAACATGGTAATTTACAAAGAACAGCAGGTACTTCGTTCCCTTCATTATTGCATTATCGATGAAATTGACTCCATTTTAATTGATGAGGCAAGAACGCCGCTTATTATTTCCGGTGCCAGTGGGAAATCGACCAAGTTGTATGAAATCTGTGATGTTCTGGCAAAGCAGTTAAAGCGTGGTGCCGACCAGGAAGATTTATCAAAAATGGATGCCATTCTGGGTATTGAACAGGAGGAAGATGGAGATTTTGTCGTTAATGAAAAAGATAAAATTGTAAATCTGACGGCGCAAGGTGTGACCAAGGTGGAAAAATTCTTCCATATCGACAACCTGTCTGACCCGCAGTATACCGATATTAACCACAATGTTATTCTGGCTCTTCGCGCGCACAATCTGATGGTGCGGGACCAGGATTATGTTGTTAGTGATAATCAGGTGTTGATTGTTGATTCTTTCACCGGTCGTATTATGCCGGGAAGAAGATTTTCCGATGGTTTGCATCAGGCCATTGAAGCGAAAGAACATGTGAAAGTAAAAAGAGAGTCTAAAACTCTGGCAACGGTTACTTTCCAGAATTTCTTTAACAAGTACGAGAAGAAATCCGGTATGACCGGTACTGCATTAACGGAGGAAAAGGAATTTCGTGATATTTATGGAATGGATGTTATCGAGATTCCGACGAACCGCCCTGTAGCGCGTATCGATCATAATGATTCCGTTTACAAGACGAAGCGGGAAAAATTAAATGCGATTGTGGCAGCAGTAAAGGAAGCGCATGATAAGGGGCAGCCGGTTCTGGTTGGTACCATTAACATTGACGCATCCGAGGAACTCAGTCGTATGCTACAGAAAAACGGTATTCCGCACAAGGTTTTAAATGCGAAATATCATGAGATGGAAGCGGAAATTGTAGCGGATGCAGGTCAGAAGGGAGCAGTTACCATTGCCACCAATATGGCAGGCCGTGGAACGGATATTAAGCTTACCGATGAGGTGAAGGAACTGGGCGGATTGAAGATTATCGGAACCGAGCGTCACGAGAGCCGCCGTATCGATAATCAGCTTCGTGGACGGTCCGGTCGTCAGGGTGATCCGGGTGAATCCAAATTTTACATTTCCCTGGAAGACGATTTGATGCGTTTGTTCGGCTCCGAGCGATTAATTGCGGTTTTCAATTCTCTTGGATTTGAAAATCAGGAGATTGTGCACAGTTCTTTGTCCAGTGCCATTGAAAAAGCGCAGAAACGAATCGAAAATAATAACTTTGGAATTCGTAAGAATTTGTTGGAATATGACCAGGTAATGAATGAACAGCGTGAAATCATTTACGCAGAGCGTGCCCGGGTTTTGAACGGGGAAAGTATGCGTGATGTAATCTACAAGATGATTACCGACATTACGGAAAATGCAGTGGATACCTGTATCAATGATGATGTTCCGGCAGATAAATGGGATTTAAAGGAATTAAATGAACTCTTATTGCCAATCATACCATTGGAACCGATTACGCTTGATCGTGTGGAAAAGAAGAAAGATGGTCTAAAGCAGCAATTGAAAGAGGAAGCGGTAAAATTATACGAGGCCAAGGAAGCAGAATTCCCGGATGCGGAAACCATTCGAGAGGCAGAGCGTGTTATTCTGTTGAAGGTTATCGACAGAAAATGGATGGATCACATAGATGACATGGATCAATTGCGTCAGGGCTCCGGTCTTGCCGCATATGCACAGCGTAATCCTGTTGTAGAATACAAGATGCAGGGTTATGACATGTTTGATTCCATGACCGCTGCCATTAAAGAGGATACGGTAAGAGTATTGCTCCGACTTCGTGTAGAGCAGAAGGTGGAACGGGAAGAGGTTGCCAAAGTGACGGGAACCAATAAGGATGACTCCGTTCAGAAGGGACCAAAGAAGCGGGAAAATGCAAAAATTTATCCTAACGATCCTTGCCCTTGCGGTAGCGGAAAGAAATACAAAAACTGTTGTATGAACCGCGGTTAACAAAGAAACAATAAAGAAACAATAAAGAAACAATAAAGAAACAATAAAGAAACAATAAAGAATGAAATGTAAGGTGGTGAACGCAATGGTTGAACTCGACCAGATGAAAGCAGAGTTATTATCTTATGAAAGTCCATTAGCGGAAGTGAGGGATTCACTTTGACTTAGAAAATAAGTCAAAACGGATTGAGGAACTGGAAATTGAAATGGCTGCGCCGGGGTTCTGGGATGATCCTCAGCGTTCCAATAAACTGATGAAAGAGGCAAAAAATATGAAAGATACGGTGGATGAATGCAATGCATTGTCCATGCAGTACGATGATATTTTGACCTTGATTGAGATGGGATATGAAGAAGAGGATGCATCCCTTCTTCCGGAGATTCGTCAGGAATTGGATTCTTTTATCACTCTACTTGAGAAAATCCGCTTGCGAACCTTGCTTACCGGCGAATACGATGCGAATAATGCGATTTTACGAATTAATGCGGGTGCAGGTGGCACGGAAAGTTGCGATTGGGCCAGCATGTTATATCGTATGTATACCCGCTGGGCGGAGCGGAAAGGATACCAGGTGGAACTCCTTGATTACCAGGACGGAGATGAAGCAGGAATAAAATCTGTCTCCTTTCAGGTAAATGGAGAAAATGCTTATGGTTACCTGAAATCGGAGCAGGGTGTGCACCGTTTGGTTCGCATTTCACCCTTCAATGCCCAGGGCAAACGGCAGACTTCTTTTGTATCCGTAGATGTAATGCCGGAAATTGAAGGGGACGCAGGAATTGAAATTCGAGATGAGGATATCCGAATTGATACTTATCGTTCCAGTGGTGCCGGTGGTCAGCATATTAATAAAACATCTTCTGCCATTCGTATCACACATTTTCCGAGCGGTATTGTGGTGCAATGTCAGAATGAGCGCTCCCAGCATATGAATAAGGATAAGGCAATGCAGATGCTTCGCGGTAAATTGCTTGCGCTGAAGGAAGCGGAGGAGGAAGCAAAGTTGAAAGGAATTCAGGGCGATTTGAAGACCATTGCGTGGGGAAGCCAGATCCGCTCCTATTTCCTTCAGCCATATCAGCTTGTTAAGGATTTGCGTACGGGAGAAGAATGCAGCAATGCAAATGCCGTGCTGGACGGCGACATTGACCGTTATATTAACGCTTATTTGAAGAAAAAGAGTCTTGGCACATTGGAACAGTTATCGGATGAAGAATAAATGTGACAGAAACGGGCTTCGATTGTGGAATATCACATCGAAGCCTTTTTCTTTGTCAGATCAAGATAGAAACAAGTGAGAGTTGCGTAGAAATATGGCACAACAAACAAAATACCGATATAGCAGGAAAATGCACCCAGAATATATAAGGGAAGGAAACTGAGCATAAGAAGAAAGAAGCGCAATTTATTTCCTTCCATCAGCCAGGAAGACATTTTCAAAATGCGGGGAAACGGTTTATCCGGAAAATCCATTTGAATAAGATAACTTAATCCAAAATAAAGTTGAAAAATCAAATATAACAGTAGTTCCACTGCTAACAGGCAACCCCAAATCACCCAGCGCTTTATGTCGGAGATTTCCTCCGGGAAGAGACTTGCAAGCCAAACCAGTGTCCCATCGATTTCCGAACCGGGAATCGTATCCATGGGATTTGTGACATAGAGAAAAAGGTCGGAAGGAATTTGCAAGAATGGTAAAAGCAGGGAAAAGAAAAGAATCAGTTTCGTTGCATTTCTTTCACGGCTATGAAAAACGGAAAAGATATCCTGAAATCGTACCGGCTGGTGACAACAATTAAACAGATGCATGTGAAATATGCCATATTGCAAGGCTTGCAAAAGCATTCCGGTTAAGACCTGCATAAGAAATTGAATTCCATAATTTACAGGGAATGGCAGATCCGGATAATCAACAGAACATATCATCAGCAAAAAGTTCACGGAATAAACAAAAAGAGTGGTCAATACAAAAAGTGTATAATGACCACTTAAACAATTGCGTGCAGAAGCCTTTAACTGCGCTATATTTTTATAAGGATTTGGATTTGTATTCATGATTGCCTCCGCGGGATACCTCTAATCCATATTTACTTCAAATTGTACTGTGTCATGAGGGTGGCAGAATTTGTATATTGAGAACAAATTAAACTGCCTGGTCCACATTTCCCCCAATTGTTGCAGGACGATCCATGGACTTACGATTTTGCGAATATGGATCTTTTGGATAGGAAATCTTTGTACTTGTTGTCCCACCGGCAATATAAGAACGACCACATTCCGGGCAAATGGCGGTTTTCAGTGTGACGCTTGCCTGAAGTACCTTTCCGTTGCCCTGAGCGGCTTTTGCAAATGCATTGGACACATGTTCCTGCTCATGGGCCATAACCCGTGACATGGCACTTTCCGGACTGATTTTCGCAGGAGATTTGAAGGAAACCATTTCATCGGAGCCATCCACATATTTACGCTCTTTACAGGTCTGGCATTCTGCCTTGCCGGTGGCTTTCTCCATAGGAGTATCGATGCCCTTGCTTTCTTCAATTGCTTTTTGCGTATCTGTTTTTGAACTTTCACCGGAAGAGCCTGCGCCATTTACGCTGCCATTGCCCGTCATAGCAATTCCGGCTGTATTCGTGGCATTTGCACCAGCAGTGCCTGAAAATCCGGCATATCCATAGCCGTAATTCCCGTATGTGTTTATTCCAAAATTCAATGAATTAATACCTGACATGGGCAGTCCTCCTTCCGAAAGTTATTGTCCGAGATATTCTTCAATGGACATGCCATAGATATCCATAAAAGATTGATTCAAATAATCGTGGTATTCCGGATTATAAAAAAACATGTATATAATTCCTATGATTATTGCCATTGCACATACAATGGAAATGATGCTGATTACAAAACTCCTTTGAATAGGTCTTGCCATCTGCAATTCGCACCCTTTGGAGAGAATCGCAAAGATAATGGCCAGAGAGCCTGCAATAAGTGGGATGAAGATTGTGGTAACGGAAAATAGCGCAATGGTACTCAATAGAATCGAAGCAATACCAAAGCCATTTATTTGAATACTTCTCCCGTTATCCTGCATACCTACCTCGCATAACCTTATTGCCTAGTTAATCATATTATAGCATATCGGAAGTGGGAAAAATAGGGGATTCCCACGAAATATCCGAAAAATATGAGAAATTGATTTTGTTGTGTGGTACAATGAAACCGTGTTATTTTTGTGTGTCCGAGGACGAATTATGTGTCTGAGGACGAATTATGTGTCTGGGGACGAATGGTGTTTGGAAGACGAATTGTATGAATGAAGATGAAAATAGGAAGAAATATAATCTGCGAAACATAATGGTTTTGTTTCTGGTAATCTGGTGTTTTGGGATGGCAGCCTGTTCAAAAGATGCGGAAAGCGGAAATCAACAGGAAAAAATTGAGGGAGACGGGAAAATCCTGAATCTGGCAGAGCATTTCAGACCCCATGGGAATGTTGTATTCAAAGACGAGGATGGAAATGTATTGCTCACGGTGGATGACATTTTATCTGCGGAATCAATTACGAATGATAATAATGGATATGTGGAGTTCTGTGTCTCCATAAAATTCACGGAGGAAGGGGCAGAAAAATTTGCAGAGGCAACAGAACAAAATGTCGGGAAAGTCATTTCGATATATGTTGATGATGAAATTCTGAGTGCACCAACGGTTCAAAATAAAATAATGGGAAGGGAAGCAATTATATCATGTCCCGGGCAGACACATGAAGAGTGTCAGGAAATTGTAATGAAAATATATGGAGAAGGCATCATCAGAAGAATTGCCCGGAGGCAAAGCGGGCACTAAAGACATCATTTTATGTGAGAAAGGCAAATACCCGGTAAAGGCAAATACCCGGTAAAGGCAAATACCCGATAAAGGCGAATAACGAGATATAATTATGTTCAACAGAAAAGGAGCAGGATATAAAGCATGGATATTATTCAGGTTTTGGCAGAAGAATTACAGATTAAGAAATCGCAGGTAGCAGCGACGGTTCAACTGATTGATGAAGGGAATACCATTCCGTTTATTGCCCGTTATCGTAAGGAAGCAACCGGTTCCTTAAATGATGAGGTACTTCGTAATCTTTTTGAGCGACTCACCTATTTAAGAAATTTGGAGGAACGCAAGAGTGCGGTTTTGGCCAGTATTGAGGAACAGGGCAAATTGACGGAGGAACTGCGGGCAAAAATTGAAGGCGCACAGACTATGGTGGCAGTGGAAGATTTGTACCGCCCATATAAACAGAAAAAGAAAACCCGTGCGGGAATTGCAAAAGAAAAGGGTCTGGAGCCTCTTGCACAGCTGATACTTGCGCAGGAGACCGTGGAGGCGCTTGCGGTGTCGGCAGCTGCTTATGTGGATGAAGAAAAGGGGGTTAATTCACCGGAAGAAGCAATTGACGGTGCGAAGGATATTATTGCAGAGCAAATTTCCGATTGCGCAGAATATCGGACCGGGATTCGAAAAATGACATGGGAAGAAGGCAAAATAGTATCCGCAGCAAAGGATGCAGAGGCGGAAAGCGTTTACGAGATGTATTACGCATTTGAGGAAGCAGTTGATAAGATTGTGGGTCATCGGGTGCTGGCATTAAACCGGGGAGAAAAGGAGAAAATCCTGACTGTAAAACTGCAGGCACCGGTGGACAAAATATTATCCTATCTTACCGGGAAAACCATAAAGCTCGGAAAAAATGAGATTACCGAACCGGTATTGGAGGAAGCAATTGCTGATTCCTACAATCGGCTCATTGCGCCTGCCATTGAACGGGAAATCCGCAACGAATTAACGGAAAATGCACAGGACGGTGCCATGCGCGTGTTCGGCCAGAATCTGAAGCAGCTTTTGATGCAACAGCCGATTGCAAATAAAGTTGTGCTTGGATGGGATCCGGCATTCCGTACCGGATGCAAATTGGCGGTTGTGGATGCAACAGGAAAAGTGTTGGAGACAAAGGTAATCTATCCGACGGCTCCGCAAAATAAGGTAATAGAAGCAAAAGCAGAGTTGAAAAAAATTATCTCAAAACATAAGGTTGATTTGATTTCTTTGGGCAACGGAACTGCCTCCCGGGAATCAGAAGCTGTAATTGTGGATCTGCTTCATGAAATTGAGCGCCCTGTGCAATATGTGATTGTAAATGAGGCAGGTGCTTCGGTTTATTCTGCCAGCAAGTTGGCGACGGAAGAATTTCCGAATTTTGATGTAGGACAAAGAAGCGCGGCTTCCATTGCCCGCCGCCTGCAGGATCCTTTGGCAGAATTGGTAAAGATAGAGCCGCAGTCCATTGGTGTCGGGCAGTACCAGCATGACATGAATCAGAAAAAACTTGCAGAAGTTCTCGGGGGTGTTGTGGAAGACTGCGTGAATAAGGTGGGTGTGGATTTGAATACGGCTTCTGTCTCGCTTTTGGAATATGTTTCCGGAATTTCAAAGCCTATTGCAAAAAATATTGTAGACTATCGCGAACAAAATGGTAAGTTCAAAAACCGCAGGGAACTTCTTAAGGTGGCAAAATTAGGGCCGAAGGCATTTGAACAGTGTGCCGGTTTTCTTCGTATTCCGGATGGTGATAATCCGCTGGATGCGACCAGTGTACATCCGGAGTCTTATGCTGCAGTGGAAAAATTAATGGAGAAGCTGCAAATTACCATGGAGGATGTGCAAAAGATTCAGAAAGAAACTGCCCAGAAGGAAACGGAGCGGGAAAAACCGGTGAAGCCTTCAAAACCGCAGAAAAAAGAGAAGAAACTTGTGGTCAATACGGGAAGTGTGTTTGGGGCTGCACTGGCTGCCGCACTGAAAGACAGCGAACCTATCTATTTTGAGGAGAAATCTTCCTCAAATGAAAAAGAAAAAAAGGTTGCGGTTGCGAAGGGCGTATCCTCATTGGAAAGTCGCATAAAAGATAAGAAAAAACTGGCCGAGGAACTGGGAATCGGGGAAATTACCCTGACCGACATCATTCGGGAATTGGAGAAACCTGCCCGGGATCCGCGGGAGGATATGCCTGCGCCCGTCCTTCGAAGTGATATTCTGAACATGGAGGACTTAAAACCAGGAATGGAACTAAAGGGTACGGTGCGGAATGTGATTGATTTCGGTATATTTGTGGATATCGGTGTGCATCAGGATGGTCTGGTACACATTTCCCAAATTACGGACCGATTTATTAAACATCCGCTGGAGGCGGTTCGGGTTGGCGATGTGGTTACCGTCTGGGTTATTTCCGTTGATGTGGCTAAGAAACGGATTGCTCTGACCATGAAAGCACCAAAATAGAACGCAAAGACACATAGCACATGCATGCACTGCACGCTCTGCCTCGCTCGGGGAACTTGGCAGAGCTCAATCATTACTCAAACCAGATATTCAGGTCGACATCGCCACTGATACCCGGAACAGTGGAAGTGGAAGAATACTGCCATGCGCGAACCTCATAAGGATAATACAAATAGTTATTATAAAATGCATACCAGACATCGTATTCCTTTAACTCGGTAATATCCAGCATGGCAAAAAGGGAATAAGCATTTCCGTAAATCATGGGACGATACCCTGCGTCCCGAATGCGGTCGCAGAAAACCCGGGCAAATGCAGTCCTCTCTTCCGGCGTAAGCGCGTTTCCCCGGGCCGCATTGTCATCCACCTTTTCTATATCCAAAACAATAGTGCCGTTAAAATCATATTCTTTCAAACTTTCCAAGACAAAATCAGCTTCTTCCTGGGCTTCCTCTATGCTGATTGCCTGTGTGAAAAAGTATACGCCGACTTCCAATCCTGCTGCGGTGGCTCCTTCCATATTCTGCGCAAAATACTCATCCATGACGAGAGCGCCGCTTCCATACCCTCGAATACCAAGGCGTATGATTGCCATTTCCACTCCGGAGTCGGCAACCTGTTGCCAGTCAATATTTCCCTGATGCTGGGATACATCAATCATTTTCCGGCTACGGGTAATACCGTCCACCACATAAGTCATTTCACCGCCGGATTCCATAATCTGATTTTCGGAAATGGAGTTGCGCGGCATGTTATTGTCAATAGGAACAAATGCATACTTCCCGCCTGCATTATAAATCATATATTCCGGGAAAATTTTTCGCAGCACATCGGGATAACTGCCGGAATTTTCTATGGCCATACTGCGAATGAAATCTTTTAATTCTTGCTGGCCGGTAGCCGTACCCTCTTCCTTTGCATCAAGAACCATGGCATCAACTTCCTCTTGGGCATACATACGGCTTTCCACCACAGAATCGGCAGATGCCGGAACCTCTTTTTTATTCATCTGGTGAAGAAGATAAAAACATAATGCAATGGAAGCCAGTGTAGTAAGCGAAAGCAGAATGGTAATGGGAAGAAATGCGTGAACCAGTCCATTCTTTGATTTTTTGCGGTTTATTATAGTGCCCGTATTTCTTTTTTCCTGTCCCATGGCAGATTTCGCCTGCACTTTGGCGGATTGCACCTGTCCCATGGCAGATTTCGCCTGCACTTTGGCGGATTGCACCTGTCCCATGGCAGATTTCGCCTGTCCTTTAGTTGATTTCACCCGTTCTATTTCGGAGTTTAAATCCGCTTCGTTTAAATCCGCTTCGTTTAAATCCGCTTCGTCACAGCGCGGAACATTTATGTCATCATCAATGGATTTTGCTTCTTCCTTTTTTTCTGTTCTTTTGGAATTGGATTTTACTTCTTCCTTCTTTTCTGTCTTTTGGGAAATGGATTTTGCTTCTTCCTTTTTTTCTGTTCTTTTCGAATTAGATTTTGCATTTGATTTTCTTGAATGAACGGAAGGTGTAATATCCGGATTTTCCGAAATAAATTCCAAATCCTCCAGTAAGTCCTTTGTATCTGTGGAAGTCATTAATTTGTCCTCTTTGCTTTTGATTTTATATTATAATAGTAGGGGATAAGTGACGGCTTTGTCAATTTACAAAACCTGTCAGATGTACATTTACAAAACCTGTCAGATGATTTGATTTAATTCCTATTTCTTGATATTATTAAATTTGGTTTATTGTGCCCTTTTCCATATTGGAGTTTTCCCATAATTCCGGGGAAATACGGTGCGATGCATCAATTGAGAGGATAACATTATGAATACAGACAAGAATACAGACAATAATGCCGACAAACAAACGATAATCAAAGAGAATAAAAATGTTTCTTTTGATGTGAACATGAATAAGAATGTGCTTTACGATTATATGGTTCACCATGCATATACCAGTGCAGGAGGTGTACTTGGAACCTGCTTCGGCTTTATGGGGGTTTTAATGTTTTACCGTTCCTATCAGCTGGGGGAGGCCAATTGGTTGTTCTTGATTATTGGACTGCTTTTGATATTTTATATGCCCATTAACCTGAAATATAAAGCATTTGCGCAAATGAAACTAACGGAAGCATTTCAAAAGCCGCTTCATTACGAATTGGATGAAAACGGAATTACCGTTTCCCAGGAAGATACCAGTGAAACCATTGAATGGGAGCGATGCCGGAAGGCGGTTTCTACCCGGCTAAGTATTGTAGTATATACCGGAAAACGCAATGCCTCTGTATTTCCGAGAAAGGATTTGGGGGATAAATTGCCGGCACTGGTGGCTACTATTTCCCAAAATATGGATCCGAGAAAGGTGAAGATTCGTTATTAGGCCATGCCGGCGGATTCTTCAAGGAGTGTGCCCGAAATAGGGAAAGGTTTCCGGCGATGGGAGTGTAACGAAATGGAAGAAAAAATGGATTCCCTCAAATGGGACACATTGAATAATATAGTGAGTAACAATGGTGGTGCAAAGTCAGTGGTTTTTGAAAGTTTTGATTATTCCATGACGAAACAAATTGCCCGTTTTCTTGGGGAGAGGGTTTTGCCCGGGACTGTACTCTCCCTGATTGGCGATCTGGGCGTAGGGAAAACGGTATTTGCACAAGGACTGGCAGAAGGACTGAAGATTGACGATATGGTCAATTCTCCCACATTTACCATTGTGCAGATTTATGAGGAAGGAAGAATCCCTTTTTATCATTTTGATGTTTACCGTATTGAAGAGCCGGACGAGATGTATGAAGTAGGATTTGAAGAATATTTTTACGGCGAGGGTGTTTGTCTGGTGGAGTGGGCAGATTTAATCCGTGAACTGATTCCGGAAAATCATATTCGTATAGAAATCCGGAAGAATGCGGAAAAAGGATTTGATTATCGTGAAATTACAATTTCAAAGCAGGGCAGGTGACGACAAGGGGATGTCCTGTTTTGAAATTTGCGCCAATCAAAACCGGCAGGTAACGGCAGAAAGGAATCATTTCATCCATGAAAATAATAGCACTTGATACTTCCGGTTTGGTAGCCAGCGTGGCAATTCTGGAAGATGAAAATACAATTGCAGAATATACAGTAAATTATAAAAAAACACATTCCCAGACTTTGCTCCCTATGCTGGATGAAATTAAGCGCATGACGGAACTGGATTTGGAATCTGTGGATGCCATTGCCGTTTCCGCAGGACCCGGCTCATTTACGGGACTGCGTATCGGATCTGCAACTGCAAAAGGACTGGGACTGGCATTGAAGAAACCTATTATTCCAGTGCCTACGGTAGATGCCATGGCATACAATTTTGCGGCAGCGCTTACGGATGCTTACATCTGTCCGATTATGGATGCCAGAAGAAACCAGGTTTATACCGGTTTGTATTCTTTTTCAGCCGGGAGAAAAGTAGGGGAAACTACGGAACTGGAAAATGATTTCCGGGTACATATGCAGGCCTGCGCCATGGATGTGGTTACCCTGGCAGAACAATTAAATGACATGGGTCAAAAAGTTATTTTCCTGGGAGATGGAGTACCGGTTTATCAGGATACTTTGCGCGCACATTTGCACATCTCATTTTCCATTTCTCCTTCGAATAATAATCGTCAAAGAGCTTCCAGTGTTGGACTTTTGGCAATGCATTATTACCGTGAGGGTAAATGGGAAACGGCAGCAGACCATTCCCCTATCTATCTGCGGATGTCCCAGGCAGAACAGGAGCGGATGGAAAAGAATGGATGATGTAATCTTTCGTAAGATGCGGAAAGAAGATCTGCCGCAGGTGGCAGCCCTGGAAGCAGACTGTTTTTCATGCCCTTGGCGTTTGCAGGATTTTGCAGATGCCCTGGAAAAGGATTGCTATTATTATATGGTGGCACAACATGGTGGGAAAATTGTTGCTCAGGCGGGATTGATTCTTTCCCTGGGGGAAGCAGATATTACCAATGTAGCTGTGACTCCATCCTATCGGAGAAAACAAATCTCCTACCGGCTTTTGCAACATTTAATGGTGGAAGGCGAAAAGCGGGGAGTATTGGATTTTACTCTGGAGGTACGGCAGCATAATGCGCCTGCCCTCGCACTCTACCAAAAACTGGGCTTTGTTTCGGAAGGCGTGCGCCGGAATTTTTATACGAATCCTACCGATGACGCAGTTATTATGTGGAAACGCCACATGGAAAAAATTACCGTTTGAAATGGTGGAAAATTGCTTTATATAATGGATACAGTCGCCAATTGTCTCAAATTTTTTAGAAGGAAGGGAAGACTGTATGCAAATTCGTGATAATAATTCTGCAGAACTACGGAAAGTATTCTGCAATCAATGTGGAAGAGAAATGCGGGTGGAAAACGGCTGGATAAGAGAAGGACATTTCTTTGGAGAAAACTCTTTCGGCTATTTTTCCCATAAAGACGGGCAGCGTCATAGTTTTGATTTATGTGAAGGTTGCTATGATGCCCTAAACCGGCAGTTTCTGATTCCGTCGGAAATCGGAGAAAATGAGGAATTATTGTAAATGTTAGATGTGTGTCTGCTTGGCTGTGGGGGCATGATGCCTTTGCCATATCGGTGGCTGACCGCCCTGATGGTTCGTTACAATGGAAAATGTTTGTTAATTGATTGCGGGGAAGGAACGCAGGTTGCCCTTAAGGAAAAGGGCTGGAGCGCGAAACCTATTGATATCATTTGCCTGACCCATTATCATGCGGATCATATCAGTGGTCTGCCGGGGTTGTTGCTGACCATGGGAAATGCAGAACGAACTGAGCCGCTACAGATTATAGGACCCAAAGGCTTGTCCCGTGTAATGCAGGCTGTGCGAACCATTGCACCGGAACTCCCCTTTGAGATAGAACTGTGTGAAATTACGGAAGAAAAGGAAGATTTTGCACTGGACGAATTGCAAATTCATGCCTTCAAATTAAATCATAGTATGTTATGCTATGGATATACCCTGAATCTTCCCCGTAAAGGCAAATTTGACGCACTCCGGGCGAAGGAACTTGGGCTTGCAGTGCAATACTGGAATACATTGCAGCATGGTAATGATGTCGAAGTGGATGGCAAAATTTACACCCCGGATATGGTAATGGGACCACCGCGCAAAGGTCTAAAGGTAACATATTGTACGGATACAAGACCAACGGAGAGCATCGTGCAAAATGCTTTGGGCTCGGATCTGTTCATTTGCGAAGGAATGTACGGGGAATGGGATAAATTTGACAAAGCAAAGCAAAACCGTCACATGATGTTTGGAGAGGCGGCAAAGCTCGCCAGAGATGCCCGGGTTCAAGAACTTTGGCTGACACATTACAGCCCTTCACTCACAAGACCGGAACCATTTATGGAAGAAGTAAAAAAAGTATTTCCGAATGCGAAACCGGGGAAGGACGGAAAGAGTGTAACATTGCTGTTTGATGATAATGCGCAGGGAAGCGCAGGAACAGGCGCCGTGTAGATGGCCTGTTTCAACAAGAATGGAGTAGCAGACCGGTGAATCGAAAAGTCGTTAAGGTAATTATTCTTATGCTGATGATCGTGGTATCCTTTATTGGGTGCTACGCTTATTTGTCGTCCCGTAATTCCGGCGTAACCTCCGATCAGTCCGTTGAAAACAATGTAAACGAAGAATCCACACCTGTACAGGAATTGCTGGCTAAGGCAAAATACAAAGAGTATCCTACCACGCCGGTTCAGGTGGTGAAATATTACAATGAAATCACTTCCTGTTTTTATAACGAATCCTATTCCGATGAAGAACTGGAAGAATTGGCTCGTCTTGCATGGGATTTGCTGGATGCGGAACTGGCTGCCAATATGACTTGGGAACAATATATGAGTCAGCTGCAGGATGATATTTTTACATTCAAATCCGGGCACATTACCATTTACAAGTCAGAATTAACGCCGGCTACCGATGTGGAATATTTTGACCAGGACGGTTATTCCTGCGCTCGCCTGTATTGTATGTATACCTTGAAATCCGGCACAAAATACGTAACTTCCCGGGAAGTTTATATTTTGCGAAAGGATGAAGACGGGCATTGGAAAATCTTTGGCTTTGCGTTGGCCAATGAAGATGAATAAATTCGCAACAAAAGCACTGCAATGAGCGAAATATGAAAAATAAACAGAATCGGAAATGAGATAAATCTATGGAAGATGTTTTAATACTTGCAATTGAAAGTTCGTGTGATGAAACCGCAGCGGCCGTTGTGAAAAATGGCCGGCAGGTATTGTCCAATGTGATTCATTCGCAAATTGATCTGCATACCCTTTACGGAGGCGTAGTTCCGGAAATTGCATCACGCCAGCATATTGAGAAAATCAATCAGGTGATTGAAACGGCATTGGCAAAAGCCAATGTAACCATGGAAGATATCTCTGCGATTGCCGTAACATATGGTCCGGGTCTGGTGGGTGCTTTACTGGTGGGGGTATCCGCCGCAAAGGCGATTGCATTTGCCACAGGAAAGCCTTTGATTGGTGTTCATCACATTGAAGGTCACATTTGTGCAAATTATATTGACAATCCGGAACTGGAACCTCCGTTCCATTGTCTTGTGGTTTCCGGCGGGCATACTCACCTGGTTCATGTGCTTGATTACGGCACTTATGAAATTCTGGGAAGAACACGGGACGATGCGGCGGGAGAAGCATTTGACAAAGTGGCGCGTGCCATTGGGCTTGGCTATCCCGGCGGTCCGAAAATCGATAAACTTTCTTCTGAGGGAAATCCAAATGCCATTAAATTCCCACGAGCCAGATTTGAAGACTCCATTTACGATTTTTCCTTCAGTGGATTGAAATCCGCAGTTCTCAATTATATCAATACACTGGAAATGAAACAGGAGGAAATTCCCCGTGCCGATATTGCAGCGTCTTTCCAGCAGGCGGTCATTGATGTGTTGGTAGGGCATGCGATGGAAGCGATGAAATTGAGTGGCGACCATCGTCTTGCCATTGCAGGCGGTGTGGCTTCCAATCAGCATTTGCGTAAAGCCATGGAAGAGGCCTGCATGGAAAATGGAATTGAATTTTACCATCCGTCACCAATTTTATGTACCGATAACGCAGTTATGATTGGGGCGGCAGGTTACTATGAATATTGCAAAGGGGTTCGCCATGGATACGACTTAAATGCCGTACCGAATCTCAAACTGGGAGAGCGTATCTGATTTATTTCTTGATAAAGAAAAACTACGATTCCTGAATATATTTTAAAGAAAAATTATTTATGCGAACAGTCGCGATTGTTTTATAAGGGAAGGCGTTTATGTGAACAGTCGTGATTGCTTTATAAGGGAAAGCGTTTATGAGAAATGTAGCAATTATTTTGTCGGCAGGGTCTGGGAAAAGAATGGGGGCCGACCGGCCAAAACAATATCTGGAATTAGCCGGAAAACCAATTATCACTTACGCAATTCAGACATTTCAGGATAGCTTTATCGATGAAATCGTGCTGGTAACCGGAGAGGGCGACGAGGAGTATTGTCGCAAGGAAATTGTTGAACCGCATCATTTTACAAAAGTAAAAACAATTGTGGCCGGGGGAAAAGAAAGATACAATTCTGTTTACAACGGCATTTTGGCCGCCGGAGAATGCGATTATGTTTATATTCATGACGGCGCGCGACCGTTGGTGGACCAAAATATTTTACAACGTGCAAAGGTAATGGTAGAAAAGACAGGAGCATGTATCGTAGGCATGCCGGTCAAAGATACAATGAAGATTGTGGGACCGGAAGGAAATGTGGTGGACACGCCAAAAAGGGAAAACCTTTATCAAATCCAGACACCTCAGGTTTTTGCTTATTCGGTTATCAAAAAAGCATATGATGAGTTTTTCTTAAAGGAAGAAGAACTTCAGGCAAAGGGTATTCAAATTACAGATGACGCCATGGTGGTGGAAACTATGACGGGAGAAACGGTTTTTGTTGCGGAAGGTTCCTATTACAATATTAAGATAACGACACCGGAAGACTTAAAAATTGCGGAAATATTTCAATCATTAATAAAACAAACAAATAAATAAAACAAACAAATAAATAAAACAAACAAATAAATAAATAAAACAAACAAAACAAACAAAACAAACAAAACAAACAAATAAAACAAATCAAATCAATAAAACAAATCAATCAAAATAAAAATTACTTTGGCAAATAAAATAACATAATCACTTTGGCAAATAAAATATCAAAATAATGGCATAGAAAGTCATTATAAATTGGACAATAAACTGCGTAATTATTACCTGAATGAATGAAGCAAACAGCCCGCAAATCAGCCCTGCAAGAAAAAAGAAAAAAATTGAAAAAATGTGTTGACACAACAAAATCCTTTTGATAAGATAACATTTGCGTTGAGCAAAATCAACGAAAATAAGTAAAGATGGAGAGGTATCGAAGTGGTCATAACGAGGCGGTCTTGAAAACCGTTTGCCTTCACGGGCACATGGGTTCGAATCCCATCCTCTCCGTTCGATCATCCATACGAACCAGATTTGGAGAAGTACCCAAGCTGGCCGAAGGGGCTCCCCTGGAAAGGGAGTAGGTCGTTAACAGCGGCGCAAGGGTTCAAATCCCTTCTTCTCCGTTTAGCGAAAGCTAAGAAAGAAAGAAAAAAGTTAAAAGTTGTTGACAAAGCACGAACGAAGTGATAAATTTAATTCGTTGCGCTGCACAAGAGCAACAACAAAGAACCTTGACAATTAAACAGTAATGCAACCCTGAAAATTTTCGA
>JBJEMA010000080.1:0-18401 GCA_051879435.1 Lachnospiraceae bacterium
TAAAGATGGCAAGATTGCGACGTAATCTTTCTACAGAGTTGGTGGCAGAAAGAGCCGGAATTAGTAGAGCTACATTATGGGCTGTTGAAAAAGGAACTCCAACGGTATCTATAGGAACTTATGCTGCGGTGTTACATGCTTTGGGAGGTATGGATAAAGACTTAAACAGAGTGGCGCAGGATGATGAATTTGGCAGAAGGATTCAGGATATGAATTTAGTAACTCCGAAACGAGCAAAAAGGAAGTAAGAATTAGATGGATAACATAAATGAAATCTATGTATATGAGAATTGGAAATCAGATATTCCATCGTTAATAGGTACATTGTATGTAGACGGTGGTAGAGGAAAACAAATAGTTTCTTTTGAATATGATGATGAATGGTTAAATGATTTGGCCAATAATGTAACATTGGATCCTGATTTAAGAATGTTTAAGGGGCGTCAGTATGCACCAGCGGATAAGTTATTGTTTGGTGTGTTTGAAGATTCCTGCCCTGATAGATGGGGACGCCTTTTGATGAAGAGACATGAAGCAATTATTGCCAAGAAGGAAGAGAGAAAACCGAGAACACTAACAGAAATAGATTTTCTGATAGGAGTCTATGATGAGACAAGAATGGGCGGATTAAGATTTTCCACAACGAAAGACGGTCCGTTTATGTCTGATGATAAAGAATTAGCAACTCCGCCCTGGACAACACTTCGTAAACTGGAATCCGCATCTTTGGCATTTGAAAAGAATGATGATGGAATGGAAGAAAAGTGGTTGAAACAATTGGTGGCACCGGGGTCTTCGTTAGGCGGAGCCAGACCAAAGGCAACGGTTGTTGCACCGGATGGTTCTTTATGGATTGCCAAATTTCCGTCAAAACATGATGAAATCAATGTGGGCGCATGGGAAATGGTAGTTCATGATTTGGCGGTTATGTGTAACTTGAATGTGCCGGAAGCAAAGCTGGAGAACTTTTCTAAAATAGGAAGTACATTCTTAATAAAACGATTTGACAGAGAAGGAGATAGGAGAATTCATTTTGCATCTGCAATGACTCTTTTAGGTAAAAAGGATGGAGCAGATGCGTCAGCCGGTTCCAGCTATATGGAGATTGCATCGATCATAAAAACGAATAGCGCAACACCGGGGAATGATCTGCTGGAATTGTGGCGTAGAATTGTATTTAATATGGCGGTGTCAAACACAGATGACCATTTGAGAAACCATGGTTTTATTTTAGTCAAGAATGGATGGAGTTTGTCGCCTTTATATGATGTGAATCCGAATATTTATGGAGATACATTATCACTTAATGTAGATTCTGATAATAATCTGATTGACTTTACTCTTGCTTTGTCTGTTGCTAAAATGTATGGATTGTCAGAGACACAAGCGTTGGAGGAATTAAAGGAAATAAAGAATGTGGTAGAAAGTAATTGGAGAAAACTTGCCGGGCATTATGGATTGAGTAGAAGCGAGATGGAAGGAATGGCTCCGGCATTTGATATGTCGTTTAAAGGATAAGTGGATATTTCAAGAGGAACAATTCTTTATTGTTATGATGCATCGGAAAAAAATTATTGAATTAACAGAAATAGAGGGTAATTATGAAGGAGATGGAATGAACGAACAAATTTTTGGAGAGGATTTAGGATTTTGAAAATGAAAAGAGATAATATTGTATTAATTGGAATGCCGGGTGCAGGAAAAAGTACACTCGGAGTTTTGGTGGCAAAAGCATTAAATTATCGTTTCCTGGATACGGATTTACGGATTCAGGAATATACCGGACAACTGCTCTATGAAACTATCCGGGACAAGGGAATGGACGAATTTTTGAATATAGAAGAAGATGTTCTTCTGCAGCTGGATTGTTCCCGTACCATTATTGCAACCGGCGGAAGTGCAGTATATGGGAAAAAAGCGATGAAACATTTGTCTTATCTGGGAACGATTGTCTACCTGTCACTTCCCTATGAGGAAATCGAACAACGGGTAAATAACATAACTACCCGTGGCATTGCCATGCAGGAAGGAAAAACGCTTCGGGATGTATATGAGGAAAGAGTCGCATTATATGAAAAATATGCCGATGAAATTATTTGCTGCGAAGGCAGGAGCATAGAGGAATGTGTTGCGGCTGTTTATGCCTTGCGGCAGGAAGAAGCGTAGAGAATCAGTCCAGAAAGCGTAGTGAATATGCTGCAGAAAGCGTAGAGAATCAGTTGCAGAAAGTGCTTGACAGCACAGAACAGGATGTTATACTATACTCAAACATATGAATAGATGTTCATATGTTTGAAAATTAAAAATATGAAAATCAGGAAATAATTATTTAGTAGAAAAGGAGAATCCCATTTATGAAAAAGACTTACAAAATAGAAGTAGACTGTGCGAATTGTGCAAATAAAATGGAAGAGGCTGCTAAGAAAACAGCAGGCGTGAAGGATGCCGTGGTTAATTTCATGACTCTTAAAATGAGCGTGGAATTTGAAGAGGGGCAGGATCCGAAAAAAGTAATGCAGGAAGTTTTGAAGAACTGCAAAAAAGTGGAAGATGATTGTGAGATTTTCTTTTAAGAAAGGTTTTCAAGATGAATATGACAAAAAAACAGAAAAAAGTATTCCTTCGAATCATTTGGTCCTTTCTGCTGATTGTAATACTAACAATATTGCAAAGACTTTTTGGCGGTCTGCCGGTTTTCTCAAATTCCTATATTCTGCTGGTATTGTATCTGATTCCATATGGAATTATCGGTTACGATATTTTGATAAAAGCAGGTAAAGGAATCAGGAATAAGCAGGTATTTGATGAGAATTTCCTGATGGCCGTCGCAACCATCGGCGCCATTATTCTGGGGGACTACAAAGAGGGCGTTGCTGTTATGCTGTTCTACCAGATTGGGGAATTGTTCCAGAGTTACGCCGTCGGAAAAAGTCGCAGAAACATAAGTGAGTTAATGGATATCCGGCCGGACTATGCTAATATCAAAGTGGATGGCAAACTCGAGCAGGTGGATCCGGATGAAGTTGCCATAGGTTCTGTGATTTATGTGCAGCCGGGAGAAAAGGTGCCAATTGACGGAATTGTCCGCGAAGGAACATCCACATTAAATACCGGTGCTCTGACCGGAGAGAGTCTGCCGAAAGAAGTCCGGTCCGGAGATGAGATTATCAGCGGATGTATCAATATGAGCGGTGTTCTGGAAATTGAAACGACAAAGGAATTTGGTGAGTCAACGGTTTCCAAGATTTTAGAATTGGTGGAAAATGCAAGTTCCCGTAAATCCAAGTCGGAAGAATTCATTGCCAAATTTGCCAGAATTTATACGCCGGCTGTCTGCTACAGTGCACTTGCACTGGCGATTCTACCGCCGGTAGTACAGTTGATTATGGGAGAAGCAAATTCCCTTTCTCTTTGGACCAATTGGATTATGCGTGCGCTCACATTTCTGGTAATCAGTTGTCCGTGTGCTCTGGTCATCAGCATTCCGCTCAGTTTTTTTGCCGGTATCGGTGGTGCGAGCAAAGAAGGAATTCTGATTAAAGGCTCCAATTATCTTGAAACTTTGTCAAAAGCGAAAATTGTCGTATTTGATAAAACGGGAACATTAACCAAGGGAACATTTGAGGTCAGTGCGGTTCATCACAATGAGATGGAATTGGAAAAGTTATTTGAATACATTGCGCATGCGGAATATGCATCCTCCCATCCCATCAGTAAAAGTCTGCAGGCTGCTTACGGAAAAGCAATTGACTTAAACCGCGTATCCGATATAGAAGAAATCAGTGGAGAAGGCATACTTGCCAAAGTAGATGGGATTTCGATTGCAGCCGGAAATGCGAAATTGATGAAGCGTCTCGGATTGGATTACAGGGAATGTCATCACATTGGAACCATTGTTCATATGGCGATAAATGGAGAATACGCCGGGCATATTGTAATCTCCGATATAGTAAAACCGACTTCGGAACAGGCCATCCGGGAATTGAAGAAAGCCGGAATCACAAAAACCGTTATGCTCACCGGAGATGAAAAGCGGGTAGCGGAAGGTGTGGCAAAGCAATTAGAGTTAGATGAGGTGCGTAGTGAATTATTTCCTGCCGATAAAGTTGCGGAAGTGGAAAAACTGATTTCCGCAAAATCCGATTCCGAAAAATTAGTTTTTGTGGGAGACGGAATCAATGACGCACCGGTTTTAACCAGGGCGGATATCGGTATAGCCATGGGTGCGATGGGTTCTGATGCAGCCATTGAAGCTGCCGATGTTGTTCTGATGGATGATGATCCGCGCAAAATTGCAAAGGCAATACAGATTTCCCGCAAATGCATCCGGATCGTATATGAGAATATTATTTTTGCAATTGGCATTAAAATCATATGCCTGATTCTCGGGGCAATTGGAATTGCCAATATGTGGGTTGCCATTTTTGCGGATGTCGGCGTGATGATCATAGCAGTTATGAATGCCATCCGCGCATTGTTCGTAAAAAAACTATGATAATGCCTCGGTGTTTGGGCGATACGGATTTTGGGAAGCTAAGTTTTGGAAACCGGAGTCTCCGGAAGCAGAGTTTCGGAAGCGGAATTATAGGAAAGCAGAATTTTGGGAAACAATATTCCGGTGAGCAGCGTTTCGGGAACAGAATTACAGGAAATAGAGTCTCGGTAAATAGAACTTCAGGAAACAGAAGGGAATGGATGACATGAGAGAATATAAACATCACAAAAATCAAGGATGCGAATGCTGCGAAGAAAAACATGTGCATCCGGAAATACTGGATCGCATTCGTGAAGATATGATAGATGAAGAAGAATTGGCGGATCTCGCAGAATTGTTTAAAATATTTGGAGACACTACCAGAATCCGCATTCTTGCGGTGCTTTTCGAATCGGAAGTGTGTGTCTGTGATTTGGCGGAAACATTGAATATGACGCAGTCCGCCATTTCCCATCAATTAAAAATCTTAAAGCAAAGCAAATTGGTGAAGTCACGCAGAGACGGCAAATCCATTTTCTATTCATTGGCGGATGACCATGTCAGTACCATCATTGCGCAGGGAATGGAGCATCTGGAAGAATAGCGCAGATGGCAATTTCCGGACAGAATGTTAACCGTTTGGCCAGGATAGAAGGCCGGACAGTAACCGTGAAGGAAGGCCGTAATTGCAGAAAAGGATAATATTATGAAACAGAAAATTTTGATAATTGATCCGGATTCCTCCTTTTCCGATTTGGAAAAAGATTATCTGGAAATGAGTGAATATCAGGTCTTTGTAGAGACGAGCGGAGAAGCCGGTCTTTCCCGGTTGGAATCGGAGAACATTTCTCTGGTGTTGACAGAGTGGGATTTACCGGATATGACGGGTTTGGAAGTATGTAAAAAAGCGAAAGAAGAAAAGACGATTCCCGTAATTTTTGTTTCACAAAAAAATGAGGAAGCAGATATTGTTCGAGCATTTTCGGCAGGAGCTGACGATTATATCGGCAAGCCGTTTCGCCCGGCAGAACTGGTTGCCCGGACGAAAGCACATTTACATTGTTATGACACCCTGCTGCAAATCCGCGAAGAAAGAAATAATGTAATCGAATTTCCCAATCTTTTTATTGATAAGACGCAGCATCTGGTCAGGGTTGACGGGGAAGAGATAAATTTTTCCACGAAAGAATTTGAACTGTTGTGTTTGCTTACAGAGCATCCGAATCGGGTATTCAGCAGAGAGGAAATTTTTCAGGAACTTTGGAATTCCGATTTTATTGGGGAAATGGCGACGGTCACCGTCCATATCAAAAAACTCCGCACAAAATTAAAAGAAGATTCCAATCATCCGCGGTTTATTGAGACGGTATGGGGAAGCGGTTACCGCTTCAAGTATTCGGACGGGAATGCATAGCAAATTTTTTTATGAATTGTATGTGAGTCCGCAGGTTGTGGACTCGAGATTCATCTGGAAATGTTTATGAATCAAACGAGTTCTTTAATAATATCAATTTTATCTTCCAAGCAATTTTTTATAGCTTAAGTCAATTGCAAATGCTCCGAGCGGGGCTGTAAATATAATCGCAAGTACAGCCACAGTCAATACAATATCTCCGCATCCAAGTCCAAGGCTTAATGGAATTCCTCCAATTGCGGCCTGAACGGTTGCCTTAGGTGTATATGCTATCATAGAGAATACTCTTTCCTTAGAATTTAAACTTGTTCCCAGAAGACAAACAAACACGCCAAGCATTCTGAAAACAAGGACACCTACAATTACGATAAGAGCTTTAATTCCAACATTCCCCAGATAATTTATATTTACAGTAGCTCCAACTAAAACAAAAAGGAACACCTCTGCAGCTACCCATAGCTTGTTATATTTTGCAGATAACCTTATGGATACCTCTCCTCTATATTTCTGCAAGGCTACGCCTATAAACATAATTGCAATAAGTGCAGAGAATGTAATTGGTGTGTTCAAAGCATCCTCTATTACCACCAGAATAAACGACCACGAAAGTAGAACGAGAATCTTAATCGTATCTCTAATATGAACCTTTTCAAAATACTTTGAAAGCATCCAGCCGCTGATTAAGCCTATCAAAATACCTAACACTATTGATACCGGAATGTTTACAAATCGAATTATTGACACTCCGTTACCTTGTATCATGCTGGTGAAAGTAGTGAACAGAACAATAACATACACATCATCAACTGAAGCTCCCGCTAAAATTAGTTGCGGAATGCCTTTATTCGTTCCATAACCTTCATCCATCAATTTCACCATTCGCGGAACAACTACAGCAGGTGAAACAGCTGCCAAAACAGCTCCCATAATAGCCGCTTCCAGTATTGATAGTCCCAACAGTTTTGGTGCAAGCAATATCATACCTATAAGTTCAAAACTTGCCGGGACAAAACACATCATAACAGCAGGTCTGCCTATCTTTTTAAGTCCTGAAATATCAAGACTCAATCCGGCCCTTGTCAGAATAATTATTAGTGCTATCTTTCTTATTTCTGATGATATAGATAGAATCGATTCATCAATAAAACCAAATACATACGGCCCTAGTAAAATACCTGTAACTAACATCCCTAGCAGACTTGGTAGTTTGCATTTTTTGCAAATCCATCCTAACGCCATACCAACAATCAAAATCAGCGCAATACTTAATAACATAAAAGTCCTCCTTTATATGCAGAAAAAGCTGACACCATCTGCGTTAGGTAATCGCAGAAGTCATCAGCTTTAATAAGCGGTTTTAGTATCTAATACTAAGGGAGATCCTCATTCCCGTGTTCATATATTACATTTTTTCTTTTCCGAAAGCAAGTATAATTTGAATTTACCTCCTCAACAAATTCCGATTTGTAGGGCTACGAGCAGAGTACAGACAAGACGGCTAAAGCACGTTGGAAGCTTGCTTATATAAGTGCTTTGGACGGATTGGATGTATTGTGCGACAGCAGAACATGAGCATGAAGCGAAGCGGAATGCGAATGGGCTCTGCGAGTAGCCCGTAGGGGATGATGTAGATGGAAAAAATAAAGTTAGGTGATTTGTATGTTCCTAGTGCTGGTCAAATAAAGGAAGATGCGGACGCACTCATTGATTAGATTTGTTCTCAATTTTGTAAATCTAAGACATTTATTGATGATATGGTATCTCAGGCAACAGGTGTCATTTATCCAGCGGTAAGTGATATTGCCAGCGTAGCAAAAGTCTGGAACAAATTATTTGGAATGTCTGGAACAGATTATTTGGAATGTCTGGAACAGATTATTTGGAATGCGAGTTGACAAAGGCAGTCCGGTTGCACTAAAATTTATTTCGAATCAAGTTGATAAAACAATGCGACGAAGAGGATTAGTATCCTATGCGGTAGCCCTACAGAGAGGAGATTATTGGTGGAAGATTTCCGGGTGAACATGGAGAACCTGCCTTGGAGCTGTGTGTGGCAACCGGATGGATGCCCAGAGCCTGTGTGAGTAGATTTGCGGCGGGGCTTTGGATGAAATGGGTTGGAAGCACACCGTAAGCCGGCGTTAACGGCATAGAGTGAGATGCGCACAGCGAATCTAATATGGGTGGTACCACCGGATGATAACTTCGGTCCCTATTTCAGGGATGGAAGTTTTTTATATGTTCGCAACAGAAAACAAGCGGCTGCGAAGCAGACATTTGTTTTCTGCGAACATATACGAAATAAATCCAAAAGCCACGAAGTGGCGACATCTGCGGAGCAGATGGGATTTATGAGTAAACAAAAGCAACAGAAAACAAGCGGCTGCGAAGCAGACATTTGTTATGAAACCAAAATCTGCGAAGCAGATACAAAAATATAAAGGAGAAATCAAATGGCAGACAACAAAAAGTTAGTGGAAGCGATTACTTCCATGGAAGATGATTTTGCACAATGGTATACCGATGTGGTAAAGAAGGCAGAATTAATTGATTACACCAGTGTAAAAGGATGTATGGCGATTAAGCCGGCCGGATATGCCATCTGGGAGCTTATTCAGAACCAGTTAGATGCAATGTTTAAGGAAACCGGAGTTACCAACATGTATCTTCCGATGTTTATTCCGGAAAGCCTTTTGCAGAAGGAAAAGGATCATGTGGAAGGATTTGCTCCGGAAGTAGCCTGGGTTACTTATGGCGGAGGACAGCAGCTTCAGGAACGGCTTTGTGTCAGACCGACCTCGGAAACACTGTTTTGCGATTACTATAAGGGTGTTATTCATTCCTATCGTGATTTGCCACAGGTTTGTAACCAGTGGTGCAGCGTAGTCCGCTGGGAAAAGGAGACGAGACCATTTCTCCGCAGCCGGGAATTTTTATGGCAGGAAGGACACACTGCACATGCAACTGCGGAAGAGGCAGAAGCAAGAACCGTGCAGATGCTGAATGTATATGCAGATTTTTTGGAAAATGTTTTAGCTATTCCGGTCATCAAGGGACAGAAAACGGAGAAAGAAAAATTTGCCGGCGCAGTGGCAACGTATACCATCGAAACACTAATGCATGATGGAAAAGCTCTTCAGGCCGGTACTTCCCACAACTTCGGAGATGGCTTTGCCCGGGCATTTGGCATTCAATATACGGACAAAGACAATACCTTGAAATATGTACACCAGACCTCCTGGGGCATGACGACCAGATTAATCGGTGCCGTAATCATGGTACATGGCGATAACTCCGGATTGAAGCTGCCGCCTAAGGTTGCTCCGACACAGGTTATGATTGTACCGGTTATGCAGAAGAAGGAAGGCGTTTTGGACAAAGCCCGCGAACTTGAGCAAATGCTGAAGCAGGCCGGTATTCGTGTAAAAACCGATGATACGGACAAATCCCCGGGATGGAAATTCTCTGAGCAGGAGATGCGTGGAATCCCGATGCGAATCGAAATCGGACCAAAGGATATCGAAGCAGGAAAATGCATCATTTGCCGCCGCGACACCCACGAAAAAATAGAGGTTGCGTTATCAGAGGTTACCGCAAAGGTTTCCGAATTACTGGTAACAATTCAAAAAGATATGTACGAGGCAGCAAAAGAGCACAGAAATGCCCACACCTATGTTGCAACCAACATGGAAGAATTTGAAAAATGCTTTACGGAGAAATCCGGATTTGTGAAGGCAATGTGGTGCGGAGAGCAGGGCTGCGAGGATCAGATTAAGGAAAAACTTGCCGTAACCAGCCGTTGTATGCCATTTGAACAGGAGACATTGGCAGATACCTGTGTATGCTGCGGAAAACCGGCAAAGAAAATGGTATATTGGGGAAAAGCTTATTAAAAGAAAACCGGAAAAAAGAAATTCGGAATTAAGAAAACAAGAAAAGAAATCCGAAATTAAGAAACACGGGAATAAATGAAACCGAATATAAATGAAAACGGATTAAATGAAACCAAAAAGAAAGAGAGGCAATTCGAATGAATATTTTAGTAATCAATTGCGGCAGTTCGTCTTTGAAATACCAGCTCATTGATTCTTCTACGGAAGAAGTGTTGGCCAAAGGTCTTGCGGAGCGCATCGGAATTGATGGAAGTCAGTTGACACATACACTGGCAGGAAAGGATAAGGTTGTTATAGCACAGCCGATGGAAGACCACAATATTGCCGTAAAACTGGTGATTGACGCATTAACCAATCCGGAGCATGGCGTCATTGCTTCCCTGAGTGAAATCGGAGCCGTAGGTCATCGTGTGGTTCATGGCGGTGAGAAATTTAAGAAGGCTGTTTTAATCGATGAAAGTGTATTGAAGGACATCGAGGATTTAAGTGCATTGGCACCGCTTCACAATCCGGCAAATCTCATCGGTATTCATTCCTGCATGGCAAATATGCCGGGTACTCCGCAGGTCGCCGTATTTGACACCGCTTTCCATCAGACAATGCCGCAGAAGGCCTATATGTACGGATTGCCGTACGAATACTATGAAAAATACAAGGTTCGTCGTTATGGTTTCCATGGAACCAGTCACGATTTCGTTTCCAAGCATGCGGCGGAATTGGTGGGAAAAGACCGAAAGGATCTGAAGATTATCGTTTGTCATCTTGGCAACGGTGCATCCGTATCTGCAGTTAAAAATGGAGAATGCATTGACACCAGTATGGGACTTACCCCATTGGAAGGTCTTATGATGGGTACCCGTTCCGGCGACCTGGATCCGGCAATCTTAAGTTTTATCGGAGAAAAGGAAGGACTTTCTGCCGACGAGGTAAATACCGTTTTGAATAAGAAATCCGGCGTTTATGGCCTTTCCAATTACACCTCCAGTGATTTCCGGGATCTGGATGAAGCAGAAAAAGCGGGAAATGTGTATGCTAAGATTGCGCTGGACGCTTATTGCTACCGTGTTGCCAAATATATCGGTTCTTACATAATGGCAATGCAGGGCGTGGATATCATTGCATTAACAGCCGGAATCGGCGAAAATAATTACCGCGTCCGCAGCGGCATTTGCTCCTATCTGAATTATCTTGGGGTAAATGTGGATGACAATAAATTAAAGATTCGCGGCGAGGATTTAATCGTTTCCACACCGGACAGCAAGGTAACGGTTATGATTGTTCCTACGAACGAAGAACTTGCCATTGCAAAGCAGACCTTGGAACTGATATAAAAAAATCCCCGTACACAAGCAACTGTGTACGGGGTATTATTTTAATGTGCGAATCAAATCTGTGCCAGGGCATCCACTGCATTTTCCGGTATAATTACATGGAAATGTTCCTTCATGTAAGCAATGGTGGAAGGAGTATAGCGTTCCGCATTGGAATATTCCAGAAGCAGATTGCAAATCTTAATGAAATCTCCCTGCATATTATTTTCCCGGTCAAGAACCAGATAATAAAGATTGTTATCCGGATTCTTATACAGCATGCTGCTTCCTCGGAAATGAGAATGAATAATATAAGCTGCATCCGTCAAAGTATCCAGATGATCAAAAGAGAAAATGCGAATGGATGGCAGAGACTGTGTCTTTTCGCTGGTATCCAGAGGATTTTTGACTTTTGGCTGAAGTTTGCCCTTATCGGTAGTTCCTCCGACATTTCCGGTAGATTTTTCTCCGTTTCTTCCTGCCATTTCCCCTGAAGTTCCTGCTGTACTTTTTGCAGCGTCTGCACGGTTATTCACTCCGGAACCCGGAATGTATTTATCGGGTTTTTCTGCTTTCGCTTTTGCACTTTTACTTGCAATTCTGCGGAACAGATCAAACATATCTTCTGCGGATTTCGGAAGACCGAAACCGGAAGTTATGCCGTTCTCCGATTTATTCTCATTTTCTGAAAGATCCTTCTGAATTTTAGATTTTGACTCATCTTTGTCGCAAAATGCGGAAAATCCTTCATCAATTAAATCATTGTTTTCATCGGAATCCTCTTCATAGGAATCATCCTCTTCGTGCACGGAAGGGGCAAATTTGGAAAACCGGGTATCTAACTCTTCCGGATCTTCCACTTTCGTTATAATAAAAACAATACAGCCGCTGCTCATGGGAATTGCCTCAATCATCAGAGGAATATCCTCGGCCTCAAAACCGAATTCATAATTGGCCTGCTGCATCATATCCCGGAACAGTAATTTTGCTTTTTCACTACCATAAGCGATTTCGCTGATCTTAATCTGCCGATCATCCAGATCTTCTCTGGTGAGTGTGCAGCGTATTTGATTGTCGCTTACTTTTTCTATCTTCATAATAGCATCACCTTAATTTTTAATTCTGCGAATCCAAGCGAATTTTCTATATTGTAAATCCGTATGAATATCTAATTCTGCGAATCCAAGCGCCAATATAAACTGTTTCTAACAAGTATAATTTTTCCGGCTTTCTTCGTCAATAGTACGATTTGTCGTTTTCTAAGAACAAAAATAGAAAAAATGAGAAAATACAATAAAATTAAACAAAAACTGTTGCATATTATTAAAAATAATTGTACAATATGCACATAGGACGAGAAAACAGGCAATCGGTACCGGAAGGGAGGATTGTTTTGCATTCATTTATTTCTATAATCTTTATTTTATGAAATCTATCGGACTTTTGTGCCGATTCTAATCAATCCTCAAAAGGGAAATATTTCCAAAGGAATATTTGAGGAATTGTCTTATAAGCGTTCGTGCTTAGCATTTCAGAATAAGATCATTCGATATTTGAATCACCTAATATTATCAATTAGCACATGAAACATTTTAGTGGTACTGCCTGTCGTTTTATCGCATAGTCTTTGCGAAAAAGAAAAGGGTTATGAAAATTATCACAGGAATCTTCTTTATGGCGTATTGTTCTTTTTCGCGTTCTTTGCTGCCATTATTTCTGACAGTCTTATATTTAATGATATACAAATTTCCAAATCCTATTCAAATACAAAATACAGGCGGAACTTTCTCGGATAACAATGCCAAAAATTGGAAATCGTATTATCAAAAAATACAGCAGGTCACATAAGATTAAAAATCTTCCGCGTAGCAAAGAAAAAGAAAAAAGCGTATGAGGGAGGGCGTAGTCCTTCCCTTTTCTATCTATTTTCCTTCTGTTATAATGGAGAAGATTGGGAGGAAGAAGTAATGAAAGACTTTAAGAAGAAATTAATATCCGTTCTAATTGCAATTGCTTTGATTCTTATTGTGGGTGGCATTGCATTTGGCGGTTCTTTATATAACAGCATGAAAAGCGGGGAGAAAATGGGATTTCGTTCTTTTCTCGCTATTTTATATCCGGATAAATATGCCTATTCTACGGAAATGGCGGATCTGAATGCTTATTTTGGTTTAAGTCAGGCCGATGATGTTGCCATTATTTTGCAGGACGAATTATATGAGGATCTGGCAAAATACAGCGACGGAAGAGTGTATTTTTCCATGTCCACCATTTCCAAATTATTTACCAACCGATTCTATTACAGCGAAACGGAAAATACGCTTATCTATGCAAGAGCCAATGATCTGGTGACTGTGCTTATAGGTGGAGACAACGGTTACTATGTGTCTACCGATATAAACTTACTGGGGGATTTTACCCCGACGGATTTTCCTCTGGCAAAACGGGATAATGAGGGAAATGTGTATATTTCTGCAGATTTTCTGAAAAACTTTGCCAACTTTGAATATACCTATTTTTCAGATCCCGGACGCGTTCAGGTTTATACCCGGTGGGGAACGATTCGTCAGTCCGTTGTTTCGGAAAATACCAATGTACGCTATCAGGGAGGAATTAAGAGTAACATTCTCCGCAGCGTGACAAAGGGGGAAACAGTGACGGTTCTGGAAATCATGGAAAACTGGACCAAAGTAAAAACAAGCGACGGCATGATTGGCTATATTGAAAATAAAAATCTGGAAGACTATGTGGAGGTGGAACAGACTCCGGTAAATACGGCATACCAGCCGGCTTATGATTATGACATGGGCAGTGAAAACAACAACATCACCATGGTATTCCACCAGATTTATTATGCAGACGACGGAAGTGCATTTTCTGAGTTGTATGCAGATACTTCCGGCATTGATGTGGTGTCACCTACCTGGTTTTATCTCGATAGCAGTGCGGGAACATTTACCAGTTATGCCAGTGGGGATTATGTGACAACTGCGCATAACAAGGGCGTGCAGGTGTGGCCGCTGATTGAGGATCTTACCAATGAAGTAGATGAATATGCTTTATTTTCTTCATCCGCAAATCGCAGGGCGCTCATAAACAATCTGGTAAATGCATGCGTTAGTTCAGGGGCCGACGGCATCAATATTGACTTTGAGAAAATCGGAACCCAGACCGGCCCTCATTATGTCCAGTTTCTGCGGGAATTGTCCATTAAAGCGCATCAAAACGGGCTGGTACTTTCCGTGGACAATTATCCACGCAATGAGGGCAATCTTTATTACAACCTGAAGGAGCAGGGATATGTGGCCGATTATGTGATTATTATGGCCTACGACGAGCACTGGGCAGGTTCCGAAGCAGGCAGTGTTGCCTCCATTGATTTTACGCAGCAAAGTGTGGCAAATGCCATTGACGAAGGTGTTCCGGCAAATAAACTGATTTGCGGTATTCCATTTTACACAAGAATCTGGCGCGTGGAAGGTGCGGAAACGAATAGTGAGGCAGCAAGCATGGACGCAGCGGCCAACTGGCTGCAGGAGAGAGGGCTGACTGCAGCTTATCAGGAAGAAACGGGGCAGAATTATGCAACCTACCAGGACGGAACCGCAACTTATCTGCTTTGGATGGAAGATACGGATTCTGTCAATGCGCGTATGAGTGTTCTGCAGCAATATCCGATTGCGGGAATTGCTGCCTGGAAGCTGGGACTTGAAAATTCCGGTGTTTGGCCGATTATCAATGATTATTGGGAGTAAAGCCATGGTCATAATGATGTTGACCGGATTATTGATTTGATTCGTAAATATCTTTTCAGTAGAAAGGAGTTCCCAAGTATCTCGTGGTTTTTGCCATGAGAGGTTCAGGCTTGGAAGAAAGTTGGTTTCATGAAAACGGAAATCTTGCAAATGGATCCGAATCAACCGAATGAAGTTGCGATAAAAAGAGCCGGGGGAATTATACAAAATGGAGGGCTTGTGGCATTTCCCACAGAGACAGTATATGGTCTCGGTGGAGACGCATTTAACAAAGATTCCTCTCAAAAAATTTATGCCGCCAAGGGGCGTCCTTCGGATAATCCCCTGATTGTGCACATCAGCAAATGGGAAAGTATGCACCGGCTTTGCGATTCCATCCCGGAATCGGCAAAAATTCTGGCAGATGCATTCTGGCCGGGTCCTCTTACCATGATTGTGAAAAAGGCAAAGGAGGTTCCGAAAGAGACCACCGGCGGTCTGGATACGGTTGCGGTACGAATGCCTCAGCATGCAGTGGCGCTTGCATTTATTGAAGCGGCCGGTGGATTTGTGGCAGCACCGAGTGCCAATCTTTCCGGAAGACCCAGTCCTACTGTCGCAAAATATGTGACAGAAGATATGGACGGACGCATTGAAATGATTTTGGATGGCGGAGAAGTTGGAATCGGTGTGGAATCCACTATTGTGGATCTGACCGGGGAACGGCCCATGATACTGCGTCCGGGCTATGTGACAAGTGAAATGCTGGAACGGGTTCTGGGAGAAGTGGAAACGGATGTGACCATTTTGGATGCCAATTCCAAAGAGGCCCCGAAGGCACCGGGCATGAAATACCGTCATTATGCGCCAAAGGGCGACATGATTTTGGTAAAGGGCGATACCGATGAGGTTGTCTCATTTATCAATGAGAAGGTTCAGGAAAGCAAAAAACTGGGAAAACGCACCGGAGTTCTTTGCACCAATGAAATTGCAGACCTAATTCAGGCAGATGTAAAAAAAGTGGCGGGAAGCTGCGCCGACCAACATGAAATTGCCCACAATCTTTATCGTATACTTCGAGAGTTTGATGATGAAAATGTGAATGTGATTTATTCCGAAATATTTTCGGAAGAAGGGTTTGGACAGGCAGTTATGAACCGGCTTCTGAAGGCGGCAGGATTTCACATTGTCCGGATAAGCACCACCGGAAATACGGACAAGTTGTAAAAGAATTGGATCAAAGTGATGGAATAATGAATGCTCTAAGAGAATGATGGTAGTGATTGGACAAAAATAAATGAATTAAGAGGACAAATGTGATGAAAAAGAAAAAAATGTGGGTGTTATTTCCAATGGTTCTTACTATGGCCGTATTATTGTTCGGCTGCAGCAGTACTTCTGAAAATGCAGAAAATGATGCAGATGAGGAACGCACAGAGGCAGCAGAATGGACGGAAGAAGATGATGCTTATCTGGATGCAATGTTGGAAGAAGCCATGCAGGAATTCGACGGAGAAGATTCATCCGGGGATGCGGCTGTTTCCTCTAATGAGTCTGTGGAAGAAGAAACAGATCGTGTGAACGATTCCAACGCAGACGATGCAATTGGTTCTGCTAAGGAGACGGCTTCGGAAGAACCGGCAGAAGATGCGTCATCCCAGACCACGGTACCGGAGGATGTGCAGCCGGCGGATGCGCCAGTTACGACACCAACACCAACTCCGGAGCCTGCTCCAACACCGGCACCGGTGTCTATCGAAGGCTATAAATTCGAATTTTCCACTACAGACCGGGCCGGAAATGTGTTAAATGAAAGCATTTTCAGTAATTACAAAGTAACCATGATCAATTTCTTTGAGCCTTGGTGCGGTCCCTGCGTAGGGGAAATGCCGGATCTTAATGAACTTTATCAGACCTATAAAGATCAGGGATTTCAGATTTTGGGAGTATATTCCACGGAAGACGGAATCGAAGATGTCCTTGCTTATACCGGTGTAACCTATCCAATCCTTCATTACAGTAATGACTTTGGTATTTTTCGGACAGGTTATGTTCCTACCACCGTTTTTGTGGATTCAGAGGGTCATGTGCTTCGCATTGATTATAACGCAAAAACGGTACAAGGTGTTTCCGAGGGAGAACTTGATTCCGATCTGGAAAACATAAGTTTCATAGGTGCGTACGATTATTACAGTTGGGAGCTCTTTATACTTACGGCTTTGCAGGCACTATAACATATGGCATTTTCCGGACAGCATGAAATACATTTTCCGCAGCGGATGCATTCCATGCTGTTTGGTGTTTTGGAAGGATCTACACACATATTGCACACTGCTTTACATGCACCGCAACCGGTGCATTTTTCTTTGTCCGTTTTCATCTGCAAAAGGGCAATTTTGTTAAATGGGGCGTAGAAGGCGCCAAGCGGGCATAAATATTTGCAAAATGGACGATATAGCATCAGACTCAGCAATACCAGAAAGACAAGGACGATTACCTTCCAGGTAAACAGGGCGCCGAATTGCTGAACAAGGCGTTGATCCGTTATGGAAAGTAAAAGACCGGCAATAGTTCCCGAAGGACAAAGATATTTGCAGAAAAAAGGTGTCAATTTTATTACGATAGGAAGAATGACAACCATGACCAGCAAAACCACATATTTCAAATAACGAAGATATTTGTCTCCGGGAAATGTTTTTCTCTTTTTCACAAAAGGAATCCGGTAAATCAAATCCTGCAAAAAACCAATGGGGCAAAGAAAGCCGCAGATAATCCGGCCCAGCAGTGTGCCGAAAAAGATGAGAAGCCCCAGAACATAATAGGGAAAGCGGAATCGGAATGAGGAAAGTGTATTCTGCAGAGCGCCGATAGGACAGGACATCACAGCACCCGGGCAGGAATAGCAGTTCAGACCCGGCACGCAAATTGTTTTTGTATTTCCCTGATAAATTTTACCTGTAAAAAATCCTTTCCAGTTGGCGTTCTGCAAGAGCAGTGCAATGCTTTGAATCAGAAAGCGAAAATGTTCCGGATTCTTTTTTGATTGATTCGGTTGAATTGATGGATTCCGTTTATATGGTTGCTGCATTTTGTTGCCTTCTTCCTTCGTTGTTAGCAATTTCAATTGTTTCAGTTATCTCAATTTTTTCTTCTGTTTTAGTTATTACATCTGTTTAAATTTTTTAGTTTGTTTCACTTATTTCATTTATTTCAATTTTATCATCTGTTTTAGTTTTATAATTTCTTAATTCTTTTTCACTCAGATGGAAGCAAGTGCTTTTTGTAATAATGTTTTTCTCAACGAAATCAGCCGATTCCCACACATTCCAGACAAATCGTAATGGCTTTGGTCCAAACGCTTTGCGGTTGTTTCATATAAATGCCAATGCCAATCAGTGCCATTGAAAGTAAAATAAAAAATATAGAAATTAATTTCTTTTTCATAGAATACCTCTCGCAGTGCTCACTTCGTCTACGCTTCGCTTCGACTCAGTGTACGTGCTTCGCACTATACATATGCTTCGCAGTGCTCACTTCGTCTACGCTTCGCTTCGACTCAGTGTACGTGCTTCGCAC
>JBJEMA010000080.1:18501-20791 GCA_051879435.1 Lachnospiraceae bacterium
GACTCAGTGTACGTGCTTCGCACTATACATATGCTTCGCAGTGCTCACTTCGTCTGCGCTTCGCTTCGACTCAGTGTACGTGCTTCGCACTATACATATGCTTCGCAGTGCTCACTTCGTCTGCGCTTCGCTTCGACTCAGTGTACGTGCTTCGCACTATATACCCAGACATAGAAATATTTTCTTACAAGCAAGCTTGACGAAAATACTTCTATGTCTGGGTATGCACTGCTCATTGCTTGCGCTCATTATAACATATATTATAATTCAGCATCATAGATTAGAAAGAATAGGCAAATGGAGCAGTTATGTTGCAAATGTGGAAGCAATGGTTTTCGGAAGAGGGGCAGATTTGGAAGAGAATAGTGTCTCTTTTGTTTGTGTTTAGTTTATTTGCATTACTTTTTTTCTGGCCCTATGTTGTGATATGGGTATCCGGTTCTCCCGTGGGTCTGCGGTTTTGGAATGAAGGAAAAGAAGGGCAGGAGGTCTTCCGGTGTAAATTGCAGGATGGTACACTGGTTCGATGGAGCAGCCAAAATGCAAAGGATAACGAAGGCGGTTCCGTAGGGGAGAACGAGACGGCGAAGCGAGAAAGTTACTGCATTGTTATTGATGCAGGTCATGGTGGTGCAGACAGTGGGAAAATAGGTTGTAACGGGGCATTGGAAAAAGAGATTAATCTTGCCATTGCCTATGATTTGAAAGCAGAACTGGAAATGCTCGGATTTACCGTGGTAATGACAAGGACAACCGATGATGGCCTGTATGATGAGGAGGCCTCCAATCATAAGATGCAGGATTTGAATCGTCGGATTGAAATAATGAAAGACGTGAACCCTTGGATTGTGGTCAGTATTCATCAAAACAGTTTTTCTGATTCCGGAGTAAAAGGTTGTCAGGTATTTTACTTTAAAGGCAGTGATACGGGGGAAAAATTGGCTGAAAGCATCCAGAACGCAGTAGTGGAAATGGTGCAGCCGCAAAACAATCGTCCCATCAAAGAAAATGACAATTATTATCTGCTGAAACAATCGCCATTTCCCATGGTTATCGTGGAGTGCGGATTTCTTTCCAATCCGGAGGATGCAGCGGATCTAATCCGGGAGGATTATCAGAAACAAATGGCCCGTGCCATAGCGGATGGTATCATTGATTTTTGGACAGAGAATCAGTAAAATGAAATGCAGGAAAGTTTATGAAAAGGCAAAGAGAAATGCAAGGCGACTTTGTAAAATTCTTTGCAAATTTTTAGGAGGAAGACGATGAAAGTTGCAATGGGATGTGATCATGGCGGATATGAATTAAAGGAAACGGTGAAAGCACATTTGCTGGAAAATGGTTATGAAATTGAAGATATGGGCTGTTTCAGTAAAGATTCTGTGGATTATCCGGTATATGCCCGTGCGGCAGCAGAAAAGGTGGCCAGTGGGGAGTGCGAAAAAGGAATCGTTATCTGTACGACCGGAATCGGTGTCAGTATTGTAGCAAATAAGGTACCGGGGGTTCGTGCAGCACTTTGCCATAATGAGCATACCGCAACCATGACAAGACTGCACAATAATTCCAATGTGCTTGCCATGGGAGCCGGTGAGGTTACACAGGAGATGGCACTTAAGATGACGGACATTTTCCTGACAACCGAATTTTCAAACGAAGAACGCCATAGCAGACGTGTTGCAATGATTGAGGGATAAAAATATGAAACGAACAAATTATATTTCCTGGGATGAATATTTTATGGGCGTATCCATGTTGTCCGGTATGCGTTCCAAGGATCCCAATACACAGGTGGGTGCCTGTATTGTAAGTGAAGACAATAAAATTCTCTCCATGGGATACAACGGATTTCCCAAGGGTTGCAGCGATGATGTTTTCCCATGGGATCGGGAAGGTGACTCTCTGGAAACAAAATATGCCTATGTGACCCATAGCGAATTAAATGCAATTTTGAATTATCGTGGTGGTTCTCTGGAGGGAACAAAACTATATGTTTCATTATTTCCGTGTAATGAATGTGCCAAGGCGATTATTCAGGCCGGCATTCGCACTGTAGTTTATGCAGATGACAAGTATGACGGTACGCCGGGGAACACTGCTTCCAAGCGCTTATTTGATGCAGCAGGTGTTCGGTATTATCAATATAATGCAACCGGTAGAGAAGTAAAATTAGAGTTGTAGAAAAACACAATTATCGTTTTCAGCTGGTTTTTTATTTATAAAACAGGTTTTTTATAAACAGGTTATTTATAAAACAGAGTTATTGATAAAGCAGATTATTGATAAAGCA
>JBJEMA010000080.1:20891-51296 GCA_051879435.1 Lachnospiraceae bacterium
GATTATTGATAAAGCAGATTATTGATAAAACAGATTATTGATAAAGCAGATTATTGATAAAGCAGATTATTGATAAAACAGATTATTGATAAAGCAGATTATTTATAAAACAGTATTATTCATGAAACAGAAAAAGAATATTTGGGGGAAAGGCAAATATCGTTTTATTGCATGCACTTTGGTAATGATTCTTACCATGGTGTCTTTTCCAATGGAAAATTCCCTGTTTCATATTCTGGCAACTTCGGATACGGAGGAGCGGCTGGAGGAAGCCGAGCGGGAGCGGGACCAAAAGGAAGCGGAACTGGAAGAAGCCCAGGCCCGTCTGCAGTCTACCCAAAATACGCTTGCCGGGCTTCAGGGAGAGCGCAATACTTATCAGGGGCAAATGGAGATATTAAACAGTGAACTGCAGATGATTGCGGACAAGTTGGATGTGCTGGAGAGGCAGATGGAATTGAAGCAGATGGACATTGATCAAACCACCGAAAATCTGCAGGCGGCCATGGAATTAAGAGAAAATCAGTATGAAAGCATGAAGCGCAGAATTCAATTTCTGTATGAAAAGGGAACGGACGGATATCTGGAAATTATTTTGTCAGCCCAGACATTTGGGGAATTTCTTAATTATGCGGAATATGTGACCCAGATGCATCTTTATGATCGGCAAATGCTAAGTGAATATGTACAGTTGCAGGAAGACATTACTTTAGAGCAGGAAAATCTGCAGGCACAGATGGAAGAACTGGAACAATTGCAGGCAGATGCGATAGCGGAGCAGGAACGGGTAAATGGGCTGATTCAAAATACCGCCAATTCCCTGGCGGCAACCTTGGATTCCCTGAGTGATGCTCAGGCAGTTGCGGATGCATACGAAGAGGAATGTGACCAGCGTGCGGCAGAGGCAGCAGCTGCAAATGCAGAGTATGAGAGAATTCGTGCACAGTACGAGGAAGAATTGCGTTTATCCCGTCTGGCAGCACAATCGGAATGGAGAGATCTTTCCCAAATCAGTTTTGAAGACGGTGACCGTTACCTTCTGGCAAATCTGATTTATTGCGAAGCGGGAGCGGAACCTTATGAGGGAAAAGTTGCGGTAGGCGCAGTGGTAATGAATCGAGTAAAGAGTTCCGTTTTCCCAAATACCATAACCGGCGTCATTTACCAGAATAAACAGTTTGCACCGGTACTCGACGGACATCTTGCATTGGCTCTGGCGCAGGACCGGGCGACTCCGGAATGCTATCAGGCAGCCGATGAAGCCATGGCGGGACTGACCAATGTGGGTAACTGTGTCTTCTTCCGGACTCCTATAGAGGGTCTGACAGGTATTTCAATCGGCGGTCATATTTTTTATTGAGGCGTGTGCAACATATCTGAAGAACACAGATTCTCTGAATTTTGCAAATCATCCCCGGCAGGTGATGTGGATTTGGATTACTTCAATGCAAAATTATGGATTTACAGGCAGATTGTCATTTTTTTCCGCCTGCTCAATATAAATCGTCAGATTGTCGAATTTATCCTGGTAAATAATCTGTAGAAGTTTGTTCAACTGATTCAGGGAGTGTTTCAGTTGTTCCAGGGAAATCAGATTTTCCTCCAAACTGGTAACCAGTTCATCAATATCCACCACCTTCACAAATCCGTCGGGATAAATAATCACATCGGCCAGCAAATCCGTAACAACCAGTTCCCCTGTTTCTTTATTGTAATCAAAATCAACAATGTCGCAGTACCAGTACATCAAAGAACCGTCGGCGCGATAGAATTTGCTGATTTTATAGCCCTCCTTGCAGAAGTAACAGGAATAACCATGATGGAGGTCCTTTTTCGGTTTCAGTGCGTTCCATTTTGTTAAAATGTAATCTTCATTGCATTCCAGAAGAATGTCATCTTTTAATTGGACACATTCCTGAGGAATCAATCGTTTGCGGTACAATATCGGAAAATCCATATACTTGTCCTCCTTATGAAAATAATCTTTCTCCTATTCACTTCGTCTGTGTTTCGCTTATTATAGCATAATAGAATTCCAAACGACGTTATTTTTCCAATGTTCTTGAATTACTTTTTACCCTTTTTTCGAGTGTTAGTTTATTCGGATGGAATACCAGAGTGTTCTGCTGTATTTGTTCCCATGAATATCAGACATATTCATGCTTTATTTGTTTACACGAAAACTAGACTTTTTGACGAAAAAAAGATATAATTTCAAATGGATTATTGTCTAAATTTTCAAATTGGAATTAAAGGGTTATTCCGAATCCGGTATGGAGAATCAGGTTAAGGAAACAGGTTGCAGTAAAAATATGAAAAAAAACCGCAAAGAAGAGAGGAAGGATGCATCAGGAAAGACTGTGCAGATGCTGACATTGATTACACAGTTTGGAATTAATATGCTGGTGCCGATTTTTTTATGTTTCTTTCTGGGAATGTTTCTGGATCGAAAACTGGGCACCAATTTCCTTATGATTGTTTTCTTTTTTGTGGGCGCATTTGCCGGTTTTCGTAATATTTACCTGTTTTCAAAAAAGAATCTGAAATCGGATTCTTCCGGCACAGATGACAGGCGGGGTGAGATTTCTTACGAAGAACAGATACGGCAGATTCGGGATGTTAAAAAAAATAAGTGAGTAATAAAAAGATAGATTCGGCGAATAATAGCATAGAAGCAAAACTTCGAAGAAATTTACAGGAAAAATATGAAAATCACGAATCCAATTATGTGACACTTTTGGAACTGATGACGGGTAATCTGATTTTTGGTCTCCTTTGCCAGATTGTGATTATTCTGATTGGAAAAAAGGTTGGTTATTACAGTCTGGGACTTTGGATTGGTTCCATTGCGGCATGTGGTCTGGCCGTGCATATGAATCATACCATTGCAAAAGCAATTTTAAGCGGAGAAGAAGATGCACCGAAGGTGAACAAACAGGGAAGCCTGCTTCGTTATGCCATGGTACTGATTTTACTTGGTGTTTTAATGTGTTTTGATTTTGCTAATCCGTTGACCGCATTTTTGGGAATCATGGGATTAAAGATTGGCGCATACATGCAGCCGCTGGTTCACCGGATTACAAAAAAAATTGCTCCGGAACTATGTGTTTTGCCGGAGCCGCTGATTTTGACGGATGACGAAGACGCGCCTGTTGCCGAAAATGCGAAGACGGATGGCGATGCAGCATCCGCCGGGAATGCGAAGACGGATGGCGATGCAGCATCCGCCGGGAATGCGAAGACGCACGAAGACGCGCCTGTTGCCGAAAATGCGCAAAACGAAGATGCTTCGTTCCTGAAATAATTACCGGGAATTTGAAGATAAATGTTTGTAAGATGCAAAAGAATAACAGATACAAATTGCGAAACAAATAATAAAATGAGGAGGTGAATTTATGGGAGCAAATTTATTGTTATCCTCTCAGGATCTTGGCTTTATGATTGAAGGTGTATTTCATTTCACCTTATTCGGCCAGACCGTATGGATAACAACAACACACGTTTGCCTTTTAATCGTACTGATTGTACTTACCGTTTTTTGCTTGTGTGCGAATCATGCAATGAAAAAAGCTGCGGATGTTCCAACGGGATTTCAGAATCTTGTAGAGATTATCGTGGAAATGCTGGATAACATGGTCAAAAGCGTTATGGGCAAGCATGCAACCGGATTTTTGAACTACATTGGAATGCTGTTTATTTTTATTCTGATCTGCAATTTGTCCGGTTTATTAGGTCTTCGTCCACCAACAGCGGATTATGGTGTCACATTTCCGCTCGGTATTCTGACATTTACATTAATTACGGTAAATAAATTCAGATACCAGAAGGTTAAGGGCGTAATCAAGGGACTTTGTGATCCTTGGCCGTTCTGGGCACCGATTAACTTAATTGGTGATATTGCGGTGCCGATTTCGTTGTCACTTCGTTTGTTTGCAAATGTTCTTTCCGGAACCATTATGATGGCTCTTATTTACGGATTGCTTCGTTTGATTGCAATCGCTTGGCCGGCTGTATTACATGCATATTTTGATATATTCTCCGGTGCAATTCAGACATATGTATTCTGTATGTTGACAATGACTTATATTTCCAACGCTATGGAAGTAGAAGAATAAATGTAAAAACTCAAACATGAAAACAGTAAATATTTTAAGGAGGTTCTATTAATTATGGACGGAATGTTTAATGAGAATTTTATTTTGGGATGCTCTGCTATCGGTGCAGGTCTTGCAGTAATCGCAGGTATCGGACCTGGTGTAGGACAGGGTATTGCAGCCGGACATGCGGCAGCAGCAGTTGGAAGAAATCCGGGAGCAAAGGGTGACGTTACAGGTACCATGTTGCTTGGACAGGCCGTTGCAGAAACAACCGGTCTTTACGGACTTCTTGTAGCTATGCTTTTACTCTTCGTAAAACCATTAATCGGCTAAGGAAGGCTCTGACAAATAATTGGGAAAGGAGGCTTGAGGCTTGAATATGGGAACAAATATGCTGCTGAGCGGGGAAACCATGGAACGATTATTCGATTTGGATTTTCAGTTATTATTTGACTCCTGCTTAACATTAATTGCCGTATTTGTCTTATTCTTAGTTGCGTCATATTTCCTCTTTAATCCTGCCAGAAAGTTCTTAAATGGCAGAACCGAGCGTATCAAGAATGATATCGATACCGCCACAAAGGAAAAAGAAGAGGCACTGGAATTAAAAGCAGAATATGAAGCAAAACTGAAAGAAGCAGATAAGCAGGTGGATCAGATTCTCAGCGAAGCAAGAAAAAAAGCTACGGAGAACGAAGCAAAGATTATTGCAAGCGCACGCGAGGAGGCGGCCGGAATTATCCAGAGAGCCAATAATGAAGCACAACTGGAGAAGAAGCGTGTAATGGATGAAGTGAAACAGGAAATGATTTCCATCGCATCACTTATGGCCGGCAAAGTGGTTGCAGGTAATATTGATACAACCATTCAGGACAGCCTGATTGAGGAAACATTGAAAGAAATAGGTGATAGTACATGGCTAAGCTAGTATCAGGAACCTATGGAGAAGCGCTTTTTGAACTTGCAGTGGAAGAAAATAAGGAAGATCAGTTCCTTGATGAAGTGCTTGCTGTAAAGCAGGTTCTGAAAGAGAATCCGGATCTCTCTTTATTGATGAATCATCCTAAGATTCTGAAAGAAGAAAAGGAAGAAGTCATCAAAGCCGTATTAAAGGATCAGTTCAGTGAGGAACTGACCGGGTTTTTCCTTTTGATTTTGCAAAAAGATCGTTATGGGGAAATCGATAAAATCCTGGATTACTTCATCGAAAAGATGAAGGAACATAAGGGAATTGGTACTGCATATGTTACAACTGCTGTTTCTTTAAAGGAAAATCAGAAAAAAGAAATTGAAGAAAAATTGCTTGCTACAACTGCATACAAGAAGATGGAAATGCATTATTCCGAAGACAAAAATCTGATTGGAGGAATGGTCATCCGTATCGGCGATCGTGTTGTAGACAGCAGTATTCGAACAAAACTGGATCATCTGACAAAGGAATTATCCAAGGTTCAGGTTTGATCCTTCACATTTGCAACTGCTTTTGCGGAAATTCATTCTATTTTACGGGTTATATCCGGGAGGCAGATTTGCAACAAAAAATAATTTATGAAAGGTGCGATAAAGATCCATGAATTTAAGACCGGAAGAAATAAGTTCAGTTATTAAGGATCAGATCAAGAGATATGCCGACAAACTGGAAGTATCCGATGTGGGTACGGTTATTCAGGTTGCTGACGGTATTGCTCGTGTGCACGGCTTACAGAATGCTATGCAGGGCGAACTTCTGGAGTTCCCCGGCGAAGTATACGGAATGGTACTTAACTTGGAAGAAGACAATGTTGGTGCGGTGTTACTTGGTAGCCACAAGAATATTAATGAAGGTGATACCGTAAAAACCACAGGCCGGGTTGTTGAAGTACCGGTAGGCGATGCAATGGTTGGACGAGTAGTCAATGCACTTGGTCAGCCAATTGATGGCAAAGGTCCTATTGAAACCACAAAATTCCGAAAGATTGAGAGAGTTGCCTCCGGCGTTATTACCAGACAGTCCGTAGATACGCCGCTTCAGACAGGTATCAAAGCGATTGACTCCATGGTGCCAATCGGAAGAGGACAGCGGGAATTAATTATTGGCGACAGACAGACCGGAAAAACTGCCATTGCCATTGATACGATCATCAATCAAAAAGGACAAAATGTAAAATGTATTTATGTTGCAATCGGACAGAAGGCTTCTACCGTTGCATCCATTGTTAAAACATTAACCGAATTCGGTGCTATGGACTACACAACCGTAGTAGCTTCCACAGCTTCTGAACTGGCACCGCTTCAGTATATTGCTCCGTATGCAGGATGTGCAATCGGAGAAGAATGGATGGAGAACGGGGAAGATGTACTTGTTGTTTATGATGATTTAAGTAAACACGCTACCGCATACCGAACCCTGTCCCTGCTTCTTCGTCGTCCACCAGGACGTGAAGCTTATCCGGGTGATGTTTTCTATCTTCACTCCAGATTGCTGGAGCGTGCAGCCCGTATGAGCGAAGAATACGGCGGAGGTTCTCTGACCGCATTACCGATTATCGAAACACAGGCGGGAGATGTTTCTGCTTATATTCCTACCAATGTAATCTCCATTACCGACGGTCAGATTTATCTGGAAACGGAAATGTTCAACGCAGGTTTCCGTCCGGCGGTTAATGCAGGTCTCTCCGTATCCCGGGTAGGTGGTGCAGCGCAGATTAAGGCGATGAAGAAAATTGCCGGACCGATTCGATTGGAACTGGCACAGTATCGTGAACTTGCCGCATTTGCACAGTTTGGTTCCGACCTGGATGCCGACACAAAAGAACGTCTGGCACAGGGTGAAAGAATCAAGGAAATGTTAAAGCAGCCACAGTATAAGCCGATGCCGGTTGAGTTCCAGGTTATCATCATTTATGCGGCAACCAAGAAGTATCTGCTGGATATTGCGGTGGAAGATGTTCTTCGATTCCAGGACGGTTTATTTGAGTATATTAAGACAAAATATTCTGAAATTCCGGAAAGCATTCGTTCTTCCAAGGAAATTACTCCGGAAACCGAAGAATTACTGATTAAGGCGATTACGGAATTTAAGGCGGATTTCAGATAGGAAAGGGTGACTGATTATGGCTTCTATGAGAGACATAAAAAGACGTAAGAGTAGTGTGGAAAGCACACAACAGATTACGAAAGCCATGAAGCTGGTTTCTACAGTAAAGCTGCAAAAGGCAAAAGCCAGAGCAGAACAGTCAGCCGCATATTTTGAAGCGATTTTTAACACAGTCAATTCAATTCTTGCGAAATCCGGAAATATTGAGCATCCTTACCTGAAGGCAGGTGCCTCTGACAAGAAGGCGGTTATTATGATCACTTCCAACAAGGGTCTTGCCGGAGGGTATAACTCCAACATTATCAAAATGGTTTCCAGAGACTCCAGATTTACCAAGGAAAATACGGTGGTTTATGCCATTGGGAAAAAGGGTAAAGATGCAATGGAGCGTCTGGGCTATGAGATTAAGAAGGATTATTCGGATGTAATCGATAATCCGCTTTACAACGATGCCATGAACATTCAAAAGGATGTTCTTGCGGCATTTGAAGCCGGTGAGATTGGAGAAATCTATCTTGCATACACATTTTTTAAGAATACCGTAAGTCACATTCCGACTTTGTTAGAATTATTGCCGGTTTCTTCGGAAACGGTATCGGGCAATGAGGAAACAGCCGGTCTGGAAGAAAACAGCGAAACGACAGCAGTTTCCACTACGGAGGAGGAAAAAGATATTATTCCGATGAACTTTGAACCGGAAGAGGACGAAGCATTGGATATGATTATTCCGAAGTATATTACCAGTTTGCTCTTTGGAGCATTTGTGGAAGCGGTGGCCAGTGAAAACGGTGCCCGTATGCAGGCAATGGATTCAGCAACAAACAATGCAGCAGAGATGATAGATCATTTATCACTCTTATATAACAGAGCGCGTCAGAGTTCCATTACACAGGAACTTACCGAGATTATTGCGGGTGCTGATGCAATCAATTAAAAACAGGAATTACACTTGTCAATAAGATTTAACATGGCGCTATGTCGGGCACTGCGGCAGGCATATGGTCTATGGAATTAACAGTGCAGAAATGAGGAAAAAGATGGCAGATTTGAAAAAGGGTAAGATTACCCAGATCATTGGAGCAATCCTGGATGTTAAGTTCACAGATGGGCTCCCAGAGATCAACGAATCTATCGATATTGCTACAAAAGATGGTGGAAAACTTGTAGTTGAGGTTGCTCAGCATCTGGGAGATGACACAGTCAGATGTATCGCGATGGGTTCAACAGATGGTCTTGTCAGAGGTATGGAGGCTGTCGCAACAGGCGCTCCGATTTGCGTACCGGTTGGCGAGAACACATTAGGTCGTATCTTTAATGTGCTTGGTGAAGCAATTGATAACAAACCTGCTCCTACCGATGTTACTTATGAACCGATTCACAGACCTGCTCCGGAATTTAAAGAGCAGTCTACGGAAACGCAGCTTCTGGAAACCGGTATCAAGGTCGTTGACCTTCTTTGCCCATACCAGAAGGGTGGTAAGATTGGTTTGTTCGGTGGTGCCGGTGTAGGAAAGACCGTTTTAATTCAGGAATTAATCCGTAATATCGCAACAGAGCATGGTGGATATTCCGTATTTACCGGTGTAGGAGAAAGAACAAGAGAAGGTAACGACCTTTATCATGAAATGAGCGAGTCCGGCGTTATTGAAAAGACCGCCATGGTATTCGGTCAGATGAATGAGCCACCCGGAGCGAGAATGCGTGTAGGTCTTACGGGACTTACCATGGCGGAATACTTCCGTGATAAGGGTGGTAAGGATGTGCTTTTATTCATCGATAACATTTTCCGATTTACGCAGGCAGGTTCTGAGGTTTCCGCTCTTCTTGGCCGTATCCCTTCTGCCGTAGGTTATCAGCCTACTTTGCAGACGGAAATGGGCGCACTTCAGGAGCGTATTACCTCCACAAAGAACGGTTCCATTACCTCCGTTCAGGCGGTTTATGTGCCGGCCGATGACTTAACCGACCCGGCTCCGGCAACTACATTTGCCCATCTGGATGCTACTACGGTATTGTCCCGTGCAATTTCCGAACAGGGTATTTACCCGGCAGTAGATCCGCTGGAATCTACATCAAGAATTCTGGATCCGCGTATCGTTGGGGAAGAACATTACAATGTTGCCCGGGGCGTTCAGGAGATTCTCCAGAAATATAAAGAGTTACAGGATATTATCGCCATTCTTGGTATGGATGAACTTTCCGAAGACGATAAAATCGTTGTTAACCGGGCAAGAAAGGTACAGCGATTCCTGTCCCAGCCGTTCTTCGTGGCAACACAGTTTACCGGTATGGAAGGAAAATATGTACCGATTGCAGAAACCATTCGTGGTTTCAAGGAAATTTTGGAAGGAAAGCACGACGATATTCCGGAAAGCTGCTTTTTAAGTGCGGGTTCCATTGATGAAGTGGTTGCGCGTGCCAATGCGAAAGCTCAATAGGAGGTTTTTCAAATGGCAGAAAATACTTTCAAACTTAAAATTATTACACCGGAGAGAATCTTCTTTGACGGAGATGTTACAATGGTGGAATTTAATACGACGGAAGGTGAAATCGGTATTTACAAAAATCATGTTTCAACCACAGTTATTGTAAAACCGGGCATTTTAAGAATCACTCTTCCGGAGGGTGAAAAAGAAGCTGCGTTACATGCCGGATTTGCTGAAATTCTTCCGGAAAGTGTTACCATTCTCGCTGAAATTGTGGAATGGCCGGAAGAGATTGATTTGGATCGGGCAGAAAAAGCCAGAGACCGGGCACAGGCCCGTCTTTTGGAAAAAGATGCCGCTCTTGATGTAGTCAGAGCGGAGATTGCACTGCAAAGGGCAATTACCCGTATTTCATCCGTAAAATAAGGTATGACAAATTCAGATGCTCTTGCATAAAATATCTATGAGTATTTATGCAGGAGCATTTGATGAGTTATAGAGATTTTAATGAAAAAAGCCCCATGAAGGCAGATTTTTTTCGGAAATCCCCCTGGGATATTGATTTTTCTGAAGAGAGGGTAATGCAGGATATCGCTTATATCCAGCAAATGTATCCCAGAGAAGCTAAGGAATATCAGAGAAAAATAGACCGGATTCTGGACCGTCTGGATTATGAAGGCAGTCTGCTTTATGACGAATATCCGGATCAGATTAGCCTTCATCGGTTGGCCGACAATATAACGAAAATGATTCGCCAGGAGGAAGAATCGGCGGATAATGCAATCTCAAAAAATGAGGGAAATATGGCTTTAAGCCCGGCGGAAAATGCGATAAAAAAACCGGGAAATGTTCTTACAGGAACGGCGCACCAACCGGAAAAATGGGAATGGATTGGAAAACTAGTGGAAATTCTTTTGTTTTATGAAATCATCAAAAGAAGACACCCTTCAAAATATACAGCCAGTTATAAAGTACAGGAACGAATGTTAATGGGTTCTCAAAAAAATGTGGAAGATGCCGTCAGGAAAGGCATCATTCGAATTTATTAAGGAATAAGGTATCAGTTCGTTTTGGCTGATACCTTTCTTGACGAAAAAAGGAGAAAAAATGGAGCAGAAGGACATTGAGAAATTGAAGCAAATCGTAGAAGAAACGATTAACCACAATTTATACCGGCTTGTCATCAGCAAACCATTGTCGGATAAAAACATTTCCAAAATATCCCTTCGCACCGTACTCCTTAAAAAGGAAATTCGTTTTCAGGAAACGGTATACCGGGGAACCCAGGTATTTCACGAAAATCTGACCCGGGAAGAGGCCGTAGAAAAGGTGTTTCAGTATATGCAGGGCACATTTGGTCAGCTGGAAGCCGAATGCGTGGAGAAAAAGGTTTTTGTATTAACAAATAAAAAGGGTACACTAACCACAAAAGTAAAATATAGTGGGAATGAGTGCGGAGCAGCGGCAACCAATATTACCCATAACCGAACGAAAAATTATATTCTCCGGGAGGGAGAGCCCGTAGATTTTCTCATTGACCTGGGAGTGATGCATTCCGACGGTAGCATTGTAAAAGCGAAATATGACAAATTTCGTCAGATTAATCGTTATCTGGAATTTGTCCGGGACATTCTTCCCACCCTGCAAAAAGCGGAAGGAACCCTTCGGATTATTGACTTTGGATGCGGAAAATCCTATCTCACATTTGCTCTCTACTATTATCTGCATTGCAGGGAGAAACTTCCGGTGGAAATCATCGGTCTGGATTTGAAGAAGGATGTGATTCGCAGTTGCAATGAACGGAAAGAGAAATTAAATTATGAAAATCTGCATTTTCTTCATGGAGATATTAAGGATTATGAGGATCCGCAAGAACGAGTGGATATGGTGGTATCTCTTCATGCCTGTGATACGGCTACGGATTTTGCCCTGGAAAAAGCAGTAAAATGGGGCGCACGTGTTATTTTTGCAGTGCCTTGCTGTCAGCATGAATTAAATAAGAACATGACCCTGGGACAAAAGAGGATGATGGGAGAAATGGAAGAGACCATGCAGAGCCTTCTGAAATACGGAATCATCCGGGAACGGGTTGCGGCACTTTTTACGGATGCTTACCGGGCCAATGTATTGGAAATGATGGGCTATGAGACGCAGATTCTCGAATTTATCGACATGGAACATACCCCGAAAAATCTTCTGATTCGCGGAGTAAAACAAGATGGAAGGAAAATGATGGCGGGGAGCGCACAAAAACCGGTTTCCTCAGAAACCTTGAAACAACTGAACCGGGCGCTGGGATTTGAACCTACTCTGTATCGATTATTATGAATGCGCCGGGTGAAGTCGTGTCAAAATAAGAAAGAACAAATAAGATGAGAAGAAATGGATTTAACAAGTTAATCATTTCAATTATATATTGCGTGGCTGTATTTATCGTAGCCCTGATTTCTCTTAGTGCCATTATGAACCAGGGAAATACGGATATGACTTCGGAAATGGGAGATGCCACATTTCCCGTAATCTCTTTCCGCTATGGCAATTACAGTCTGAGTGAATGCCATGGTTATGCAACGGAAATGGACACTTCCTTTATGGAGGATCATCTGACTCCTCTGATGGCAGGGCGGAAATTTGCATTTGTGGTAAATACTTATGGAGAAAAGGTTTACCACATGGGCTACGAACTGCGTTCCAAGGACGGTACCCGTTTATTGGAAAATGGGGATATCATGGATTATGTGCAGGACGGAGACGAGCTGATTGCAAATGTGACACTGAAGGATTTGTTGGAGGAGCATGTCATTTACAGCCTTTGTATCATTTTGCAGACGGAGCATAACGAGGAAATTCGTTATTATACCAATGTCATGGAGGCAGATGATTATCTGGTGGAAAACAAATTGAAGTTTGTGAACACCTTTAGCAACCTGACCTTTCAAAAGGCGGATGCACAAAATGTGCTGCCTACCTATCTGGAGAGCAATGCCAGTGGTGACAACAGTACATTTCAGCGAGTTACCATCAACAGCAGTCTGAACCAGGTGACCTGGGGCGGATTAAATGTGATGAGAGTCACGGAACCGGAAGCGGAAATCAAGGATATCGACGCTTCTATCGGAGTCATTGAACTGAATTATTATGTGACGGTCCGGGAAGAAGAGAAAGAAAAGGTTTACCGGGTGAAAGAGTATTTTCGAATTTCCGAGGGGGAAGAACGATATCATCTCCTGGATTACGAAAGAACCATGAAGGAAATATTCGATCACAGAACCGGGGTTATTGCGAATAATAAAATTGTTCTGGGAATAACTTCAAACGATGTGGAGTTTCTGGAAAGCAGCGACGGCAACCGGATTGCCTTTGCCCAGGAGGGGAAACTGTACAGCTACTATTTAACGGATAACAAACTGGCAGAAATTTTCAGTTTTTACGACACGAATCTGCTGGATATTCGTACCGGTTATGATAAGAACCGCATTCGCATTTTCCAGATGGATGAAGTGGGGAATATCGAATTTCTGGTTTACGGCTATATGAACCGGGGGTCCCATGAAGGGGAAATGGGCATTTGCATCTATTATTATGACAGCGTTCGTAATACGGTGGAGGAGCAGGCATTTATCCCGGACAACCGTTCCTTTGAATATCTGGATTACGACATGCAAAAACTTGTCTATATCAATAATACAAACCAGTGTTATCTTTGGCAGAAGAATTCTTTTTACCGCATTGATTTGGAAAACCGAAACTGCCAGTTAATTGTGGGCGGACTGAATTGGGAGGATCTCATCACTTCCGGCGATTCCACCATGACCGCATGGCGCGATGAAGAGAAAATAATTATATTGAATATGGAAACTTCCAAGCGTACCGTGATTATGCCGGAAACGGGTTGTGAAATCCGACCGATAGGCTTTTTTGGCAGTGATTTGGTTTACGGCGTTGCCAGAAACAGTGACGCGGCCCCGGACGAAAGCGGAAAACGGATTCTTCCAATGTATAAGATTGCAATTTGCGGACAGTATGGAAATACCTTAAAGGAGTATGAGACGCCGGGTTATTATATTACCGATACTCTTGTTTCTTCTAATATGATTCAACTTCTGCGTGTGAGCAAAACCGGGGAGGGAACCTACGAGGAAGCATTGCCGGATCAGATTATGAATAATTCCACCCCGCAAAGTCCGAAAAACACCATAGAGGCAGTGGTTACGGATACTTACGAAACCATTTTGCAGATTGCTCTTCGGAAAAACATACCGGTGGAGGAAATGCAGATTCTGACGCCCCGGCTGGTTCTTCATGAGAACAATTACCGGGTGACTCTTTCCGGCGGAACAGAGCGAACGGATCAGTTCTATGTGTATGGAAAAGGCCGTTACATGGGATACTATTCGGAGGCTGAGGAGGCGGTTTCCCTTGCCTTTGAGAATCGGGGAAGCGTGTATGATTACCGGGGACAGCGCATTTACCATTATGAAATGCTTCCAAAGGAAAATCAGATTATGGCAATTTCCGGTATGCAGGTGGAAACGGATGAAGGAAATACGGCAAAGCGGGCTGTCTGTATCAACGCCATTTTACAATATAACGGAATTATAGCAGATACGAGAACGGATATGATTATGGGCAAATCGGTGCAGGAAACGCTGGAACAATATTTTAGCGAAAAAGAGAACGGAAAGGTGGCCATCCGTCTATACGGCTGTCCTTTGCAGGCGGCACTTTATTTTGTGGCCAATGACATACCTGTAGTAGTGGAAATGGAAAATGGCAGCGCCTTTTTGCTGGTAGGTTATAATGAATACAATACCATCGTAATGGACCCGTCAACCGGAACCATATATAAAATCGGAATTAATGATTCTACGGAATTATATCAGAATAACGGAAATCGTTTTACCACCTATTACTAACCGGAGGAAGAAAAATGGATAGACAAAATTTGACTTTATTAACGGATTTATATGAACTAACCATGATGCAGGGTTATTTTCAGAGCGGAAACAACAAGAAGGTTGTCTTCGATGCATTTTATCGGAAGAATCCTTCGGGTGGCGGCTATGCAATTGCTGCCGGTTTGGAACAGGTGATTCAATATGTGAAAGAACTGCATTTTGAAGAGGAAGATATTGCATATTTGCGCAGTGTAGGAATTTTCGAAGAAGCATTTCTGGACTATCTGAAAGATTTCCGATTTACCGGTGACATTTATGCCATTCCGGAGGGATCCGTGGTATTTCCCCGGGAACCGCTGGTTAAGGTAATTGCACCGATTATGGAAGCACAACTGGTGGAAACGGCAATTCTCAATATTATCAATCACCAGTCGCTGATTGCAACAAAATCCTCTCGTGTGGTTTATGCGGCAAAAGGGGATGGCATCATGGAATTTGGTCTTCGTCGCGCCCAGGGACCGGACGCCGGAATATACGGCGCAAGAGCAGCCGTTATTGGTGGATGCATCGGAACCAGCAATGTTCTTTGTGGTCAGTTATTTGATGTGCCGGTAAAAGGAACCCATGCCCACAGCTGGATAATGAGTTTTCCGGATGAATATACCGCATTTAAAACATACGCAAAATTATACCCGGATGCATGCATTTTACTGGTGGACACCTATGATACCATAAAATCCGGCGTACCAAACGCCATTCGTGTCTTCCGGGAAATGAAGGAAGAAGGCTATGAATTGAAAAATTACGGAATCCGTCTGGATAGCGGTGACCTGGCTTATATGTCGAAGAAGGCAAGAAAAATGCTGGATGCTGCCGGATTTACCGATGCGGTAATATCCGCTTCCAGTGATCTGGATGAGTACCTGATTGATTCGTTAAAGACCCAGGGAGCTGCCATCACTTCGTGGGGCGTTGGTACCAATCTGATTACCTCGGCCGACACACCGGCCTTTGGCGGTGTATACAAACTGGCAGCCGTCTATGATGAAGAAAAACAGGAGTTTATCCCGAAGATAAAATTATCCGAGAATTCCGTCAAGGTTACTAATCCGGGAAATAAGACGGTTTACCGCATTTACGAAAAGGAAACCGGTAAAATTAAAGCGGATTTGATTGCGTTGGTGGATGAGACATTTTCGGAAGACGAAACAATGTCTTTGTTTGACCCGGTGGAGACCTGGAAGAAAACGAAAATGAAACCGGGGACCTTTACCATTCGTGAAATGATGGTTCCGGTTTTCCGCGACGGGAAGTGTGTTTACGAATCGCCATCCGTTATGGAAATGCGGGAGTACTGCATCCGGGAGCAAAATACCATGTGGGAGGAAACCAGAAGACTGGTTAACCCGCATGAGATGTATGTGGATTTGTCCAAAAAACTATACGATATGAAAATGGAACTTTTGGACAGGCATAATTAAACAAAAGAACAAATAATATTTTGGATCGGCATAATTAATCGGATCAACCGGGAATTTTATGGTATCTGCATAATTAATGGGATTAACAGGGTATTTTCCGGTACCTGCATTCTTATCAGAGTCGAAACATATATTCTTCATATAAAGGGTAATTTTATTTCGATAACATGCATGGTGTCTGAGAAGCAAACGGAAACCATATGCAAAGGAAAAGTTATCGATTGGTTTACAAGAAGGAAGTATAATTATCATGAATATTGATATAAACGGATATAACATTTGCTACAAAATCACAGGAGAAGGCGATGAGACCGTTGTTATATTACAGGGTTGGGGAACCCATCTTGGCGTATATGATTCGGTAGCAAACAGTATTAACGAGAAGTATAAAGTGGTTCAATTTGACTTTCCGGGATTTGGCGGAAGCGATGAGCCGAAAGAACCATGGAATGTGGATGCATATGCAGATTTCTTCTGCGATTTTATGGAAAAACTGGAAATAAAGAAAGCAACTTTGATTGGGCATTCCTATGGTGGGCGAGTGATTATTAAACTGGCTTCCAGAGCGAATTTACAATTTGCCATTAAGAATATTGTTCTGATTGATAGCGCCGGAATTATGCCAAAACGAAGCTTTGTACAAAAACTGAAAATGTATAATTATAAGATTTTAAAAAGGTTCTTAAATCTAAAATTTATATACTTTTTGTTTCCGGAATTAATTGATGACTGGAAGAGTCGTCAGGGTTCTGCAGATTACAGGAACGCTTCTCCTATGATGAGACAATGTCTTGTAATGGCTGTAAATGAAGACCTGACGGAACTGCTTCCTGCAATAACGCAGGAAACATTGTTAATATGGGGTGATAAGGATACAGCAACTCCCATCACAGACGCAAAAATAATGGAAGAGAAAATTCCGAATTCGGGGCTTGCCGTGATTCCGGGAACCGGCCACTTTTCATTTCTGGAGCAACCGGTTGTATTTCAAAATATAATGAGATCTTATTTTCAGATAGGAGCAAATAATGTTGATTAGAACAATCATATTGGCACTATTCGCAATACCGGCCTTTTATCTGGCAATGCGATATAACATGCATATGTTTCAATTAAACGGATATAAGAATGATGAACATCTTCATTGGCTGAAGAAGAATATCAGGCAGCAGTGGCTCTTAATCTTTAACTTTGTGGTCGGAATTGCAAGAATACTGTTTCCGTATTTGGGAATTGATATCGTTCTTTTACTTACGCTTTTATTAGACATTCTTGTATATAATGCAATGCGGAGATTAAATTCAAAGAAAAAACTTGTTTTTACCGCAAGAGTAAAACGAATGATTATCACGATTCTGCTTATCACCATAGCCGTGATTGGCATAACGGCAGGCTTATGGGGTATCCGTGCGATAGCGGGATTATTTGCTGTTTTAATTTCTGCACAGTTGTATCTGAATTTACTGGCGAATCTTTTGAATCATCCGATTGAAAAGACCATTAACCAACATTTCATTCATGAAGCGGAAAGAAAACTTGAAGAAATGCCACATTTAAAAATCATCGGTGTGACAGGAAGTTACGGAAAGACCAGTATGAAGTTCTACCTGCAGACACTTTTAAAGAACAAATATAATGTGCTTGTTACGCCGGGTAATTATAATACGCCTTTGGGTGTTACAATAACAATACGCAATTTTTTGAAGCCGACACACGAGATTTTTATTTGTGAAATGGGCGCCAGACGAGTGGGCGAGATTAAGGAAATATGCGATCTTGTGCATCCGGATTATGGTGTCATTACTTCCGTCGGTCCGCAACATCTCGAAACCTTCTTCCATATGGAGAATATTCAAAAAACAAAATTTGAATTGGCAGATGCTCTGCCGCAAGAGGGTAAACTATTCTTAAACGGAGATAATGATTTTATTCAGGAAAAGGCTGCGGAATATTCGGCAAAGACCTTTTATTACTCGGAAAAAGAAGGGGAAGGCTATCAGGCAAAAGATATTTCCGTTTCCCAGTTTGGTACCGAATTTACGGTTGTAACGCCTTCCGGAGAATCGGAGCGATTCCGAATGAAACTCATTGGAAAACATAATGTAATTAATGTGGTAGGTGCCATTGCGGTTGCAAATTCATTGGGGATGACCTTAAAAGAATTGAAGGTTCCGGTGCGCCGGATTGAGCCGGTGGAACATCGAATGCAGATGAGAGAGCAGGGACTGGTGACCATTATTGATGATGCGTACAACTCAAATCCCGTGGGTTCTAAGGCAGCAGTAGAAACATTGGCAATGTTTGACGGTATCCGGATATTGATTACGCCGGGAATGGTGGAACTTGGAGAAAAAGAAAAAGAATATAACTACAAATTCGGAACATATGCAGCCGATTGTTGTGATTATATTCTGCTTGTTGGAAAGAAACATACGGAGCCAATAAAGGAAGGAGCGCTTTGCAAGGGATTTCCAACCGATAAATGTCTTACCTATGATAAACTCGAAGATGCAGTTTCCTATGCTTATGCAATCAAAGGAAAGGGACATAAATATATATTACTGGAAAATGATTTACCCGATAATTATTAGGAAGGAGTTTTGAACCATGAAATTGAGAGTTGCTATGCTGTTCGGAGGCAAGAGTGTGGAACACGAGGTATCCGTTATTTCCGGAATACAGGCTATCATGAACATGGATACGGAAAAATATGAAGTGATTCCGGTTTATATGACAAAAAATAATGAGATGTACATAGGGGAAAAAATAGGAAAAATAGAGTCCTATAAGGATATCGATTCTCTTATTTCAAATTCACAAAGAGTTATCATGATAAAAGAAGATGGGAAAATACGGCTTGTCTCTTATCCTTTGAAAAAATTTGGAAAGAACACGATGATGGATATTGATGTGGCATTTCCGGTTGTACATGGAACGAATGTGGAAGACGGCGCTTTGCAGGGATATCTTAAGACCGTTGGTATTCCGTTTGTCGGTTGTGATGTAACGGCATCTGCGGTAGGTATGGACAAATATATAATGAAAATGATTCTTAAGGAAGCAGGCGTGCCGGTTTTAGATGCACAGATATTTACCCTGTCCGATTACGCAGAAATGGAGTCCATGATGGACAAAATAGAGAACCGGTTCGGTTATCCGGTGATTATTAAACCGGTTAATCTGGGTTCCAGTGTGGGAATCAGTGTAGCCAAAAACCGTGTAGAGTTATCGAATTCCATCGATGATGCATATCGATATGCCACCAAAGTATTAGTGGAACATGCCATAACCAATTTGAGAGAAATTAACTGTTCCGTTCTTGGCGATGAAAATGAGGCAGAAGCATCGGAATGTGAGGAACCGCTTCATACGAAGGACATTCTTAGTTATGAGGATAAGTATGTGAGTAATGCAAAATGCGGGAATGCAAAGGGGATGGCAAGTGTATCGAGAAAAATTCCTGCGGATTTGTCTCCGGAAAAGAGAGAAGAAGTGCGACAGATGGCAGTCAAATCATTTCAGGCACTTGGCTGCAATGGGGTAGCGCGAATTGATTTTATGATTGATGAGGAGAACGGTAGTCTATATTTTAATGAGATTAATACAATTCCCGGATCTCTGGCCTTTTATTTGTGGGAGCCGCTGGGCATTACCTATAAAGAATTGCTGGATCGGATGATACAACTTGCTCTGAAAAGGGTAAGAACGGAAGAAAATCTGACTTTTACATTTGATACCAACATTTTAAATTCTGCCGGTTTGGGAGGTTCGAAGGGGGCAAAACTATGAAAAAACCAATTCCCGAAATAAGGGAACCGGAGCGTTACATAGAGGTCTGTTTTACCGAGGACAAATTTGTGGAATTAACATCAAATGATGGAATGGAAGTAGAAATGCAATATCCTATATTAGGAATGGATTTTGCCGAAAAACAGTGTTTTGTCAGACAAGATGTGTATAAGAGGCTTATGGAAGCCGCAAAAATGCTGCCGGATGGCTATAAGTTCAAAATTCTTGATGCATGGAGACCTTTTGCATTACAAAAGGAACTTTATGAAAAGTATGCAGAAGAGATCATAAAGGAATATCAACTGGAAAATTGTTCCGAAAACCAGAGAAATGCTGTTATTTGTAAATTTGTCTCCAATCCGGTGGAAGATAGAATTGTCCCACCGGTTCATACGACCGGAGGGGCTATTGACGTAACAATTTTAGATGCCAATGGTAAGGAACTGGATATGGGTTCCGCGTTTGATGAATTTTCAGACAGAACCTTTACGAATTATTATGAAAAAGGAAATAATTCTGAAATCCGAGATAATCGAAGAATGTTATATAACATAATGATAAAAGCGGGATTTACTAATTTACCATCCGAATGGTGGCATTATGATTATGGAGACCGATTTTGGGCGTATTATAAAAAGCAACCTGCATTTTACAAAGGTGTGTTTACAAGGGAGGAATTGAGATTTGAAAAAATCGGATAAGAAAAAAGGAATTAAGGGTGCATGGCCGGCTACAGTAATCTGCTTTCTGGTTGCAGCAATTGTTATCATGCTCGGATATGCAGTTTTGGCCATTTTCAGAGGTTATAAGTTACTTGACTTTGTTGACAGTGTAGTGGGCAATCTGATTGGTGTATTTGGTGGTTTTTGTATCTTTGATATTTTGTATAACAAACTGACGCAGGAAGAGCAGACAAGAGAGACTTCCCAGCAAATAACAAAAACACTGATGGGGGAACCGGAAATACTGGATGCATTTGAAGATGAGGATAAAAGAAATTTTTTGAAGTCTACGATATCCTCTATGGTAAAAGATGAAGATGCGGTAGATATGCTGGTTACCAATATGGAAAAATATTTTGATAAAATGCGGGGGGCCAGAATTCGAAAATCGTTTGACTATATCATTAATTTGGACTCTTCTTTACCGCAGGAATATGCGGATGCCGGTTTCCCGGGAATCAAAGAAGGGAAATATTATCTAATTGAGGAAGAATTAAAATTTACGATAAAATATCTGTCACAAACGGATATTAATTATATCGGATCATATGTCAGTATTGGATTTGCATATGATAAAAAGAGTTTGGATGCAGGTCTTCTGGAAACCGGAAGAGATGATGATTTTGCAAAATGTATTTTTAATGAGGATTTGGTGATTGAACCGGAAGCGGTTGATTATATTAATAAAATTCCGGCCGACCAATTATATCATGTAATCGATTCTCTGTTTGTTCCGGTATTAAGAATTGATAATAGTGAAGGGGATGAGGACGAAAGAGAATATGAAGTAGAACGGAAATCAAATGGTATTATTTTAAAATTTAAGTTGGATTACGACAAAAGTTTGGATATAACCGAACACACGGTAAATATATATTTTAAGATGCCGCGTGTCTGGGATTCGATTTTTGAAGTTACCCTGGTTGATCCGACAAAGGAGCCACATATCAAACTGAAATACAAATCGGGAATGGATGTAAGTATGTATTCCTATCTGAATAAAGAGGCGCAGTCCAATAGCGGGGCATGTATTAAAAGGGCTGGTTTATATGATATTGCAATTAAAGATGAATGGATATATCCAAAATCGGGCGTTGTATTTCAGATAAAAAAGAAAAATTGATTTTTCGAAAAAGAGTATGAATCAATATTGACAATCGAGTTTTTTCACAGTATTTTATATATTACCCTTGAAGAAAAGCCGGAATGATTTATTCCGGACAGGCAGAGTTTTTATCATTGAAGGAGGAAAATGCAATGGGAAAATCGAATAAAATTTGTATTTCTTATCCGACCATCAATATGCAGAAAACCGGCGAAAAGATTAAACAGTTACGCAAAGAAAGAGGCTACAAAGTCACTGAGATTGCAGCGTTTATGGGGTTCAATGAACCGCAGGCGGTGTATAAGTGGCAACGGGGCGAGAGTCTTCCAAGCGTGGATAATCTGTTCGCACTAAGCATACTGTTTGGTGTTTCAATTGATGAATTAATTGTCAGCGACAATGTCGCTGACAATTCTGTTTTTAAAGGATTTGTATATGGTATAATATATTCAAAGGAAAAACAGGCGGCGTCAAAGGCGACATATATTTTTCCGGGCATATTAAGTGAATAATTCTTTGACGAATAGTGAGGATTTTATTTGGAAGAGCAGAAAAAAGAAATAAAAGAACGGGTCATTCTCGTAGGTATTCACCTTGATGATGAGAAGGATTCCGATTTTGAATTATCCATGCAGGAACTCTGGAATCTGGCCGAGGCCTGTGACATGGAGGTAATGGGGCGTCTGGAGCAGAATCTTTCGACGCCGAATAAGACATTTTATGTCGGTCCGGGAAAAGTTGCAGAAATTGATTATGTTAGAACCATGGATGATGCGGATGTGGTTATTTTTGACAATACCCTTTCACCGACGCAGATTCGCAATCTGCAAAATCAATTGCAGTGTCCGGTGATGGACCGAACCGGCTTGATTTTGGAAATTTTCGAACGCCGGGCAAAAAGCCGGGAGGCGAGACTGCAGGTGGAATGTGCCAAATTGCAATATATGCTGCCAAGACTGGTGGGACTTCACGAGGCTCTTTCCCGTCAGGGAGGCGGTGGTGGAAGCCGCGCCAATAAAGGGGCCGGGGAAAAGAAACTGGAACTGGACCGTAGAAAACTGGAGCATCGTCTGACAGAGCTTCGAAAAGAATTAAAACAGGTTGCACATGAGCGCGTGACCCAGAGGAAAAAACGTAACGATACCGGTGCCCTGCGGATCGCATTGGTGGGTTACACCAATGCCGGCAAATCGACGCTGATGAATGCGATGTTGGAGACTTATTACAATAAGGATGCATTTCCGGAAGAGAAAAAAGTTTTTGAAAAGGATATGCTGTTTGCAACATTGGATACGACAGTCCGCCGGATTAAGCCAAAAGGCCATCATCCGTTTCTGCTTTCCGATACGGTCGGTTTTATCTCCAATCTGCCCACCAATCTGGTGGAGGCCTTTCATTCCACGCTGGAGGAGGCGGTGGAATCGGATTTGCTGTTGCATGTAGTGGATTTTTCGGATTTCAACAGGGATGACGAAATCAATGTAACCTTGCAGACGCTGGAGGAACTGGGAGCAGCCGATTTGCCTGCCATCTATGTTTATAATAAAGCAGATCTTTGCATGGATGAGAAACTGCTGCCAATCGTGAAGGGCAATCGCATTTTCCTTTCCGCGAAAAAAAGGATTGGTCTGGAAGAGTTGTTGGAACTGGTGGAGGAAAAACTGCAGGATCGTTACCGGGAAGGCTGTTATTGTTTTCCGTATGAGGAAGGCGGAATTGTCAGTTATCTGAATGATAATGCTGTTGTAAAAAAAGCAGAATATAGAAGCGATGGCATTTACATGGAATTATCGCTTCGAAATGATGATTTTTATCGTTATAAAGAATATTTGGTAAAGGAGAAAAAGTTATGAAATATGATGTAATAATTATCGGAGCAGGACCGGGGGGAATTTTTTCTGCTTATGAACTGATGCAGGGAAATTGTAATCTGAAGATTGGAATTTTTGAAGCGGGTAATCCGCTGGACAAGAGAAAATGTCCGATTGACGGAGAGAAGATAAAAAGCTGTATCGGTTGTAAACCTTGTTCAATTATGAACGGATTTGGTGGAGCCGGAGCATTTTCCGACGGAAAGTACAACATCACGAATCAATTCGGCGGAACATTATATGAGTATATCGGGAAAAACCGGGCCATCGAATTGATGAAATATGTGGATGAAATCAATCTGCGTCATGGTGGAGAAGGAACGCACCTTTATTCGACGGCGAATACGAAAATCAAGAAACTCTGTCTTCAGAACGGACTTCATCTTTTGGATGCGTCGGTACGACATCTGGGAACGGATATTAATTACATTGTTCTGGAGAACCTTTATAACGAATTGAAAGAGCAGGTGGATTTCTACTTTAACTGTCCGGTGGAAAAGGTGGAAAAGACCGAAGAAGGATACCGCGTGGAAACGAAGCAGGGCTCCTTTGACGGAACCTACTGCATTATTTCCGCCGGCCGGAGCGGTTCGAAATGGATGGAGGGCGTATGCCGGGATTTGAAGATTCCGACCAAATCCAACCGCGTGGATATCGGTGTTCGTGTAGAACTTCCGGCAGAGGTATTTTCTCATCTGACGGACGAGTTATACGAAAGCAAGATCATTTACCGGACGGAAAAATATGGGGATCTGGTGCGAACCTTCTGTATGAATCCAAAAGGCGCGGTGGTAAATGAAAACACCAACGGCATCGTTACCGTGAACGGACACAGTTATGAGGATCCGGCAAAGCAGACGGAAAACACCAATTTTGCTCTGCTGGTGGCAAAACATTTTTCTGAACCGTTCAAAGACAGCAACGGTTATGGTGAGAGTATTGCGCGGCTTTCCAATATGCTTGGCGGCGGTGTCATTGTACAGCGTTTCGGCGATCTGATTGCGGGAAAACGAAGCACCCAGTCCCGTATTGACGAGGCATTTATCACGCCGACTTTAAATGCAACGCCGGGAGACCTTAGCCTTGTAATGCCGAAGCGTATCCTTGACGGCATTATCGAAATGATTTACAAATTGGACAAGATAGCGCCGGGTACGGCCAATATGGATACCCTTCTCTATGGTGTGGAGGTTAAGTTCTACAACATGGAAGTCGAGATTGATGAGAATCTGCAGACCCTCCATGAAAATCTTTTTATTATCGGAGACTGTAGCGGAATTACCCATTCCTTATCGCATGCATCTGCCAGTGGCGTTCATGTAGCAAGATATATTTTGACTAAATAAAATGCGCGGGTAACGCAATTTGAACGCGGTGCAAACCGGTGACGGTGATTTGAACGTGCGACATGGCGGCAATACTGTGGCAGAACTATCTGGCGGTAACGAAATTTTGCGGGCAATGTGATTTGGACGCGGCGCAAACCGGCGACGGTGATTTGAACATGCGACATGGCGGCAATACTGTGGCAGAACTATCTGGCGGCAACGAAATTTTACGGGCAATGTGATTTGGACGCGGTGCAAACCGGTGACGGTGATTTGGTCGTGCGAATTGGCGGCAGAGTGATCCGGCAGCAAAGTGATTTGGCGGCAAAATGTCAGGAAAAGAAACGAGGGTTTGACAATGCAATATAGAAAAGACAAATACGGAAATGACATTTCCCTGCTGGGATATGGTTGCATGCGTTTTACAAAAAAGGGTACCGGCATTGACTACGAGAAAGCGGAGAGAGAGATTCTCTGCGCCATTCGGGGAGGCGTGAATTATTTTGATACAGCTTATGTATATGGCGGAAGTGAAGAATGTCTCGGAACAATTCTGGAGAAGAATCATTGCAGAGAAAAAGTAAATATTGCAACCAAACTTCCGCAGTATATTATCCGTAATGCGGCCTCCATTGAAAAGATTTTTCAGGAGGAATTAAAGCGTCTGAAAACCGATTATATTGATTACTACCTGATGCACATGTTTACGGATATTAAGGGCTGGAAAAATATCAAAGCGCTGGGAATTGAGGAATGGATCAAAGAAAAAAAGGAAAATGGCAGCATCCGGAACATTGGATTTTCCTATCACGGGAATACGGAAATGTTTATCAAACTGCTGGATGCCTATGATTGGGATTTCTGCCAGATCCAGTACAATTATCTTGATGAACACAGTCAGGCAGGGCGTCGCGGACTGGAGGCCGCCGCCGCAAAAGGAATCCCTGTGATTATCATGGAACCGCTTCGGGGTGGTAAACTCGTCAATCAGATTCCGGAGAAGGCGAAGAAAATGATCGCCAATCATAAGAATCACTGGACGCCGCCGGAAATGGGACTACGCTGGTTATGGAACCAAAAAGAAGTGACCTGCGTATTATCCGGCATGAACTCCCTGGAAATGGTCGAAGAAAATATGCGGATTGCATCAGATGTGAAAATCGGGGAATTCGGCGAAGTAGAGGAGGACCTGGTTCGCGAGGTGGTAAAACTAATCAAGGACAAGGAGAAGGTCGGCTGTACCGCTTGCCGCTATTGTATGCCTTGCCCGAAAGGTGTGGATATTCCGGGCAACTTCTATTATTACAACCAGATGTTCATTGATACAAAAAACAGTGCCCGTATGGAATTTGCGCAGGTAATGGGAATGCGTAAGGAACCGGGATTTGCATCCCAGTGTATCAACTGCGGGAAGTGTGAACAACATTGTCCGCAGCACATCGAAATCAGGAAAATGCTGAAGGAAGCTGACAAGGCGCTCCGTCCGTGGCCAATCAAACTGGGCATCAAAATTGCATCGAATATTACTTTGCGAAACAGTTCGGACAACTAATCCGATGTGACGGTGGAAACATTGTAAAAATAGTTTGGAATTTTACTTTGCTTCGATAAGGGCAACATTTTTCAGGTAGGCATCACGAATCTGATTGTGCGTGATGTCTGCCAATTCTTTTTTCTCTTCGCGGCTCATGGCAGCCACATCAATGGCCGGCAGGTATTCAATGATTACATGTTGTTTACGAATCATATGATGATAGTTCTCAAAAATATTTTCCGTATTGCAAACCGATACCGGCACAATCTTGCAATTTGTTTTTTCCGCAATCTTAAAACTACCCATGTGAAAATCCAAGACCGGTTCCGTTGTTTTATTCCGGGTTCCTTCCGGATAAATAACCATGGAGTAGCCCCGCTTAATTTCTTCCGAACATTTTTTGATGCATTCCAGACCCTTCCTGATGTCTTTCCGGTCCATGAACTGGCAATGGAGTAATTTCATCCACCAGGCAAGCATCAGTGTTTTTTCGATTTCCTTTTTGGCAATGTAACCCGTAGGTCTCGGTACTTTAATATAGGTCAGGATGATATCAAAGAAACCACGATGGTTCATAACATAAAGAACCGGCTCATCAGCAGGCACATTTTCCAATCCAATATAGTCCACCTTGCATCCGCTGATAAAGATGATGACGCGAAAGGCCCATTTTACAATGGCCAGAGAACTGCGATCCCGGGCATCCTTATTAAAACAGCCGAGGATTAGTTCAAATAACTGAATAAAAATGGAAATAAGAAGAAACAACAATAAAAACAGTGCCGTAAAAATCAGACGAAGCATGTGAAAACAATACCATCCCGGTAAAAACCGGATAATCCTTTCTGAAAAAAACAAAATTAATACAAGTAAAACAAATCTATTGGTCTATTATACCATTTTTTTCCATAAAATGAACTAATGAAAAAGGGCGCCTTTCCGCCCGAAAAAGGAAGAGGTGTTGATATGGAAAAATGTTTTTGGAAAAGAAGTCTGTTATGTCTTATCGTAATCACTGCGTTTAGTATGTTGATGGGATGTACGGTTCGTGAGGGCAGCCGCAATAAGGTACGGGATCTGGATTATACGGTACTTCCGGAGGCGGAAATTCCGCAGGAATTTTATGATTTCATCAATGAAAATAAGGAAACGCCGATGAAACTGACCTACATCACGGAAGATGCGCTTTATGTCTGTGTAGGCTACGGAAAGCAGGAAACAGGCGGATACAGCATTTCCGTGGAAGAATTTTATGAAACGACGGATGGTATTGTAATTGATACTACACTGATTGGTCCGACGGTTTCCGAAACACAGGTAGCATCCGGCTCCTTCCCGTTTTTGGTGATTAAAACCGAAAAAATGGATGTTCCGGTTATCTTTGAATAAGGGAATTCGCAAAGTGTTGCCGTAGAATTCCAATCCGGGAAAATACGCAGGTACCGGAAACAGGAAAGAACCATGGAATCGTAAAGGAAAGAACCGTGATTCATGAAATAATTATGGAAACAAAAAGGGGGAAATGGTACAATTTAAGCAGATTAAAATATGGCAACTGCAATCCCACCGGCGTTTGTTGGTGGGTAGTTCACGAAAAGAAAGGCGACAAATATATGCGTCGACTGCGAATAATAAATGGACAGTTCGTAAATCCTGCGGACGGCAGAAATGAAAAAATGGATATTCTTATCGAAGACGGAATGGTTACCCGTATCGGCAATGATATTTTCAATTATCCACAGGATGCGGATATCGTAATAGATGCAAAGGGTTGTATTGTTGCGCCGGGATTGGTGGATGTGCATTCCCATTTTCGTGATCCGGGATTTACCTATAAAGAAGACATTGCTTCCGGAGCCGAAGGGGCCGCCGCCGGTGGCTATACTACCGTGGTACTTATGGCGAATACAAAACCGCCGGTTGACGGGGTAGAAACCCTGCATTATGTTCTGGAAAAAGGAAAGAAAACAGACATACATGTGGAAACCTGTGCAACGGTGACAATGGGAATGCAGGGTGAGATTTTGACTAATTTGGACCGCCTGTATGATTGTGGTGCCGTTGGATTTACGGATGACGGAAAGCCGATTATGGATGAACAATTAGTCGAAACTGCAATGAAAAAGGCTAAGGAACTTAATGTGCCTATCAGTTTTCATGAGGAAAATCCGGTTTTTATTGAAAACAACGGCGTTAATAAAGGGAAAGCATCCGAATATTTTGGAATCGGCGGTTCTCCGAGAGAAGCGGAAATAAACCTGATTGCCAGAGACCTTGAGATTGCCTTAAAGACCGGTGCCTGCATTAATATTCAGCATATCAGTTCAAAGGAAGGGGTTGACCTGGTTCGTCAGGCAAAAAACCGCGGCGGAGATGTGCATGCGGAAGCGACCCCGCACCATTTCTCATTAACGGAGGATGCGGTAATCCGGCATGGTACGCTGGCCAAAATGAATCCGCCCCTTCGTACGGAGGAGGATCGTCAGGCCATTTTGCAGGGATTAAAGGATGGCACCATTGATTTAATTGCAACCGATCATGCGCCCCATAGCAAAGAAGAAAAGGACAAGCCGATTACCGAAGCACCAAGCGGAATTATCGGGTTGGAGACGGCGTTGCCTCTTGGAATTACCAATCTGGTTCGTCCGGGGATTCTTACGGTGGACGAGTTAATGGAGCGGATGTCTTATGCACCGGCAAAAATGTATCATTTACCGGCCGGTAATATTTACGAGGGTGCGCCGGCAGATCTGGTGATATTCTCCATGGAAGAGAAGCAGGTGAGCGGACCGTACCGGTCAAAATCACAGAATTCCCCGTTTTTTGGAGAAGAACTATACGGCGTAGTAAAATATACCATTTGCGGTGGCAAAATCGTATTTTCAAACAAATAACATGGATTTCTCTTTTGGATTTTGGAGAATACATTTTCAGGATTAAGAAATTTTTTCCGCGATTAGGAAATTCATTTCCGGGCCTGGAAAATACATTTTCAAAAGAGAAAAGAAATTGCAAAGAGGATGAAGACAGATGGCAAAAAGAAAATTGAAAGCAATCATACAAGAGCAAACGGAACTGGCGACCGGTGTATATTCTTTATGGCTGGAAACGGAATTTGCAAAAGAGGCAAAAGCCGGTCAGTTTTTGGGCGTATATTTGAAGGATAAGAGTAAAATTCTGGCAAGACCAATCAGTATCTGTGATGTTGATGCGGAGAAAAATCTTCTTCGCATGGTATACCGTACCGTAGGAGAAGGAACCCGGGAACTTTCCTCCTATAAAAAAGGAGAAACCATTGAAATACTGGGTGTTTTGGGAAATGGTTACGATATTTCCCTTGTTGAAGGCAAAAAGGTGTTATTAATCGGCGGAGGCATCGGAATTCCGCCAATGCTGCTATCTGCCAAATCGGTTCCGGGAGAAAAAGAAATAGTGCTGGGATATGCCAATGCAGATTTGTTCCTGAAGGAAGAATTTGATGCAGTGGCTACTACTCATATTGCAACGGTAGACGGTTCTGTCGGAACAAAAGGAACCGTGTTGGATGCAATCAAAGAAAATGATATCCGTGCGGATGTTATTTTTGCCTGCGGTCCAATGCCGATGCTTCGCGCAATCAAGGCGTATGCACAGGAAAATAACATGACGGCGTATATTTCGCTGGAAGAGAGAATGGCGTGCGGTGTGGGTGCGTGTCTGGGTTGTGTTTGCAAAACCGTGGAAAAAGACCATCATACGCATGTGAACAATACAAGAATCTGCGTCGAGGGTCCGGTATTTAACGCAGCCGATGTGGATATCTAATTGCATGTGCTTCGCGCCATAATGTGCAGGAATGCTCGGTTATGTGCTCCGCGCCATAATGTGCAGGAATGCTTGGTTATGTGCTTCGCGCCATAATGTGCAGGAATGCTCCGGTATTTGCTGCGCAAATAATGTCGCATTCCTGCACATTATGTCGCTGCGCAAAAAAGGTGAATATCTGTGCACATTATAGCGCTGCGCAAAAAAGGTGAATATCTGTGCACATTATGTCGCTGTGCAAAAATGGTGAATATTTTTGCACATTATGTCGCTG